>NZ_CP060388.1:3690000-4372398 GCF_014280435.1 Sphingobium sp. KCTC 72723 | reverse complement strand
GCCCACTAAATCCTTCATCGCCTATTCGACCCCAACCAACTTTGCCCCCCGCCATTGGGCAGGAAATAGGCACAGGACTATCCATCGGAAAAGCCCCCGCTTTACCGAGCATCTGTGCCGTTCAATCTCAACATGATGGCCGCCGGAAGGTGATTCGATGGCGGCCGGATTTCAAAAATAGACAGGGGGGCAGGGCTGGATCAAGGGCAGCGACCGTCAAAAAACTTAAATAAAGCCGTTGACTCGGAAAAGGCTGGGAAAACCGTCGATCAGGAAATTATCATTATATTTCAGTAATTTGTTCACAGGAATTCATGCCGCAGCGCGTCGAATCGCGGGAAATGCAGGACTTATGAAAATGACCAAATTATGAACAAACGACGAAAAACCCGCTCCGACGATCGGAGCGGGTTTTGCGAAATGCCGATTAACCCGAAAGGGTTCAGGCGATAGCGCCGACAGCCTTGGTCAGGCGGCCAAACTTGCGGGCTGCGGTATTCTTGTGCAGCACGCCACGGGCAACGCCACGGGCCAGTTCAGGCTGAACAGTCTGAAGCGCGGTAGCGGCAGCGGACTTGTCACCGGCGACGATGGCAGCTTCCACCTTCTTCACCAGGGTGCGGATCCGGCTGATGCGGGCGCCATTGATTTCGGCGCGACGCTCGTTGCGACGGATGCGCTTCTTGGCTTGCGGCGTATTGGCCATTCTATTCCTCGGTTCTCGTCAGATCTTGGGAAGAAACCTGTCGGACATGACCGACCTGTCTCATGAAGGTGCGCCCCTTACATGCGATCGTTCCGGGCGTCAACGGGTTGGCATCGGCTAACGCTGGCATGTGGGGCAGAAAAAAGTCGACCGGCCCCCGTCCACGCGGCGCTGCACGGTGCCGCCGCATGGGCAAATCTGCCCTTCGCGCCCATAGACGCGCCATTGTTTCGAAAAATAGCCCAATTCCCCGTCCGGCCGGGCATAGTCGCGTAGAGTGGAGCCGCCCGCGACGATCGCGGCCGTCAACACTTCGCGAATCGCCATCACCAGCAGGCCGAGTCGCTTGCCGCTGATTCGCCCCGCCGCACGGGTCGGCGCGATGCCCGCCATGTTGAGCGCTTCGCACACATAGATATTGCCCAGACCCGCGACGATTCGCTGGTCCAGCAATGCCGCCTTGATCGAGGTCGCCTTGCCATCGAGCGCGCGGGCAAGGGTGGCGGCGTCGAAATCTGGTCCCAGCGGTTCCGGTCCCATCCGGGTGAAGGGACCATAGCTTTCCCACGCATCGCTGCGCACCAGATCGACCGACCCGAAGCGGCGCGGATCGTTAAGCGCCAGCAACCGCCCTGCCCCGGTTTCCAGAATCAGATGATCGTGGGTGCCGATTTCGGTCGGGTCCACCCGCCAGCGGCCCGACATGCCAAGGTGAAAGACGAACATGTCACCCCGGTCGGTCGCGATCAGCCCATATTTGGCGCGGCGCGAAAGGCCCGTGACGGTCGCGCCGGTCAATCGCTGGCGCAGGTCCACCGGAATGGGGAAGCGCAAGTCCGCGCGACGCGGCTCGACACGGGCAAGGACCGCGCCATCAAGGACGGATCGCAGGCCCGCAACAGTGGTTTCGACTTCGGGAAGCTCTGGCATAAAGACCATCTAGGCACAGGAGGCACCAATTCCCAGCTTCTTGGCTGGAATGGCGCGCAATCTCTGTCTAGAGGATCAAGCATGAGCGAAACAGCATCCTTTGGCTATCGGGACGTCGAAGCCGCCGACAAACAGGGCATGGTCCGTGAGGTCTTTTCCAACGTCGCGGCAAAATATGACCTGATGAACGACGCCATGTCGGTCGGCGCGCATCGTTTGTGGAAGGACCAGTTCGTCAAGCGCGTGAAACCGCAGGCGGGCGAAGCGATTCTCGACATGGCGGGCGGCACCGGGGACATTGCCTTTCGGATGCACAGGCATGGCGCGCATGTCACCGTGTCGGACATCAACCCGGAAATGCTGGGCGTGGGTATGGAACGGGCGACCAAGAAGGGGCTGAAAGGCCTGCTGTGGTCGGAACAGAATGCGGAGGAACTGACGTTTGGCGACCGTAGTTTCGACGCCTATACGATCGCCTTCGGCATCCGCAACGTCACTCATATCGACGAGGCGTTGCGCGAAGCGCACCGGGTATTGAAATTTGGCGGGCGCTTTTTCTGCCTGGAATTTTCCACAACGACCTGGCCGGGTTTTTCGGACGTATATGACGTCTATTCGCATAAGCTGGTGCCGCATCTGGGCAAGCTGTTTGCCAATGACGCCGACAGCTATCGCTATCTGATCGAATCGATTCGCCGGTTCCCGCCCATGCCCAAATTCGAAGGCATGATCCGCGACGCCGGGTTCGTGAACACGAAGGTCGAGCCGATATTGGGCGGGCTGGTCGCGATCCATTCAGGCTGGAAGATTTGATGGGCGCGCCTACGAAGCCCCTCCCCTCCAGGGGAGGGGTTGGGGTGGGGGCCATCCCCAAACGCTGCGCCATCTGGCACGCCCCCACCCCCGGCCCCTCCCCTGAAGAGGAGGGGAGAAAATAGCATGACCGCGCACATCACCCATATCTGGCGGCTCCTGAAATGGGGGCGCACGCTGGCGCGGCATGGCGCGTTGACGGGCATCGAGCGCGATCCGCTGACGCCTGCGCCCGTGCGGCGTCTGGTGCGGTTGGCGCGCTTTGGTGCGCGTGTACCCAAACAGCCACGCTATGCCGATGCGTTCCAGTCGATCGGCCCGGCAGCGATCAAGCTGGGGCAGACGCTGGCGACGCGGCCCGATCTGGTAGGGGAGGAAGCGACGCTCGACCTGCTACGCTTGCAGGACGCGCTGCCCCCCGTCCCGTTCGACACGATCCGCAAGCAGATTGAGACAAGTTTCGGCCGCCCGATCGAGGCGCTCTACAGCCGCTTCGACGAAGTGGCGGTCGGCGCCGCGTCGATCGCACAGGTCCATCGCGCCGTCACCACCGACGGGCGCGACGTGGCCGTCAAAGTGATTCGCCCCGGCGTGGCCGAACAGTTCGCCCGCGACATCCAGACATATGAATGGGCCGCTGCTCATGTCGAAATGCTGGGGGGCGAGATCGCCCGGCTGCGCCCGCGCATGGTCATCGCCAATATGAAGCGCTGGACCGCGCGCGAACTGGACCTGCGGCGCGAAGCGGCGTCCGCGTCCGAACTGGCCGAAGCGATGGTGGCCGAACCGGGATACCGCGTCCCCGTCATCGATTGGGACCGCACGACCGGCAAGGTCATGACCATGGCCTGGATCGACGGGATCAAGATCAGCGACCGGGCCGCACTGATCGCGGCAGGGCATGACCTGCCCGCCCTTGCCGCGCGCCTGGTCAACGCTTTCCTGCGGCAGGCGATTGCGGAAGGATTTTTCCACGCCGACATGCACCAGGGCAATTTGTTCGTCTGTCCCGATGGCGACATCGTCGCGATCGATTTCGGCATCATGGGGCGGATCGACCGGCGCGCGCGCATGTGGCTGGCGGAAATTCTCTATGGCCTGATCACCGGCAATTACAAGCGCGTGGCGGAAATCCACTTCGAGGCGCAATATGTACCGGGCCATCATAATGTCGAGGAATTCGCGACTGCCCTGCGCGCCGTGGGCGAACCGATGCGCGGCAAGCCGGTGCGCGAATTGTCGGTCGGCGGGATGCTGGACGGCCTGTTCGCCATCACCCGCGATTTCGACATGCAAACCCAGCCGCATCTGCTGCTGCTGCAAAAGACGATGGTGATGGTCGAAGGGGTGGCGACATCGCTCGATCCCGACATCAACCTGTGGGAAACCAGCGGCCCCTATGTGAAGAACTGGCTGCGCGACGAACTTGGCCCGGAAGCCAAGGTCGCCGATGCGCTGATCGGAAACTGGCGGACGTTGCAGCGTTTGCCGGGGCTGGTGCGGCGGATCGAGGACGCCTTTCCCGAAAAGGGCGGTGCGCCTCCGCCCCCGCCGTTGAGCGACGTGAAGCTGATCCGCGTCGGCGGGGGATGGCGTTATGTGCTGGTGGCGGTGGTCGCGGCGATGGCTGGCGTTGGGGCGACATTGCTATTATCTTCCGCGACATGACCCGCGAAGAAGCCATTGCCCGGATCAAGCCGCATGAAGCGGAACTGCGTGCTGCGGGAATCACTTCGCTCGCCCTGTTCGGATCAGTCGCGCGGGGGGACGCGCGCGCGGATTCCGACGTTGATCTGATGTGCGAGATTGAAAAAGGCAAGGTCGCCAGCCTGCTCGACTTTATCGGGTTGCAGCTTCGACTGGAAACTATCCTCGGGACCCATGTCGACCTTGCAGAACGTAAAATGCTTATGCCAACAATCGCTCGCCACGCCAGTCGAGACACGGTGCCTGTTTTCTGATGCTGGCGGAAGATCGTGACCTTGCCTACTTGCAGACGATCGTACTGCTCGCAGAACGTATCAAAGCCCATCTTGATAAGCTGACGGTCGCCCAGTTCATGGACAGTTACGACGACATTGATCTGCTCTCCTATCGTCTGTCCATGGTCGGTGAATATGCCAACAAGCTGTCAGCCAGTTTCCGCGCCAGTCACGATCATATGCCCTGGATCGCGATGATCGGCCTGCGCAACATCGTGGCGCACCAATATGCGCGCGTGGACCCCGACCGGATATGGGCGACAGCGACCAGCGATCTGGGCGCGCTTGAAAAGCTATGTCGGGATCAAATTGAGTTACGCGAGTCATGACCCCCCGCATCCTCCTCATCATCTCCGGCGGTATCGCGGCGTATAAATCGCTCGAACTGGTCCGTCTGCTGCGCAAGCGGGGAATCGCGGTGCGCGCGGTGCTTACAGGGTCCGCGCAGCAATTCGTGACGCCGCTCTCGCTGGGGGTGCTGACCGAAAATCCGGTCTTTACCGACCTGTTCGACCTGAAGGACGAACAGGAAATCGGCCATATCCAGTTGAGCCGTCAGGCCGATCTGGTCGTGGTCGCGCCTGCCACCGCCAACATCATCGCCAAGATGGCCAACGGCATTGCCGATGATCTGGCCACTACGCTGCTGCTGGCGACGGACAAGCCGGTGCTGGCGGTGCCTGCGATGAATGTGCGGATGTGGCATCATCGGGCGACCCAGCGCAATCTGGTGCGGCTCCATGCCGATGGCGTCCATATCATGACGCCGGACGATGGTGCGATGGCGTGCGGGGAATTTGGCACCGGGCGCCTGCCGGAACCCGAAGCGATTCTGGCCGAGATCGAGCGGTTGCTGGCGCTGCCGAAGAACAGCGATTCCTTGGCAGGGCAGCCTGATTTTGCGGATGCGCCCGAAACGAACACCGCATTGCACGGCAAACATATACTGATCACCGCCGGGCCGACGCATGAGCCGATCGACCCGGTGCGCTATATCGCCAACCGATCGTCGGGCAAGCAGGGCTTTGCCATCGCCGCCGCCGCCGCGCAGGCAGGCGCGCGGGTGACGTTGGTCGCCGGGCCAGTGCAACTGCCGACGCCGCCCGGTGTGGATCGGATCGACGTGCAGACCGCGCGCGAAATGCTGAGCGCGGTCGAAACCGCGCTGCCCGCCGACGCGGCGATCATGGTCGCGGCCGTGGCCGACTGGCGCACCGCCGATGCGGCGGACCAGAAGCTGAAAAAGGACGGCAGCGGCCAACCCGCGCCACTCGCGCTGGTCGAAAACCCGGACATATTGGCGACGCTGGGCCGCCATGCGCACCGCCCCGCCCTGCTGATCGGCTTTGCGGCCGAGACGCAGCAGATCGCCGAACATGCCCAGGCCAAGCTGGCGCGCAAGGGCGCGGACTGGATCGTCGCCAATGACGTTTCAGGCGATGTGATGGGCGGCGAGAATAACGCCGTGCAGATCGTCACGCCGTCCGGCATCGAAACATGGCCTGTCCTGCCCAAGGGTCAGGTCGCGGACAAACTCATCGCAAAGGTCGCCCATGCCCTCTCCGCTCGCTCCGATTGACATCCAGCTCAAGCGCCTGCCCCATGGCGCGGGCCTGCCCGTGCCGTCCTACGCTACGGCACATGCGGCGGGGATGGACGTGGTGTCGGCAGAGGAATTGACCCTGCAACCGGGCGGTCGCCATGCCGTGGCCACCGGCTTTGCGATGGCTATTCCCGAAGGCTATGAGGTGCAGGTCCGCCCCCGGTCGGGGCTGGCGCTGAAACATGGCATCAGCCTGCCCAACACGCCCGGCACCATCGACGCGGACTATCGCGGCGAATTGAAGATCATCCTGATCAACCTGGGCGACCAGCCCTTTGCGATCCAGCGCGGCGACCGCATCGCCCAACTGGTGGCTGCGCCGGTGCAGCTTGCCAGCTTCGTGGAGGTCGATATGCTGGACGACACCGTCCGGGGACAGGGCGGCTTCGGTTCGACAGGAGTGTGACGCGATGACGATGCTGCTTTCGCTGATGCTGGCCGCAAGCCCCATGGTGGCCATGCCCGATGACCTGGCCGCCGTGCCGGTGATCGACGGCTGGCTGGGGCGCAAGGTGTCGCCGCGCTGGTCGGAGGAAGTGGCCCGCCTCTATCGCAAGAATGAATGTGGCGGCGCGGTCCCCTATGAGGGATCGAAGCTGCTGGAAATCAACATGCTGTTCCTGTTGTCAGGGGATGGCAAGCCGCTCAAGGTCGCGCCAGTCAATGCGCACTGCCCGGCGATCGAAAAATTCGTGAGCGGGCGCATCCTCGGCACTTTGCGTGGATCCTTTCCCAAGAGTGGCAACGCGGATCCGCAATGGATGCGGTCGCAGGTGCGCTTCCTCTGGTCCGACGCGCCGTGACGCTGAACGACGATCAACTGGATCGCTATGCCCGGCACATCGTGCTGAAGGAAATTGGCGGCGCGGGTCAGGCGCGACTGTTGTCCGCCGATGTCGCGGTGATCGGCGCGGGCGGTATCGGCAGCCCGGCGATCCTCTATCTGGCGGCGGCGGGCGTCGGCACCATCCGGGTGATCGACGATGACGATGTCGCCCTTTCCAACCTGCAACGGCAGGTCATGTTCGGCACCGCCGATATTGGTGCGCCCAAAGCAGAAGTCGCGATGATGGCAGTCGCGCGGCTGAACCCGGACGTGAAGCTGATCCCGATCAACGCGCGGATCGACGCGGATAATGCCGCGCTGATGCTGCGCGACGCTGACGTCGTGCTGGACGGCAGCGACAGTTTCACCACCCGGCTGGCGGTGGCGGATGCGGCGCAACGGCTGCGCATCCCGCTGGTGTCGGCGGCGGTCGGCCCGTTCGAGGGGCAACTGTCCACCTATCGCGGATGGGAAGCGGACAAGCCCTGCTATCGCTGCCTTGTCGGCGCGCCCGAAGATGCGCCGGAACGCAATTGCGCGGAAACAGGCGTCATCGGCGCGCTGACCGGCGCGATCGGCAGTCTGGCCGCGCTGGAGGTGATTCGCGCGCTCGCGCCATTCGGCACCGACATGGCCGGGCGGCTGCTGATCGCGGATCTGCTGTCCATGCGCTTTCGCACGCTCGACCTGCCCAAAGACCCGGCCTGTTCCGGCTGCGCGGCGGAACTGTGCGCGCCATAAGGATCGTGGTGACGACGCCCGATGCGGAGCGGCTGCGCGGGGCATTGGTGCTGGCAGCGGCGCAGGCCGCGCTAGGCGGGGCGGCGGCACTGTTCCTTCAACTCGATGCCGTGGCATTGCTGCGCGCGCCGATCGTAGCGCCGCAGGATGTGGCGCATCGCGCGGCGGGCCTGCCCGATCTCGCGACGCTGCTGGCCGAAGCGCAGGCGCTGGGCGTGACGATCATTGCCTGCCAGAGCGGGCTGGCCTTGTGCGGCATGGCGGCGGATGTGCTGCCATCGGGGGTGGAGGTCGGCGGGCCGGTAGGGTTTCTGCAAGCGACCGATGAAGACGCCCGTTTGCTGTTCGCCTGAACCCTATCGCAGCACGGGCAGATAGCGCCAATATTGCCGCGATTGCGCCCGATGCGGCGGGGCGACTGCCCTGATTTGCGACGCTGCACCGCTGCCCCCGTCGCGCCAGCCGACAAGGCCCGCCGCGCCAAAGGCGACAGCGAGAGAGACAATGATCGCAACTGCACATCGCATGGCCCGCACGCCCCCTGCCCTCCCTTGCCCGGCGATGCTAAGCGAGGCGCAATGCCAAGTCCATAAGCAGGACGAAGCAGCCTGGTTCATGACGCCCCTTCTATTGACAGGCAGGGCGGCCCATTTATGGGGAAGGCGCGGCGATTTTTGTGCCGCGCATTTCATGCTTCTTCGAGGAAATTCCGTGTCCGCCATGCTCAAAATCACTTTGCCCGACGGTTCCGTGCGTGAAGTCGCGCCCGGCACTACCCCGGCGGACATTGCAGCGGCGATCGGACCGGGTCTGGCCAAGGCGGCGATCGCGGCGCGAGTGGACGGCGAATTGCGCGACATCACGCGGCCGCTGGAACAGGATTCGCAGCTTGCTTTGGTGACGGCCAAGGATGAGGCCGACGCGCTGGAACTGGCACGGCACGACTTTGCGCATGTGCTGGCCGAGGCGGTGCAGGCGCTGTTTCCGGCCACGCAGATCACCTTTGGCCCGTCGACCGACGACGGCTTTTATTATGACTTTGCGCCCAATCCCGAACGCGGCCCCTTCACCGACGAGGATCTGCCCGCGATCGAGGCGAAGATGCGCGAGATCATTGCCGCCAACAAGCCGTTGCGCCGCGAAGTGATTGGCCGTGACACGCTGATCGCCCAGTGGAACGCGGCGGGTGAGACGTTCAAGGCGCAATGGGCGGCGGAACTGCCCGCTGGCGAGGAACTGACCGTCTATCATAGCGGCGATGGCTGGTATGATATGTGCCGGGGACCGCATCTGGCATCGACCGGGCGGCTGGATCCGGCGGCGTTCAAGCTGACCCGCGTGTCGGGCGCTTATTGGCGCGGTGATCAGAAGAACGCGATGCTCAGCCGCATCTACGGCACCGGCTGGCTCAACAAGAAGCAGCTTAACGAGCATCTGACGCGGCTGGAGGAAGCAGCCAAGCGCGACCACCGCAGGCTGGGCGCGGAGATGGACCTGTTCCACCTTCAGTCCGAAGCGCATGGCAGCGTGTTCTGGCACCCCAAGGGCTATCTGATCTGGCGTCAGCTGGAAGCCTATATGCGTCGCGCGATCGACGAAACCGGCTATCGCGAGGTCAAGACGCCGCAGGTGATGGACGCGCGCCAGTGGGAGATTTCGGGCCATTGGGGCAAATATCGCGAAAATATGTTCGTGATTCCCGACGAAGTGCCGAATGTGGAGGATGAAGGCCCGCTGGTGTCGGACGATGCCGACTGGATGGCGCTCAAACCCATGAACTGCCCGGCGCATGTGCTGATTTTCCGTCAGGGCATCAAAAGCTATCGCGACCTGCCGCTGCGCCTCTACGAAAATGGCTGCTGCCACCGCAACGAGCCGCATGGCGCGCTGCACGGGCTGATGCGCGTGCGGCAATTCACGCAGGATGACGCGCATATCTTCTGCCGTGAGGACCAGATCGTCGAGGAAGTCCGCGCCTTCTGCGCGCTGGCCGACCGCATCTACAAGGATTTCGGCTTTACCTACTCGATCAAGCTGGCGCTGCGCCCCGAAAAGCGTTTCGGCAGCGAGGAGATGTGGGATCAGGCGGAAACCGAACTGCGCAATGCCGTCGCCGCTGCCGGCCTGAACACCCCCGAATATGGCTGGGAAGAATTGCCGGGCGAAGGCGCATTCTACGCGCCCAAGCTGGAATGGCACCTGACCGACGCGATCGGCCGGACATGGCAGGTCGGCACGATCCAGTCGGACCGCGTATTGCCCGAACGACTCGACGCCTCCTATGTCGGCGAAGATGGCGCGCGGCATCGGCCGGTCATGCTGCACCGGGCGATCTTTGGCAGCTACGAACGCTTCATCGGTATCTTGATCGAACATTATGCCGGGCGTTTCCCGACCTGGCTGGCCCCGGTGCAGGCCATGGTCGCGACCATCGTGTCGGACGCGGACGATTATGCGGCAGAGGTAGTGGCCAAGCTGCGCGCGGCAGGAATCCGCGCCGAATCGGACGTGCGCAACGAGAAAATCAATTACAAGGTGCGCGAACATAGCCTTGCCAAAGTCCCCAACCTGCTGGTCGTGGGACGGCGTGAAGCGGAGGAAGGCAAGGTCGCGCTGCGCGTGCTGGGCAGCGAGGGTCAGACCATCCTTTCGCTGGATGAAGTGATTTCCCGCCTTGCAAATGAAGCCCGCGCGCCCGATATGTGTTGAGGCAGCAATGCCACAGGGTTCGTGATTTCGCTCCGGCGGCATCACGGACCCCTTTCGGCTTTGCAAAAAAGCCGCTAAGAGCCACTCGTTTTTGCAACGACCACAGGAGATACTGCTATACGTCCCCCAATGATGCGCCGCCCGCTGGCGCCGCCGCCGAAATCCGGCCCTCGCTACAATGAATTCATCACGGTCCCCAAAGTCCGCGTGATTGACGGGGAAGGCGAGAATCTGGGTGTGATGTTTACGCAGGAAGCGATCGATCAGGCGGCCGAAGTCGGCCTGGACCTGGTCGAAGTCTCGCCGACGGCCGACCCGCCGGTCTGCAAGTTTCTGGACATCGGCAAGTATAAGTACGAAGCCCAGAAAAAGGCGAATATCGCCCGCAAGACCCAGAAGACGCAGGAACTCAAAGAGATCAAGATGCGTCCGAACATCGACGATCATGACTATGATACGAAGATGAAGAAGGTCCATGATTTCATCGGCGATGGCGACAAGGTGAAGATCACCCTGCGTTTCCGTGGCCGCGAACTCAGCCATCAACAGCTTGGCATGGCCCTGCTCCAGCGCGTGGCGGAAAATGTCACCGAAGTAGCCAAGGTCGAAGCCTATCCGCGCATGGAAGGCCGTCAGATGCTGATGGTGCTTTCGCCGAAATAAGCGATCGATCGGATTGAAACCGGAAAGGGCGGCGTCCTGCGGATGCCGCCCTTTCCGTAAGTTGCGTCAGCCAGGTGAGGCCGCCGACCCGGCGAGCAGCCCGCCGTCGATATTGAATTCGGCACCTGTTACATAAGCGGACTCGTCGGCAGCCAGCATTGCTGCGATGGCAGCCACTTCTTCGGACGACCCGAAACGCTGCAACGGTGTGTCCGCGACCAACGCCTTTGCCCTTACTTCCCGATCCGCGCCCTCGCCCAGCATCGCGTCCCACATCGGCGTCAGAATGGCGGCGGGATGGATCGAGTTGCAACGGATGCGCCACCCCTGTTGGGCGCAATAAAGTGCGACACTCTTGCTATGATTGCGCACCGCCGCCTTTGACGAGGCATAGGCTGCTGCACGCGGAATACCCACCAGCCCGGAGCGCGACGATATGTTGATGATGGAGCCGGTTCCCCGCGCCTTCATCGCGCGGATCGCATAGCGGCACCCAAGGAACGTGCCGTCCAGATTGACCGCATGAACTGCGCGCCAGTCGGCCAGGCTCGCTTCTTCAGGATCATGGGCGACCGGACCTTCTTCAAATCCGGTCACGCCCGCATTATTGACCATGACATCAATCGCCGACGCGACTTCGGCCATCCGCGCCCAGTCCTCCTCCTCGCGCACATCCAGCCGGAGGAACCGGCCACCGGTTTGCCGGGCTGTTTCCATTCCAGCTACGGCATTCACATCCGTCAGGATAACGTCCGCGCCCTCCGCCAGAAAACGCTCGGCGATGGCGCGGCCAATGCCCCGCGCCGCGCCGGTAACGACGCAGGTCTTGTTACTCAATCTTTGCATGATGACGTCTCTTGTTCAGGTGCAACAGGGCGGATTGCGCCGCCACCTTCTTGCTTGTCCGCTTCAGCGGTGACCCTGAATCATGATACATCGCTCCCAATTGATGGGACGAACCTAAACCTGACGCGCTGCATTGGCAATATGGCGATGGCTGGCCAACGACCTGCGCTGCTTCAAGCCGATGGCTTGTCCCGATACAGGATCGGGAACATCGCCTTGAACGCCGCCAGCTTGGGCGCGTCCCAGCGCAGGATATAGGGGTGGCGCGGGTTCGCCTTCATGAAATCCTGATGATAGGCGTCGGCATCCTGAAAGCCGGTGAAGCGTTCCACTTTGGTCACGATCGGATCGCGCCACAGGCCCGCCTTGCCCAGTTGCGCCAGATAGGCGCTGGCGGCCTTCCCCTGCTCCGCATTCAACGGATAGAGCGCGCTGCGATATTGGGTGCCATGGTCTGGCCCCTGATAGTTCAGCGTCGTGGGATCGGCGATGACCGAAAAGAAGATGCGCAGCAGCGTGCCGTAGCTGACCTGTTTGGGATCATAGGTCACGCGGACCGCTTCGGCAAAGCCGGTGTCGCCGCCGCTGACCATCGCATAATCGACGCGGCGGTTATTGGGACCACCGGCAAAACCCGATTTGACGAGGCGAACGCCCTTCACATGGGAAAAGACACCCTCGACACCCCAATAGCAGCCACCGGCGAACACAGCCGTTTCCAGCGTGCGCGTGGACGCTGCATCTATGGTCGGGACGGGGGCCAGCACCGTGCGTTCGGCACGCACGGGCGAAGCGACGGCTAATGCCGCCAGAAGGACGAGAGCGAGGCCGTCAGAGCGCCGCATTATGGGTGGTCGTTGCTGCAATGGCAGAAATGCCCAGGCCCGGCTGATCGTCAGGCTGGAGCAGGAATACGCCCACGGCGCCGATCAGGAACCCGCCCATGAAGCGCAGGAACAGTTCGGATTTGATAAACGCCACCATGGCCAATGCCTTTCTTGTTCACACTATAGTTCGGCTGACAGTGCGATCCGGTTACAGACCCGGTTAAAAGTCTGCGCCTTGCCCCTTGCTGAATGGCGCGCGCCCTTACGAGCGGCGTTCGACCAAAGCATGAAACAGAACGACCGGCGCGATGCAGCCTTAAATCAGTTTCTTTACGCAACGGACATATAGGTCGCATTGCGTCAATCGCAAGACGGCGCGACGCGAAAAGGACCGTTTCCGTTTTGGTGTTTTTTGCGCGCGCGGCACCGCATCGGCCTGCGCAGGCCGATGCGGTCCGGGGCTTATCGCAAAGCGGCGCAGGCTTCCTGAATGCGGGTGCAGGCCTTTTTCAGCACTTCGTCCGACGTCGCATAGCTGATGCGGAAGGCGGGCGAGAGGCCGAAGGCCGCGCCATGGACGGCAGCGACCTTGGCTTCGTCCAGAAAGTAGCCGATCAGCGTTTCGTCGCTGTCGATCAGCTTGCCCTTGGGCGTCACCTTGCCGATCACGCCGCTGGCGTCGGGATAGACGTAGAAAGCGCCTTCGGGCGTCGGGCAATCCAGCCCCGGCGCGTCGTTCAGCATCGCGACGACCATGTCGCGGCGCTTGCGGAACACGCCGTTGCGTTCCTCCAGAAAATCCTGCGGCCCGGTGAGCGCGGCGACGGCAGCGGCCTGGCTGATCGAGCAGGGGTTGCTGGTCGATTGCGATTGCAGCTTGCTCATCGCCTTGATGATCCATTCGGGACCACCGGCAAAACCGATGCGCCAGCCGGTCATCGAGAAAGCCTTGGAGCAGCCATTGACCGTCAGCGTGCGGTCATACAGGTCCGGGCAAACCTGCGCGATGGTGGCGAAGGGGGTCGATGCGTACCAGACATGCTCATACATATCGTCGGTCATCACCAGCACATGGGGATGCCGCAGCAGCACGTCGGCCAGCGCCCTCAGCTCGTCGGCCGAATAGGCCGCGCCAGACGGGTTGGACGGCGAATTGAGCATCACCCATTTGGTGCGCGGGGTGATCGCCGCGTCCAGCTGCGCTGCGGTGATCTTGTAACCCTGCGACGCCGGACCTTCGATGAAAACAGGCGTGCCGCCCGCAAAGTTCACGATGTCGGGATAGCTGACCCAGTAAGGCGCGGGGATGATGACTTCATCGCCCACGTCCACAGTCGCGACCAGCGCGTTGAACAAGGTGTGCTTGCCGCCGGAATTGACCGTGACCTGGCTGCGCTTGTAGCTCAGACCATTGTCGCGCTGAAACTTGAACATCACCGCTTCCTTGACGTCGGCGGTGCCGTCCACGTCGGTATAGCGCGTGAGGTTGTTGCGAATCGCGGCGATGCCCGCTTCCTTGACGAAATCGGGCGTATCGAAATCGGGTTCGCCCGCCGACAGTCCAATCACGTCCACGCCATCGGCTTTAAGCGCATTCACCCGCGCGCTCATGGCGAGCGTGGCGGAGGGCTGGATACGGCCGAGGGCAGCGGAAGTCAGGCTCATGGCAATAATCTTTCTCAAACATCGCGTATCTGCTCATAAAGCAGACGCGGCGGTCCTTAATGCGCAACGGACGCAGGGGCAACCGCCAGTTGGCGATGAAAGGCTTTACGGCAGGAAAGCGCGGCTAATGCGCCAGCGTAGCGGCCACCATGCCGCGCGCGGCGTTGCCGATGAAGAAACCGCCGTCCAGATCATGGACGCGCAGGTCCGCTTCCACCGCTTCGCCCATGTCGATCAGGCTTCGGCGCAGGATGCCGGGCAATACGCCCCGGCTGAGCGGCGGGGTGACCAGCTTTTCGCCCCGTTCCACGAAGATGGACGAGAAGCAGCCTTCGGTCACATAACCCTTTGCGTCGATCAGCCCCACTTCATAGGTGCCGCCCCGTTTGAGCGCGTCGCGGTAGAGCGACCGATCGGTCGTCTTGTGCAGCAGCCGCAGGTCGTCGGCAGGCGCATGGCGCGGCACCATCTTTACCGGCACGATCGCGCCGGGCCAGGCGCGATGATCGCGCACTTCTATCGCTACCGCGCCGCCGCGCGACACCATCAACCGCACCCGGCTGCGTTCGCGCAGACGAAAGGTGGCGGCCTGCAATTCGTTGCGCAGGCCATGGCGATCGAAGGCAAAGCCAAGCGCGTCGGCGCTCGCCTTGACCCGTTCAAGGTGCAGCTCCAGCAACCTTATGCCTTCGATCGGGTCGAAGGCCATGGTTTCGAGCAGATCAAAGCGTCCATCGGCCAGTGACATTGCAGCCATTCCAAGCGGTTGCCCGCGCCCAAGTCAAGCAGGCTCATCAGGCAGGAACGAGAAATCGACCCTTGGCCAGACATTCAGCCCATTCCGCCGACAGTTGCGAATCGGCAACGATGCCGGAACCCAGACCCAGCCGCCCCACGCCCGCTCCCTCGCGGACGCTCAGCGTGCGGATGGCGACGTTGAAAGCCGCGTCGCCATCCGGGTCGATCCAGCCCATCGTGCCAGTGTAGACGCCGCGCGCATGGGGTTCGACCGCGTCGATAATTTCCATCGCCCGCACCTTGGGCGCGCCGGTGATCGAGCCGCAGGGAAACAGCACGCGCAGCACATCCACCGGCGACAGCCCCGGCAGCACCCGCGCCCGCACGGTGGACACCAGTTGATGAACGGTCGGGTAGCTTTCGACCTTGAACAAGTCCGGCACAGTCACGCTGCCCGCGCGCGATACGCGCGACAGGTCGTTGCGCAACAGGTCCACGATCATCAGATTTTCGGCGCGCTGCTTGGCATCGTCCTGCAACCAGCGGGCAAGGGCGGCGTCCTGTTGCGGATCGGGATGGCGGGCCGCCGTCCCCTTCATCGGCCGCGCGGTCAACTGGCCGCGTACCAGCGTGAAGAAGAGTTCGGGCGAAAAGGACAGGATCGCCTGATCCCCGGTGCGCATCACCCCGCCATAGCCCGCTGCGCCGCGCGGGCGGATCGCGGCATAAAGCGCCATCGGATCGCCCGACAGATCCACTTCGCAGGGGAAGGTCAGGTTGACCTGATAAATGTCACCTGCGCGGATATAATCCTGCACCTGGCCAAAGGCCGCGCCATAGGCTGCTTCATCCACCAGCGGCCGCAACGGTCCCACCTGCGCATCCGCCGGATCGGGCAGCAGCGCGGCTACCGCATCAGGCGCGATCAGGCGCACCCCTTCGAACAGACCGAACCACAGCAGAGGCGCTGCATCAGGCGCATCTACCTGCCGCCGGCGCGCGATCGGCGCCAGCCGGTCCTCCAGCGCCAGACCCGCTTCATAGGCCATATAGCCTGCGACATGCAGCCCGGCCTCCCGCGCGTCGGCCAGACGGTCGAGCGCGGGCTGGACCTGCGCCATGCTATAGGCCGCGATAACCTCTACAGGATCGCGATACAGCCGCGCCGCCGCCGCACCACGCGGGCGCGCATCATCGAACAGGGCAAAGATTTCGGACGGGCCGGGCAGACGCATGGCGGTGTCTTAACAGGCTTTGCGCAGGGCGGAAGGGCCATCGGGGATTATCCCATGTTGCGTCATCGCGGGCGAACCCCTACCCCCGCGCCCATGACTGGCCTGCCACCCGATCCTGCACCAGACCGCCCGTTCGGGCCAGCGCTGGCCCTTGCGCTGCGCGGAAAATGCCCGGCCTGTGGCGAAGGGCGGATGTTTGCCCGTTTCCTGAAACCCACGCCCGCCTGCACCCATTGCGGCCAGCGCTGGGACACGCATCAGGCCGACGATTTTCCGTCCTATATCGTCATTCTGTTGCTGGGCCACATATTGGTCCCGCTGATGATCGAGGTGAACAGCGCGCTTTCCATTCCGCTGGGGTGGCAGGCCGCGATCTGGCCGACGCTGGCGGTGCTATTGGCCGCTGCGATGATTCAGCCGGCCAAGGGTGCCGTCATCGCATTCCAATGGGCACGGCGGATGCACGGTTTTCGGTGACGGCATCCTTGCGAGCGCCGCGAAGTAATAGCCACAAAACCGACTCTATTCAGGCTGCCGGATGAAGTTCAGTTCCATCGCTTCGCGCAGCGTCTCGTCGATTTCGCGGCGGCCTTCGGTGCCATGGGTGACGACGGTGGTGTCGCAGGTCGCGACGCACACGCCCTTTTGGAACCCGGCCGAGCTGATCGTCCAGCTGGTGCGGCCGATATGGCCGATCGCGCAATGCACCTCGAACGGATAGGGGAAGTGCGATTCCTCGATGAAGTTCAGATTGACGTTGGCGACCAGCCAGCGGACGCCCTGTTCCTGCGGATGACGGCCCATATGATGGTGAAACCGGATGCGCGCGGTTTCGAAAATGCCGGAAATCGCCACATTGTTGATGTGACCCATCGTATCGAGATCCTGAAACCGCGTGTCGATGCTGGTCACGAAGCGATAGGCTTGCGGAGTGAACCGCCAGGATTCGGGTTTGGCCATGTCCTGATTTTCCCTCACTATTTTCTGCCTGCCTCTTACCCGCGACAGCCAGTGATGCAATCGCGCCGGTAAAATTGCAGGAGTTGCGACCTTTATGACACAATGGCGATTGCGCAGCGGCAACGCAATGTTTCCAGTTGGGCCGATGGACTTGGGTCCGCCCGCACCATAGCTTCGCCTGCGCCACGATCCCCGGAACCTTACATGCAACGCTACAGCCTGACTGCCATCATCCTGCACTGGGCCATCGCTGCCCTGATCGCTTTCCAGATCAGCGTCGGCTGGGCGCTGGAGGGTCTGGGGGCGCGCGGCTTTTCGCTCTATCAACTGCACAAGTCGGTCGGCATCATGATCCTGGCCCTGACGCTGGTGCGGGTCGCGGTGCGTTACTGGAAACCGCGCCCGGCAAAATTGGAGGGCGGCTGGCAGGGCGCATTGGCGTCGGGCGTGCATCTGGGCCTTTACGCCTTCATGATTGCCGGGCCGCTGACCGGCTGGGCGCTGGTATCGACCGCGAAGGTCAAGGTGCCGACGCTGATCTTTGGCGCCATTCCCCTGCCCCACCTTCCGCTGCCTGCGTCCGTCCATGGGCTGGCGAAGGGTAGCCATGGCCTGATCGCCTGGATCGGCATCGCGCTGGTCGCGCTGCATGTCGCCGGGGCGCTGCGCCATCATTTCCTGATGCGCGACGGGCTGATCTGGCGGATGGTGCCGGGGCGGTCGACCGCGCTGCTCATTGGCCTGCCTGCGCTGATCCTTGTCGGCTTTCTGGCCGGTCGTGCCATCCTGCCCGGCGCAGCGCCTGCCAGCGTGGCGGCTCCTGCCCCAGTCGCGCCGGAACCCATTGCCGAACCGGCCAATGTCGCCGAAGCCACGCCTGAAAACGTTGTCGCAAATGCCATTGCGGAACCTGTCGAAGAAGCCGCAGGGCCACCACCGGCATGGACGGTGCAGCCGGGCGGGCGGATCGGCTTTTCCGTCGGCAATGACGGCGAAACCATCAGCGGCAGCTTTGGCAAATGGACCGCCGCGATCGTCATGGACCCCGACCATCCCGACAGCGCGGACATCAAGGTGACGATCGACATGGCCAGCGCCAGCGTGGGTGACGCCTATAAGGACGGGATGCTGCCGGGCGACGAATTTTTCAGCATCGCCGCGCATCCGACCGCGACCTTCACCGCAAAGGGCGCGGAACGCACCGGACCCAACGCCTACCGGGCAAGGGGGTTGCTCAGCCTGAAAGGCATCAGCAAAGCGCAGAGCATCCGCTTCACCCTGACCGGCGAAGGTCCGACCCGCAAGGTATCGGGCAGCGCCACTATCGCCCGCGCATCCTTTGGCGTGGGCAATGGCGACAGCAGCACCGGCCTTGCGCCACAGGTGGCGCTGACCTTCGCCTTCACGGCCAAGGCTCCGCAGTAAATCTTGCGCCGTTCGCCCTGAGCCGGACCGTTGCGGCGATGCGCCGGAACGGTTGGACAGGATCGGCAGACGCGCGCATGGTCGGACAAAGGCCATGCCAATGGCCGACACACTCCGGTCGCAGGAACATCTACCCTATGCGCGCACTTTTCGTTGCGTTGCCCGCTGCCCTGTTGGCGGCGTCCCCCCTCACCGCTGCGGATTCGCCGACGGCCCCCTTCATGTTCGAAAGCGGCACCAGCCTGCTGGCCAAATGCCGCAACAAAGCACCCGAATATAGCCTGGCCTGCACGGCCTATATCGTCGGCGTGGTGGACGGCATCCGCAAGGATCTGTTCATCGGGCGCGGGCGGCAGGTCTGCTGGCCCCAGCGGATGAGCGCGGACGACGCCCGGCGGGCGGTCGTCGCCTATCTGGAACGCTTGCCCGACCAGCGGCGCGGCCCCGCGTCGGTGCTGGTCAGCGTGGCGCTCAACGAACGCTACCCCTGCCAGAAATAGGCACATCGCGGAAACAGACAAATTATTGCGCGGCTCCATGGTCCAACTGGTACAATCTTGCCTTGCCATCCGTGACAGCGTAGGTGCGCCCCCTATTTTAACGTGACCTAAGGAGACTCGACGTGGCGGCGAAGTGGACGCCGGATAGCTGGCGGAGCCAAAAGGGCATTCAAATGCCTTTTTATCGGGATGCAGGCGCATTGGCGTCGGTAGAGGCCCAGCTCGGACAGTTTCCGCCCCTCGTCTTTGCGGGCGAGGCACGCAATTTGAAGGCCGACCTGGCCAAGGTCGCGGCCGGCGAAGCCTTTTTGTTGCAGGGCGGCGATTGCGCGGAAAGTTTCGCGGAATTCCACCCGAACAACATTCGCGACACGTTCCGCGTGCTGCTCCAGATGGCGGTCGTGCTGACTTTCGCGTCGAAGCTGCCGGTGGTGAAGGTCGGCCGCATGGCGGGCCAGTTCGCCAAGCCCCGCTCGGCCGATACCGAAGTCATCGACGGGGTCGAATTGCCCAGTTATCGCGGCGACAATGTCAACGACATCGCCTTCACGGCGGAAGGGCGCGAGCCGGACCCGCAGCGGATGGTGCAGGCCTATAATCAGTCGGCCGCGACGCTCAACCTGCTGCGCGCCTTCTCGACCGGCGGCTATGCCAGCCTGGACCGCGTCCATGGCTGGATGCTGGATTTCATGGGCCGTTCCCCATGGGCCGCGAAGTTCGAACAGATGGCCGACCAGATCGGCCAGGCGCTCGACTTCATGCGCGCCTGCGGCCTGTCGGCAGAAACGGTGCCGCAGCTTGGCGGGACCAGCTTCTATACCAGCCATGAAGCGTTGCTGCTGCCGTTCGAACAGGCGCTGACGCGGCAGGACAGCCTTACCGGCGACTGGTATGACACGTCGGCGCATATGCTGTGGATCGGCGACCGCACCCGCTTCGAAGGGTCCGCCCATGTCGAATATCTGCGCGGCATCGGCAATCCGATTGGTCTGAAATGCGGCCCGACGCTGGAACCGGATGCGCTGCTGCGCCTGCTCGACACGTTGAACCCGGCGCGCGAAGCCGGGCGCATCACGCTGATCACCCGCTATGGCCATGACAAGATCGAGGCGGGCCTGCCCAAGCTGGTCCGTGCGGTCATGCGCGAAGGCCATCCCGTGATCTGGTCGTGCGACCCGATGCACGGCAATGTCGTCAAGGCGGCCAATGGCTACAAGACGCGCCCGTTCGAACGCATCCTGACCGAAGTGCGCGGCTTCTTCGCCGTCCATCGCGCCGAGGGCAGCTTTGGTGGCGGCATCCATGCCGAAATGACGGGCCAGAACGTCACCGAATGCACCGGCGGCGCGATTGCCATCACCGACGAAGGTCTGGCCGACCGTTACCACACCCATTGCGATCCGCGTTTGAACGCGGCGCAGAGCCTGGAACTGGCCTTCCTGCTCGCCGAAATGCTGAACGAGGAACTGAAGGAACGGCGCGCCGCCGCCTGACCTTTCGCTCCCGTCACTACGAAATATGGCCGCGCCCGACAGGTGCGGCCATATTTTTTGTGACGCTATCGCAACCGTTCACCTGCCATCCATGCGTGGCATGAAAGAGCGCACATAGGAGAGGCGAGGGCAAAGACCCTCTGAACAACCCATCACCAAGGGAATCGCCGCGTGCCGCTCCAGTTTTTTGCCATCCCGCTGATCGCCGCGAGCCAGATCGCCACGCCGCAGGACGTCCCGCCCCCGCCGCCCGCCATCATCGAACCCGCGCCGACGCAGAGCGATGCCGACGCGATTGAGGACATCGTCGTCACCGCGCGCAAACGCAACCCGATCGACCCGGTCGAAGCCATCAATGTCCAGGCATTCGAAGCCGTGCAGGCCGTGGATAAGGCCGTCGTCGGCCCGGTCGCGCGCGGCTATGCCGACGCCGTGCCAAACCCGGCGCGCGACGGATTGCGCAACGTCATCAACAATCTGGACGAACCGATCGTCGTCGTAAATTACCTGCTGCAATTGAAACCGGGCAAGGCCGTCGAAACGCTTGGCCGCTTTGCGATCAACAGCACGCTGGGCATTGCGGGCCTGTTCGACATTGCAAAGCGCAAGCCGTTCAACCTGCCCTATCGCGCCAATGGCCTGGCCAATACGCTGGGCTATTATGGCGTCGGGTCCGGTCCCTATTTCTACCTGCCGCTGATCGGTCCCACTACGCTGCGCGACGTGCTGGCCCGCCCCATTGATCTGGCCATCCTGCCTGCCATCGCCGGTCGTCCGTTCAGCCACCCCGCCTTTGCGATCGGCAAATGGGCGATCGGGTCGCTGGACGAACGGGCGCGGGAAGATGAACGGATCAAGGCGCGGCGTGAAGAAAATGCCGATGTCTACGCCATCGTGCGCGACGAATATCTGGCCATGCGCCAGGCGGAGATCGACGCGCTGCACGGACGGCGGCGTGCCGAACCCGGCACGCCATAGGGTCAGGCCGCGCCCTTCCCCTTTTGCGCCCGCCGGGCAAAGATGTTGAGGCACTCCACCAGCGTGGAAAAGGCCATCGCCGCATAGATATACCCCTTTGGCACATGCACGCCAAAGCCGTCGGCGATCAGCACCGCGCCGATCATCAGCAGGAAGCCGAGCGCCAGCATCACTACCGTCGGGTTACGCGCGATGAAATTGGCCAGCGGATCGGCCGCGATCAGCATCACCGTCACCGCCACGATCACGGCGATATACATGACTGCCAGATTGTCCGTCATGCCCACGGCGGTTAGGATAGAATCGAGCGAGAAGATCATGTCCAGCAGGATGATCTGCGTAATGGCGGCGCCAAAGGTGATGGTCGCCACGCTTTTCTTGTCCAGCACATCGTCGCCTCCCGCCGGATCGACGGTGTGATGTATCTCTTTCGTCGCCTTCCAGATCAGGAACAACCCGCCCGCGATCAGGATCAGATCGCGCCAGGAAAAATCGGTTTCGAATGTCGGCGCGCCATGCTGGTCCAGTGGCCCACTGATACCCAGATCAAACACCGGCGCGGTCAGCCCGACGATCCAGGCGATCATCGACAGGAGGACAAGGCGCATCCCCAGTGCCAGCCCGATACCGATCTTGCGCGCCCTGGGCCGCTGCGCTTCAGGCAATTTGTTGGTCAGGATGGAGATAAAGACGAGATTGTCGATACCCAGCACCACCTCCATCACCACCAGCGCGACGAGCGCGGCCAGGGCAGTCGGATCGGTAAAGGCGGTTATCAGGCTGTCCATGGCGGTCCTTACATCGAATGATTCGGCACGGACGCGAAACCAAAAACCGGCGTCACAGGTTCCCTCATACAGACGCCATACATGCTTTGTAACATGACAACGCTAACAGGTGGGCAGGAACGGTGCGCATAGCTGGACTAGGCTGGCGCTCTGCCCTAGCGAAGATTCATTCCTCGCCCCGGCGTCCTGCCGGGTCTTAAAGCTCCTCTGCGAAAGGCGCCCCGATGGCTCGAACGACCCTCACCCGCTTCCTGATCGAACAGCAACGGCTGGCCAATGCGCTGCCCGCTGAACTGCGCCTGCTGATCGAAACCGTCGCGCGCGCGTGCAAGACGATCAGCCATTCGGTCAGCAAAGGTGCGCTGGGCGAGGTGCTGGGCAGCCTGGACAGCGAAAATGTGCAGGGCGAAGTGCAAAAGAAGCTGGACGTGATCGCCAACGAACTGCTGCTCGACGCCAATGAATGGGGCGGGCATCTGGCCGCCATGGCTTCGGAGGAGATGGAGACGATCCACCTCATCCCCAACCGCTATCCCAAGGGCGAATATCTGTTGCTGTTCGATCCGATCGACGGGTCCAGCAACATCGACGTCGACCTGTCGGTCGGCACGATCTTTTCGGTGCTGAAAGCCCCCGACGATTGCGCGGGCCGTCAGGTGACCGAGCAGGATTTCCTGCAATCGGGCCGGGCGCAGGTCGCGGCAGGCTATGCCATTTATGGGCCGCAAACGCTGCTGGTGCTGAGTGTCGGCACGGGCGTTTACGAATTTACCCTCGACCGCGAAGTTGGCAGCTGGGTCATGACCGACGCCAATATGGTCATGCCGCAGGGCAAGTGCGAATTTGCCATCAACATGTCCAACCGCCGCCAATGGTCGCCCGGCGTTGCTCGCTATGTCGAGGAGCGCGTCAGCGGGACGGCCGGTCCCTGCGGCAAGGATTATAACATGCGCTGGACCGCTTCGATGGTCGCGGACGTGCATCGCATCCTCAAGCGCGGCGGCATCTTCCTCTACCCCTACGACCATCGCTCGCCCGGCAAGGCCAAGCTGCGCCTGATGTATGAAGCCAATCCGATGAGCTATCTGATCGAACAGGCGGGCGGCACCGCCACCGACGGCTTCGGCCCGATCATGGACATCGCGCCAACCAGCCTGCACCAGCGGCTGGGCGTCGTGCTGGGCGACAGCGCGGAAGTGGAAACCGTCACGGCCTATGGCCGCGAAATGGCGTGAAGCGACGCGCTGCGCTGACCTGACGCACGCCAGCTGCAATTCTGTTCCCCGGCGCAGGCCGGGGGACAGGGCGGCGGGTCAGCAAATCAGACTTCTGGTTCCCGAAACATGCCTGGAACGGGTGAGGGCTGACCGGGCCGACTGGCGATCGGTCCGCTCGATATTGATGCAGCAATTTGGGACGTTAAATGGGGGAGAGCATGTCGATGCTCGATCCCCCGGTGCCTTGGCTCGCCTTGCCGGTCTTACCGGCGGCCCCTCTCCAGAAACATGTTATATGGCGCGCCTTAGCCCAATCCGCCTAGCGCAACTTTGCGTAAAAAAAAAGGCTGATCGTGAGATCAGCCCGAAAAGTTTAGGAGAGGATGCCTGAAAGGCACACTCCTACTGGCGGACGGGGCGATTCTTCGCAAATGCGAAGGATGAAATGGCGGTTGCACAAATTGCAATCGCTTGCGGAACGAGTGATGCCTTCCGCTACGGAAAGCGTAAATTTCTGATTTACCATTGCGTGGAATGCGAGTCGCGACGGTAAAGCAAATATCAGGGCTTTGCCGCTATCCCCGCCCGATGCACGGATCTGCACCCCTGACGATGCCAACGACGGCCGACCGCTACCGCCGCGACATAGACGGATTGCGCGCGTTCGCCATCCTGCCGGTGCTGCTGTTCCACGCCCATGTCCCCGGCTTTTCCGGCGGCTATGTCGGCGTCGATATATTCTTCGTCATTTCCGGCTATCTCATCACTGGCATCATCGCCCGCGAAGTCGATCAGGGTCGCTTTTCGATCCTGCGTTTCTACGAACGGCGCTTCCGCCGCATCATGCCTGCGCTGGCGCTGATGATGCTGGCGGTGCTGGCGGCATCCGCCTGGCTCTATTTGCCCGGCGATCTGGCCAGTGTCCCCAAATCCGCGCTGGCGGCCACGTTCTTTGTCTCGAACCTGTGGTTCTTCACTGACACCGGCTATTTCGCGGGCGGCGCAGACGTCAAGCCACTGCTCCACACCTGGTCGCTGGCGGTGGAGGAACAATATTATATTGGCTTCCCGATCCTGCTGATGCTGCTCGTCCGCGCCTGCCCACGCTGGCGCAATCTGGTTGTGGCAAGCATCGCAATATTGTCCATCTCCCTGTCTGTTTTCATGCAGCGGGACACCAGCGGCTTCGCCTTTTACCTGCTGCCGACCCGCGCTTGGGAATTGCTCGCCGGGGCGCTGCTGGCATTGGGATGCGTCCCCGCCATCCGCCAGCGCTGGGCGCGCGAAGCCATTGCGTGGGCAGGAATGGCCGCCATAGCGCTGGCCGTCGCCTGCTATGATCGCGACACGCTGTTCCCCGGCATCGCTGCGCTCGCCCCCGTCCTTGGCGCAGCCGCGCTGATCCACGCAGCACCATGCACCAGCGCCGGACGTCTGCTTGGCTGGCGACCGCTGGTGGGGGTGGGCCTCATCTCCTACTCGCTCTATCTGTGGCACTGGCCACTCATCGTCTTTACCGAATATGCTACCGATCTGCCGCTGGCAGGCGCGACCCGCATTGCCGTGATGGCCGCATCGCTGATCGCTGCGACGCTGTCCTGGCGCTTTGTCGAACGCCCCTTCCGCGATTCGCATCGCATAGCCGCCGTCGCCATCTTCCGCTTCACGGCGGGCGCGATGGCGCTGATCGGCGTGCTGTCGCTGGCCTTGCTTGCCACGGACGGCTGGCCATCGCGCCTTGGCCCGCACGTGCTGGCACTGGCAGCAGCGCGCCATGACATCAGCCCGCAACGCGGCCGATGCCACGACATATATGCGCGCGACGCGCAGCCCTGTGTTCTGGGCGCAACCACCCCTCCCGACGCGATGCTGTGGGGCGACAGCCATGGCGTCGAACTGGCCTATGCGCTGGGCGAACAGGCACGCCGTGAAGGCCGCGCCCTGATCGAGCGCACCACGTCCAGCTGCCCTCCGGTCCTGTCCTATGACGATCCGAAGGACGCC
Organism: Sphingobium sp. KCTC 72723; assembly: GCF_014280435.1. Taxonomy (NCBI): domain Bacteria; kingdom Pseudomonadati; phylum Pseudomonadota; class Alphaproteobacteria; order Sphingomonadales; family Sphingobiaceae; genus Sphingobium; species Sphingobium sp. KCTC 72723. The sequence continues at coordinate 4,346,749 of NZ_CP060388.1, read as the reverse complement.
CGCTGCGCTGCCGCGAACAAGGCAGCCTTCGCCGCGCTACGGGCCGATCCTGCCATCCGCCGCGTCTATCTGGTCGCCTTCTGGGCCAACGGCCTGTTCGACGATCCCGCTTTCGTTGCAAAGCTGGACCGCACCATCGCCGCCATCCGGGCGGAAGGGCGCGACATTGTGCTGATCGGTCCGGTGCCACCGCAACCCTTCGACGTGCCACGCCGCCTGGCCCACCTCGCCCGCGCGGGCGAACTGGCGCAGGCGCAAGGGGTGGAGCGGGCGCGGATCGAGGCGCGCACCACCCATCTGCGCGCCCTGTTCGCGCGCTGGCAAGCGCGCGGCGTGCGCGTGATCGAACCGATGGCCGCGCTATGTGACGCGCGCCGGTGCGCCATCATGCAGAACGGCAAACCGCTCTATTTCGATTCGCACCATCTCAACATGGCTGGCGCGCGGCTGGTCGTTGCCAAAGGCGGCTGAACCTTACTCGGCCGCCAGCGCATAATGTGCGCCGGGCATCTCGACCGCCAGCGCTTCCACCATCGCGGCGACCAGCGCGCGGATGCGCGCCATGCCCGGTCCCGGCCGGTCCAGCGTCGCATCCAGATAGAGCGCCCGGTCGATCTCCAGTTGGATGGCGTGCATTCCCCGTTCCGGCCGGCCATGCCGGTCGATCAGATGGTCGCCTGAATAGGGATGATTTTGCGCGGCGAGAATATCATGCCCCGCCGCCACATCGGCAGCCAGCGTCACCAGCCGCGTCGCAGCACTCCGCCCGAATCGATCGCCCAGCACAACCCCCGGCGCAGGCAGCCCGGCGGCGGGCGGCGGCAAGGGCGGCATCGAATGGAGGTCGAGCAGGATCGCATGGCCGTGCGCCTCCCGCGCTGCCCCCATCAACCGCGCCAGCATCGCATGATAGGGCCGGTGCAGCCCCTCGACGCGCCGCTGCACCTCCACCCAGGACAAAGGCCCGCGCCACAATTCGGGCGCACCGGGCAAACGGCGGGGGATAAGGCCCAATCCACCGCGCAACTTGGTGCTGCTGTGCAGGGCGATGTCGCGCGGTATGCCCGTCACCATCGCCGGATCGATTTCGCGCTCATGCCGGTTGAGGTCGATCATCGCGCGCGGCGCGCGTGCCACCAGCACGCTATATCCCCGTGCAATCAACGGATGGGCGATAAGGTCTACCCAGCGATCCTCCAGCCGCGCCAGTTGCTGTGGTCGCACCCGCGCCTGCGCCAGCAATGCGGGCGGATAATCGCGCCCGGCATGGGGGACGGAAAGAATGACGGGACGATCAGGCGACAAGGGACCATAGAGGTCGAAGCCCGGCTCGCTCAGCACAGGAGGGCGCGGCGCAGGATGATCCAACGAGGCTCCTTTCACCGGCGCACCAAAAATGGTTACCCGGCTGGATAATATTTACACCTTGTCGCATATATCGGACATGGACGCCACCCTGACGGGCGAGCGTCAGTGAAAGACGTTGCCCCGACGGGCGGCGGGGGGTCTGGCCCGGCAACGGGATAGCAAAGTAACAGGGGCGATGATGCGCATTTTGTTGGCCGAAGATGATGAAAGTATGCGCACCTATCTGGCCCGTGCGCTGGAACGGTCGGGCTATGAAGTGGTGGCGGTCGCAACAGGCACCGACGCCCTGCCCCATATCGAATCGGATCGGTTCGACCTGTTGCTGACCGACATCGTCATGCCCGAAATGGATGGCATCGAACTGGCGCAGCACGCCGCGTCGGTGGCACCGGACATGCGCATCATGTTCATCACCGGCTTTGCCGCCGTGACGCTGAAAGCGGGCAAGGCCGTGCCGCAGGCGAAGGTGTTGTCCAAGCCCTTCCACCTGCGCGACCTGGTGCTGGAAGTCGAACGCATGTTCGGCAGCGAAAGCCTGACCGGGCTGAACTGACAGGCTCAGTCCGGCACGACTTCTTCCATATCGGGCGTCGGATCGAGCGGGATGCCCGCCATCGCTGCGTCGAGTCGTTCGCGGTCCAGCCCATTTTCCCATGCCGAAACGACGATCGTCGCGACCGCATTACCCACGAAGTTGGTGAGCGCCCGCGCTTCGCTCATGAAACGATCGACCCCCAATATCAGCGCCATGCCGGCAACCGGCACCGACGGCACGATCGACAGAGTTGCCGCCAGGGTGATGAAGCCCGCGCCGGTAACGCCTGCGGCTCCCTTTGACGAAATCATCGCGACCAGCAGCAGCAGGATCTGTTCCTGAAGGGTAAGATCGACATTGCATGCCTGCGCAATGAACAGCGCCGCCAGCGTCATATAGATATTGGTGCCGTCCAGATTGAAGCTGTAGCCGGTCGGCACGACCAGCCCGACCACCGACTTGCGGCACCCGGCCCGCTCCATCTTTTCGATCAGGCTGGGCAGCGCCGCTTCGGAGGAGGATGTCCCCAGCACCAGCAGCAATTCGGCCTTGAGGTAGCGGATCAGGTGCAGAATGTTGAATCCGGCGAACCGGGCCACCGTTCCCAGCACCACCAGCACGAACAGCAAGGACGTCAGGTAGAAAGTCGCGACCAACCCGGCCAGATTGGCGAGCGTGCCGACGCCATATTCGCCGATGGTAAAGGCCATCGCCCCGAACGCGCCGATCGGCGCGGCCTTCATCAATATCGCCACCAGCTTGAAGATCGCATGGCTGGCCGATTCCAGCACGGTCATCAACGGCTGCGCCTTATCCCCGATCATGGTCAGCGCGATGCCGAACAGGATGGCGACGAACAGCACCTGAAGGATATTGCCGTCCGCCACCGCCGACACCATGGTCGCGGGGATGATGCTCATCAAAAAGCCGGTCAGCGTGCGGTCATGCGCCTGATGGGCGTAATTGGCCACCTTCCCGGCATCCAGCGTTGCCGGGTCGATGTTCAGCCCCGCGCCCGGCTGCACCACATTGGCGACGATCAGCCCGACGATCAGCGCCAGCGTGGAAAAGGTCAGGAAATAGGCGAAGGCCTTGGCCGCGACCCGGCCGATCGCGCCCAGTTCCTTCATCCCCGCAATGCCAGTGACGATCGTCAGGAAAATGACCGGGGCGATGATCATCTTCACCAGCTTGATGAAGGCCTCTCCGAGCGGCTTCAACTGGACCCCTGCATCGGGGAAGAAATGGCCGATCGCCACGCCCAGCGCGATCGCGGCCAGCACCTGGACATAGAGTTGGCGATACCAGGGCAGGCGCGGCGCCGTCTGGATCGGCGCGGATGGCGATGGCAGCATAAGTGTTGGCGTCCCCTGTTTGCATGGCAGCATATGGGCCGCCCCTGTCCTGTCCAGAAGAATGTGCAGGGGCCGCATTTTCCCGCTTGCGCGTCCGGATTCGCCCGGCTAAAGGCCCATCTCCCGTGGGCGTATAGCTCAGTGGTAGAGCACTGTGTTGACATCGCAGGGGTCGCAAGTTCAATCCTTGCTACGCCCACCATGGAAAAGCCCGGCAAGTCGAAAGACTTAGCCGGGTTTTTCTATATTCGCACTATGGAATGGTTGTGTCGCTTCCCGCGTGGTTCCACGGGACGGCTTCGATCTGGCCGACCGGGGGTGCCAGTGCGCCCTTGTGACGGGCCATGCGATCGGCAGCCGGGTTGACGCAGTTTACAGCAGATCACGCTGTCGGGGCGAAATTCCGGCTCAACGGATGGACCAGCTATCTTCACAGTCCCGGCACAGGCTTTTGCCGTCGCCTTTGGTGCAAAGATTTTCAGGCGTCAGACCGATTTTAGCCATCAGGCGGAACCAGATCGACTGTTTCGCGACGCCATCAAACTGCATTGAATCGGCAAATGCAGTCGGGTGTCCCGACTTTTCCTCGCCCTCCCCATATGTCATTGCAATGTCCTGCTTGCGATGAATGGTTTTTAGGGCGCGATAAGCCGTTTGCATAGCGTCATGCGGTGTTGAGGGAATAGAAAGGCTCCCTCCAGTGACTTTCGACATTGAAGGGAGCCTTTCGAAATGCGCTGACATTGGCGGAGGATAGGCCATTCAAACCAAAAGGTCGGCGGCGACATGGGCCTTCATGAAGTCGGTCACGTCGATCACCAGTGCTGCTGTGTCGACGGCAACGCCATCCGACATCTTGTACTGGAATTTTTCCGTTATCTTGGTGGCGCTTGTCTTGATGCCGAAGGCATCGTCATACAGATGGTAAGTATAATCGCCATTTTCCTGCACGGTCAGTGTGCCGTATAGGCCGGCAAGATCCAGATGGCCGTTCGAGAATTTCTGGCTGCCGACCGTCCGCAGCATCAGCGTATCGCCATTCGCGTCGATGTCGTTGGTGAGCAGGTTGCCGCTGATGGAGTCGTTTTTCAGGTCCAGGCGCACCATGTCATTGACCGCTATCGGCGCGATATTATCGGCATGTTTGACCGGCGCCACAACCTTGATGGGTGCCTCCACCACGGGTTCGACGACCTTTGGCGCGAAATATTCGATCGCCTGTTCTGCGGTGAGCGCCAGATTCGTGCCAACGGCATAGGGTGCGTCGAAACCCTCCCCCTTGACGATGACGGCTTCGCTTTCGATCAGGATATTGTCCGCGAAGGTGCCGGTGCTGGGCTTGTCGATTTTGAGCGCGCTGCGCTCCATATTGTCGAACACATTGTTGGTGATGTTGATGTCGGTACGAACCACATCGTCATCACGTAATCCGGTCAGCGATATGCCGAACCGGCTGTCGGTGAACGTATTATTGGTGATCGTATAATCGACCAGATCCCAATTGCCGCCGATCAGGATGGAGGCGGACCAAGTATATTTGTCCTGGCCGGTGAAGTTGTTGCCATCCAGCGTGATATGCTGGCCGTTGATGCTCATGCCAAAGCTGCCGCCGAGGATGTCGTTGTCGGACATGACGACATTCTGGACGTTGTTCCCAACAATCCCGCCCTTGGTGGTGTCAGGGCTGGTCGACTGATCGATATGATTGCCGACAACGGTGACATTCTTGGAATCGGTAAACTGGATCCCGTCGGCCGCGGCACCGTGAAGGCCGGTGAAACTGTTATTGCTGACGTTCAGCCCGTCGATATTCATCACGAACAGTCCGTCGCCTGCGACGCCATCGAAGCTGCTGTTGGTAAGCGAGACGTTCGAGCCGGTCTTGAAAAAGACGCCGCCGATGCCCGTCAGCGTGCCGGTGTCCGTGAACGAGACATTGTCGATCGTCCAGTTTTTGACATTGTTGCCATATATGGCAGCGCCGGTGGTTTCGTTGAAGGCAATGTCCTTGACCACGATATAGGCGGTCTTGGTGCCGAGGATCCCGATGTTGCCGCTGAAAGTCGGCGCCTCACCCGTGCCATAGGCTCCAATGGTGATCGGCGCGCCTTCCTTGCCGGACTTGGTCAACGTCAGCGTTTCTGCAAAGACGCTGTCGCGCGCGAGCAGGACAGTATCGCCGGGCTTCAGCGAAATCTGCGATAGTGCAGCGATCGTCTTATACGCCTGTTCGGCCGACTGCCCCAGATTTGCGTCAGAACCGCCCACAGAATCGACATAATAGGTTGTCATCAGATAGAACTCCCCGAGCGGCTGCCCCTGCCGTCCTGTCGGGTGTTAAGGCCAAGACCTGAAAGCTACGTTGCGGACCATCGTAAACTTTTCCTTGGTCGTGTCCCGGCGCGTGGTGTAGGTTTTGAGGGTAGCGAAGCTGACCGGACGCGCGCTCATCGATAAAGCGCTCTTATGTTCCTGATCAAGAGCCTTCGGCATGATGTATCCTTTCCGTCGATTGAGACGAAGCGCTGAGGTTTGAAGCTGATGTGCACAGTAGGATGCAGGGCGTTAGACGACGGTTGGCATACTCTTATCCGCGGGTTGGTACCGCATTTCCGTAGGTTCGTCTGAGGCTGCCTCGGTCTGTAGTCGGGCGTGAATATATAATTTGCCCATAGCGCTTACGAGGATTCCTCACCGGGGCCCTGCATCCGACTGTACACATCGAGCAGATGGTGGTGCTGATCGTATTTGCTCCTTTCTGTAGCGCGACGATTACGGAGTCCGGTCGGCGTCAATTTTGATGGCCGATAGGTGGCCGCGCCGGTTGGTGAATTCTGGCTACCATTTGCTGTTGCGAGGAGCAACCGTCGAGCGACAATTACGACGCTGGGTAATTGTCGCTGGCGCTGGCCGGAAGCGAGGGTTTGAAGCGCATGGGATGGTTGGCATGTAATTGCCGCTGGCGACAATTACCCGTTGCCTCAGCAAGGGTGCTCCCGAGCGCGAAGCCAGCGACAATTATGATGGCCGGTCCGGGGCGCCATTGGGCGGGTCGTAATCGCCGGCGTTGATGCGGGCGACGGCGGAACGCTTGCGGTAGCTTTCGCCGTTCATCTCGATGATGGTCGAGTGGTGCACGAGGCGGTCGATCGCGGCGACAGTCATGGCGGGATCAGGGAAGACGTTGTCCCATGCCGAAAATGGCTGGTTGGCGGTAATGGCGAGCGAGTGGCGTTCGTAGCGGTGGGCGATGAGCTCGAACAAGGCGCTGGTCTCGACCTGGTCCTTGCGGACGTAGGACAGATCGTCGAGCACGATGAGATCGAACTTGTCGAGCTTGTCGAGCATGGCGGGCAGGCTGAGGTCGCGGCGCGCGGACTGGAGCTTCTGGACCATGTCGGTGGTGGAGCAGAACAGGACGCGCCGCCCCGTGTCGATGAGGGCATGGCCAATGGCGGCAACTGCGTGCGTCTTGCCGGTCCCGCTCTGGCCGAACAGCAGCAGGTTGCCGCCGTTCTCGATCCAGTCGTCACCGGCGGCGAGGGACAAGAGGTGCGGTTTGCGGATGCCGGGGGCGGCGTCGAAATCGAAGGTGGCGAAGGTCTTGCCTGCGGGCAAGCCGGACTGGTCGCGATGGCGCTGGATGCGCCGGGAGGAGCGATCAGCCATCTCGATCTCGAGAAGCGAGGCCAGCAGGTTGGCGGCCGGCCAGCCATCGCGATCGGCGGTGTCGGTGAGGCGCTTCCAGTTGCGGTTGATGCTCGGCAGGCGCAAGGCCTTCAGCAGGGTAGGCAGTACGGCGGCGGCCTGATCCTTGGTGCGGGTCATCAGTGCACCTCCCCGCTGGCGATCAGGCTGTTGTAGCTGTGCAGATCGGGTGGCGGGATAGCGACATCGCGCTGCGATCTTGCGGTTGGCAGGAACTCGTCCCTGAGCGCATCGACATCGGGCAAGCGCCCGCTGTCGAGAGCCTCATCGATCCGCCGGGCCAGCACGTCGACACAGTCGCCCCTGGCGGCGATATCGAGCAGCGCGACGGCATCGCGGCAGGCCTGCCGTCCATCGAGTTGGGCATCGAAGGCTTGCCAGGCCCGCCGGTAGGCGTGATCGGGGAAGAGGGCTTCGCGGTAGACGAGGTTGCGCAGTGCACCGGGCTTGCGGCGCAGGTTACCGATCATGTGCCGGAAATCGATGCTATGCCCCCGGTGGGGATGACTGATCCGCACACGCGGCGTGGACATTACCCTGTCCGGGCCGAGGAAGAGCTCGATGCGATCGTCAAAGAGATGCGCGTTGAGGCGCCGTCCGACGAGGCGGGAAGGCACCGAATAGGTAACCCGATCGATGGCGACGGTGCCGTTGCGGGTGACATCGACGGTGACCATGGCGAAATCGGTGGTTCGCCTTGCGGGCAGCGCCTTGAGTACCCTGCGTTCTGCATCGATGCGCGCAGCATGCCGCCGGTTCTGTCTGGCGACCTGCGCCTCAACGAACTCGCGCCAGGCCTCGATGCTGACGAAATCGCGGCTGCCCCGCCGGCGTAAGGCCTGATCGAGCCGTCGCTTGAGATGGGCATGGGGACCTTCGATCGATCCGTTCTCGTGCGCCTCGCCGCGGTTGTTGCGGGTAGCAAGCATGCGGTAATGACGACACAGCTCGTCATAGCTTCGGGTGAAATCCCGCTGCGCATCGGCGTCGAGGTTTTTGTAGGCGGCTGACAGGGAATCGCTGCGGTGTTCGGCCGGCGCACCGCCCAGCTTCCACAACGCATCCTGCAGGTGCTCCGAAAGGGCGGCAAAGCTCTCCCCGCCCAGCACGACAGCCGCATGCTCCCAGCCACTCGCCGCCAAGCGGAAGTGGTAGAGGCGATAGGCCAGGGTCTCGCCGGCAACAGTGACCTTGAGACTGTCGCATACCGTGAAATCCGACAGGCCCTGCCGACCGGGCTCATGATGCTGCGGGAAGAAGATCTCCTTCTCGCCGCCGTGCAGTGCCCGCCAGCGGGCGATCCGGCGTTCCAGTGTTCGTCGTATCGCATCGGGAACAGCATCCTCGCCGAACTCGTCCTGGAGCGTCTCGAAGACCGTGACGGCAATGATACCGTCGATCTGGAGCAACTCCTCTATACGTGGCCAGAATGGCTCGAGCGGATCGGCGCGGGTGCGCCAGTGGCGCTCCTTCTTCTTCTGGGACGGAAGCTGCGGATCGTTCTCGATCCGGCGTGCGCTGCGTTCGCTGATACCGGCCTTGGCAGCCGCGACGGCCTGGGTGTGTTGGCGACGATGGGTCATGAAGAGAAATACCTGCTGATCGGAAATGTGGTGGCCCGGCATCGCAAACCCATCGCTCGTTGTTCGATGAGTGTTCCGATACCACCGCCCGCCACAGCCCCGATCTGCCCCCCGAAAGAAGGGGAAAAAGATCGCCACCGGTTGTCTGGTCCGCTCTCCGGTCGGGGCTGCGCCCCTCCCTACGATCAGACCAGACAACCGATCCTACCGGCCATCATAGTCGCCGCTCAACCGGCCATCGTAGTTGTCGCCGCGCACCTTTCTTTCGATGTATGGCTGACAGCTCTTCAAACTTGCGTGGTCGGCGCGACCTCTTTCCCGATCGCCCATAGGAATGCGGCCATTTCGCGTGCGATAGCGGTGACAGCGACGGTCTTGAGTTTGCCGGCCATAATCAACTTACGATAGCGGGCGCACAGTCTGATCTGCGCCTTCCATGCGATTTCGCGTGCTGATCTTGGCAGGCCATCCAGGCGCGCTTGGATGGCCGGGCTTACCCGCGCGGGGAAGCGATAGGTCCATGCGCCCTCAATCAGCACGCGGCGCGCGCGGCTATTGCCGGCTTTGGTGATGCCACCGCGCTTCACCCGTTCGCCCGTCGAGCTTTCGGTCGGCACAAGGCCCAGATATGCCATGAGCTGCGGCGCTGTCTCAAAGCGTCGCACATCGCCGATTTCCACTACAAAGGTGACGGCCGAAATGAAGGCGATGCCGCGCATGGCCTGATAGGCGTCGACCACCGGCGCCATGGACCAGGTGGCGGCTGTCTCAGCAACCTGCTTAGTCAGCCGTTCCAACCGGACGCCGGCATCTTCTATGGCCTGAATGTATTCGGCCAAGACGATGTGAAGAGCCGGATGGGTAAAGCTCTGCGCTGCCAGCCACCGACTATGTGCCCGCGTCCACGGTGTACGGCCGGTGTAAATCCGGCCATGGCGTAACAGAAATGCCTGCAGGTGCTGGCGGGTCTTCTTCAGCGCGTCATTGGCACTTTCGCGTGCACGCACCAGGTCGCGAACCGCTTCATGTGCTTCATCGGGAACCCAAACCGCAGTCAGCTCCCCCGCGCGATGAAGGCGGGCCAGGCTTATGGCATCGCGCCGATTGGTCTTCACACGGTCGCCTGGGCACTTGGGCACGAGCGAGGGGGCTACCACTTGACAGTCGTGCCCCAGCTCAATGAGCTGGCGATGGAGGTCGTATCCGGTCGGGCCAGCCTCATAGCAGAAATGCAGCTTGGCACCGTGCTTTGCCAACTTTGCTACCATCGACGCCACACAAGATGGTTCAGATGAGATGTCGCCGTAAAATCGGACCTCGCCATTCCGTACGCTTTCCGCCACCGCAACCGAGATCTTCAGTTTCGATGTATCGAGTCCGATGAAGAGTTCGCTATAATCTTCCATGGTCCGCCCTCGCTTAAGCATGGGGATAGGCGCCGGCCCTTCCGGCGTGACCCCCGATCCTTGCTTACCACGAGGGTGGGCCAACTCCGCCGAGCGAACATACGGTCTGTAGCGGCCGGTCAGTTTCGCGGGTGGTCACCGGCGAACTTCGGATAAGTTTGGGTTGCGAAGCTCAACTTACGGAGACCTCCGATGACCAATGACAAGATGGACCTGCACGCTCTGGTTGGGAAGACAGCCGACGGCGATTTTCTACGCGACATGATCGGCTTTGCCGCGCAGCGGCTGATGGAACTGGAAGTGGGCGGTGCGACCGGCGCTGCCTATGGTGAGAAAGATCCTGAGCGCCTCGCGCAGCGCAACGGCTATCGGGATCGGGACTGGGAGACGCGAGCAGGGACGGTCGAGCTGCGGATCCCCAAGCTGCGCAAGGGAACATATTTTCCAGGGTTTCTGGAGCCCCGCCGTATGGCAGAGAAGGCACTGACGGCCGTCATCCAGGAAGCTTATATCCAGGGGATCTCGACCCGCTCTGTGGACGATCTGGTCAAAGCCATGGGCATGAGTGGGATCTCAAAGAGCCAGGTCAGCCGACTGTGCGTGGAGATCGACGAGCGGGTGAAGGCCTTTCTCGATCGTCCGATCGAAGGCGACTGGCCCTATCTCTGGATGGACGCGACCTACATCAAAGTGCGGCGAGCCGGTCGCATCGTCTCTGTCGCGGTCATCATTGCCGTTGGCGTTAACAGCGATGGCCGGCGCGAAGTGCTCGGCATGGCGATCGGTCATTCCGAAGCGGAGGTCTTCTGGACCGAGTTTCTACGCAGCCTTGCTCGTCGCGGTCTGCGCGGCGTGAAGCTGGTGATCTCAGATTCCCATGAAGGCATAAAAGCCTCCGTCGCCAAAGTGTTCAGCGCCACCTGGCAGCGATGCCGGGTTCATTTTATGCGCAATGCGCTGGCCCATGCCGGCAAGAGTGGACGCCGGGTCGTGTCGGCATTCATCGCCACCGCTTTCGCCCAGGAAACTCCAGAGGCCGCAAAGGCCCAATGGCGTAGCGTCGCCGATCAATTGCGCCCTACCGTGCCAAAACTCGCTACTCTGATGGACAGCGCCGAGGAGGATGTGCTGGCCTACATGACCTTCCCAGCCCAACACCGCACGAAGTTGCACAGCAACAATCCGATCGAGCGGCTCAATGGCGAGATCAAGCGGCGCACCGATGTTGTCGGTATCTTCCCCAACGAAGAGGCGATTACCCGTCTCGTCGGCGCTATCCTTCTGGAACAGAACGACGAATGGGCCGTCCAACGCTGCCGCTACATGACACTTGAGAGCGTCTCAGGTTTAAGCGATAATCCCATCATCACGTTGCCTGCCATGGCAGCATGATCAATCCGGCTTAGCCGGAGGTCGCTGTGGCTATCCCGGCGAACCTACACCACGCTGTGGGACACGATCTTTTCCTTACCAGCGGCCGAAAAAAAGGCAGAAAATGCATTGCCTTGATCGCTGGATAAACGGCATGATTTCAACGGCATTTAGCGTGATCGACGCGGTCCGAACGAACGATTTGCGGGTTCTGGCGGGGCCGCGAGCAGCCGGAAAAATGAAAATATATCAATTTGCGTCCCATCTTCAGAGGCGATGTCGCAGGCGCGGAGGTTCGATTCCTGCCACCTCCAAAATGAACAAGCCGATTGCCTGATTTCAACTGGCGGGCTTTATCTTTGGCAGCCGCGCGCGGAACCTCTATGGCGGCGCCAGACGGTCGGGGAGCCTGTGATGACGCCATCTTGCGAGACGATTGCCGGTCAACGCCTGCTGTTCATCATGGCAGTGGAGGCCGAATATGGCCCGCATTTGCGCGCGCGCTTTGCCCCACTGATGACGGGCGTCGGCCCGATCGAAGCGGCACTGGTGACCGGCATCGCTTTGCAGGACATGGCACGCGCCGATGCCTTGCCGGACCTGGTCGTCTGCCTGGGATCGGCCGGATCGCGCCTCTGCCCGCTGGGCGAGATATTTCAGATTGGCAGCGTGTCTTGGCGCGACATGGATGCGTCCCGGCTGGGTTTTACCAAGGGCGTCACCCCTTTTGTCGATCATCCGGTCGATGTGCCGTTGGTGACTCCGCTCGCCTTGCCGACGGCGCGGCTATCAACGGGCGCGAACATCGTGGGCGGCGAGGATTATGCCGCGATCGACGCCGATATGGTGGATATGGAGACGTTCGCCGTGGCCCGCGCCTGCGCGCGGTTTAACGTGCCGATAATGGGGTTGCGCGGCGTATCGGATGGACCGGGCGAGCTGGAACATATCCATGGCTGGATGGAATTGCTGGGCCTGCTGGACGAACGGCTTGCAACGGCAGTGGATTTGTTGCCGGATGCGTTGGCCCGCTAACTGGCCCGGTTTGGTGCGAACGCCGTCGCGGATGCGATTCGCTTCGCTTATTCCCCCTCGAACGCCATGATCGCCTGCGCCGCGATACCATCCGCCGTCAGCGCCGCCATGCCGCCAAGGTCGGGCAGGTCGATCGCAAACAGGGCCATCAGCACGCTTGCCCCCTGTTCGCGCAACAGTTGCGCGGCGGCGATCGCCGTGCCGCCTGTGGCGATCAGATCATCGACCAGCAAAATGCGCGCGCCATGCGGCACTTGCCCTTCATGCAGTTCCAGTCGGTCGGTGCCATATTCAAGGACATAGTCGATGCCGACCGTCTTGCCGGGCAACTTGCCCGCCTTGCGCACCGGAACGAAGCCCTTGCCCAGTGCCAAGGCCAGCGCCGCGCCCAGGATGAAGCCGCGCGCCTCGATCCCCACGATCAGGTCCGGGTCGAGCGGCCGGGCGATGGCTGCCATGCGATCGACCAGTTCGGCCAGTCCCGCGCCGTCGGCCAGCAATGTCGTGATGTCGCGGAACTGGATGCCTGGCTTGGGGAAGTCAGGGATGGTGCGGACCAGTGCGGTCAGCGCGTCGATGCTCATGCCGTCTCCATAACGAAAAGGGGCGCGGTTCCCATTTGAAACCGCGCCCCGTTCATATCCGTGTCCGTTCGGACCCTTGCCGTCAGGCGGCCTTTTTCTTGTCCGCCCAGATATTCTGGTAGGACATATAGGCCAGACCCGTGGCGATCAGCAGGAAGATCAGCGTCGCCAGACCCGCACGGCGGCGGTTTTCCAGCTTGGGTTCGGCGGTCCATGTCAGGAACGCCGAAACATCCTGCGCCATCTGATCGACGGTCGGCTTGGTGCCGTCGCCATAGGTGACCTGACCTTCCGCCGACAGCGGGGGTGCCATCGCCAGGTTCAGGTTGGCGAAATAGGGGTTGTAATGCAGGCCTTCGGGCGTCTTGGCATCAGGAAATTCCTTCAGTAATTCGGCCGGTTGTGCCTGATAGCCGGTCAGCAGCGAATAGACATAGGCGCTGCCATGATGGCGAGCCTTGGTCATTAGCGACAAATCTGGCGGGATCGCATTATTGTTCGCCGCCGCCGCCGCGACATTGTTCGCGAAGGGCTTGGGGAAATAATCCGACGGCACAGGCTCGCGCGTGGAAGCTTCGCCCGTGGCCGGATCGACCGACGGGGTCTTGATCGCCCATTGCTTGGCGATCGCCTTCACTTCGGCTTCGTTATAGCCCAGCGCTTCGAGGTCGCGGAACGCCACGAACTTGAGGCTGTGGCAGGCCGAGCAGACTTCCTTGAAAACCTGGAAGCCGCGCTGGAGCTGCGCCCGGTCATAATGGCCAAGCGGTCCGTCGAAGGAATAGGACACATGCTTGGGTGCCTCGTGGAACTCATGTTCCACGGTGGGCACTGGCGGTTCGGAGACATAAGCCACCGCACCGATCAGGAAGGAAATGAACAGCCAGCCTGCAAAGAAGAGGCCGACGAGGAATGCGCCAATGCGAACCATGGTCTTATCTACCCCTTATTCGGCCGGGACCGCGACGGGTTCGCCGTCGGTCTTGCCATATTTTGCCAGCACGGCCTCGGTGATCGAGCCGGGCAGCGGCAGCGGCTTTTCAAAGCGCGAGATCAAAGGAAGGATGATCAGGAAGTGGGCGAAATAATAGGCCGCCGCAACCTGGCTCATCATGACATAGGGTTCTTCCGCCGGCGCGCCGCCCAACCAGCCCAGGATCAGCACGTCGATGACGAGAATCCAGAAGAACTTGTTGAAGGTCGGCCGATATTTGCCCGACCGCACCGGCGAGGTGTCGAGCCAGGGCAGGAAGAACAGCAGCAGGATCGACGCGAACATCGCCAGCACGCCCAGCAGCTTGGCAGGGACGAAGAAGAAGTCCACCGTGAAGGCGCGCAGGATCGCGTAGAAGGGCCAGAAATACCATTCCGGCACGATGTGCGCAGGGGTCGAGAGCGGGTTCGCTTCGATATAGTTGTCCGGGTGGCCCAGGAAGTTGGGTGCGAAGAACAGCAATGTGCAGAAGGCGATCAGGAAGATACCCGCGCCGAAGCCATCCTTGGCGGTGTAATAGGGATGGAAAGGCACAGTGTCCTGCGGCCCCTTCACTTCCACGCCGGTCGGGTTCGAGGAACCCGGAATATGCAGCGCCCAGATGTGCAGGATGATGACACCAGCAATCACGAAGGGCAGCAGGAAGTGGAGCGAGAAGAAGCGGTTGAGCGAGGCGTTGCCAGGAGCAAAACCGCCCAGCAGCCAGGTCTGGATCGGTTCACCCACGACCGGGATCGCGCCGAACAGGCCGGTAATCACCTTCGCCCCCCAATAGGACATCTGACCCCAGGGCAGCACGTAGCCCATGAAGGCAGTCGCCATCATCAGCAGGAAGATGACGAGGCCCAGCAGCCAGACCATTTCGCGCGGCGCCTTGTAGGAACCGAAATAGAGGCCACGGAAGATGTGGAGATAGACGACGATGAAGAAGAAGCTGGCACCATTGGCGTGCGCATAGCGCATCAGCCAGCCTGCGTTCACGTCGCGCATCGTCTGTTCGACGGTGCTGAACGCGACCAGATCATTGGCACCATAGTGCATCGCCATGATCACGCCGGTGACGATCTGGATCATAAGAGCCAGCCCGGCCAGCACGCCGAAGTTCCAGAAATAGTTGAGGTTGCGCGGCACGGGATAGCCCGCGCCCACAGCGTTATAGGCGAGACGCGGAAGCGGCAGCTTCTCGTCGATCCACACCATCACCGGATTTTTCGGCGTATATTGCTCAGCCCAGGGAAAGCTCATGGTTTCTTACCTCAGCCTACGAGAATGGCGGTGTCGGAAGTGAAGCTGAACTTCGGCACTTCCAGGTTCTTGGGCGCGGGGCCTTTGCGGATGCGCGCGGCGGTGTCGTAGGACGAACCATGGCATGGGCAGAAATAGCCGCCATATTCACCCTTATTCTCACCTTCGCCCGCGCCCAGCGGCACGCAGCCCAGATGGGTGCAGACACCCATCGTCACCAGCCACTGTGTCTTGCCGTCGACGGTGCGTTCCGCCAGCGTCTGCGGATCGCGCAGCGTGGACGGGTCGACCTTGTCGGCTTCGGCGATTTCCTTGGGCGTCAGCTGCCGCACGAACAGCGGCTGACTGCGGAAAGTCGTCTTGATGGCCTGCCCCGGCTGAATCGCCGAAAGATCGACTTCCGTCGATGCAAGCGCCAGCACGTCGGCGCTGGGGTTCATCTGGTCGATCAGCGGCAGGACGACGGCGATGCCGCCGACTCCTGCAAAACTCACTGCGGCGATGTTGATGAAATCGCGACGACGCACCCCATCTTCGCCGGATAGACCCGTGCTGTCTGTATGTTCAACGATCGCCATGCACCTCAACCCTTGCAAGAACGTCCCTGATCCCGCCGCAATGCCGTAATCGGCCCTGTTTATCGGGGAAATTCGGGATGCCATACATAATGGCCCCCGCCTTCCCCCCGGCGTGGTTCGCGGGCCTGATAACCGGATAGCGCGGTCTTTGCCAACAGCAAAGTCACACACCCTATGACAATTTGCCGCACTGCATTATGAGCCGCCCCATGCGCATCGCCCTTTACCAACCAGAGATTGCAGGCAATGTCGGCGCAATATTGCGTCTGGCCGCCTGTTTTGCCGTCCCGGTGGACATCATCATGCCGACCGGATTTGCCTTTTCCGACGCGCGATTGAAGCGGGCCGCCATGGATTATGGCGCATCAGCCGATGTGGTGCGCCACGCCAATTTCGCGGCGTTCGACGCCGAACGGCGCGCGCAGGGCCGCCGCCTGCTGTTGATGAGCAGCCATGCGTCGCAACGTTTGCCCGATGTCGCCTTTCGCACCGACGATGTCTTGCTGATGGGGTCCGAAAGCGCGGGCGTGCCGGACGATGTGCGCGATCTGGCCGATATTCGCGTGCGGATTCCCATGGCTGCGGGCTTTCGATCCTTGAACATCGCCGTTTCCACGGGCATCGCCGTCGCCGAAGCCCTGCGCCAGACCGGAAGTTTCCCGCAATGATCCCGACCAATCCCGTTCCCACCATCCCCTTTCCCCTCGATTCCCGTCAGACCGCCGCGCGCGGCTGGTTCGAATCGCTGCGCAATCGCATCTGCGCCGAGTTCGAGGCGATCGAGCGCGAAGCAGGCAGCGATGCGCGCTTCGATTATGTCGCATGGGACCGCGAAGCCGAGGGCCAGGCACCGGGCGAAGGCGGTGGTGGCGTGCGCGGCGTGATGAAGGGCAAGATTTTCGAGAAGGTCGGCGTCAATATTTCGACCGTCGGCGGCGATCTTGCCCCCGGATTCGCGCAGAGCATTCATGGCGCGGCGGAAAATCCGGCTTTCTTCGCCACCGGCATCAGCCTGGTCGCGCATATGGCCAACCCGCATGTTCCGGCCGTCCATATGAACACGCGCTATCTGGTCACGACCAAAAGCTGGTTCGGCGGCGGCGCGGACCTGAACCCGCCCTTGCCGCGCGCAGAAGATACCGCGCATTTCCACGATGTGTTCAAGGCCGCGTGCGACGCGCATGACCCGGACTATTATCCCCGGTTCAGCAAATGGGCCGACGATTATTTCTTCATCCCGCACCGGGGCGTGCATCGCGGCGTGGGCGGCATTTTCTACGACCATCTGGAATGTGCCGACGACGCCGCGTTCGACGCCAATTTCGCGCTGACCCGTGCGGTGGGCGATGCTTTCCTCGAGGCTTTTCCGCCGATAGTGCGGCGGCGGATGGACGAAGCATGGAACCAGGCGGATTATCAGACGATGCTGGAATGGCGCGGTCGCTATGCCGAATTCAATCTGGTGCATGATCGGGGGACGCTGTTCGGCCTCAAGACCGGCGGCAATATCGACGCCATCCTGATGAGCCTGCCGCCGATGGCAAGCTGGAGCTGAGATCATGGCACTGATCGCGGTCGAACCGGGCATGGTGGCGGCGATCGTCACCCATCTGGAAATGCGCGACAAGCCCCGCCCTGCGCCGATTCCGCCCGCATCGTTGCGGCTGGCCCGGTGGCAGGCCGCAAAGCCCGACATTTATCGCGCGCTGTTCCGCCGGGTCGGCGAACCATGGCTGTGGTTTTCGCGGCTGGTCATGTCCGACGAATCGCTCACTGCGATCATCCATGATCCGGCTGTCGAAGTTTACGCCGTCACCGATCCGCGCGGGATAGAGGTGGGGCTGCTGGAACTGGATTTCCGCAAGATGCCCGATTGCGAGATCGGCTTTTTCGGGCTGGTGCCGCAATTGAACGGCAAGGGGATGGGCCGGTGGCTGATGGCGCAGGCCAAGTCGCTGGCCTGGCGTAAGGGGGTGGAGCGCGTCTGGGTCCACACCTGCACGCTCGACAGCCCGGCGGCGCTGGGATTTTACATCAAGTCCGGCTTCGTGGCCGTGGCGCGTGAAGTCGAAACCTTCGCCGACCCCCGCATCGCCGGGATCTTGCCCCGCGATTGCGCGCCCCATGTGCCGTTGCTGGATCAGCCAGCCGACGCCTGACGATAGATCCGGGCGATCATCACCAGCATATAGACCTGGATGATGCTCGACACCGCAGCACCCGCGATGCCGCCCGCCAACCGCGCGGCGTCCGGCCCGCCGATCACGCTGCCCAAAAGGCCAAAGATCGTCTGCGCCGCTGCTCCCACGATGGCCGACAACAGGGTGATGACGATCAGGAAAGCCAGCAATCGCCAGAAATGACCGCGCGTCAGCGCCCATGCCTGACGCAACGACGCGACGACACCCGCCGTCCCGTCTATCACCACAGGGTTGAGCAAGATCAGCCGGACGCTGGCGAAAAATACCAGTATCGCCGCCAAAAACCCCAGCATCAGCCCCAGTCCCGCAGCAGCGACAGGTGATGCCGCCGAAACGACCAACATGACGATGATCGCCACCGTGGCGACCGCCATGACACCTGCTACGACGATCAATGCCGTACCGATCAGCACTGGCAGGCGGCCAAAGCTCAATCGCAAGGCTTCACCCACGCTGATGCCGGGCCGCAGCGCCAGCGCGAACAGGGTAAGCGATCCGAACCAGATCAATATGATCGTGATCAACATGGCCAGGGCAATGCCCGGCGGCATGGTGGGAATGACCTTGGGATCGGGCGCGGCAAACCATGCGGCCAGTTCCGGTGGCGTCATTTCCCCAAGGATGAGGCCAGGCAATGCCACGAACAGCAGCGCAACGGGCAGCAGCAGCGTCGCTTCGCGCGCGACGAAAGCCACAGCCTCCTCCCAAGCCTTGCCGATGGAGATCGTCGCCATATCTGTTAATGCCTGCCCATATAGTCGCGTAAAAATATCGGGGAGACTTGATCGCTCGTCCGCCCCAAGTCAAGGAATCGCCATGACGCAATTGCCCGCCAATGCCGACGCCATCGAATGGCGAATCGATGCAGCGCCGGTCGCCTATCCTGACGCACTGGCCGACATGGAAGCGCGCGCGGCCGCAATCCATGCAGGGCAGGCGCGCGAACGGGTCTGGCTGATCGAACATCCCCCGCTCTATACGGCCGGGACCAGCGCCGATCCGGCCGAGCTGCTCGACCCGCGTTTCCCGGTGCATGATGCCGGGCGTGGCGGGCGCTACACCTATCATGGGCCGGGGCAGCGGATCGGCTATCTCAACATCGACCTAGGCGAAAGGGGCAAGGATGTCCGCAATTTCGTCCATCATCTGGAAGGCTGGATGATCGCGGCGCTGGGCGACATGGGTGTCCCCGCGCGCCGGGCGGAAGGGCGGATCGGCATCTGGACCGACGACCCCAACGGGCGCGAAGCCAAAATCGGCGCGCTGGGCATCCGGGTGCGGCGCTGGGTGACGCTGCACGGTTTTGCCATCAACGTCGATCCCGACCTGTCGCATTTTACCGGCATCGTGCCGTGCGGGATCAGCGACTATCCCGTCACCAGCATCGCGGCATTGGGCGGCAACGCTTCCATGCCTGCGCTGGACAATGCGCTGCGGGCGCATTTCCCCGCATTTCTCCGTGGCTTGAGCCGTTGCGGCACGGGGGTTGAGCAATGCTGAACGGATCGTTAGGGTCACGCCCTTCGTCGGCACGCAACGCCGCGCCATGACCGCTCAAGCCACGGAGAACCGGATGCCCCGGAACGCAAAGACTGTCCTGATCGCAGCGCTGCTGAGCGGATGCGCCGCGCTGGCGGGCTGCGGCGGCAGTGACAAGGGCAGCAACAGCGTGCAGATGAAGGACATGGAAGTCGTCGATGGCACCGCCAGCGACGCCATGACCGATCTGGACGGGGTGCAGAGCGAAGGCACGGCAGTCACCCTGCCCGGCAACAACGCCGCCGACAATGCCAGTGCGCCTGCCGACAAGCCGGCAGCGAACAGGGGCGAGGATGCGGAAATATTGTCGGACCAATAATAGCAGCCGGAGCGTTCAGGGACGATAAAGCCGACAGACCCCACGGGCGTCACGGTGAATATAGCGATGCGCCCGGACGGTGCATCATTTCGGAAGAGGGTATAGTTGATGACATTCCGTTTCCCGGCGCGCCGCACGATTGCGGTTCTGGCGCTGGTCGCTGCACCGATGATCGCGCAGCCCGCCGCTGCGCAATTTTTCTGGTCGCCGCCGGACCTGTCTGCCCCCCCGCTCACCGATGATGCCGCTGCCACCGCTCTGGGCCTGCCCGGTGCCAATGCCGCCGAAGTCAAGGCGGGGCTGGTGTGGAACCTGCGCGCTGCGCTGAACGTGTCGGCGCTGCAATGCCAGTTCGAACCGACCGTGCTGGCGATCAGCAATTACAATGCGATGATCGCCCATCATGATGCTGAGCTGGATGCGGCGCAGGGCGTGCTGCTGGACTATTTCATGCGCACCGTGGGCAAGGGAAAGCCGGGCCAGGCCGCGTCCGACCGTTATGGCACGCGCATCTATTCGGGCTATTCGACGGTGCAGGCGCAAAAGGGATTTTGCCAGGCGACAGCGGTGGTGGGCCGTAACGCCATCTTTGCCGATCGCGGCACGCTGCACGAAGTCGCGCGCAATGGCCTGGGTTCGATCAAGAAGTCGCTCGTGCTGGCGGGCGAGCAATATTATGGCACGCCGGGCTATGACTATAGCGTCGCCCTGCCCTCGCTTGATGCCCAATGCTGGAAGAAGGGCGTCATGCTGCCTGCCTGCCAGCAGCAATGGAATGAGCGGGCCGGGATCAAGCCCTGATCGCGCCTATCGCAGGCCCAGATATTTATGGGCCTGCACCGTCAGCCGCCAGCGCGGCCGGTCCATGACCAGCGCGATGGCGGCGCGGGCATTGTCGACCGCATGGGGATCGTCGAGCGGCTGGAGCAAGTGATGGGCAAAGGACCATTGCTCCATCGCCGCGACATCGACGACGCTGTGGCCACCGCCCGGCTGGGGCCATACCAGTTTGAGTTCGTCGCCTGACCGCTGCACCACGTCGCTGCCCGCCTTGGGACTGATGCAGACCCAGTCGATGCCGGGATGCGCGGGCAAGGTGCCATTGCTTTCGATCGCGATCGTAAAGCCCCGCATATGCAGCGCATCGACCAGGCCATCGTCCACCTGCAACATCGGTTCGCCGCCGGTCAGGACGATATAGCGGCCGTCCGCCCGTTCTCCCCAAAAACCCAGCGCCGCGTCGGCCAATGTATCAGCATCCGCGAATTTGCCGCCACCATCGCCATCGGTGCCGACGAAATCGGTGTCGCAAAAGCGGCAGACGGCGCTGGCGCGATCCTGCTCCCGCCCGCTCCACAAATTGCACCCGGCAAAGCGCAGGAACACCGCGCGCCGCCCGGCCTGCACCCCCTCGCCCTGTAGGGTCAGGAACATTTCCTTTACCGCATAACTCATGGGTTACGCCTTTCAGGGATGAACGGCATAGACGGTCGGGTCGGGCAGGCCCGCTTCCTCGAACCCCCTGGACCGCAAGCGGCAGCTGTCGCACAGGCCGCAATGCTTGCCATCGGGCGTCGGGTCATAGCAGGACCAGCTGATCCCCAGGTCCAGCCCCAGACGGTCGGCTTCGCGCACGATGTCCGCCTTGCTCATATGTTGCAACGGGGCGTTGATGTGGATCGGCCGTCCTTCGACCCCTGCTTTGGTCGCCAGCATCGCCATCTGCTGAAAAGCGTCGATAAATTCGGGGCGACAGTCGGGATAGCCGGAATAATCGAGGGCGTTGACGCCGATGAAGATGTCGCTGGCGCCCGCGACTTCGGCCAGGCCCAGCGTCAGCGACAGGAAGATGGTGTTGCGGGCCGGCACATAGGTGACCGGGATTTCCGTCCCCACGCCGCTCTTTGGCACGGCAATGTCGGCGGTCAGCGCCGATCCGCCGAACGCCGTCAGGTCCAGCGGCAGGACGATGTGGCGCATCGCGTTCAACGCCTGCGCAACCCGCGCGGCAGCGCGCAATTCGACGCGATGTCGCTGGTTATAGTCGATCGACAGCGCAAGGAGGCGATAGCCCGCTTCCCGCGCCAGCCCGCCTGCAACCATAGAGTCCAGTCCGCCGGACAGCAGGACGACAGCGAATTTTCCGTTATTGGCAACCATGGCCCCGCGCTACCGCCCGCGACGCATCGGCGCAAGCATCGCGCGACCGGATGCGATGGCGATCGCGATGCTTTTAATGGCAGGAACCAATGCGCCGCCCTTCCGCAACAAAGGCGAAAGGCGCGCCCTGGGCCACGCCTTGCGAGCTGATCTGCACCAGCCGCGTCGTTTCCACGCGCAATTCGGTGCGGCCATTGCCCGCCGCCGCGCAATCATAAGTGACGGTCGCAGCCTGCGCCGCGTCGCTGATGACGAAGCTGCGGCACAAGGCGCGGCCATGGCGGACCTGGAGCAATTGACGCAGGTCCGTGACGCACAGCTTTTGCGTTTCCGCGCCCTCACCCCGGCCACGCAATTCCCATTCACCCGTTTCCAGCGTGCGCAGCGCGGCCATGGGTGGGGGTGCGATGGCCGCACCGGCCCAACCCGCCGTCATCATTGCCGCCGCGACGCAGAGCGCCCGCAGTTTCATGGTCATCATGATAGCCTTGTCCCGCCATGGGTGCCGGTCGGTTCACCGCGCGCCTGATATGTGGCGATGCCGTCCAATTACGGCATTTTGATAGCGCGAACCGACCGCCCTGCCCAAATTACAAATGTCGTTAGCGTAACGAGGGATTTCAATGGGTGACGAAACTGTCCAGCGCGATTGGGAAAACACGCGAACAAAAAGCGCAATCGACACCGATAACGCCATCATCGTCGGCCATATGCGCGCGTTCGTCCGCCGGGAAACGGCCAATCACGTCGCGGATATGGTCCAGATCGCATCGGCACCCCTTGGCCAGCGGCGTGGGCTGCGTCACGCGCACTTCGGGTTCCTCATGGAACAGGCGCCAGACGATATCGGCCAGCGGCAACGCATCGTCGGTCAGTTCATCCTTCCCCAGCGTGACCGCCAGTGCCTGAACATGTTCCCATTCGGCATGATCGTGGCGGACGTGCAGGCGTTCGCGCCCCACTTCCCCTTCGGGCAGATGCTGAAGCAACATGCCGCCCGCGAGACAGCCCTGCCCCCGTTCATGCCGGGTCGTGATGGTGATGACGCTGGGGATCTGTTCGGACTGGAAGAAATAATGTTCCGCCGCCGCCGCCAGCGATTCGCCCTCCAGCGGGACGATGCCCTGATAGCGCTCGCCGGTTACCGACTGGTCGAAGGTGATGGCCAGATAGCCCTTGCCGAACAGCCCGAACAAGGTCGGGTCCGGGCCGAGTTCTGCCAGACGGTCGGCATCGAACTGAACATAGCCGCGCAGGTCGCCATTCTTATAGTCGGCCACCAGCAGCTTGACGACGCCATTTTCGGTCTGCGCCTGCAACGTCAACTGGCCATCGGCCTGTTTGAGCGTGCTGCCCAGCAATGCCGCCAGCACCAGCGCCGACGCCAGCAGCCGTTCGATCGGCGGCGGATAGGCGTGGGCGGCCAGCACCGCATCCAGCACCGGACCCAGCCGCACGATGCGCCCGCGCGCGTGGCGCGACGGGATGGTAAAGCCGATGGCCTGGTCAGTGGGAGCGGGGTTCAATCGAAAATCCTTCTGTTCCGTCCGGTCAGGACAGCGATCATGCGAAGGCGCCGATATAGGGCGGGCCTACAGCTTTCCAAGCGCCCAGAGCAGCACCGACTTCTGGCCATGGATGCGGTTTTCCGCCTCATCCCAGATCAGCGACTGCGGGCCGTCGATCACCGCTTCCACCACTTCTTCGCCGCGATGGGCGGGCAGGCAATGAAGGAACCGGGCATCCGCCTTTGCCCCGGCCATCAGTGCAGGCGTCACCTGATAAGGCATCATCGCTGCCAGTTTTTCTTCCGCATGGGACTGACCCATCGAAATCCAGGTGTCGGTAACGACTACATCCGCGCCCGCCACAGCCGCCACGGGATCGCGCGTGAGCGTGATGCGCGAACCCAGCGCCTGCGCCGCCGCCGCAAAGGCCGGATCGGGATCATAGCCTTCCGGCACGGCGATGCGGACGTCGAATTTCAGCAGGCCCGCCGCCTCAATGATCGAATGGAGGACGTTATTGCCATCGCCCAGCCACGCCCACTGGCTGCCGGGCAATGCCAGCCCATGTTCCACCACGGTCAGCAGGTCTGCGACGATCTGGCACGGATGCGACAGGTCGGTCAGGCCGTTGATGACCGGGACCGTGGCATAATGGGCCATTTCCTCGATCTTGGCATGGTCGTCGGTGCGGATCATGATGGCGTCGCACATGCGGCTCAGCACGCGGGCCGTGTCCGCCACTGTCTCGCCCCGGCCCAACTGGCTGGTCGCGCCATCCAGGATGAGCGAGGTGCCGCCCAGCTGGCGAATCGCCATGTCGAACGACACGCGAGTGCGGGTCGAATTCTTCTCGAAGATCATCGCCAGCGTATGGCCCGCCAGCGGCGCGTCAGCGTCGACGCGCCCCTTGGGCCAGCTGGCCCGTGCAGCCTTGCGGTCGATGGCGTCGGCGATCATCGCGGCGATCGCGTTGCCGCCTGCGTCGGACAGGTTCAGGAAATGTCTGGTCATTGGTAACAACCCCTAATCCGTTCGGCCCTTCGCCAAGCTCAGGAGAGCGAAGTCGAAGCCCTCACCTGAACGAAGTGAAGGCACCTCGCTTCGCTCGGCGATACCCTTCGACTTCGCTCAGGGCGAACGGAGTTTGATATCAGGCCGCCTGGGCCTCCGCATAGCTGCGCGCGCCGGCGGACAGCTTTTCGATACATTCGGCGATATGGCTTTCGTCAATCACCAGCGGCGGCAGGATGCGCACGACATTCTGCCCCGCCGACACCGTCAGCAGGCCATGATTGTCGCGCAGATGCGCCACGAAGCTGCGTGCCTCAACGCTGTCATTGAGCTTGACGCCCAGCATCAGCCCCATGCCACGCACGTCCTGAAACAGGCCGTCATGATTGGGGATCAACTGTTCCAGCGCCGCGCGCAGACGCGCGCCGATCGCGTTGACATGCTCCATGAAGCCTTCGGACATGACTTCTTCCAGCACCGCCAGACCCGCCGCCATCGCCAGTGGATTGCCGCCATAGGTGGTGCCATGGGTGCCGAAAACCATACCCTTGGCCGCTTCTTCGGTGGCAAGGCACGCGCCCAGCGGGAAGCCTGCGCCAATCCCCTTGGCCACCGACATGATGTCGGGTGTGATGCCATAATGTTCATGCGCGAAGAAAGCGCCGGTGCGGGCATAGCCGCACTGGACTTCGTCGAGGATGAGCAGCAGGCCATGTTCGTCGCACGCCTGGCGCAGGCCGGTCAGAAATTCGTGCGTGGCGGGCGTGACGCCACCTTCGCCCTGGATCGGTTCCAGCAGGAAACCGGCAGTGTTATCGTCAATCTGCGCCAGCGCGGCGTCCAGATCGTTGAACGGCACCACGGCAAAGCCGGGCAGCAGCGGTTCGAACCCGTCGCGCATCTTGGGCTGGCTGGTGGCCGAAATCGTCCCCAGCGTCCGCCCGTGAAAGGCGTTGTCGAAGCTGATGATCTTGTGCCGGTGCGGTTCCCCATTGGCATAGTGATAGCGGCGCGCGGTCTTGATCGCGCACTCCACCGCTTCCGCGCCCGAATTGGTGAAGAACACCGTGTCGGCAAAGGTCGTGTCGACCAGCTTCTGCGCGAACTTCTCGCCCAGCGGCATCCCGTAAAGGTTCGAGACGTGCATCAGCGTTGCAGCCTGATCGGCAATGGCCTTGACCAGCTTAGGATGGCCATGGCCGAGCAGGTTCACCGCGATGCCGCTGGCAAAGTCCAGATAGCGCTCGCCGCGCTCGCCGATCAGATGGCAGCCTTCGCCTCGGACCGGACGAACATCGCACCGGGGGTAAACGGGCATGAGCGGCGTAATCGACATGAGCCTTCCCTTTCTGGGCTTGATGCGCGTCCTTGCACGAAGGACGTGGAGTAGAACGCAAAAAGGCGGCCCCCGCCGGGCCGCCCTTTGCGAGCATCGCCTATACAGAGGCCATGTTGGGGGTGCAACCCCGCAACATGGGCCAGTCAAGGCTGGGTGGACCTATCCGATCTGGTTCCAGGCGTCGGCGATCTCCGCCACCAGCAGGCGGGCCTGATCGACAGGCTCTGCCGACCGTTCCTTGGCCCCGACGAGCAGCAGGCGGCGTGCTTCGCGGTAGATTTGGGCGAGGCCGACCGAAATGTCGCCGCCCTTGTCGAAATCCAGGCTCGATTCGAGCGCGAACAGGATGGACATGGCCCGCGCCTGCTTGTCGGACACTTTCATCCGGTCGCCATTGCGTTCGGCCAGTGCCGCTGCGTCCATTGCGATCAGCAATTCGTCGAACAGGATGCGGACCAGCGCGTGCGGGGTTGCCCCTTCGGTCCGGCTGCCCGAATGGACCGCCGCATAGCGCCGTGCCGCCGTGTTGCCTGCATAACCCTGATTATAAAACATCGTCCTGGCGTCCCCGGTATGGAAGTCTGTTTTCGTGCGGTTTCCGGTTGGAAACCGATTTTAGCTATCGCTGTTGTTCCAGATCTCGATCTGCTGTTCGAGATAGCTTTGTGTCGCCTTGAGCGCGGTAAGCCGCGTTTCCATCTTGGAATAGACGGTCGTGAGCTGCGCTTCGTAATTGGTCATCTGTGTGTCGAGCTTTTCGAGCTGTTCGGTCAGCTTTTCGGCCAGATCCTTATATTTGCTGGTCGCGATAGCGAGCGAACCGTCCTTCTGCTGAATCTTGTCGCGCACCGCATCCATCATGCCCGCCAGCCCCGGATTGGTGGTCGACGATACCGCAGGGTTCAGCATCTGCACCACTGCCGACGGATCGGCAGCGATCGCCTTGTCCAATATATCCGTGTCCAGTTTCAGCGTGCCGTCGCGGTTGGTTGCGATACCCAGGTCCGACAACGTCTTGTAACTGCCGGTCGCCGTCAGCGACGTGGACGTCATCGTCGCCAGTTGCCGGCGCATGTCGCGGATCGACGCTTCACCGTTCAGCACGCCCGATGACGTGGAATCCGCGCCGGTCGCCGTCGCGGTGTTCAGCCCCTTCATCAGCGTATTATAGGCCTCGACAAATTCGACCATCAGGTCGCGCATCGTCGTGGTCGGTTCGCTCGTGGCCAGCGTGACGGTGGTGCCGGGCGCTGCCTTGTTCAGGTCGATACGCAGGTTGGCGATGGCGGTATCGACGGTGTTGCTGGCATAATGTTGTTCCACCCCGTCGATCTTGATGATCGCATTTTGCGGGGCGGCCATCGACACCATGGTCGCGCTGTCCGTTCCGGCCCAGGCGAAATCCGCCAGATCGTCGCCACTGACCGATGTCAGCGAAAAATCATTGGCCGCGCCGGTCGCGCCCTTCATCACCAGCCGCGTCCCCTGCGTATCGGTGACGACCGATGCCGTGACGCCCAGGCCCGCGCCGTTGATGGCCGCGGCAAGGCCGGTATAGCTGTTGTTGGCAGAACCAATGGTGATGGTCGCGCTCTGGCCACCGACGGTCAGGGTCAATTCGCCCTCGCCCACCACCGTTGCGGCCGTCGCACCCGATACCGGGGTCGATGCAAGCGTGCGGGCGGTGGCAAGCTGGCGCACTTCAAGCTGCGCGGGCAAGCCCTTTGGCACGCCGCCGGGCAGCAGGCTGACATTTGCGATGCTGGGATCGTTGGATGCCGGTGTCCCCGCATAGCCGGTGCCGGACAGCAGGCTGGACAACGCATCGGCAAAGGTGTCGAGCGAACTGGAGGCCGAAGCCAGCGCGGAAATGCGCGCCGTCGTCAGGCTCTGGCGATTGGTGATCACCTGTTCCTTGGGATCGCGCACGGCGGCAACCAGGCTGGTGACGAGCGATCCGGTGTCGATACCGGACCCGATGCCGAGCGCTGTTGTAATGCTGCTGCTGACCGATGGCATATCGACGTCCTTTCACAAGAGAGAACGGCGGTAGGGGCAAGACCTTTAGGAATGATTTTTGCGACGCCGTTTTTAAGCGTCAGGGACCAGTCAGTTGGCGGAAGCCAGCACCTGGTCCACCGTGCCACGGCGCAATTGTGCCTGCGCGGCGTGCGCATATGCTGCCTGCTCCACCATACGCCGGGCAATGACGGCGGCATGTTCGACCGCTTCCTTGCTGGCGGGGGGCAGGGGAACCAGGATGATCGGCACCGGCATCAGCGATTGAATCGCATCCGCCGCCGCATCGACGCCGGGCGCTGTAGCCCCGGCCGATCGCAGGTCAGCCAATATGTCGGCAATCTCGACATGCACCTTGGCATATTCGGCCGCGCTGGCGACGTCATCGTCTATCGCTGCGCCATCGCGCCGGAATGCGGTGGCATATGTGTCGGACGTCTGCCGATCGGCGCTCTGCCGACTGGCGGATACAGGTTGAACGGCCGGCACGGGCGATGCCGCACGCGGGGCGGTCCGTTCGACCGGCGATAGTTCGCTGCGTGAAACATAGTCGTTCATGACGCACCATCATAATGCGTCCCCATGAAGAGATTACGGACGAGCGCGGCTAAACTTTAATTCACCATGCAAATAATATTCGCGCATCAGGGCAATTGCGATGCCGATGGGGACAAGCCCCGGCCCCGGCAGCCCGGCCATGCCCGCTGCCATCTGAAGCAGGGGCAGGAAGAAGGCGAGCAGCGCAATCCCCCGCCCCCCCTGCCCCGCCGCCAGCGCCAGCACCGCCATGACGGCCAGCGCCAGCGTGTCATAGGACAGCATATAGGGCGTTGCCGACGCCGCGCAGGCAAGGAAGATCATGCTGGCCGTCAGGTCGCCGGGCGCGGGACGCGCGCGAAAGCGCAGCCATGCCAATGCCGCCGCCAGTAGCGCCAGCGCTATCTGGAGCGCGCTGGCCACTGGCACGGGAACGCTCATAACGCGCAGGTTCATGAACAAAGTCGGCATGAACGGCCCGGCCAGATGATCGGGATCGCTCAGCACCAGCGACTGGTTGGCGATGCCCGCCGCCAGATAGATGCGCCAGATATCCACGCCCCAGATCGCAGCGACGATCGCCACCAGCGACAGGCTGGACAGCGCAGCGGCCCCGAAAGCGCGCCCGTTGCCGGTCGCTAGAAACAGCAGCGGGAGCAGCAGCGCCAGTTGCGGCTTGACCAGCAGCAGGCCAAGCAAACAGCCCGCCAGGATCGGGCGGCCTGTCCGCCAGCGCAGGACCGCGAGCAGGATGGCGGCGGCGAACAGCGCGAACTGGCCGGACATCATCCCGAACAGCGCAGCGGGCGAGGCAAGCAGCAGCGCGATCACGCGCCAGTCCCGCGTCCACAGGCGCAGCGCGCACACCAGAGCGACAATCCCGCACAGGGTCCATAGCGCCAGCGCCGGGAGGTAGGGCAGCAGGCCGAACGGCGCGGCGACCAGCAGCGCGACCGGCGGATAGGACCAGAGCTGGCCGGGATAGCCCGCGCCGACCACCTGCCCCAGCGCCGCGTGATATTCGGCCATCTGATAATAGCGCGCCGGATCGTGGCCCCAGGCCGCGCAGCCATACATCCAGATATTGAGGAAATCGCGCCCCACCACCAGCGACGTGCCGTCGCGCGGGATGCCGTGTCCGGGCGTCAGGGTGAATAGATAGGCGGGGACAAAGACCAGCAGCAGCAGGACCGCTCCGACCCACAGGATGCGCAGCCTTTGCGCCATCGCGCTATTGCTTGCGTCCATCGGCGTCGAATCGCAGGTCGTCCGGCACAGTGATGAAAGGCCGGTCCATTTCGTTCGCCATCCGGTTTTCGACCCGGAATACGAAGGCCAGCACGGTCGCCACCGCCATATACAGACCTTCATTGACGATCTGCCCTGTGCGCGATGTGAAATAGACGGCGCGGGCGAGGTCGGGATACTGCAGCACCGTCACGCCATTCTGGTCGGCGAGTTCACGGATCGAGGCGGCCACCGCATCGCAGCCGCGCGCGACCACGACCGGCGCGGCATCCACGCCCGGCTTGTAACGCAACGCGACCGCGAAATGGGTCGGGTTGGTGATGATGACGCTGGCTTCGGCTACGGCCTGACGGGTGGAATTGTTCAGCACTTCGAACTGGCGGCGGCGGATCTGGCCCTTCAGCTCTGGCGAGCCTTCGCTTTCCTTATGTTCGTCCTTGATGTCCTGTTTCGACATGCCCAGCCGCTTGGCCCGCTGCATGATCTGCGCGGGAACGTCTATCCCTGCGATCAGGAACAGGCCGGTCGCCATCACCAGACAGGTAAAGATGAACATGTTGCCAAGGTCGGCCATGGCCGGGCCGATGCCGGTCTTGCCCAGACCCACAATCTCCGTCAGCCGATCCCAGATCAGCCATACCCCGATGCTGCCAAGCAGGCCGACCTTGGCGATCGACTTGAGCAGTTCGATCAGCCCTTGCGTGCCGAAAATCTTTTTCAGGCCTGCCGCCGGGTTCATCTTCGACGCTTTGGGCGCAAAGGCACCGGGGCGGAAGCCGAGCGACCCCAGCAAGGCAGGCGCAGCGATGGCGGCGATGAAGGTCGCCAGCATCACCCCCGCAGCAGGCAGGGCAATGCCGGTCAGCAGGGCAAGGCCACGCCGCGCGGGCGAGAAATCGGCAATGTCGTCGCGGCGGAAACGCAGCGCTTCCACCAGCATGTCGGACAGCGCGTCGATCAGCGATGGTCCCATGACCGCCAGCCAGCCGATCCCGGCCATCACGACCAGTGCCGTACCGAGTTCGCGCGACTGGAGAATGTCGCCCTTCTTGGCGGCATCATCCAGTTTCTTCTGGGTTGGTTTCTCGGTCTTTTCGCCGCCTTCGTTGCCGCCCGCCATGGATCAGCGCCCCTCCGCGATCGATTGGGCATGGTCGAGGCCAGCTTTCAGCGAGGCCGTGATGCCTTCGGCCATGATCGGCGCGGCAATGGCCAGCAGGATGATGCCCGCCAGCATCGCCACTGGCATCCCGACCGCAAACAGGTTGAGCGAGGGTGCGGCCCGCGCCAGCATCCCCATGATGATCTGTACCAGCACCAGCGCGAAACCGACCGGCAGCGCGACCACGACCCCCGCGCCGAGCAACGCCCCGCCAAATTCGACGAGGTGCCAGACAGTATCGTTGGACAGCATCGCCGCGCCCGGCGGAATAGCCTGATAGCTTTGCACCACGAAGCTGACGAGCAGCAGATGCCCATCCATGCCCAGCAGCAGGAAGGTGGCGAGGATCGACAGAAAAGTACCAAGCACCTGCGTCGATTGACCCGACGAGGGATCGACCATCGCGGCGAAGTTCAGCCCCATCGCGTTGCCGATGGTTTCCCCCGCGACGAAGGCGGCAGCGTAACCGATCTGGACCGCAAAGCCGAGCGCCAGTCCCGCCAGCACTTCGCCCGCGACCAGCATGATGCCTTCGAAACTGGCGACGCCATCCTGCGGCAGCGTAATGGTGACGGTGTTGAGCGCGGCAAGGCCGAGCGCGAGGCTGAGGATCAGGCGCAGTTGCACCGGCACGGCAGGCGCGCCGAACACGGGGGCCGCGATGAAGGCCGCGCCGGGCCGGATCATGGCGATCAGCCAGACCCACAATTGGGATTCGACCCCGGCGAAACCGGGCGCGATCATTGGAGCAGGTCCGGTATGCGATCGAAAATTTCGCGGGTGAAATCGGCGATCAGCACCAGCATCGACCCGCCGAAAATCGCGAGCATGGCACCGACGACGATGATCTTGGGAATGAAGCTCAACGTCTGTTCGTTGATCGAAGTCGCTGCCTGCACCATGCCGATCAGCAGCCCGACGATCAGCGCAGGGATCAACACCGGCGCAGCGGCCAGCGCGGTGATCCACAGCGCCTGCTGCGCCAGGCCCAGGAAGAAGTCGGCGTTTTCCATCCTATACCCGTTCGCCCTGAGCGAAGTCGAGGGGTGCGCCTGAGCGAAGCGAAGGGTGCTGTTCCGCCTCGCTCCGCTCGGCTGAAGGCTTCGACAGGCTCAGCCCGAACGGAACAGGGGATCGGGCCGTCATGTCGCGAACGACCCGGCGAGGCTGCCCATGGTCAGCGCCCAGCCGTCGACCAGCACGAACAGCAACAGCTTGAACGGCATCGAAATGATCGTGGGCGACAGCATCATCATGCCCAGCGCCATCAGCGTGGACGCGACAACAAGGTCGATGATGAGGAAGGGCAGGAAGATCATGAAGCCGATCTGGAAGGCGGTCTTGAGTTCGCTGGTGACAAAGGCAGGCAGCAGGATGGTGAAGGGAATGTCGGCAGGCGTGGCGAAGGCGGGTGCCTTGGCCAGCCCGGCGAACAGTTTGAGGTCGCTTTCGCGGGTCTGCTTGGTCATGAAACCATGCAGCACCTTGGCCGAACGACCGACCGCTTCCTCGATATTGATCTGGCCCCGGCCATAGGGGTCGAACGCCTGCCCGTTGATCTGGTCGATCGCCGGGCGCATCACGAACAGCGACAGGAAGAGGGCGAGGCCCACCAGCACCTGATTGGGCGGCGTCTGTTGCAGGCCCAGCGCCTGCCGCAGCAGCGACAGGACGATGATGATGCGAGTGAAGCTGGTCATCATCAGCACCAGCGACGGCAGCACCGTCAGCAGGCTCATGAGGACGAGGATTTGCAAGCTGAGCGAGAGCGGGCGGCCGTCGCCCGAAATCTGGCCCATGGCGCGAGTCAGCGCGCCGCCATTGTCCACCGGCGCGGCGGGAGCGGCCTGCGCAAAGGCGGGCTGGATCCATAGCAGGGCCAGCAGGATCAGGATGGCTATTCCCGCAGCAGCGGAGATCCATGGCCTGACGTTTCGCCCGGACAAGGGTTCAGCGCAGGCGGGCATGGTCGCCTTCCGCGATCTTTTCGATCCGGCCGCGCGTGACCGACAGCAGGATCTTCTTGCCCTCAAATTCCACCACGGCCAGCTTGCCGAACGCGCCCATGGGCAGCGCTTCGAGCAGCTTGAGCGAACGTTCGCCCTGATTGCCCATCATGCCGGGCTGATATTTGCGCCACAGCCATAGCGCACCAAAGGCCATGGCACCCACCAGCGGCAGCAGGATCAGCAATTTGACGAAATACCAGAACATGATCGAGCCGCCCGCGCATTATGGTTAACCTGGCGCCAGCGATCCGCAGTTTCTACCGCCAAGGCAAGCGCAAAAATGGGTTCTGCGTTCAGCCGCGCCGTTCGATACCCGCCAGACGGGTTTCGGTGGCCGCAATGTCGATGATGCGGATGCCATAGCGGCCATTGACCGTCACGACCTCACCCTTGGCGATCAGCGCGCCATTGACCATGATGTCGAGCAGGTCGTCGGCCTGACGGTCCAGTTCCACGATGCTGCCTTCGGCCAGGTCCATGACTTCGGCCAGACGCAGCGAAGTGGAGCCGACCTCCACCGACATGCGGACCGGGATGTCGGCCAGCAGCTTGAAATGATGGTTGTTGGTCATGCGGCCGACCGGGTCTTCGCCACGCTCCATGCGGGGGGCTTCGCTCATGTCGCTCATTGATCTGGTCCTTGTACGAGTTTTTCAATCTGGAAGGCGGCGCGGCCGTCCTGTTCGCCGATCGTGCCATGGGCGACGATGCGGTTGCCGACGATCAGCGGCAGCGAGCGGCCGATCGTCACGGGGATGATGTCGCCGGTCTTGAGCTGCATCAGCTCCGCCAGCGAAAGATTGGGGCGGGCAAGCACGGTGCGGGCGGGCAAGCGGATGTCGCGCATCCGGCGGGCGATGCGCGCCTGCCACACCGGGTCGGCCTGATCCGCATCGGCGGGCATTTTCGACCCCATCAGCGGTTCGACGGCGCGCAGGGCGGACAGGGGAAAGACAAGGTCGATCGGCCAGGACTGGTCGCGGGTGATGGTGACCATGAAACGCTGCACCACCATCTGGTCGCCCGGTTGCGCGGCGGCGGCAAAGCCCACACCGGTTTCGCGCACGACAAGCCCCGCATCGAGCGGCAGGATGTCGGCCCAGCTTTCGGTCAGGCGAGCGATGATGGATTCCGACAGGCGGGCGATCAGCCGGTCCTCTGTCGGGGTAAATTCGCCGCGCGGGGGCAGCGGGCGGTTGCCGATGCCGCCGTAGAAACAATCGACCAGCGTGGAAATCATCGCCGCGTCCATGCGCAGCAGCACCTGCCCCTTGAGCGGGAGCAGGCGATAGACCGAGATGCTGGCGAAGGCTGGCACATCGTCCGACCAGGCGGAAAATTCCATCAACTGGGCGTCGCGCGATTCCACATGGGGGCGCACGCCGCAGATCGGCTCCACCAAGGCACGGATGCGCCGGCCAAGCTTGTCGCCCAGCCGGTCCAGACCGGACAGCATCACCGGTGCCTGCGATTCCCCCCGCCCGAAGGCGTAGGTCTGAACGTCGTCCATCATAGTCCCCTGCCCTGCGGACCGGGGGACTTCCCGGCCTTTCTGGGCAGTGCTATTGAATAACGAAATTGGTAAAGTAAACGTTATCGACCCCGCCAAAACCCGTCTTTTGCTTCAAAATATCGTTGATTATGCCTTTTATCCTGCCCTGAAGCGCCCGCTTGCCTTCCGGCGTCAACAATGACTCCTGCGGCTGTTGCGCGAGCATCATCAGCACCTGACTGCGGATCGCCATCTCATGCGTCTTGATCGCGTCGATCACGCGCAGGTCGTAATAGGTCGATACCGCGATCGAAATCTGGGCAAAGGCGTCGGTGTCCGACATGTTCGACGTGAAGGGTTGCTGAAGCTGGAAATAGGTCGCCTGATAGGCCGTGGGGTTGGCAGGCGTGGGCAGGTCGATGCCCTTGCCATGCGCGCTGCCATGCGCCGCTGCGGCGGCTGCGTCGCCATGCGGGACGGCATGGGCCTTGGCGATCTCTTCGGCGCTTTCCCCGGCCAGCACCAGAACGGGCTTGTTGGGGTCTTCCTTTGGCCCTTCCTCCTTGGGGCTGAAGAAACCGGCGGCATATAGTCCGCCTGCCGCGCCAGCGCCGCCCACGACCATGGCCACGACGATCAGCAGGATCATCTTCATGCCCCCGCCTTTTTTCTTCTTGGCCTTCGGCTCTTCACTCATCGGTCAGTCCCCCAGGATAGCGCGGGTCAGGCATAGCGCGCGCGAACGGGTTCGCCCGGCGCATCGCCCGATGGTCCATGGTTAATAACGGCCGCGTCGCCGGAGGCTTTATGGGTGGCCGCAAAATTTTCGCGCGCCTGCCATCGGCCCTGTTGTTGCGGTGCGCCCTGCCCCAGGCCTTGGCCTGCGCCCTGGCCCTGTTGCTGCTGGTTCGAAGGCTGCTGCCCCGTCGTTTCGGAACGGGCCGGATCGGTGGCGACGGGGGCGCGTTCGATCTTTACGTCGCTGATGCGCAGGGCGGCCAGTCCCGCGTCGAGGCGCAGCCGGTCGCTGTCCTGCCGCAACGCCGCTTCGGCGGCCTGCGTTTCCACGGTCAGGCTGATCGCCATGCCTGCGTCGCCCTGACGCAGGTCGACCTGAATTGCGCCAAGCTGGCTTGTGGTAAGGTTGAAGCGGCCCTGTGCGCCATTGGCCGACAGGCCCGCAATGTCGCGGGCCAGAGAGTCGATCCACTGGCCCGACACGCCCATATCGACCATCTGCGCGCCAAGGCTGGCGGACAGGTCGATCACCGGGGCGGCAGGCGCGAGCGGGGCCATGGTGGCGGGCTGAATGGTCGGGGCAATGACCGATGGCGTCACCACACTGTCAACGGGCGACGCAATGGAGAGTGGCGTTGCGATGTCGGTGACGGAAGTGGCGCGGACAGGCGAGACGCCGTCCGCCTTAGGCCGGGACGCGACGCGGCCCGCCAGATGATCGCGCGCCAGTTGCAGCAGCGCCACGGCTTCGGCCCTTGCCGGGTTTTGGGCCGGGTTTGGGGCCGGGCTTGTGGCAGCGGGTTGGACGGATGGCTGAACGGGAGTTTGGGCTGCGGCTGGTAGCGGCGTGGCGGCAGGCAAGGAGGCGGCCGGGATGGGCTGTGGTTCCGTTCCGGTGGGCGCCTGGGGCGTCGGCGGGGTGGGCATGAAGCGGGCAACGGGCGCTGCCGTCAGGGGCGCTGCAACGGACGCGGGCGCAGGCTCTAGCGCTGGCGCTGGCGCGGCGCTGATGGGCGGCATGAGGGCGGCGACAAGGCTGGCGTCGGGGAGCGGCGCGGGCGGTGGCAGATCGTCGGCCGGTTTGACCGCGTCTTCCAACGCCGGGCGATCGGGGGTCGCTGGTTCCTGGCGGAGAGGCGTTTCGGGTTGCGGCGCGGCGCGAACGGGATGAGCCGGAATAGCGGATTCGACCGGCGCAGCGGGGGCTTGCGCAGGCGGCGCGAGTGGCATTGGAACCAGCGCCGCGACGAGGGCCGGGTCGGGCGATGGGACGGGTGCTGGGACAGGTTCGGGCGCGCTGTTTGTAGACAGCGAGATGGACATAGACTCGGCGATGTCCGACGAAACTGTAACGTTTGTTACTATGTCTGTTTCGCCGTCTGTTTCGCTGGCCATGACCGGCGCAGCGGCCATGGGCGCGGCGATCGCTGTGTCAGCGGGCGATGGCAGATTTGCGACGGGCGCGGGGCTGGCGGCCTCCTGCGCTGTCGTCCTTTCGGCGGCCATGGGGATGGGTGCGACTGGCGGCGGGGCGACCCCGGCCATGGCGGGCGGGCTGTCAGCCGCGACCGGGGCTGGCAGCGGCGCAGCGGCAGGTGATGGCGCGGGCTGGGCCGTTGCCACCGGGTCATCACCTGCATCGATCGGCAGCTTCACGGGCGGCGCGGAGGTTTCCACAGGCAGCGGGCGCAGGAGCGAAAATTGCGACAGGTCATCGGGCTGGGCCGCTGGCAGGTCGGCGGGCTGTGTCATGGCGGGCTGATCCGTAGCGGGCCTGTCCGGTGCGTCCATAGGCAGGGCGTCGGTCGGCAGCGCAGATGGCGTCGTTGGCACAGAGTCCGGCAGCGCGGTCGCCATGCCCGGCACTGGGGTCGTTGCACTCGGCAAGGGGGTCGTTGCGCCCGGCGTCGGCATGACAGCGCTCGAAACCGGGGCCGCCACGTTCATCAGTTTGGCGAAATCGAACGGGGCCGGGACGGGCGATATGCCCGCCCCTTTGCCCGTCGAAGCACCCGGCGTCGCGAATAGCAACGCTTTGATATTGGACAGCATATTCATGTCAGACATCCCCATTGCGTTGAATCCGGCGATAGCGCGGCAGCGCCGCCAGCTTGGTTTCGCGCCATTCTTCCAGAGTCGCGCGGGCGCGGTCCTTGAGGCGGGTGGCAATTTCCTTTTCGCGGTTGGCGGCCAGCGTCACGCCTTCCTTGGCCGCTACCTTGCGCCGGGCATCATAAAGCGCGCCGTCGAGCTGACGCCCCGCCTGTTCCAGCCGGGTGGCCAGTTCCTGCATCGCGGCAAAGGACGCGCCGGTGGCCGCCCCTTCCGTCTCGAACAATTCGCCGCGCACCTTGCGCAGGCGATCGACATTGCGGGCAAGGCCGTCCGCTTCGTCCCGCGCATGGGCCGCGTCGGCCACGGCCATGGCGTGCTGGACATGGCGCACGCGCAGCACGCGCTGGCGGCGCGTGACCAGCCCCTTCATGCGCCGAACCCGGCGATGAGCGCGTCGGCGCTGGTGTCGATGTCGATCCGGCTTTTCTGATCCTGCCGAATGAAGTCGAGAATTTCCTGACGACGCTGGACCGCTTCATCGATCACCGGATCATTGCCGGGGCGGTAGGCACCCATCAGGATGAGATCGCGATTTTCCTCATAGGCGGCCCATAGCCGGCGATAATTGGCCGCCGCCATGCGATGATCGTCCGGCACCACGTCGGCCATGACGCGCGAGAGGGATTTGCCGACGTCGATGGCGGGAAAGATGGATTGTTCCGACAGGTGCCGGGACAGGACGAAATGGCCGTCCACAATGGCGCGGGCGGCGTCCACGATTGGATCGTCGGTGTCGTCGCCATCGGCCAGCACAGTGTAGAGCGCCGTGATCGAGCCGCCGGTGCGGGCGTCAACGCCCGCGCGTTCGACCAGGCGCGGGATGAGCGCGAGGGCCGAGGGCGGATAGCCCTTCATTGCGGGCGGTTCGCCAAGGGCCAGGCCGATTTCGCGCTGGGCATGGGCGCAGCGGGTCAGGCTGTCGATCAGCAGCAGCACCTTCTTGCCACGGGCGCGGAAATATTCGGCGATGGCGGTGGCACGGGCGGCGGCGCGCAGGCGCAGCACCGGGGGATGATCGGCAGGGACAGCGACGACGATGCTCTTGTGCATCGTGTGCTTGAGTTTGGTTTCGAGGAAGTCGCTGACTTCGCGGCCGCGTTCGCCGATCAGGCCGACGACGACGATGTCGGCTTCGGCCCCGGCGATCATCTGGCCCATCAGCACCGATTTGCCGACGCCGGAGCCAGCGATGATGGCGATACGCTGGCCACGCCCGGCGGTGAGCAGCGCGTTGACGGCGCGGACGCCAAGGTCAAAGGGTTCGGTGACGCGGCCCCGGTCGAGGACGTTGCCCTTGACCCCGTTCAATGGCCAGACGCCGCCTGCGATGATTGGTCCCTTGCGGTCGAGCGGCTGGCCCATGGCGTCAACGACGCGACCGATCAGCCCTTCGCCGACCTGCACCATGTTCGCCTGACTATCCGGTTCGACGCGCGCGCCATTTTCCAGCGGGGCGTCGCTGTCGAGCGGGACCATGATGGTGCGCCCGCCGCGAAAGCCGACGACTTCGGCGCGGGCGATGGTGCCGTCGCTGGCGATGACGCGGGCGCTGGCGCCGATCGGGCGGCGAAATCCGGTGACTTCGAGCATCCCTGCATCATGGCTGACCAGACGGCCGACATGGCGGGGGGCGCGGTTTTGCACCTGCAAATGGTCGAACAGGCTTTCGGCCTGAGCGAGAGACGCGCCGATCACGCTTTCCCCTCCATATCGTCGATCATCGCGCGCAGGCGGGACAGGCGCACGTCCGGGCCATCCTCCACCCAGCCATCGGCCGTTTCCAGCCGCACGCAGCCGCGATGCAGGCTTTTGTCCGCGATCAGCTTCACGCCGATTTCTTCGCCTTCCAGCATGACGATGTCGTCGGGATGCAGGTGCAGCGCGCCCTTCTCATCATTATCCTCGATAAAGGCCGCGACGGTTTCGCAGCGCTGGAGCAGGCGTTCGATGTCGATTTCGACTTCGCCGACAATCTGTTCCACCAGCCGCACGACCGTGGCCGACAACATGGTGGACAACATGCCGCTGGGCGCGGGGGCGAGCAATTTGAGGGATTCGGCCAGTTGGGCGCGGATGTCGGCGTCGGCCTTGTGCGTTTCGGCGGTGATGCGGCAGCCTTCGTCAAAGCCCATGGTGAAGGCTTCCATCCGCGCGTCCTCGATCGGATCGCTTTCCGGCTCGTCCATCATGGCGGCGCGGATCGTGGCCGTCTGCGCGCCGGGATGGGCGGTGTAGAGGCTGCGGAAACCGCCGCTTTCGACCTGACGCACGCCCGCCATGGATACAGGCGCGACGTCCTGCGCGACTTCTGCCGCCCAAAATTTAGACAAAGTCATTCCCCTTGCCACCCAGCATGATGGTGCCGGCGTCCGCCATGCGGCGGGCGGTGGCGATGATGAGTTTCTGCGCGTCGATGACTTCGGCCAGACGGATGGGGCCGCGTTCCTCGATCTCGTCGGCGATCGCCTGCGCCGCGCGGGCGGACATGCAGCTGAAAATCTTGCCCTTGAGCATGTCGTTCACGCCCTTGAGCGCAACGACCAGCACGGCGCTGTCCACGGTGCGCATCAAGGCACCCAGATTCTTGTCGTCCATGTCGATGAGGTTGTCGAAAACGAACATCTCCTCCTCGATCGTCTGGGCAATCATCTTGTCGCGCTTGGCGACGGCCTTCATGATCCGCTGTTCATTATCCTTGCGGACATTGTTCATGATCGCCGCTGCTTCGACCGTGCCGCCGCGTTGCGAGGCTGCGCCCTGCTTCTTCGCCGGGCCGCGCATCAAAAGCTGTTCCAGGTCATCGAGCGCTTCGTTCGACACCGGGCCGAGCGTGGCGATGCGGTAGACGATTTCTTCCTGATATTCGACCGGCAGCAATTGCAGCACGTCGGCGGCCACGGGCGCTTCGAGATGGGCCAGCACAATCGCCATGATCTGCGGATGTTCCGCTTCGATCAGCGCCGCGATTTCCTTGGCATCCATCCATTTGAGCATTTCAAGCTGGGTCGAGCGGGTCGGCGGAGTGATGCGCGCCAGGATGGTTTCGGCCCGTTCCTCGCCCAATGCCTTGGTCATCGCGCCGCGAATATGGCGAGTTGCGCCATAGCCGATGGTGGTGCGCTTCTTGGCCTTGTTGACGAAATGGTCGAGCGCTTCGTTGACTTCTTCCGGGTCGACATCGGCAACATCATACATGGCATAGCCAAGCTGGCGCACTTCTTCGGGTTCGAGACGGGCGAGGATCTGCGCGGCTTCATCTTCATCGAACAGCATCAGGAGGACGGCGGCGGCGGCGCTGCCCTTGAGCGCTTCGGGCCGACCGGGGACGATCTCAGGCATTTTCCTTCTTCCCCTCCTTCAGGAGGTCGCGGACGACAAGGGCAGCGCGGTCGGGATCCTGCTTCACGAAGTTGCGGATGAGGTCGGCGCGCTGGGCATAGTCATAGGTGGAGGAAATCATGTCGAGCGTGATCGGCTTGGCCGGATCGGGCGCTTCGATTGCCTGCTTGGTCAGTTCGCCGGAAATTTCGCGGCCGATCTTCTGTTCCGTTTCGACGGTTTCGGCAGCGGCGCTTTCCTGCGCGGCGGCGCGACGCTTGAGCAGCGGGCGACCGATGCCGAAGATGACCAGCAGCGCGACAAGGAGCGCCGAGACATTGCGGACCAGCGGCGATACCCATTCGGCTTCATACCAGAGCGGCTTGACTTCTTCGGCTTTGAGGAAGCTGCGCGACGAGAGCGCGACCACGTCGCCACGGGCCTGATCGAAGCCGATCGCGCCTTTGACGAGGGCTTCGAGCGCGGCGATTTCCTGCGGCGTGCGGGCCTTGCCATCGGGCGCGTTGTCGAGCGCGACGGCAACCGACAGGCGCTTGACCGTGCCGATGGCGTCGCGGGTGACGGACACTTCACGGCCCAGTTCGAAGCTGCGGTTGAACGTCTCTTCGGTCTTGAGCAGCGGGTTGGGCGGAGTGCCGGGGGTTTGTGCGGCAGTCTGACCCTGTTGCACGGCCTGCCCGTTGGGGTTGGTCTGAGTCACGGTCGGGTTGACGGGCGCCTGATTGCTGAGTGCGCCGGGGATGCCCCCTGCCTCGCCAGTGCCTTGTCCACGCGGGTCGGACGCCCAGGTGCCTTGTTCGGTGCGCAGCCGCGCTTCGTCCTGCGGATAGGTTTCGCGCGTGGCCTGCCGTTCGGCGAAATTGAGTTCGGCGCGCACTTCGGTCGAGAAATTGTCCGCGCCCAGAATGGGCGTGAGCAGCGCGACGACCGACTGGCGATAGCGATCCTCGATCTTGGTCTGGACCGCCAATTGGCGATCGTCGGTGCTGTCGCTGTCGTTGTTGCTGATGAGGCGGCCATTCTGGTCCACGACCGAAATCTGGTCGGGCGACAGTTCGGGGATGGACGATGCCACCAGATGGACGATGGCGCTGACCTGCGCGTCGGTCAGGCTGCGGCCCTGCGACAGGCGCAGCATCACTGATGCCGATGGCTTGGCCCGGTCGCGCAGGAATACGCTGGGCGCTTCGACGGCCAGATGCACCTTGGCGGTTTCGACGCTGTCGATCGCCTCGATCGTGCGGGCAAGGTCCATTTCGCGGGCGGAACGCAATTTCTCGCCCTCGACCGCGCGGCTGGCGCCCATCGGCAGGCTGTCGATCATGCTGTTGCCGTCGGGTGCGCTTTTGGGCAGCCCTTGCGCGGCGAGCATCATCTTGGCCTTGAAATAATCGCCCTCCCCCACGGTCATCGCGCCGGAGGAGTCGAAGCCATAAGGGATGCCATTCTGGTCCAGTATCTGCGCGACGGCCGATTTGTCGGTGTCGGGCAGGCCACGGAACAGGTCGCGCTGGGGCGGTTCGCGCAGCGCCAGCCATGCAGCCCCGGCAATCGCCACGGTGCCGAGCAGGCCGAGCAGCGGCAGGCTTTTGGCCACCGCAGGCTGTTTGATGAAGCCGGTGAAGCGCGCCTTGAGCGCGTCCACGCCTTTGGCGTTGCCAGCAGCAGCCGGGAGGTTGGGCCGGGCAGCTGCGCCGCCATCGATGGTGAGTGCGTTGTCGCTCATGATTTAGACCGGCATACTCATAATGTCCTTATAGGCGGACAGAAGTTTGTTGCGCACCTGAAGGGTCGCTTCGAAGCCTACCGAGGCTTGCTGTTTGGCCAGCATGACGGCAGCGATGTCCGTGGTTTCGCCCCGTTCGAACGCGGCAGACGCTTCTCCTGCCTTGTCCTGAAGGCCGTTGACCTGTTGCAGCGCGTTGCTCAGCGCCTTGGTAAAGTCGCCGGGCGCGGTGCCTGCGATGCCGTTCGCGCCGGGAGCGCCACCGGCCGGGCCGGTCGATGCAACGTCGCGCAGGGCCGCGTTTTTTTGCAGGATGGCGTTGCGGATCGCCATCACGCTGTCGGTGGGGGAAATGCCGGTCATATCCTATGCTCCCCCCTTATGCCGCAGCCAGCTCACGCATTTCGGCGAGCCGATAGCGCAGCGTGCGTTCTGAAATACCCAGCTTTGCGGCAGCGGCGGCGCGATGACCGTCGGTTTCGCGGAGCGCAATGCGGATCGCCTCCAGCTTGGAATGGCGGGCCACGTCGCGCAGGCGGACGGGTTCGGACTGGACCCGCGCCAGCGGCGAGGCGACGACGCGCAGCGGCTGGACGTTGCCAGTCGGCGCGCCGGTCAGATGCAGGTCGTCCGCCTCGATCCGCGCGCCGTCGCGCAGCACCAGTGCGCGTTGCAGCACATTGCCCAGTTCGCGGGCATTGCCGGGCCAGCCATGGGCGGCCAGCTTGTCGATCGCAGCGGCAGTGGGCCAGACGAAGCCTTGGCGACCGCCGTCCTGATGGCGCAGCAGCATCGACGCGGCGATCGCGCTGATGTCGCCGCCGCGTTCGGCCAGCGGGCGCAGTTCGAGCGGCATGACGTTGAGCCGCCAGTAGAGATCTTCGCGGAAGCGCCCGGCGGCACATTCGACCGCCAGGTTGCGGTTGCACGCGGCGATGACGCGGACATTGACCGGCACCGCATGGGTCGCGCCCACGGGCAGCACTTCGCCTTCCTGAAGCGCGCGCAGCAGCTTTGCCTGCAAGGTCAGCGGCAGTTCGGCGATTTCGTCGAGGAACAATGTGCCGCCGTCGGCAGCCAGAAACAGCCCTTCGGACGCATTGGCCGCGCCGGTGAAGCTGCCCTTCCTATGCCCGAACAGCATCGCTTCCATCATGGTTTCAGGCAGCGCGGCGCAATTGACGGCAATGAAGTCATGGGCGGTGCGGCCCGACTGGGCATGAAGGAAGCGTGCCATGCCTTCCTTGCCGGTGCCGGTGTCGCCCTGAA
This sequence comes from Sphingobium sp. KCTC 72723, assembly GCF_014280435.1. Lineage (NCBI taxonomy): Bacteria > Pseudomonadati > Pseudomonadota > Alphaproteobacteria > Sphingomonadales > Sphingobiaceae > Sphingobium > Sphingobium sp. KCTC 72723. The sequence goes on along the minus strand of NZ_CP060388.1, from coordinate 4,303,256 downwards.
TAAGGACAGTGGCATCGCTGCGCGCGACTCGCCCGGCCAGCGTCATCAGCCGGACGCTGGCGGCGTCGCCGACGGCGGGGATGGCGGCGGGACGGGCCAGTTCGGCGATCAGCGCAAAGGCAAAGCCCATATCTTCCAGGCCGAATGCGACGCGGGCGGGCAGGCCATTGGCCGCCGCGACCAGCGAGGGTGCGCCATCGACCAGAGTGATGAGAATATCGCGATGGGTAGCGTGGCCGATTTCGGTCGCCAGCAGCACGCGGCGGCTGTCGCGTTCACGCGGGGCAGCGGCGTCCACGACCCGGACGGCGAACAGCGCGTTTTCCAGCCAGTGCTGCAAACCCGGCACCAACGCGCAAACTCCACGGCTCATATCGAGCGATGACATGTGATGTCCCCAAAATGACTGGCCGACTTGCACCCCCGTGCGCCCCGGCCTTCTTCGATGACCACAATGTGCGCTTCCATGGTTAGCAAATGGTTAATTGCCGCCTTCGCTTGCCGCTGACCGGCAATTTTTTTCCGCAAGGCGGCAAGTCCGGGCCAGGGCGGAACCACTTCATACTCTACGCGCGCGCGAGAGAGGGGCGTTCGCACCGGCAAAAGACGAAAAATGCAGAAAAAACGACATGGCCCCTAAAAGCCCGGCGCATCCCGCCGTTATCCCCTTTCGAGGCCGCAGACGCTCCGACGGATGGCAGCGACCTGATATTGGATAGAAAGGGAACACCATGACTGTTATCGGAACCAACACCGCCGCTCTGCGCTCCGCCAACGCTTCTTCGATGGCCAGCCGGGGTCTGAGCACCGCGATGGAACGCCTGTCGACCGGCAAGCGCATCAACAGCGCCAAGGACGACGCCGCTGGCCTGGCCATCGCTTCGAGCATGACGTCGCAGATCCGGGGCATGACCCAGGGCGTCCGTAACGCCAACGACGGCATGAGCCTGGCGCAGACGGCGGAAGGCGCGCTCGGCGAAGTCAGCAACATGTTGCAGCGTATGCGTGAATTGACCGTCCAGACGCTGAACGGCACCAACGACACGGATGCCCAGGCAAACATCCAGGCTGAAATGACGCAGCTTCAGACCCAGATCACCGACACGCTGGCCAACACCGAATTCAACGGCACCAAGCTGTTCGACGGTTCGACCGCCACGGTGAACATCCAGGCCGGTGCCAACGCTGCCGACGCTGTAACGATTACCCTGGACGACGTGGCCGGCAATGCCGACGTCACTGCCGCCCTGGCCGTCGACGCCACCGCCGCGACGACCGCTGACCTGACGACCTTCGACGATGCGCTGGCCGCTGTTGCAACCACCCGCGCCAACCTTGGTGCGGTGCAGAACCGCCTGGAATCGACGGTCAATAACCTGACCAACAACATCACGAACCTGACCGACGCCCGCAGCCGCATCGAAGACGCCGATTTTTCGACCGAAACGACCGCGCTCGCCAAGCAGCAGATCCTGAGCCAGGCGTCGACCGCGATGCTGGCACAGGCCAACCAGAGCCAGCAGGGCGTGCTGAAGCTGATCGGCTAAGTCAGGACTACCCGATTGGGCGGTTGAGGTATTGGTCACCTTGCAACCGTCCATGTCGCCCCCGGCGCATCAACAGTCCCCACCGCGCCGGGGGAGACATCTTCGATCAGAACGGCCAGCTTTAGTGAAGCCCTCGTCCCCCCGGACGGGGGCTTCATCGCGTTTTACGGTTGAAGTCCGCACCGGCCCGTTCCCCCACCCGGCCACCCACAGGATATTGCCATGGGGTAACCGAGTGGGGAGCGGGCCGGTGCGACGCGAATATGTGTTTTGAGGGATACGGTCTTGGCTTTGCCGGTTATGCCTATCATGATGAAGGCCATGAACCCTATCGACCGGCGCGCGATGATCGCCGCCACCGGCGCGGCGCTGCTGCTGCCCTCCCGCCTTTTGGCCCAGACGCCCGGCGCGCCTTTTTCGTGGCAGCGGCTGGTTGCGCAGGCGCAGCGGATGGCGCGGGCGCCCTTTGTCGAAACGCCGCTGCATCCCGGTGCGCAGGCCGTCGATTATATGGCGCTGCACGAAGCGCGCTTTCGCGACGAAGCGACGATCTGGGGCGACTTGCCCGGCGATACGGGTATTCGCCTGTTTCCGCTCAGTCGCAACGCCGCCCAGCCGGTGCAGATCGCGCTGGTGGACAAGGGACGCGCGATCCCGCTGCGTTACGACCCCGCCATGTTCGATGCCCCGTCCGGCAATCCGGTCAAGGCGCTGCCAGCCGACGCCGGTTTTGCGGGCTTTCGCATCATGAACGCGGCGCGGGACGGCGACTGGCTGTCGTTTCTGGGGGCCAGCTATTTCCGGGCGCCCGGCGCGAGCAAGCAGTTCGGCCTGTCGGCGCGCGCGATCGCGATCAACACGAGTTTGCCGGGGCGGGAGGAGTTTCCCCGCTTCACCCATTTCTGGCTGGAGCGGACCGGCAATAGCAGCGTGACGATCCACGCGCTGCTGGATGGGGCGTCGATCAGCGGGGCGTTTCGGTTCGTCAGTAGCCTTGGACCCGATGGGGTGCGGCAGGATGTGACCGCCGCTCTGTTTCCGCGCCGGGCGATCCCCGAATTGGGCCTGATGCCGATGACCAGCATGTTCTGGTACGATCAGGCCAACCGGGGAACAGGCACAGACTGGCGGCCCGAAATCCATGACAGCGATATGCTGTCGATCGCCAGTGCGAACGGGACGGCCCATGCCCGCCCGATCGTGAACCCGGCACGACCGCTGGTCAGCCGCTTTGTCGAGCGGGATCCCAAGGGGTTCGGCCTGATCCAGCGCGACCGGGATTTTACCCATTATCAGGATGATGGCGTGTTTTACGACCGGCGGCCATCTTTATGGGCCACCCCGGCCAAGCCATTCGGCGCAGGGCAAGTTCGGCTCTACACTTTTCCGACCGACAGCGAATATACCGACAATGTTGCGGCCTATTGGACCCCCGATGCCCCGCCCCGCCCCGGCGCGCGGATCGACCTGGACTATCGGCTCGACTGGTCGGCGGCAAAGACGCCAGCGGGCAGCGACATGGCCATCGTCGACAATATCTGGCGTGGGCGGGGCGACCAGCCGGGGATCGAGCGGCTGGTGGTGGATTTTGCCGGGCCGCTGCCGAACGGGAAGCCCGACATCTGGACCGACAGCAGCGGCTGGGCGATCGTCAAGACGGCGGGTTATCCGGTGCTGGGGCGCGATCACCTGTATCGCGTCGTCCTCGACATAAAGCTTGAGGAGGGCAAGTCGGCGGATATTCGGGTGCAATTACGGGCGGGCGCTCGCGCTTTGAGCGAATATGTGCATTATCCGATGGGCGTGTGAAGGGAACCGGCGGCGTCGCCACAGGTTCTGATAATCGGGTCAATCAAACAGGTCTGGAAATCCATGTGACGGGAGGCGTGCAGGCGGGTGATGCCGCCGCCGGAGACAAGCCATTGGCGCGCGCCTTTGAACAGGTGCCGCCAGAAACGCCGATTGCGATGCCGGTGCAGGATTTTTCCGTCGCGCCGCCTTTGGTCGTGCGCCGCCGGTTCAACATCGACCTGTGGGCGCGCCGATTGCTGGTCGTGCTGCTGGCGCTGATCCCGGCCGCGATGGCCGCGCATGAAATGCGCCGGTCGATCGGGCTGGACGGCATATCCCTGTGGGAGGGCGTCTATCTGGCGCTGTTCATTCCCCTGTTCGCGTGGATTGCCTTTGGCTTTGCGACCGCGTTGATCGGATTTCTGCTGCTGACCGTGGGCAAGGGGCGCAGCGTGACGCCGCGCGCGATGCACGCTGCAGCGCCATTGCAGGGCCGAACCGCGATATTGCTGCCGGTATGTAACGAGGATTTTCTGGGCGTGCTGGGCCGACTGTCGATCATGGAACGGTCGCTGGCGCAGGTGATGGGTGGCGAACGGTTCGAATTCTTCATCCTGTCGGATTCCAATGCGGACAGCGGCGAGACGGAAAAGCGCGCTTATCTGGAGATGCGGGGCGCCTTTTCCCGCCCGGTCTATTATCGCCGCCGCGCGCGCAATATCGGGCGCAAGCCGGGCAATATCGCCGAGTGGATCGAGCGTTTTGGCGGCGGGTACGACTATATGGTCGTGCTGGACGCAGACAGCGTGATGAGCGGGCAGACGATGGCGCGGCTGGCTTCCGATATGGAGCGGCACCCCCATGTCGGCCTGATCCAGACGGTGCCGACCGTGATGGGCGCAGCGACATTGTTCGCGCGCTGGCAGCAATTTGCCAGCCGCCTGTTCGGGCCGACTTCCGCCGCTGGTATGATATGGTGGGCGGGGTCGGAAGGGATGTTCTGGGGCCATAACGCCATCGTGCGGGTGCGCGCCTTTGCGCAGAGTTGCGGCCTGCCCGAATTGCCGGGGCGTGCGCCCTTTGGCGGACATATCATGAGCCACGACATGCTGGAGGCGGCATTGCTGCGGCGGCGCGGGTGGGACGTGCATATGGTCACCGCCGACGATAGTTTCGAAGAATTTCCGCCCGCCATGCCGGACCTGTTCACCCGCGACCGGCGCTGGTGCCAGGGCAATATCCAGCATGTGCCGCTGCTGTTCCGCATCAAGGGGCTGCATCCGGTCAGCCGGTTCCAGTTGCTGGTCGGCGCGTCGGCATACTGCACGTCGCCCGCATGGCTGGCGCTGATGCTGGTGGTGCTGGGCGGGGCTATAGCGGGGCTGTGGCCGCCGAGCGCGGTGCTGCCATCGGGCGGGCTGCTGGCAGTGACGGCGGCGTTGCTGTTCGGGCCGAAGATATTGGCGATGATCTGGGCCTTGTCCGATCCGGCGCGGCGGATCGGGTTCGGCGGGGGCGTGCGGATGACGCGCGGGGTGCTGGCCGACATTGCGCTGTCGATGCTGATGGCGCCGGTGGCGATGCTGACCCAGACGATCAACCTGTTCGGCATATTGATGGGCCGCAAGAGCAGCTGGAACGGCCAGACCCGCGACCGCGACGGCATGGGCGCGGTCGATGCGATCTGGCTGTTCAAATGGCATATCTTGCTGGGCATAGTGTTGACGGCGATGGCGGTGCAGGCCGGAGGGCTGGGCTGGATCATCCCGGTGGTCGCGGGGCTGCTGACCGCGCCTGCGCTGGCGGCGCTGACCGCGCGCAAGGATCTGGGCCGCCGGGCCGAACAAAGCGGGCTGTTCCAGGTCGCCGACCCGTGGTGGCGGACGCAAAGCTATCGCCCGCTGCGCTTTCGCTGGCCGACGGCGGAAGAACGGCGGGTGAGCGCTCTGGCGGCGAATGACGAGTGAAGTGAGACGCCGCTACTTCCCTTGCAGGGGAGGACTATCGCATATGAAACATACCGCATTTTATTGCGTCATGCTGAACTTGTTTCAGCATCCATTGTGCCACACAAGCGACTGCTCGTGACGAGAAATGGATCCTGAAACAAGTTCAGCATGACGATGACTGAAGGGGCAGTTTCAAATGCTATAGCCGCCTGCAAGGGGAGGATGAGCAGGATTTGTCGCTATTCTAATCCCAGTCGCGCAGTTTTTCGCGCAGCTTGTCGAGCGCGGCTTTCTTGATCTGGCAGACACGGGCCGCGCCGATGTCGAGCGTGTGGCCGATTTCCTCCAGATTGAGTTCCTCGACGAAATAAAGTTGCAGGACCATCGCTTCGCGCGGGGGCAGTTCGCCGATGCAGGCGGCTACTGCCTTTTTCAGCGATTCGCGTTCCAATATGTCGTCGGCGCGATCCTCCACATCGGCGAACCACATCGACTGGTCGGAATAGACTTCGTCCATGCTGGTGTGCTGGACCATTTCGGCGCTGTCGGCCAGTTCGCGATAATCGGCCGGGTCCAGCCCCATTTCGGCAGACATTTCCGCTTCCGTGGGCAGGCGGCCCAATTTCTGTTCCAGCATGTTGCGGCATTTGGCCAGTTCCTTGCGCCGCGCCATGCCCGACCGGCACAGCGTCGCCTGACGCCGCAGATGGTCGATCATCGCGCCGCGCACGCGCAATTGCGCGTAGGAGGCAAAGCCAAAGCCGCGATCCTCGAAACTGTTGGCGGCCTCGACCAGAGCGACCATGCCGATCTGGAGCAGATCCTCCACCTCTATCGCGGTCGATACGCGGCCATGGACGTGCCAGGCGATCTTGCGCACTAGCGGCATATATTGGCGGGCCAGCCGTTCCGGGCTGTTATCCCCCGGCTTGGCATAGGTATGGGCGCCGGACGTGATCTTGTTCATGTACATCGGTCAGCCTTTCCTCAAGCAACCCGTTCGCGCTGGGCCATCGGCTCATGGCGCGGTGCGGGGTCGTGGCGGGGCGTCGGGCGCTGTTCCCCGCCGACCACGGCGGCGACTTCCACGCCCTTGCCATCAGGGATTTCGAGGAAGGACAGAACCGGGGTTTCGGGCAGATGCGGCTTGAACAACCGGGCCAGCGCACGCCGGGCGACCGGCGAGGTGACGATGGCGAAGTTGCGCGCCTGACCCAGCAGCGGCCGGGCGGCCTGCACCACCGCTTCGACGATGCGGTTGGCCAGCGCGGGTTCGATGGGGTGCCGGGCATCGCCCGCCACGCGCATCGCCTGCGCCAGCATCGCTTCGAGATCGCCGTCCAGCGTGATGACGGGCAACGGCATCTTGACCGGCACCAGCCCCTGAATGATGAGCGCGCCGATCCGCTGGCGCACCGCTTCGACCAGAGCCTCGTGGCTCATGTCGGGCCGGGCGGCGTCGACCATCGCTTCGCAGATGCGGCGGAAATCCTTGAGCGCGATCCCTTCGGACAGCAATGCTCGGCACAGCGCGCTGATCTGCGTCAGGCTGAGCGTGCCGGGCGTCAGGCCATCGACCAGTTGGGGGGCGGCGTCCTTGAGATTGTCGAGCAGCTTGCGCGCTTCGTCCAGGCCGAACATTTCGGCCGCGTTCATGGCGATCAACTGGTTCAGATGCGTGGCGACGACGGTTGGCGGATCGACCACGGTATAGCCCGCGACCACCGCTTCGCTGCGCTTGGCCTGACTGATCCAGACCGCGTCGAGGCCGAAGGTCGGGTCTTTGGCCGCGCGACCGGCAACGGTGCCTTCCAGTGCGCCACTGTCGAGCGCGAGAAGGTCTTCGGGCCAGATTTCATCTTCGCCGACGACGACGCCCGCAATGGTGATGCGATATTGATTGGGTTCCAGCGCCAGATTGTCCTTCACGCGCACCATCGGCACGACAAAGCCCAGTTCCTTCGACAGTTGGCGACGGATGCCGGTGATGCGCGCCATCAGCGGCGCACCCTTGCGTTCGTCCACCAGCCCGATGAGGCCATAGCCGATTTCAAGGCCGAGCAGCGCGCCGTCCGACACGTCGTTCCATTCGATGACCGCCGGATTGACGGGCGGCGGCGCGGGGGCGGGTTCGGCGGCTTTTTTCTGGCTGGCCTTGCGCAGGTTCCAGGCGATGAGGCCCGCGACCGCTGCGGCAGGCAGGATGATGAAGTGCGGCATACCGGGCAGCAAACCCAAGATGCCCATGATGACGGCGACTGGCACCCATGCGCGGCCCGAACCGAACTGGCTGGCGACCTGACCCGACAGATCCTGCTCGCTCTTGACGCGGGTGACGATGGAGGCCGCCGCGATGGAGAGCAAAAGCGCGGGGATCTGCGCGACCAGACCGTCGCCGATGGCGAGCAGGATGTAGGTTTCGGCGGCCTGCCCCATCGACAGGCCGTGGCTGGCCACGCCCAGGATGATGCCGCCGACGATGTTGATGACCAGGATCAGGATGCCTGCGACGGCATCGCCCTTCACGAATTTGCTGGCACCGTCCATGGAGCCGTAAAAGTCCGCTTCGGTCGAGACTTCGACCCGGCGCAGCTTGGCTTCTTCGGGCGTCATCAGGCCCGCGTTCAGATCCGCGTCGATCGCCATCTGCTTGCCGGGCAAAGCGTCGAGCGTGAAGCGCGCCGACACTTCGGACACACGACCCGCGCCCTTGGTAATGACCACCAGATTGATGATCATGATGATGGCGAACACGAAGATGCCCACGACATAGTCGCCGCCGATCAGGAAATGGCCGAACGCCTCGATCACCTGGCCCGCTGCGTCCGACCCCTCATGCCCCTGCACCAGCACCACGCGGGTGGACGCGACGTTGAGCGCGAGGCGCAGCAGCGTGGCGAACAGCAGGACGGTGGGGAAGCTGGAGAAATCGAGCGGCTTGGCCGCGTTCAGCGCCACCATCAGCACCGCGAGCGAAATCATGATGTTGGTGATGAACCCGATGTCCAGCATGATCGCGGGGACCGGCACCATCATGAACATGACGACCATCAGCGTCGCGAAGGGCAAGGCGGCCCCCTTGGCCGCGCTCATCCATATCTTCGCTTTGACTTGGGTTGGAGACATGATGGGCCGTTACCTTCCGAGGGTGGCAAGCATGAGATAGGCGAGACGCGCAGTTTGCGGTTGCGGGCGGATGCCGACATCCACCTGTTCGCTCAGGCGCTGGGTTTCGATCCGCACATAGTCGGCGGGCTGAACCGTCTTTGCGCCGTCCGGCAAAGCGGCGGACGCATATTGAACGTCGCCGCCCAGGCTATCGAAGCCCTTTTGCAATTTGGACGCGAACCGATCGCGAATGTCGGTGAAGCTGCGGGCGTTGCCGGAGCGGTCGTAGAAAATCGAGCGGTTAGCGCGCGCGGCGGAGGGGAATAGGGACGCAGCGCTGGCCTGCGGTGCGCGGTCATGGACCGACAGGAATTTGGCCGCGCCGCCAACGCCCAGGAAATGGGCGAGGTAAAGGTCCACCGGCTCGGCTTCGCGGCCCAGTTTCTGTTCCAGATAGGCCTTGTTATCGGCGGCATGTTCGGCCGCCATGACAGAGGCTGTTTCGGGATGCTTGCGCAGGTCGAGTATCTGTTGGCGCAATTCCGGGTCCGCGACATAATAGCGGCCATTGCTGCCCTGGCTGATCGAATCCGATGCCCAGCCAAGCCCATATTCGCTGCCATGCTTGTCGATGACGGCCAGCCAGCTCTGGTCGATGAACTGATAGAGGCCGGTGGCGGACGATGTCGTGGCGCGGGCGGTGGGGTTAAGACTGCTCTCGATCTTCGCCTGACCCAGCAGGTAGGAAAAGTCCACGCCTGTCCGGCGGCTCGCCATCGCAATCGCGTTGGTCACGCGATTGCCGGTCGATACCCCAGTAGCCGATATGTCTGCGAAGGCGGACACTTGAACCCTATTCCCCACTAATTGCAGGGATCATTAGAGCAAGGGTTGTGCCAAGATTTGGTTAACGTCGCTTCATGAAATTACGCGACATCAACAAAAACGGCGCCAAATGGCGCCGCTTAAATCTTTTATGAAAATAAATTCAGCGGCCGTAGGTCAGCGGCGCATGTGACGATCCACGGACAGCGAGCATCGCCAGCCGTTGATTCGCATAATCGGCAAGGACGTTCACGCGCACCCGCGCGCTGTCGAGCAGCGGCAACAGGGCCGTCAGGCGCGCGACGGTGGCAGGATCGGAACGCCACGCGCCGATGCCGCGCACGGAGGCGACTGCGTGGCTGACGCGGTTGCTGGCCTGTTCGATTGCGCCGGCATCGCTGCCGTCAAGGACATCGCGCAGGCCTTCAAATGCTTCGAACAGATCATCGAGTGCAGCAAGGCCCAGCGGCATGTGTAAAACCCTTGTCAGGCGGCCGACAGGTCGAGCGCGACCATGCGTTCGGCAATGGCCGAAGGATTGACGGGATAATTGCCCGAAGCGATCGCAGCCTTGATGGCGGCGATGCGGTCCATGTCGACCGGCGCGCCTTCCGCAGCCATGCGCGCAGCGGGGCTGGCAGAGGATGCAGACGCAGCCGAACCCGTGGGGCCAGTTGCCGTGGACGCGCGCGTCTTGCCGCTTTCGCGCAGGCGGGTCGCCTCTATGGCAGCGCTGATGCTCTGGCCGACTGACTTAATCATCGCTCATATCCTTCACTCATCCCACTATGCCTATAACGGACAAGTTCAAAAATCATTAAACCCTGGAATGCGCACAAGCCCCATTTCCACGACTTTGGCAAATATGGGGGCGGATTTCTTGTCTTCCCGCACGCGGATCGTATCGCCGATGCCGCCATCTTCATCCGCGACCATGACGCGCGAGACGCTGAACACGGCGTTGCCGGCCATCAACTGCACCGGATCGCCACGCCGGACGACATTGTCCTTTGGAACGGATGGGGCGGGCGGAGCGAAACGGCTGGCCGATGCCTGACGCGGGACCGGACCGGATGCGGCGGCAGCGCCGCCCGCGACCAATGGCACGCGGATGCGCCAGCCAAGGGCGTCGCATTTGACGATCGCTGCGCCGAACACCGGGCCATCGACGCTGGGCGTCCCCGGACAGGCGGCAAGGCGCAGGCGGCGGTCGACTGGCGCGACCGGGCCGCCGGGTTCGCCGCGATTGGCGCCGACGGTCATTGCGACCAGGCTGTCGATACGATCGAGATTCTCGAACTTCTGCTGCGCCATGGCGGGCTGGGCCGCTGCCATGGCTGTAAGGGCAAGAAGGACGGTTCTGGCTCGAAACACGGTCTGTCTCCTGAAAAGACGAAAGGATCTTTGTGGAGATAAAAGCAAATAGCGTGCCAGAGTCTTTGAAAATGCGCGAAGGGCGCATTTTTGGAAGGCTGCACCGGCCCGCTCCCCCACCCGGCCACCCACAGAATATCCTGAATGGATGGCCGGGTGGGGGAGCGGGCCGGTGCGGAGGGAATGGGCGAAGGCCATTCCCAAAAAGCGTCAGGACTTGCCCGGCGCGATGCGGATCACCTGTCCCTGCCCGCCCTTGCCATCGGCCTGGTCAAGCCCACGGATCAGCAGACGGTCCTGCGCGATGCCGTCCGCCCGCAGCGCGCGAGCGACTGCGCCGAGGCGCGCGGCGGCGAGATCCCAGTCGTCGAAGCGCTGGTGCGCGCGGTCGGAGCCGTGGCTCCGTATTTCCAACCCGCCCGCTTCGCGCGCGAAATTGCGTGCGGTTTGCGTCAGGCGGATGCGGCCCTGCGTGCTGAGCAGCGCTTCGCCCGGCACGAACAGATCGGCCGCGCGCAATTCCACGCCCGGCCGCATCGCACGGCCGCCAAATTGCTGGGCGACCTGCGCCAGCATGGCGTCACGCCGCGCGCCGCTGGCCTGCAACAGCACGAAGAAAGCAAGCAGCAGCAGCAGCAGATCGGCGAAACTGATTGCCCATCGGTTGCGCCGCGCGGCCGCGAGGGAGGATGCGCTCATGCGACTTCGCGGATCGACGCCCGGCGCACCGGCGCATTTTCACGGCGCGATATGGTCAGCATCCGCGCGACGACTTCCTGTTGCCAGGCCAGTTCGCGTTCGGACAGGTCAGCAAGGCGCGCGGCAACCGGCGCGGCAATCATGTTGGCGATGACCACGCCGTAAAAGGTAGTGAGCAGCGCCAGCGCCATAGCCGGGCCAAGCGCGGCGGGATCATCCATCGCCGCGAACATGCCGACAAGGCCAATGATCGTCCCGGCCATGCCCAGCGCTGGCGCCGCATCGGCGATGGACAGCCACGCCTTATGCACCGCGCCATGCCGTTGCGCGCGGTCGGCCAGCGTCTGGCTCGCCCATAGCTGGAACAGGTCGCTGCGTTCGCTGTTCGCCAGTTTGCGCGCGGCGTCGGTCAGGAAGGGATTGGCGGTCTTGACCCGGTCGGTGCAGGACAGGCCACGCAATTGCGCGACCTGGTCGATCTTGAGCATCGCGGCGCGGGCGGCATCCCGATCCCGCGCGGGATCGGCCGTCACCAGCGGCTTCAACGCCACCAGCGCCCGACCCAGCGCCGCCGCGCCATTTTGAAAACAGGCGACCAGAAAGACGCCGCCCAGCATCGCCAGCAGCGTCAGCGGATCGAACAAATGGCCTATAATGGTGATCACGCGCTGTTGGTCCCCGCTGCTTCGCCAACCGGCGGCAAAGCACTGCCGCCGACCGGCAATTTCTTGCCGTCCTTGCCGCCTGTACCCGCAAAAGCCCCGTATTCCGGGGATTTTCGCCTTGCCGTTGCGTCACCCACGCAAATTGGCACGGCTCTTGCGGATGTCAGGCTGGATCGCCCGTATCGAACGCCATCAGGCAACAGAACGGCAGCGGTCGACCAACTTTTAGGCCTGATGAAGGGCAAAGTGCATGTCGGTGGAAGAAAGTCTGTTCGGGATACATGGAAAGGCGCTGGCGCTTCGCTCGCAACGCCTGTCCCTGCTCGCGTCCAACATCGCCAACGCATCCACCCCCGGATACAAGGCCCGCGACATCGATTTCGATGCCGCGCTGAAAACCGCCACCACGCAGGCGAACAGCGGTTCGGCCGCCGACATGTCGAAGGCGGTGGACGATGCCATGGGCTATCGCGTGCCGCTTCAGCCCAGTCTGGACGGCAACACCGTCGAACTGTCCACCGAACAGACGCTGTTTGCCGAAAATGCGGTCAAATATCGCACGACCCTCTCTTTCCTTGAGGGCCGCATCAACACCATCAACCGCGCGCTGAAGGGAGAATGAGCATGAGTGGCTCTGGCCCCATGAATGTGTTCGATATTGCCGGCCGCGCCATGAGTGCGCAGCTGGTGCGTCTGAACGCCACGGCTTCGAACATGGCGAACGCCGGCAACGTCACCGGCAGCGCGGCGGAAGCCTATCGCGCGATCAAGCCGGTGTTCACGTCCGTCACCGACAGCCCCGGCGTGTCGACGGTCAAGGTGTCGAACGTCGTCACCACCGATGCGCAGCCCACCAAGCGGCATGACCCCAATCATCCGTTGGCCGATGCCAATGGCGATGTGTGGGAAGCCGCCGTCGATAGCAATGCCGAGATGATCGACATGATCGAGACGGCGCGCATGTACCAGAACAATGTGCAGGTGCTGAACACCGCCAAATCCCTGATGCTCGAAACCATAAGGATCGGCAAATGAGCGCGATTTCCACATCCACGGACGCCGCCGGGCTGTCGGTCTATAACGCGACGTCGACCGTCGGCACGGGCAAGTCGGAAATGGGCCAGGCCGATTTCCTGCGCCTGCTGACCGCACAGATGCAGACGCAGGATCCGTTCGCGCCGGTCGATAACGCCGAAATGGTGTCGCAGATGGCGACCATCACCAATTCGAGCGGCATCGCCGAAATGAATGCCAATCTGACGTCGATCAAGGAACAGCTGACCGGCAGCCGCCTGGGCGACGCGGCCAGCTGGATCGGCAAGTCGATGCTGGTGCAGAGCAATATCGCCGCGCCCGACGCGACCGGCATGTATGCGGGCCAGATCACCCTGCCCGCCGCCGTCGATGGTGCCAGCGTCGACCTGGTCGATGCCAGCGGCAATGTCGTCAAGTCGATCGACCTGGGTTCGCAGCAGGCGGGCGATGTCACCTTTTACTGGGATGGCAAGAATGACGCGGGCGACACCGTCGCCACATCCACGCTTCAGGTGAAGGTCAACGGGGCCAGCCCCAGCAAGGTCGCGACCTGGGCCACGATCGCAGCGGTGCAATCGCCTGCGGACGGATCCTCCTCCAAACTCATCACCGCATTGGGCAGCTATAGCCCGTCGGATGCCCTCAGCCTGATGTAATCCTTTCTTTTTCCTACCCTTCCTTCTCACCCAAAGGAGCAACGCCATGTCCTTCTACACTTCGCTTTCCGGCCTCAAGGCTTCGCAGGCCGACCTGTCGGCGATCGCCAACAACGTCGCCAACGTCAATTCGACCGCGTTCAAGAAGAGCAAGGCGCAGTTTGGCGACATGTTCGCCGCCGCGCCGATGCAGACCACCAACCAGATTGCCGGGCAAGGCGTGCGCACTCAGGGCATTACCCAGCAGTTCACGCAAGGCACGGTCGAAACCACCGACAAGACGCTGGACCTGGCCATCACCGGCGAAGGCTATTTCACGGTCGAAGCGCCCGATGGCACGATTAGCTACACCCGCAACGGCGCGTTCGCCGTCGATGACGACCGCTATGCCGTCGACACGACCGGATCGCGGATTCAGGTATGGCCGGTCGATGCCGCCACCGGCACGCTGACCACCACGCCGACCACGACCAGCACCCCGGCCGATCTGACCGACCTTCAGATCCCGACCACCTATCTGGGCGTTGCAGGCGGCGCGCAGCTGACCAGCGTGGGCGTGGCCAAGGACGGTCTGGTATCGGCCATCTATGCTGATGGCAGCACCGCCTATCTGGGCAAGGTCGCCATGGCTTCGTTCAACAGCCAGGAAGGTTTGCGCCAGGAAGGCGACGCACACTGGACCTCCACCGTGGCAAGCGGCACGCCGATCCTTGGCACCGCCAACACCGGCATGTTCGGCGCGGTCAACAGCGGGTCGCTGGAACGGTCGAACGTCGACATTACCGAAGAACTGGTGGCGCTGATTTCCGCGCAGCGCAATTTCCAAGCGAACAGCAAGGCGATCGAGGCAGCAAACACGCTGACCACCACCATCGTCAACCTGCGCTCATAATATGTGATCCGCACCGGCCCCTGCCCGCATCGCCGGGCGCGGGCCGGTGCGGCTTTCCAACTGTCAGGATCACCCCATGGACCGGCTCGTCAACACGGCACTTACGGCAATGCGCGGCGCGATGGCGCGGCAGGCGTCGATCGCGAACAACCTCGCCAACGCCAACACCGTCGGCTTTCGCGCGGAAATCGCCAATGCCGAGACGCGCTGGATCAAGGGTGACGAATTCAATACGCGGGCGCAGGCGTCCGAACAGGTGATCGCCGCCGATATGGCGCAGGGCGCCGTTACCACCACCGGCAATGCGCTGGACGTGGCGATGAACGGCGACGCGCTGCTGTCTGTACAGGGGACCGATGGCGGCGAAGCCTATACAAGGCGCGGCGACCTGAAAGTCAGCGATAGCGGGCTTTTGACCACCGGCGACGGCCTGCCCGTGCTGGGCGAAGGCGGGCCTATCACCCTGCCCCAGCTGGACAGCCTGTCGATTGCGCAGGATGGCAGCATATGGGGCGTGCCGCAGGGCGGTGATCCGGCCAACCCGCAACTGATCGACCGGCTCAAGCTGGTCAGTCCGGTCGGATCGGGCATCGCCAAAGGCACTGACGGCCTGTTCCGCGAAGTCAATGGCGGCGCATTGCCGCAGGATCCGATCGCGACCGTCACGTCGGGTTCGGTCGAAGGATCGAACGTCAACGCCACCGCCGCGCTGGTTCAGATGATCGAGGCGAGCCGCGCGTTCGAAACGCAGGTCAAGCTGATCGACACCGCCAAGCAGCTGGATGACGGCGGCGCATCCTTGATGCGGCTGGATAGCTAAACTGGCACGAACCTTGCTTTTGATTGAGGCAACAGGCGTCCTTCAACAGCGACGCTGCACGGAGATGAGACGATGAGCAACGCCGCCCTTCATGTCGCCCGCACCGGCCTCGACGCGCAGAACACGAAGATGCGCGTGATCGCCAACAATCTGGCGAACGTCAACACGACGGGGTTCAAGAAGGACCGCGCCGATTTCGAAACACTCGCCTATCAGCAGATGATTGCGGCGGGGGCCAATTCGGACAGCGAAAACAAGTTCGCCACTGGCCTGAACCTTGGCTCCGGCGTCTCGCTTCAAGGCACCAGCAAGATCAACACGCAAGGCACCCTGTCCCAGACCAGCAATGTGCTGGACATGGCAGTCGAGGGTTCGGGCTATTTCCAGGTGCAGCAGCCCGACGGGTCCATCGCCTATACCCGCGCGGGCAATTTCAGCACTACCGCCGAAGGAACGGTCGTCACCAGTGACGGCCTGCCGCTGATCCCGCAGATCACCGTGCCGCAGGGGGCGACATCCGTCACCATCGGCAATGACGGGACCGTATCGGCCACATTGCAGGGGACGAGCGAACCGACCCAGCTGGGACAGATCGAACTGGCCAGTTTCATGAACCCGTCGGGCCTGCAATCGACCGGGGGCAACCTGCTGGTCGAAACCGCCGCCAGCGGTGCGCCGCAGGTCGGCGTCGCGGGCCTGGAAGGGCGCGGCGCGATCCGTTCGGGCTATCTGGAAACGTCGAACGTCAACATCGTCGAGGAACTGGTCGACATGATCGAGACGCAGCGCGCCTATGAGGTCAACAGCAAGATGATCAAGGCGACCGACGAGATGCTGCAATATGTAAACCAGAATATGTGATCGGACTGATGCGCATCACCCTTGCCACCCTGATCGGCGTCACGCTGGTCGCTTTTGCTGCCTCCCCCGCCATTGCGGGCAAGAAGCGCGAGGCCGAACGCGCGCTTTATGCGCCGACGCTCGTCGCGCCGGCACCCGCACCGCCCGCCGCCAACGGATCCATCTTTCAGGCGTCGGTCGGCTATACCCCGCTGACCAGCGGCGCGCGCGCCACCACCGTGGGCGACATCATCACCATCATATTGGTCGAACGGACGCAGGCGACCAAGAGCAACAGCGCCGACACCAGCCGCAATGGCAATGTCGGCCTGACCCCGCCGTCCACTGGTGTGTTGTCCAAGCTGTTTTCCGCCAGCGATGTCGCCATGGGCGGCCAGAACCAGTTTACCGGGCAAGGCGGCGCGACGCAGTCCAACGCCCTGTCGGGCGAGATCACCGTGACGATCGCGGCAGTCTATCCCAACGGCACAATGCTGGTGAAGGGCGAAAAGGCGCTGACACTCAATCGCGGTGACGAGTTCATCCAGATCAGCGGCCTTGTCCGCCAGGCCGACATCAGCCCGGACAACCGCATCGCATCGACCCGCGTGGCCGATGCCAGGATCATCTATACCGGCAAGGGCGAAATCGCCCGCGCCAGCAAGCAAGGCTGGTTGCAGAACTTCTTCTCGATGATCAGCCCCTTCTGATGGAGCGTCCCTTCGCCATGATCCGCCTGCTGCGCTTTCTTCTGCCGCTCCTCACGCTGATCGCTACCCCGGCCCATGCCGAACGGGTCAAGGATCTTGGCACTTTTCAGGGCGTCCGCCCCAACCAATTGACCGGCTATGGCATTGTGGTGGGTCTGGCCGGGACGGGTGACGACAGCCTGCAATATGCAACTGAGGGCATGAAGGGCGTTGTTTCGCGCTTTGGCCTGACGCTGCCGCAGGGGATCAATCCTGCGCTCAAGAACGCGGCTGCCGTGCTGGTGACCGCCGATCTGCCCGCCTTTGCCAAGCCCGGCCAGCGGCTCGACATTACCGTGTCGGCGCTGGGCAAGGCCAAGTCGTTGCGGGGCGGCACGCTGATCCTAACGCCCCTGCGCGGCGCGGACAATGAAATCTATGCCATGTCGCAAGGTAATCTGGCCGTCGGTGGCCTGGGCGTATCAGGCGCGGATGGCAGCCAGGTTTCGGTCAATATTCCCTCTGCCGGGCGCATCCCCGGCGGCGCGACCGTGGAACGGGCCGTCGCCACCGGGTTCGACACCGCGCCCACGCTGACGTTCAACCTGGCCGAAGCGGACCTGACGACTGCCCTGCGCGTCGCAGACGGCATCAACCGCGCCTTTGGCGACCGCCGCGCCCGCGCGATGGACGCCGTGTCGGTCACGATCGACGCCATTCCGGGGGCGGAGGACCGCATCCTGATGATGGGCATGATCGAGAATATCGAGATTTCGCCTGCCGAAGCGCCGGCCAAGGTGATCGTCAACGCGCGCACCGGCACCGTCGTCATCAACGGCGCGGTGCGCATTCACCCCGCCGCCGTCGCCCATGGCAAGCTGACCGTCAGTGTCAACGAAAGCCCGCGCGTGGTGCAGCCTGCACCATTCAGCCGGGGCGAGACTGCCATCGAGCAATCGAGCAGCATCAGCATCGACCAGGAAAAGAAACCTATGGTTAATTTTAAAGGTGGGGCGTCGCTGGCCGATATAGTCAAGGCGGTCAATGCGATTGGGGCTTCCCCGGCGGATATGGTCGCGATCCTCGAAGCCTTGAAACAGGCAGGCGCGATGAAAGCGGAGTTGGTGGTGCTGTGATGCAGGTAGGAACGACATCCC
This sequence comes from Sphingobium sp. KCTC 72723, assembly GCF_014280435.1. NCBI lineage: Bacteria > Pseudomonadati > Pseudomonadota > Alphaproteobacteria > Sphingomonadales > Sphingobiaceae > Sphingobium > Sphingobium sp. KCTC 72723. The sequence continues at coordinate 4,285,209 of NZ_CP060388.1, read as the reverse complement.
CCGCGACAGCGCCGTCAGGGGCCGCCGCATCGAGCGCCGCAGGAAACAGGGCCAGCCTGCAAAAAGCAGCGCAGCAGTTCGAGGCGATATTCCTGCGCCAGATGATCGGCGCGATGCGATCGGCCAATCTGGCCGAAGGGATCAGCGATTCCAGTGCGACCGAACAATTTCAGTCGATGGCCGATTCGCGCACCGCAGACGCGCTGGCGGGCAGCAATTCCATGGGCATCGCCCAGTTGCTGATGCGGCAATTTGGCGAACGGGTTGCGCCTGACGCACCGACCACGGCCAACGCGCCATGAGCGACCTGTTCATCATCGGTGCGTCCGGCACCCGCGCCTATCGCACCGCCATGGCCGCGATCGGCGAAAATATCGCCAATGCCAGCACCGATGGCTATGCCCGCCGTTCCGTAACCACGGCGGAATCGGGCGCATCGACCGCGACCATGGCCACTTACACCACGCGCGCCAATTTCGGCGGGACGCAGGTGATGAGCGTCAACCGCGCCACCGACCCCTATCTGGACGCCAGCGTGCGCATGACCGGCATGGCGCTGGGCAGTTCCAACGCGCGCCTGCGCTGGCTGAGCGACACCGAAACCGCGCTTAACGACACCAATATCGGCATCGGCACATTGATGACCGGCATGTTCCAGAATATGGAAAAGCTGGCCGCCAACCCGACCGACAAGTCGCTGCGCGTCACTACGCTGGACAGTATCAGCCGCGTGACCGAAGCATTCAACCAGACCGCCGCCGATCTGGATACCGTGGCGTCGGGCATTGCCACCGAAGCGGGCGCGGCCGTCGATACCGTCAACCAGGCGCTCAACGCGCTGGCCGACATCAATAACAGCCTGTTGCGCGCGCAACCCGGCACGTCGGCCTACGCCCAACTGCTCGACAGCCGCGATTCGGCGCTGGGCGAGCTGACCGAAAATCTGAATGTCGACATCAGCTTCGGCGCGCATGACAGCGCGCAAATCAGCTATAATGGTCAGGTGCTGGTGCAGGGCAATGTCGCGTCCAACCTGTCCGTCGCGACCAACAGCGACGGCACGCTGGCCCTGTCGCTGACCGATGGCACCGCCCTTTCCACCCCGGCCAACGGGGCGCTGGGCGGGTTGTTTTCCGCCGCCAGCACCGTGGCGCAACGCCATGACAGCCTCGACACGCTGGCCGAAAATTTCGTAACTTCCATGAACGACTGGCACGCGCAGGGTTTGACCGACGCGAACGCAGCGGGTGGCGCGCTGCTGTCCTATGGCGGCAGCGCCGCGACCATCGCCGCGCTGATAACCGATCCCGCCGCACTGGCGCTCAAATCGGCCGACGGCACGCTCAACGGCAATTTGCTGACCGTCAACAGCACGCTGCGCGGCAGCGGCAGCGTGGAACAGAATTGGACATCGCTGATCGCGACTCACGCCAATCTGCTGGCATCGACCAAGGCGGAAAATGTCACCGCGCTGGGCCGCAGCGATCAGGCCGTGGCCGCGCGCGAAGCCGTCAGCGGCGTCGACCTCGACATGGAGGCCGCCGACCTGCTGCGCATCCAGCAAGCCTATTCGGCCTCCGCCAAAATATTGCAGGTCGCAAAAGAAACCGTCGATTCCATCCTTCAGATCATCTGAACGGGAAAGGGCTGAGCCATGGTAGGCATTACGAACAAGATCATGCTCGCCGAAATCCGTCGGCAACAGCAATTGTCGCAGAGCATCGTCGATGGTCAGACCGCGATCTCCACCGGGGTCACGCTCAACAAACCGTCCGACGATGCGCTGGCATGGGTGCAGGTATCGGACCTGGGCCGGGCGCAGGCGCAACAGGCCGCATGGCAAAGCAATGTCAGCTATGGCACGTCGCGCGCGGTCACGGCCGAAGCCAATCTGGCGGAAGTCACCAACCTGTTGACCCGCACCCAGGAACTGGTGACGTCGGCACGCAACGGGTCGCTGAACGGCACCGGCCAGACCGCGATCGCCGAAGAATTGTCGACCATCCGCGCGACCATCAACGAATTGCTGAACCAGAAGGATTTTCAGGGGACGCCGGTATTCGACGATGGCCAGAGCGTGCTGGTGCCGGTCAGCCGGGGGCTGAACCTGGCGGTCGTGGGGACGCGGCAGGACGTGTCCGAAGGGATCGACGTGGATGGCACGCCGATGTCGATCGACGCCATATTGGCGCAGGCGATCAGCGCAGTGCAAAGCGGCGACGACGCCAGCATCGCGACGGCGCTGGGCAGCGTTAAAACGGGGCAGAACCACATCGTCGTGCAACAGACCCGCCAGGGCGTGCGCAGCGACAGGCTGGACGTCATCGGCACGCGGTTGACCGACGTGGACCTCGACCTGACCGAACGGCGTGCGTCTCTGGAATCGACGGACCTGACCGAAGTGATATCGAATGTGAAGGCGCAGCTGTTGCAGCTGGAAGCCGCGCAATCGGCCTTTGCCCGGATCAACCAGCAGACGCTGTTCGACCTCATCAGCTGACCCACGGCAAGGGAGTGCGCGCAAAAAGCCGCGTCATCCTAAACCGGACGCTAACCATTCCGTATTAATGACAGGACAGGCACCGTGCGCGGTGCCGGTGGAGCCGCCGGCTCCAGACGTTTTACTTGGGGATTTCCATGTTCGCAGCCATTGGCCTTGTCATCCTGATCGTCATGGTATTTGGCGGATTCGCCTTTACCGGCGGCGATCTTGGCCCCGTGCTGCACGCTTTGCCCCACGAAATGCTGATCATCGGCGGCGCGGCCGTAGGCGCGCTCGTCATCGGCAACAGCGGTTCCGACCTCAAGGCGCTGGGCGGCGGCTTCGCCAAAGTGTTCAAGGGCGCACAATATAAGAAGCAGGACTTTCTGGACTGCATCTTTCTGGTGTCGAAACTGATGAAGACGTTGCGAGTCGAAGGGCCAGTGGCATTGGAACCCCATATCGAGGATCCGGCCAGTTCGACCATCTTTACCGAATATCCCAAGCTGATGAAGGACAAGACGCTGATCCACCTGATCAGCGATACGCTGCGTCTGGTTGTCGTGTCGTCCGGCACGCTGGACCCGCACGCGGTGGAGGAGGTGATGGACAACAGCCTCAAGACCCATCACCACGAAGCGATCAAGCCTGCCGACAATCTGCAAGGACTGGCCGACGCGCTGCCCGCGCTCGGCATCGTCGCGGCGGTTCTGGGCGTGGTCAAGACCATGGGGTCGATCGACCAGCCGCCAGCCGTGCTGGGTGCGATGATCGGCTCCGCACTGGTCGGCACCTTCCTTGGCATTCTGCTGGCCTATGGCATGGTCAACCCCTTCGCCACCCGGTGCCGCAGCGTGATCGAGGCGGACGGCGCAATCTATCATGTCGTCAAGCAGATCATCATCGCATCGCTCCACGGCCACCCGCAGCCGCTGGTGATCGAAGCCGCGCGGTCCGGCCTGATCCATGCCAACCAGCCCGCCTTCGCCGAAGTGTTCGACGGTATGCGGGGCAAATAAGCCATGGCGGAAAAAAAGCGCGGCGGGAACGAGCCGGAACCCCGGCCCATCATCGTCAAGAAAATCATCGTCGAAGGGCATGGCGGCCATCATGGCGGCGCCTGGAAAGTCGCCTATGCCGATTTCGTGACGGCAATGATGGCCTTCTTCCTGCTGATGTGGCTGCTGGGTGCGACCACCGAAAAGCAGCGCAAGGGGCTGGCCGACTATTTCACGCCCACTTTAGTGCAGATGAAGGAAAACTCCGCCGGGTCGAACGGCCTGTTCGGTGGCGACAGCATGATGGCGAAGGAAAGCTATCCGACCACGGGTGGTCAGGGCAATCTGGCCATCACCATTCCGCGCGATTCCAGCGGGACGAAGGATCAGGGCGGCAAGGCGATGAAAGCCGCCGACCGCCAGAAATTCGAATCGATCAAGAAGGAACTGGAAGCCCGCATGGCGCGGCAAAAGGGGATGGCGAAGCTGCGCAAGAATGTGCGCTTCACCGAAACCCGTGAAGGGTTGCGCATCGACCTGATCGACGAAGCGGATTTCGCGATGTTCGCGATGGGGACCGACCGGCTGGTGCCGCAGGCCCGCGCGCTGATCGGCGAAGTCGCCACCGTGCTGCAAACCATGCCCAACCCGCTGATCGTGCGGGGCCATACCGATGGCCTGCCCTATGCGTCGGGGCGGACCATGAACAACTGGCTGCTATCGTCCACCCGCGCCGAAGCGACGCGACAGGCGCTGAGCCAATCCGGCATCGGCAACGCCCGCTTTGCCCGGATCGAGGGCGTGGCCGACCGCGAACCGTTCATCAAGGGTGACAGTTACGATCCGCGCAACCGGCGCATGTCGATCATCCTGGGCTGGACCCGTGGCGGCAGCAGCGGCGAGGATGAAGGCGACGACGCCGAAACCAAGGCCGCGATCAGGGAACGCGACGACCCGATGCATGTGGCCCGGTCCGAAGCCAAGGCGCTCGACATGGGCGGCACCGGCCTGCCCTCCGGCGTGGAGCTGCTCAATCCCGGCGCGAAAGGCACGTCGGCCAAGCCCGGCAAGCATTGAGTGGGTGTTTCCCCTCTCGCGAGCGGGAGGGGCAGCGAGACTTATGCGCGCAGCGCATTAGTCGCAGCGGGGTGGGCAATCGCACCGTCCGGCCCACCCCCTAACCCCCTCCCGTAAACGGGAGGGGGAACAACCACGCCCTTCACACCGGCAGCACGAGGCTCGCTTCCAGTCCGCCTTCCGGGCGGTTCGTCAGGCGCAGTTCGCCCTGATGTTCGGCCATGATCGCGCGGACGAGCGCAAGGCCAAGGCCCGCCCCGCCCGTCTCACGATTGCGTGATCCTTCCAGGCGCGTGAAGGGTTCGAGCATTTCGGCCATCCGGTCCTGCGCAATGCCCGGCCCGTCATCGGCCACGATGATGCGGATCGTGCCGTCGCCATGCACCACCGACACATGCGCCCGATCGCCATAGACGACGGCGTTTTCGATGAGGTTGCGCACCGCGCGGCGGATCTGCTGGGGGCGGACGAAGGCGACGGCGCGGTCGCTGTCGGTCATGTCGACGGGCGACCCCAGTTCGATGAAATCTTCCACCACCGCGTCGGCCAGGCTCGCCAGATCGACCTTCTGTGCCGCTTCCGTGCTGCGCCCGGCGCGGGCGAGCGAGAGGATATCCTCCAGCATCCGGTTCATTTCGTCGATCGTTTCGGACATGCGCGCGCGCTCTGCATCATCCTCGACCGATTCGGCGCGCACCCGCAACGACGCCAGCGGCGTGCGCAGGTCGTGGCCGATCGCGCCCAGCATCCGGTCTTTCTCATCCAGCATCGCGATGATGCGCGCGCGCATGGCGTTGAACGCCATGGTGAGGTCACGCACGTCGCCCGGCCCGCGTTCGTCCACCGCATCGGCCGCGCCGGTGCGGGCAAATTGCTGCGCCGACCCGGTCAGTTGCTTCAATGGCCGCGCCAGCCGCCGCCCGACCCACAACAGCGGCAACAATACGATGACATAGAGGATCAGCGTCTGGCCGATCAGCCAGCCGCCATAGCGCGGCGCGCGGTTGCCGGTGCGCGCCTGCGCCACCACCCATTTGCCCGTTTCATATTCCGCCGCCAGCGTGAGCGCCGCGACGCGATGGTCATGGGGCCGTGCGCCATCGGCGCGAATCCGCATCCTTTCCCAGCGGCGCATGGGCATCACCGCATCCTGCTGCACCACGCGCACGGTCAGGATGGTGAGGCCGATATCCTCGAACATGGCCGTCGCGCGCTTTTCGATGTCCGGGCGCGGCTGTCCTTCGAGCGGGGGCGCGCCCTGCACGAAGCGCGCGCGCATCCGGTCGGGACCGGGGCGGTCGGGGCGGTTGTCGAGCGCATCGACCACGCGATAGACCGCAGGCGCGGTCTGGGCCGTCAGCTCCAGCCGGACCCGTTCGCGATAGAGCAGAGCGAAATTGATCGCCTGCGCCACGAACAGCGCCAGCGCGACGAGCAGGATGATCTGGCCGACCAGGCTTTGCGGCCACAAGCGAAACCGCTTCACAGTTTGCGGACTTCCGCCGACAATGTGTAGCCGCCGCCCCACACGGTCTTGATCAGCGTCGGGTTCTTGGGGTCCGGCTCGATCTTCTTGCGCAAACGGCTGATCTGGTTGTCGATCGCCCGGTCGAACGCATTGGCTTCGCGCCCCTGCGTGATGTCGAGCAACTGGTCGCGGCTCAACACCGAATTGGGGCGCGTGGCAAAGGCCAGCATCAGATTATATTCGGCGGTCGACAGCGGCAGCGACACGCCCTCTGAGTCCACCAGCGTGCGTTCCTGCGTCTTGAGGAGCCAGCCGGCAAAGCTGTAATTCGCGCCATCGGGCGCGGTGACGCGCTGACCGCCAGTCGCGACGCGGCGGAAGATCACCTTGATACGGGCGACCAGTTCGCGCGGAGAAAAGGGTTTCAGCACATAATCGTCCGCGCCCATTTCAAGCCCGACGATGCGGTCGGTTTCTTCGGTGCGGGCGGTCAGCAGGATGACCGGAATCTCGCTCGTTTCGCGGATATGGCGGCACAGCGACAGCCCGTCCTCGCCCGGCATCATGATGTCGAGGATCACCATGTCGATCGCATTGGCGTTCAGCCGCACCCGCGCATCCGCCGCACTGTCCACGGCAGTCACGCGAAAGCCGTTGCGGGAGAGATACTGCGCCAGCGGCTCGCGGATCGAACGCTCGTCATCGACGAGCAGGAGATGGGGTTTATCGCTCATTGCGCCTGTCTGTCACGGCTGAAGAAAGGTTGGAAGGGCGAAGGCAAGGGGGCAGCCTTCGCCCTTCCAGTTATGCGCGGCCCGGTTCAGGGATCGGGGGGATGATCGGGCCGGGCCGCGAACGGGAGAGCAGGATCAACCTGCGGGCGGCGGGGGAGCCTTGCGGTCCTTCCACGCGCCGCGCATCGCTTCACGGCCTGCCTTCATTTCCTCGGCGCTCACGCTGCCATCCTTGTTGGTGTCGGCCTTGGCAAACATCGCCAGCGGTCCGGCCATGAACTCGGCCTTGGTGACGGTGCCGTCCTTGTTCGCTTCGCCGCGCGGACCGCCCATCATCATGCCGCCCTTGCCGGGACCGCGATGATGGCGACGTCCGCCCCAGCCGCGCCCTTCGCGCTCACCGGGCTTGCCCGCTTCGGCGCGGCGTTCGGCGCGCTTGTCGGCGCGGGCTTCATGGGCGGCTGTGAACTCCGTTTTGCTGACCTGACCATTTTTGTCGGCGTCCAGCCTGGCAAAGCGATTGTCCATCCGCTGAGCCTTCATCGCATCGCGATCCTGCTGGGTCAGCTTGCCGTCCTTGTCGACGTCCATCTTCGCAAAGCGGCCTTCGAGCGCGGCGGTCAGTTCCGCCTTGCTGATCTTGCCGTCCTGGTTCGTGTCGGCCTGTTGCATCATGCCGCCACGCGGGCCGGGAGCAGCGCCGGGACCGGGCTGGGCAAAGGCGAGGTGCGATGCGGCAAGGCCACCGACGAACAACGAACCCAGCGCCACCGTGCCGAAAAATTTGCGGATCATGTCCTGTTTCCTTCCAAGTGTCTGTCACGAACGGCGTCGCCGTCCTTGAAGATGCTTATCGGCCAGACTTGTCCTGCAACTGTGTCAGCGCAACGGGGAAACTGTCGCAATTTGTAACCTGCATCCGTCATGCCAGCGAATGCTGGCATGACGGATGGGGCTTACCGATCCCGCCGCCCCAGCAACCGCAGGCGCAGGGCATTCAGTTTGATGAAGCCTGCCGCGTCGCGCTGGTCATAGGCACCGGCGTCATCCTCGAACGTCACGACCTTTTCGCTGTAGAGCGAATAAGGCGATTTGCGCCCGACGATATAGACTCCGCCTTTGTACAGCTTGAGCCGGACCGTGCCGGTGACCTTTTCCTGGCTATGGTCGATCGCGGCCTGCAACATCTCGCGCTCTGGCGAGAACCAGAAGCCGTTGTAGATCAGCTCGGCATATTTGGGAGCCAGTTCATCCTTCAGATGCGCCGCGCCGCGATCCAGCGTCACCTGCTCGATGCCGCGATGGGCCAGATGATAGATGGTGCCGCCCGGCGTTTCATACATGCCGCGCGACTTCATGCCCACGAAGCGGTTTTCGACCAGATCGAGCCGGCCAATGCCATGTTTGCGGCCATATTCGTTGAGCGTTTCGAGCAACGTCGCGGGCGACATGCCCACGCCATTGATCGCCACGCCATCGCCGCGTTCGAAATCGATGGTGATATATTCGGGCGCGTCGGGCGCGTCCTCCGGGTTGACGGTGCGCGAATAGACATAGTCGGGGACTTCATCCCACGGATCTTCCAGCACTTTGCCCTCGGACGAGGTGTGCAGCATGTTCGCATCGGTCGAGAAAGGCGATTCGCCGCGCTTGTCCTTGGCGATGGGAATCTGGTTTTGTTCGGCAAATTCGATCAGTCGGGTGCGGCTGGTCAGATCCCATTCGCGCCAGGGCGCAATCACCTTGATGTCGGGTGACAGGGCATAATAGCCCAATTCGAAGCGGACCTGATCATTCCCCTTGCCAGTCGCGCCGTGCGATACGGCGTCGGCCCCTACCATTTTCGCGATTTCGATCTGGCGCTTGGCGATCAGCGGCCGGGCGATCGACGTGCCGAGCAGATACAGCCCTTCATACAGCGCATTGCTGCGCATCATCGGGAATACATAGTCCTTCACGAATTCTTCGCGCAGGTCGTCGATGAAGATATGTTCTTCCTTGACCCCCATCAGCCGCGCCTTGGCCCGTGCGGGTTCCAGTTCTTCACCCTGCCCCAGATCGGCCGTGAAGGTCACGACTTCGCACTGATAGGTTTGTTGCAGCCATTTCAGGATCACGCTGGTGTCGAGGCCACCGGAAAAGGCAAGGACGATGCGGTTGATCTTGTCTGACATGATGAAGCGACTCTTTCGCAAGGTGAGGGCGCGGATATGCGCGCGCCGGTATCAGTCAGGGGGTAAAAGCGCAACCGGATCAGCGCAAGAAGCCGGATGTCCCGACAAGAAGGGGACGCAGGCACCAAGGCTTGCGTCCCCTTCGGAGTCATTGGGCGCGGATTGCGCAGCGGCCTAGCTGGTGCGTGGACGCAACAGGCCCGGACGGGCGACTTCCCCGCCGAAGCGGTAGACGGTCTGGCTGCGGTCCATCGCGGGCGCGGGCGTTGCAATTTGTGCCTGACTTTGCGCCTGCGTCATCACCGGCGCATGACCGGCCTCCCGCTGCGCCAGCAATATGCGGGCGCGGCGCAGACGCTTGGCATGGGTGAGGAACGGATTATCCTCGCTCGGCGGCGCAGCGACCATTGCGGCCAGCGTGGCATCTTCATGCGACGCGGACGGAGCGGTAGCAAAGGCGGGGCGCGCAACCGGAACCACCACGGGCGCAGCTACGACGGGCGTAACTCCGACAGGTGCAACTGCGGGTTCGATGAAGGTTTCGCGTTCCTCGATCGCTTCTGTCGGACGGCGGCGGCGCGCCATGGCAGCGCCGCCAAGGCCCAGCAGCAGCAGCGCCGATCCACCCATGGCCCACAGCAGGGCATCGTCGGTGCGTGCGACCGCCTGACTTACCGGCGCGGGTGCAGCTTCCGTCACGGCGGGTGCTGGCGCGACGACAGGTTCGGGCGCAACAACGGGTGACGGCGTCACGGGCATCGCTGCAATCGGTGCGGCAACGGCTGCAACGGGCGCAGCCATGCGTTCGACGGCACGGGGGCGGACGACGCGGGGCGCTACAGGCGCAGCCGCTTTCGTGGCTGCTTCGGCCTCTGCCGCTGCAATGGATGCGGCGCGGCGGTCTTCGACCGAAGCCGTCTGCTGCACGACCGGCTGGCTAACCGCGAACGCAGGTGCCGTCGGCGATGCGACCGTCGGCGCGGGCGTATCCGGCACGGCGGGCGCGATGGTCGGCGCTATCGTGGGCGGCGCGGCGACCTGCGCCAGCACAGGGGTTGCACTCAAAGCCAGAACAGCGGCGATCGCGGCCCTGGCGGGGCGGATATTGCGAATATGTTCAGTCATAGTGAAGGATCAACAGTCGAACTGGTCAATCGACTGCAACACCTTGTCATATTTCGCGACGAATGGTTGGCAAGGAGCGATGGAACGATCAAGATTAATGATCATTCATTTTCAGATGAATGTCATATTTACAGATAGCGCCATAATTTCTTATTCAGGCTGCCGATCATCTTCACCGCGACTTTCCCGGAAAGCCCCATCGACGATCAAAGCCTGCTTTTCCTTCGCCGCTTCATCGGCCAGACGCTGCGTCTTGCTGCGCCCGAATTTAGCGCGATTGGCGTCCGCCATGCGTGCCTTGTCCGCCCTGCCCCTGGCCTTGCGCGCTTGCGTCAAATTGACGACATCACCCATTTGCCTGCCCTTCCCTGTCCATCCCGCCCGATCATTGCTTCATAATTGCGACAATGGCGTCTTGCCAAGCGCCGCCTTCCCCTCCCATGACAGCCCTGTCCCCTTAGTTGCGAGCCGATCCACCCCATGACGAGCATCCACGACGTCGCTGCCCTGGCCCAGGTTTCGATCAAGACGGTATCGCGCGTCGTCAACAAGGCAAGCAATGTCAGCCCCGACCTGCGCGGCCGGGTGCAGGCGGCGATCGACCAATTGGGGTATCGCCCCAACCAGTCGGCACGGCGGCTGGCGGGCGGGCGGTCCTTCATGATCGCCTATCTCTACAGCAATCCCGCACCCGGCTATACCAGCGGCATCCAGTGCGGCGCAGCGGCGCGTTGCCGCGACCTTGGCTATCATCTGGTGGTCGAACCCATATCGCCGAGTGGCGAGGAATGTTTCGAAGTGCTGGACCGACTGGTCGCGGCGCTGCGCCCCGACGGCATATTGCTGGTGCCACCGCTGGCCGATGACGAAGCGCTGCTGGCGCGCATCGCACAGCTTGGCCTGCCCTGCGCGCGCATCGCCGGGTCGGTGGTCGCGGCGGGCTTTACCATCCACACGCCCGAACGCGCCGCCGGGCGCATGGTCGCCGATCATCTGCTGGGCCTTGGCCACCGTCGCATCGGCGTCATCACCCCGCCCGCCTCCCACCGCGCCGCGCTGCGCCGGGTGGAGGGGTTTCGCGACGGACTGACCGCCGCGCAGATCGCGATCGACGAACAATATTTCGTGGGTGGCGACTTCGATTTCGCGTCGGGCATCACCGCTGGCGAAGCGCTGCTGGCCTTGCCTCATCCCCCCAGCGCCATCTTTGCCACCAATGACGACATGGCGTTGGGCGTGCTGACGCTGGCGCATCGCATCGGCCTGCGCGTGCCGGACGATCTGTCCGTGGTCGGCTTTGACGACACCCCCGCCAGCCCCACATCCTGGCCCCCGCTGACGACCGTGCGCCAGCCGTTGGAGGATATGGGCCGATCCGTCATCGACGCGCTGGCCAACGGCCCGATCGAAGCGCCCGAATTCCTGTTCACCCTGATCGAACGCGGCAGTTCCGGGCCGGTGTGAATAGCCTGGGTCGTGGTGAGGGCTGGAGCGGGTAGCGGGGATCGAACCCGCATCACAAGCTTGGAAGGCTAGTGCTCTACCATTGAGCTATACCCGCATTTCAACGGCCTGGTGCCGTAGAGCCTGATATTCGACCGGGCGTTTTGCGCTTCCGGCCTATCGGACGCTCGCCCAATGCCACGACGATGGCCGCGTCGTCAACATGGTGCGTGCGGATTTTGGCGCGTCGGTGCCGCAGGGCAATCGCAATCCGTTTTAGCGCGGCACCATATAATAAGCGGTATAGCTGCCAAAGCGGTGCTGCTCCCCGATGGCATAGACGCTCTGGAAATCGCGCACCCAGTCGCGATGCGCCGCGTCGGCCAATATCCAGCCCGGCCGACGATAGGCCGTGGCTCCGCGTGCCATATAGTGCAGGATCATTGGGCGCGGCAAAGGCGCGAAATTGGCGATGCTGTTGACCCCGGTCCATGCCGTCCCGCCCGGTCCCCTGGGCATGACGTTGCGGCTGTCGAACAGGACCACCATCCCCGCATTGCGCGCGCGCAGATAGTCCAGGCCCGCGACGCCATCGGGTGGCGTCACGACGGGAATGTCGCCCCGCCGGGGCGTCAGATGCGCCAGCAGCCGATCCGGCCCGACCGTCAGCAATCCGGTCCGCGCAATGCCTTCGCGCCAAGGCCCGAAATTGAATGTCGCCACGAACGCGACCATGGCCGCCAGCGTGACGATGACGAAACCGCCCGCAAAACCGGGCGAAGCATCACCACTGTCCTTCCGGTTCGCGGCGATCGCCAGCAGCAGCAGGACCAGCAGCGGAAAGAGATTGAGGATATTATTGTCGTGGCTGCGGCTGATATAATAGGTTCCGGCCACGACGAAGGCAGTGATGCAGGCATAAAGCGACCGGCCGCGCGCCGAATATCCCTGTCGCGCCAGCAACGGCAGCGCCAGCGCGACCGACGCCAGCGCGATCCAGATCGTGCCTGTGCCATTGACCGGCCGTGTTCCGGGCGGATGCTGGACATAGGCGAAAAAGTCCGTTGCGGTGATGCCGCCTTCCGACACCAGCCATAATGTCAGGACAAGCGCCGACACCCCGATCGCCAGCGCACACGCCCCCTGCGCCACGATGCGCAACAGTGCGACCATGATGCCACGCCCGCCCTGCGCCGCCCCGGCAGCACGCAACGCAAGATAGGGCCACCATAATATCGTGGCGAACAGACCCGCTTCGACCGACCAGAACAGGCTGATCAGCCAGATGCCATGCCCCACCCGGTCACGCGGCGCATCACGATGTTCGGCCCGCAGAATGTGCAGCAACAAGGCAGCGATCGACATGAAGCGCAGCCCCGCGACCGACGGCGTCATTGCTGGCCCGGCAAATTGCACGGGATAGCCGGTCCAGATGAAGCAGGCGCAAAACAGCGCGACCAGCCCCAGCCACCGCAGCCCGCGCGACGCCCCGATGGTCAGGATCAGCACGCACCCGGCAAGCACCGCGAAATAGAGCGCATTGGCGCTGATCGCCGTCCAATATAGCCCGCGCCAGCAATCATTGCCGCACGCCGCTTTCAGCAAAGCGGTCGGGCCAAGCCCATATTGAATCGGAAAGTCGCGATAAGGAACGCCCCCGCCCCGCCATGCTTCCACCGGCGACAGATAGGCGCTCCAGTGATGCCAGGCCGACAGGATCGGGTCGGTCGATTCGAACGGCGCCGTCAAAAGCCCGGCGCCAAGGCCGATGAGGACGCACAGCAGCACCGGCCAGCGCAGGGCAATATCGGGCGAAGGCCGCCCGCCCCGCCGTGCCAGCAGCCCGGCCCACAGCGCCAGCAGGACAAAGATGCTGCCCGCCACCGGACCCAGTTGCAGGTCGGCCGTCCACCATGTCACCGTGACGAACAGCAATATCGCCGCCATCCCGCCCAGCAGCGCGCCCATGCCAAGGCCGATGAGCGGCAACAACAGGAAGGCGCAGAGCAGCAGCACCTTGCCATCGCGCGCGATCGTCAGCGCCAGCGCACCCGCCATCATCACCGCACATATCCCGATCCAGACCGGCGACCAGTGCCGTTCCAGCCGCGCGCCAAGGCAAAGCGACGCATAGGGCGTCAGCAGCACGGTCGCCAGCAGCAGGCCATAGAGCGCGATCAGGGTCAGCGACGATGTCATGGCCGCGCCCCCGCCATGTCCCATCGCCGGTCCCAGCAGGTCGCTGGCGTTGCGCCGCCGACGCGGTCCCTGGGAAGGATGCCGACCGGAAAAGCATCGCGCGCCGCCAGATAGGATGCGTAAGGCACGCCGCTGATCGCCTGCCGCTGCCACGCGCCCGCCAGCGAACAGAGCGGCGGGGGCGACGCGGCGAAGCGGAAAGCGTGCGAGATTTCAACGATGCCCGTCACCGAACCCAACGCCATGATCGCCACCACGGCCATCTTCTGCCCCCGCACGTCCACCCGCCCCGCCCATTGGGCAAAGGCGATAGCGACCAGCGCCAGCGGCATGATGGAACCACGCATCTGGAAATCATTGCTGATGCCCATGGTCCATAGCGGCATGAGCAACAGGCACAGCCCCGCGATCAGGATCGTCACCCGGTCGGTGCCGCCGGTCCGATCACTCAGCAACGGCAGGAGGAAGGGCAGTATTTCGAACAGCAGGATGAGGATATAGCCCAGCAGCGTAGGCGGGCGCAGATGCGCGCCGATGGCCGCTGCGTCCACGGACAGATAGACCAGCGCGGGAACCGCCAGCAGCGCGGCGAACATGGCGATCAGCACATCGCGCGCGCGCCAGTCCTGCGTCGCCAGCACGCGAATGGCCGCGAACACCGCAAAGGGCAGCGCGCCGAACAGGATGAGCGGCGACCAGAGCGCGACCAGCGGCAGGCTGGCGGCGAACAGGCCGACCGGCGCGCGCCCGGTGCGCCACAACAGATAGAATAGCGCCACGGTCCATCCCGCCAGCGCATGTTGCGGCGCCCAGAAAAGCTGGGTGATATGGGCGCTATACTGATAATTGCTGGCCCAGCGTTCGATATGGTTCCAGTTCGCGTCCCCGGTCGCCGCCTCTGCCAGAACCACGCCCAATATGTCGAACCCGCTGAACATCACGAATATGACCAGCGCGATCAGCCGCGCGCGCGCGCCGTCGAACAGGACCGCCCCCTGCGCCAGCAACAGGCCAAGGATCAGCCCGTTATGCGCCAGCAGCGTCCAGTCGCGCCCCATCTGGCTGGCCCCGCCCAACAGCGCGGGGACCAGATAGATGCCGACCGGCGCGCGCAAAAGCTGCTCTTTCCCATCGATCCCATAGGCAAAGGGCCAGCGATGATTGCCCATGTCGGCCAGCACCGCATCGCGAATCTGCCAGTCGGGCGGAGCATAGAAAAGACGCCCCTCCCCCCCCAGCATCAACAGGACAAATGCGATCGCAAGGCAGAACAGCAGCGTGCGCAAACTGACCCGCGCCACGCCAGGCATGGCTTTCCAGCACAAAAAGGCCAACGCACCGGGCAAAACCAGCGCTAGCGCCGCGACGACCGGCGGCGACAGGCCCAACAGCGCTAGCAGCGCGATATTGTCAAACGCGAACAGAGCGACCAGCGCCGCCGTCAGCGTGCGCAGGGACACAGATGCGCGTGGGTCAGGATGGGCGTCGACCGATGCGATCTGCCCCGGCGACGGTGTCACGCCGCCTCTGCGTCCAGCTTGCGCTGAAGGGCGTGGACGGGATTATCCACGACGGGAAGGTCGGCGGCGGCAACGGCCTCGTCCATATTGATCCGCTCGCGCTCCACCACCAGCGGGCGCTTGCGCACCTGTGCATGGATCGACGTCACATATTCGCCCAATATCCCCAGAAAGGCGAGTTGCACGCCCGACAGGAAGAAGAGAGCGACGATCAGCGTCATCATGCCGCGCGGGGCCATCGTCGGCCAGATCATGTACAGGCCAACCGACGCCACCGCATAAAGCAGGCACAGCGCCGACATGACGACCCCGGCAAAGGTGCAAAGGCGCATCGGCACGTTGGTAAAGCTGAAAATGCCATTGAGCGCCTGGTCGATCAGGCGCGGCAGGTTATTCTTGGATATGCCCGCGCTGCGCGCCGCCCATGTGTAGGGGACGATGACGCGGCGAAAACCGACCGACGCGATGATGCCGCGAATATAGGGATAATGGTCGTCATGGCTGACCACCGCTTCCCAAACCTTGCGGTCCAGCAGTTGAAATTCGCCGACATTCAATGGAATGTCGATATCGCTCAAATGACGCACGGTGCGATAGAATATGGCGCGGCACGCCCGCAGCGTCAGGCTTTCCTGCCGGTTGACCCGCGCGCCCGCGACCACTTCCACGCCGCTTTCCCACAGCGCCACAAATTCGGGGATCATTTCCGCCGGGTCTTGCAGGTCGGCGGGCAGGAACACGACGACCGCATCCCCGGTCGCGGCGCGCAGGGCGTTGAAATTGGACCGGAACGGGCCGTAATTGCGCGCGTTCAGGATGATCTTGACCGAACGATCGCTCGCCGCCAACGCGCGCAATATATCCTGCGTGCCATCGCTGCTGTCATTGTCGGCGAATATATGTTCGCGGCCATAGCCTTCCAGCGGCGCGCCCGGCGCGAACAGCGCGGCGACTGCGCCATGGCACGCCTCGACATTATCCGCCTCGTTGAAGCAGGGCGTCACGATGGAGATGGTTTTCATGGGGTCTGCTCCGGCAAGGCCGCAAAGACGAAGCGGCGCATGACAAGGAAAGTAAGCGTAAAAATGGGCAGCACGAGCGCCTGCGCCGCCAACGGCCCAAGCCCCGCGCGCATCAGCATGTCGAGCAACAGGATGTTGAGGCCGAACATCACCGCATAGACCAGCAGAAAGCGGGGCAGGCGGCGGACATCATGCGACCGGAAAACGACGCTGGTGGTCAGGAAATTGAACGCGATCCCCGCCAGTCCACCCAGCACGACCGCGACATGGGGCAGCACGCCCAGCAGCACCAGCACGCTATAGGCGCCATAGCCGAACAGCGTGTTGACGCCCCCCGCGACCAGATAACCCCAGAAACGGCGATCGCGCGTCAGGGCCATCATGCCGCCTGCCTCAACGCATCGACCACCGTGATGAGGCCGTCCTCGATTCCGATGCCCGGCGTCCATCCGGTCGCGGCGGTCAGGCGGCTGTTATCCCCTTCCAGATGCATGATCTGGTTGGGAACAAAGGGGATCTCGCCAAATGTCAGCGGCAGGCCCGGATGCGCAATGTCGCGGATCCGTTCGACGATGGAGCGCACCGTCACCGCCCGCCCGCTCGACAGGTTGAACACGCCCTGCGCGCCATCTGTCAGCGCAGCGGCCAATATGCCGCGCGCCGTGTCGTCAATGTGCAGATAATCCCACTTCTGCGTCCCCGCGCTGGTGCGCGGCGTCCGGCCCGCAATGATCTGCGCGGCGACGGACGGGATCAGCCAGTTGGCATTGTCACCGGGACCATAGGGTGAAAACAGCCGCAGCCAGGCAAAGCCGATCCCCGCCTCCGCCGCGCGCTGCCGCGTCAGGTGGAAAGCGGATAATTTGGCCGCCCCATAGAGCAGGAAGGGCGTCGTCGCTGCATCTTCGTCGATGCGCCGGTCGTGGCGGCCATATTCGGCCTGGCTGCCGATGCCGATGAAGCGGCTGGCTCCCGCCGCGATCGCTTCGTCCAGCAGCGCTACGGTCGTGCGGATATTGTCGAGTTGCACATCGCCTGCCCGGTTGGGACCGCCCACGCCTTCCCAGGCGGAATGGATCACGATATCGGGCCGCGCCTGCATGGCATCACGCACCGCCGCGCGATCAGCCAGATCGGCGACCGCTATGGCGCAACTGCGGGCAAGCGCCACGACGCGCGGGGCATCAGGGTTGCGGACCAATAGGGTAACGTCATGCCCTTCCCGCGCGGCAAGATCGGCAACCGCGGCACCGACGAAGCCACTCGCTCCAGTGACAAGGATGCGGCTCATGCCGACACCAGAGCGATGAAATCATCCGCCTGAGCGCGGGTCGCCCGGCGCTTGTCGTCCGCCCGATACCAGTCGGCAGTCATCGCCAGCGCACGTTCGAGCGACAGGCGCGAACGCCAGCCCAGCGCATCGGCGGCAGCGGTCGAATCCAGCGTCAGCATGGCCGCTTCATGCGGATGGTCGCCCGGCTGTCTTTCCCACGGATGCGTCGCGCCCCATTGGTCCGCCAGCCTGTCGATGACATCGCGCACGCTGGCCATATGTGCAGGGGCCGGACCGAAGTTCCAGCCGCGCGCAAATCGAACAGGGTCGCGTGCCAGCTGCTCCGCCAGCAGCAGATAGCCGGTCAGCGGTTCCAGCACATGCTGCCACGGGCGCACCGCGTCGGGATTGCGAATTTGGAGCGGGCGTCCGGCGGAAAAGGCACGGATCGCGTCGGGGACCAGCCGGTCGGCGGACCAGTCACCCCCGCCGATGACATTGCCCGCCCGCGCGGTGGCCAGTCCGACGCTCTGCGCGGCAAAGAAACTGTCGCGCCAACACGCGCTCACCAGTTCGGCGCACGCCTTGCTGTTGGAATAGGGGTCATGCCCGCCCAGCGGCGCATCTTCGCGATAACCTTCCACCCGGCCGTCATTGGCATAGCATTTGTCGGTCGTGACCGAAATGATCGTGCGCACCGATGGCGTGTTGCGACACGCTTCCAGCACATGGGCCGTCCCCATGACGTTGGACGCAAAGGTGCCGATCGGATCGGCATAGGACAGGCGCACCAGCGGCTGCGCCGCCAGATGCAGCACGATGTCCGGTTGCGCGCGCGCGACGATCGCCGCGACTGCATCGCCATCGCGAATGTCCGCGATATGATGGTCGCATAGCGACGCGCCCTTTATCAGGGTGAACATCGACGGATCGGTATCGGGTTCCAGCGCCAGGCCCGTGACTCGCGCACCCAGCAGGTCGAGCAGGACGAGCAGCCAGCTGCCCTTGAAGCCGGTATGGCCCGTCACCAGCACGCGCCGCCCCGCCCAGAAAGCCGGGTCGGGCGCAGCGGGATGCGATCCGTATGTCAGTGCCAGCTTTTCCATGGTGCCTCGTGCCGCTCCCACATGCCTTCGAGCATCTGCCGGTCGCGCAGCGTGTCCATTGGCTGCCAAAAGCCGTTATGGAAGAAAGACCGAAGCTCCCCGTCAGCGGCAAGCCCTTCGAGCGGCTCGCGCTCCCAAGTGCAACCATCTGATTTATCGAGATAGTTTTCGATTTCCCGGTTCAGGACGAAGAAGCCGCCATTGATCCAGCCGCCTTCTTCCACTGGCTTTTCGGCAAAGGCCGCAACCCGGTCCCCATCCAGATCCAGCAGGCCATAACGGCTGGCCGGGCGCACCGCCGTAACGGTCGCCTTGCGGCCATGCCCGCGATGGAAGGCGATCGCGGCGCCTATGTCCACGTCGCTGACGCCATCGCCATAGGTCAGGCAGAAATCCTGGTCATCGCCCAGATATTGCATCGCCTGCCGCAGCCGACCGCCGGTCATCGTTTCCGCGCCGGTGTCGATCAGCGAAATCTTCCAGTCCTCGCACGCATTGCGATGCACATTCGTCGTGCCGGTGCGCAGGTCGATGGTCACGTCCGACATGTGGAGCGCGTAGTTGAAGAAATATTCCTTGATCATGTATCCCTTGTAGCCAAGGCACACGATGAATTCGGTCACGCCATGCTGGGCGTATATCTTCATGATATGCCACAGGATCGGCTTGCCGCCGATCTCCACCATGGGCTTGGGCCGGACCGATGTTTCTTCGGCCAGACGGGTGCCTAAGCCCCCTGCAAGGATGATCGCTTTCATGGACCCAGCTATGAACAGGCGTGGTGAAGAAAGGGTTAAAGCGCCCGTTAAAGGGTCAGCCCGCCGACCCGGTTGAGCGTCGATTGACCGGCCACCATGTCGCAAATCTCCGCCGACAGCGCGATGGGGCGGATGCAGGCGGCGGCAGGGGTGCCAGCTACCGCTTCGGTCAGCCAGGAACCAAAGCCGCCATCGGCCAGATGATCCTCCAGCGTCGTCACGCTGCCATGGCGGGCGATCTGGTCGGGCTGCAACGGCTTGGCCGCCATGCCCCACAGCGGCAGCGACCAGACGGCCCGGCCATCCGCCCGCCCGATCGCCGCGCCCAGCGCCCCGCCGGTGGACAGCATGACATCGGCCTGCCCGCCGTCGCGCACGCTGACCCAGCGGCCCGGCGCAACATCTGGCACAGCGTCATGAAATTGCGGTTCGCCCGCCTTGCCCAGCCGCAGATAGGACGGGCCGGGATTGGCGACCAGCCAGCGCAGGCAGGCGCGCGTTTCCATCGGATCGCCGGGCGCTGCAATGACCATATTGGGCATCGACCGCATCAGCGCATAATCCTGCACCGCATGATGGGAATAGCCCAGCGCGCCATAGGACACCCCGCCCCCCACCGCGACCACGGTCACGGGCAGGCGGTGATGGTCGACATCGTTCCTGATCTGCTCGGCGCAACGGAATGTCGGGAAATTGGCAATCGAATAGGTAAAGACATGATAGCCTTCGCTGGCCATCCCGGCGGCCAGCCCGGTCATATTCTGTTCGGCGACGCCGGCATTGACGAAACGGTCGGGGAAGCGATCGGCAAATGGCTCGATCACATTATAGCCCAGGTCGCCGACGATCAGGGCGATATGGTCATGCGCCTGCGCCAGCGTCACCAGTTCGTCGATAAAGGCATTACGCATGAACCTGCGCCTCCCGGCCTTCGCCTTCAATTTCGGCCAGTGCCGCTTCCAGCAGTTGCGGCGTCGGGTTGCGGTAATGCCATTCCACCTTGTTTTCCATGAAGCTGACCCCCTTGCCCTTGGTCGTATGGGCGATCAGCATCATCGGCTTGCCCGGATCCCACGCAGCGCCCGTCATTGCCTGCGCCAGCGCGTCATGATCATGCCCGTCCACCTCGCGCACGGCCCAGCCAAAGGCCGCGAATTTGGAATGGAGCGGTTCCAGCCGCAGCGTTTCGTCCACGCTGCGCAGGCTCTGCAACTTGTTATAATCCAATATGCACAACAGGTTATCCAGACCATGATGCGCAGCGAACAGCGCCGCTTCCCAATTGCTGCCCTCGCCCCATTCGCCATCACTGGTCAAAACGACCGTGCGCCACCCCATGCCGCGCCGCTTGGCCGCCAGCGCCTTGCCGGTGCCGAACGGCAATCCATGCCCCAGCGCGCCGGTGGAAAATTCCGACCCCGGCACCTTATGGCTGATATGCGCCATCAGCATCGACCCGTCAGTGCCATAGCTGTCCAGCAGCGTGCGATCGATGAACCCGGTTTCGGCCAGCGCGGCATAGACCGCGACGCAGGCATGACCTTTGGACAGGATGAAACGGTCGCGGTCAGGATGGTCCGGCGTAGTGGCGCTGACTCGCAGCGCCCCGCCATAAAGCACGGCCATGATGTCGGTTATCGAAAGCGCCGATCCGATATGCGAAGCCTTCGCCCGCGTCACCATGCGCAGCGCCTGACACCGGATTCGCTGCGCCAGCAACCGTGTGTCCTGTGGCGCGGCCGCGATAAAATCTGTGTCGTTCATGCCTGCACCTTCGGCAGATATGGTTAAGATTTCATCAACCATGTTCGGCTAGGCCATGCGCATGAAGCACGCACCCATCATCGCTGCCCGCGCTTGCCCCCTTTGCGGCGCAGGGCCGGATCAGGCCGAACCCTTCCTGTCCGACACGCGCGACGAAAGCCGGGTCAGCGCATCCAGCTTTGCCTCGCGCAAGGTGCCGGAATATATGAGCCACGCCATGGTCCGGTGCCGCGCCTGCGACCTGGCCTATGTCGATCGGCCACCCGCCGTCGCCACGCTCGCCGCCAGCTATCATGCCGCCGACTATGACAGCGCGGAGGAAGCGGAGGATGCCGCCGACGCCTATGCCGTTGCGGTTCGCCCGGTGCTGGCGCTGCTGAACAGCCGCGTTTCGGCACTGGAAATCGGCACCGGAACCGGCGCTTTCCTTGAGCGGCTGGGCGACGCAGGCTTCACCCGACTGATCGGCATCGAACCGTCGAGCGCCGCGATCGCCGCTGCCCCTGCCCATCGCCGCCCCTGGATTTACGAAGGCATTTTCGAGGACGCCGATGTCGCGCCCGAAAGCCTCGACCTCATCTGCTGCTTCATGACGCTGGAACATGTGCAGGATCCCGGCGCACTGGTGGCGGCGGCCCATCGCCTGCTCAAACCCGGCGGCGTGTTCGTGGGCGTCACCCATGACCGGCGCGCATGGCTCAACCGCCTGCTGGGGCGACGCTCGCCGATCGTCGATATCGAACATATGCAGCTTTTCTCGGCCCAAAGCGCCCGGCGCCTGTTGCAGCAGCATGGCTATAACGCCGTCGGCGGGGCCAGTTTCCGCAACCGCTACCGCCCCAGCTATTGGCTGCGCCTGATGCCGATGCCCGACTCGCTGAAACAACGCCTGACCCGCGCCCTGCGTGGATCATGGCTCGACAGCCGCAAATTGTCCGTCAATGTCGGCAATTATATGAGCTGGGGTTTCAAGCCGCTGTGATCGCAGTGCCTGCCCCTCTATCGCGATGGAAGTGCGGCGCATGACCGCATCGACCGACAGCGAACATTTCCGCCCGATCCCGGTGCGGTTCGATGCGTCCATGCTCTCGCGCATCCTCTTTGCCCTGCGCTGCCTCATCGACCTGCAACTCGGCACCATCTGGTCCTTCCTCAAACCCCGCCTTGCCCCGCTGCGCGGCGACCTGCTCGACGTGGGGTGCGGCGAAATGCCCTATCGCCGCCTGCTGCCGCCATCGGTGCGCTACACCGGCATAGACGTGCCGCAGGCCAGCGCCTTCAGCATGGCGGGCAATGCAGAAGTCGTTCCCTTCGACGGCGCATATATTCCCTTCCCCGACGCCAGTTTCGATACGGTCCTGTGTACCGAAGTGCTGGAACATGCGCCCGAACCTGCCGCGCTGATCGCGGAAATGGAGCGGGTGCTGAAACCGGGCGGCACCCTGATCGCGACTGTCCCCTTTTCCGCGCGAGTGCATTACGCGCCCTATGATTTCCACCGCTTCTCCCGCTACGCGCTGGCGCGGATGTTCGGCACATTCGCCAACGTCCAAATCACGGAGCGCGGCAACGACATTGCCGTCATCGCCAACAAGCTGATCGTGCTGGCCATGCGCATGGTGCGACCATCGCGCTACATGCTCGTCCAATGGCCGCTGCTGCTGCCGTTGCTCCCCGTCACTCTTGTCTTCCTGCTGATGGCCCATCTCAGCATGGCGCTTGGGCTTGGTTCCAAAGACGACAGCCTGGGCTATGCGATCGTCGCCACTCGCCGATAACGCGCGAAGATCGCCCCTTAACCCGGCCCCGCATTTCCTCTATCACGCCGGGATGGATACCCCCTCCCTGCGCCAGCTGGACATATTCGCGCAGATGGTGGCGGCAGGCAGCATCACGCGCTGCGCCAGTGACATGGGCGTGTCGGTAGATCAGATCGCGCGCGATATGGCCTCGCTGGAAATGCGACTGGGCTATCGTCTGTTCGACGATCTGACCGGCGCGGCGCGGCTGACCCCTGCCGGGCGCAAGACGGCGCAGGCGATGACGCTGTTGTCGCAGGACGCACCGGAAGATTGGGACGCGGTCCAGGTCGATCCCCCTACCCTGCCGGTCCCCGTACCTGCCCCCGCATCCCCGCGCCAGACGATCACCCTGGCCGCCCCCGCCCAGGTATTCGGCCAGGTGCAGGACGCACTGTCTACGTTCGAAGCTGCAAATGACGACATCGCTATCGCGCTCGACCTGCACGTCCTTTCATCAGCGGATGCGGCGCGCGCCTTGCAGTCCGGCCGTGCCGACATCGCCTATTTCTACGCGCTGGAGGAACCGGCCGACCTCCCGTCCCGCTATGGCTGGTCGGAACCTGTCAGCCTCTATGCCGGGACCAATCATCCGCTTGCCCGCGCCGACGTCGTATCGCGCGCCGACATTGCCATCACGCCCGCCCTCGCGCTGGACCGCAGCAATGCCATGCGCGCCATCATTGAAGCTGCCCTCGTCCGGGGCCGCGCCGACACTGGTCCCGTCGCACTGGAAAGCGACAATATGTTCGCGATTCTTGCCGCACTGCGCGAAGGCGCAGGCATCTTTGCAGCCTTCGGCCCGCTGGCGCGCGATCTGGGGCGGATGGATGGTATCAGGCGGCTGGCGCTCGACATGCCGCTGCCCGCCGTCGAAATCCGGCAGGCGCTTGGCCCCCGCGCGGCAGAAACCCCCGCAGTCGAGGCATTGGCGAAATTTCTGTTCCTCTAATCGCCCTTTTATGACGCAGCGCGGCAAAAAAGCGACGAACGGAAGTTGATATGATGTAACATCGTGTTACACAGTCTCATTCGCATCATTTCAGGGTATCCGCCACCTATGTCTCTCTCGCTGTCGCTTCGCGCCGGTTGCGCCCTGTGTGCGCTCTCCATCGCCCTGCCCGTCATGGCCCAGACGGCACCTGCCGACGAGGCCGACCAGAGCGCCTATCATGACAATCGCGCCGACATCGTCGTCACTGCGCTCATCCCCCGGCGGCAGGGCGACATATTATCCGGCACCACCGTCGTCACCGGGGACAAGCTGACGCGCGAACTGCGCTCCACCATCGGCGAAACGCTGGCGCGGCAGCCCGGCGTTTCCTCTACCTCCTTCGGTCCCAACGCATCGCGCCCCATATTGCGCGGCTTTCAGGGGGAGCGGGTCCGCATCCTGACCGACGGTATCGGCAGCTTCGACGTGTCGAACACCTCGGTCGATCATGCCGTCGCCATCAACCCGCTGACTGCCGACCGGATCGAAGTGCTGCGTGGCCCTGCCGCCCTACTTTATGGATCGTCCGCCATCGGCGGCGTGGTCAATGTCATCGACAGCCGCATCCCGCGCCGCGTGCCGGACGAACCCATCCATGTCGAAGGCATCGCCACCTATGGCAGCGCCGCGAACGAACGCACCGTCGGCGGCGAAATCGAAGCGCCCTTGAGCGAGAATTTCGTCATCCATCTGGACGGCAGCTACAACCGCAGCGACGACCAGCGCACCGGCAGCTATATCCTGTCCAAACCGCTGCGCGCCATCGCCGCTGCGTCGGACGACGCCGAAGTGCGGGCGGACGGCCAGTTGAAAGGCAAGCTGCCCAATACGGCGGCGGAGACATGGGAAGTCGCGGGCGGCTTTGCCTATATCAACGATCGCGGCAGCCTGGGCATCTCCGTCTCCCACACCGACAATCGCTATGGCGTGCCAGCACGCTTCGACCTGTCGGACGATCATGCGGGGGAAGAGGAAGGCCACAGCCATGAGGATGTAACGCTGGCCATGCGCCAGACCCGCGCCGACCTGCGCGGCGAAATCGCGACCAATGGCGGCTTCCTCGACACCATCCGCCTGCGCGCGGGCTGGGCCGATTACCAGCATCAGGAAATCGAACCATCGGGCGAAGTCGGCACCACCTTCTACAACCAGTCGATGGAAAGCCGGCTGGAATTCATCCAGTCCCGCCGGGGCGGATGGGACGGCGCGTTCGGCGCGCAATTTTTCACCCGCCGCTTTCAGGCGATCGGGGAAGAGAAATTCCTGCCCAAGAATGAAACCAACCAGTTGGGCCTGTTCACTCTGCAATCGCTGGATCTGGGCGACATCCGGCTAGAGGCTGGCGCGCGTTACGAACATACCGACCTGTCGGCCAATGCCGATGCGGACCTGTTCACCGGAGGGGCGCGGCGCAGCTTCAACGCGCTGTCCGGGTCGCTCGGCATCAGCCAGGCGGTCGTGCCGGGCTGGCGCATCGGCCTGAACGCCTCACGCAGCGAACGCGCGCCATCGGCGGAAGAATTGTTCGCGCGCGGCAATCATGCCGGAACGCAGGCGTTCGAACTGGGCGATCCCGATTTTACCAAGGAAAAAAGCTGGGGCGTCGAAGCCACGCTGCGCGGCAAGGGCGAAGGGTACAGCATCAGCCTGGCCGCCTATCACAACTGGTTCAACGGCTATATCTACGACGCGATCGTCGCCGACAGCGTGTGTCAGGGGGCCAATGGCGGCGCGGACCTGGAATTTCCCTGCTACGCCTATGCGCAGGCGGACGCACGCTATTACGGGTTCGAGGCGGAAGCCACGCTCAAGCTGGCGCAGGTCGGCAGCTATGCGATCAATTTCGACGGCGTGGCCGATTATGTCCGCGCCACGATCAAGGGCAGCGGCCCTGCGCCGCGCATCCCGCCGCTGCGTCTGCTGGGCGGACTGGAAGCGCAGGGCGACCGGCTGAGCCTGCGCGGCGAAGTGGAGCATGTGTTCGATCAGGATCGCATCGCCGCGTCGGAAACCACGACCAATGGCTATACGATGGTCAACGCATCCCTCTCGATCAAGCCGTTCAGGGGCAATGACCGCACCACATTGATGCTGTCGGCCAATAATATCTTCGACGTGGACGCCCGCCGTCATGCCAGCGTCCTCAAGGACTTCGCCCCGCTAGCGGGCCGCGACATCCGCGTAACGGCGCGCTTTTCGCTGTAACGGGACGTTCCGGCGCGCTTCCTCGCCCAACCACCCGATCCAGAGTCATACTGTCGGGTGGCTGGGCGGGGGAGCGGGCCGGAACCGTGCTTCCAAAACAGAATGCGACTCGGATCGGGGGCGGTGCGATACCGCCCCGATTGCACATTGTGACAATATCGTTACAGGGTGCAGCGATGCGTCAGATCGCCGCCCTGCCCTATACCACCAGTGCCGATGGCGCGATGCAGATCCTGCTGATCACATCGCGCGATACCGGCCGCTGGGTGATTCCCAAGGGCAACCGGATCAAGGGGCTGTCGGGCCACCGCGCCGCCGAACTGGAAGCCTATGAGGAAGCGGGCATCCACGGCATTGCCTGCCCCGCGTCCCTTGGCCGCTACCGTTACGACAAGCGCAAGCGCAACGGCAACGCCCGCGAAGCCACGGTGGAAGTATTCCCGCTCGCGGTCACGGGCCAGTTGGCGCACTGGCCCGAAAAGGGGCAGCGGGAATTGCGCTGGTTTTCCGTGCGCGACGCTGCAAGCGCGGTCGACGAACCCGATCTTCAGGCCATCATAGCCGCCTTCCGCGAACCGCCCCGCCAGCCGGGTCGGTTCATTGCGATGCTGCTGTGGTTCAGAGATAAACAAAATGAAAGGACGGCTATGTTCAGCTGGTTTCATGCGCTGATGCCCAAACAGGGCCGCTTTTTCGAACAGTTCGAAGCGCACACTGTCACATTGGTGGCCGGTGCCGACGCGCTCGCCCGCCTGCTCAAGGGCGGTCCCGACATGGCCGACCATATCAAGACCATTTCGGACCGCGAACATGAGGCGGACGACATCATCCGCGAAGTGTTGCAGGACGTGCGCCGCATCTTCGTCACCCCCTTCGACCGCAGTGCCATCACTGGCCTGATCGGTGTGATGGACGACGCCATCGACCAGATGAACCAGACCGCCAAGGCGATCGCCCTGTTCGAAGTCACCGAATTTTCAGCGCAGATGCAGGATATGAGCGCCATCATCGTGGAATGTGCGCGCATCACCGCCGAAGCCATGCCGCTGCTGCGCTCGCTTAACCTCAACGCCACGCGGCTGCATGAATTGACCGAGCGGCTGGTGAAGCTGGAAGGTCATGCCGACACGCTGCACGAATCGGGGCTGAAGGCGCTCTATGCGCAGGCGCGGCTGGGCAATCCGATGGACTTCATCGTCGGCAACGAAATCTATTCCCATCTGGAAAAGGTCACTGACCGGTTCGAGGATGTCGCCAACGAAATTTCCGGCCTGGTCATCGACCACGCCTGATCCTGCCGGAACCGGATAGATCCCATGGAAGCCCATATCGCCTTTCCGCTGCTGGTCGCACTGATCGGCGTCGCGCTGGCCTTCGATTTTCTCAACGGCCTGCACGACGCGGCGAACTCCATCGCCACGATCGTGTCGACGCGCGTGCTGAAACCGCAATATGCGGTCGCCTGGGCCGCCTTCTTCAACTTCATCGCCTTCCTCTTCTTTGGCCTGCATGTCGCCGAAACCGTGGGGAAGGGCATTGTCGAAGCCAGCATCATCACGCCCCAAGTCATATTCGGCGCGCTGATGGGGGCAATCGTCTGGAACCTCATCACCTGGGGGCTGGGCATCCCGTCCTCGTCCAGCCACGCGCTGATCGGCGGCCTGCTGGGCGCAGGCACGGCCAAGGCGGGGCTTGGCGCGGTGGTATGGAGCGGCGTGTTCAAGACCAGCGCGGCGATCGTCATGTCGCCCGCCATCGGCCTCATGCTGGCGCTGCTTTTGGTATTGTTGATCAGCTGGATCTTCCGCCGCTTCACGCCGCAGGGCGCGGACCGGGTATTCCGCAAGCTGCAACTGGTGTCCGCGTCGCTTTATTCGCTGGGCCATGGCGGCAATGACGCACAAAAGACGATGGGGATCATCGCGGTGCTGCTCTATTCGCAGGGCATGTTGCAGGGGGAGTTTCACGTTCCCTTCTGGGTCGTGCTGTCCTGTCAGGCGGCAATGGGCGTCGGCACCTTGCTGGGCGGGTGGAAAATCGTCCACACCATGGGGTCGAAAATCACCCGGCTGACCCCGGCGCAGGGCTTCTGCGCGGAAACCGGCGGCGCGATCACCCTGTTCCTGGCGACCCATCTGGGCATTCCGGTGTCCACCACCCACACCATCACTGGCGCGATCGTGGGCGTGGGCGCGTCACGGCGACTGTCGGCGGTGCGGTGGAACGTCGCATCCAGCATCGTCGTCGCCTGGGTCGTCACTCTGCCCGCCGCCGCCGCGATCGGCGCAGGCTTTTACTGGCTGACTCTTCTTTTTTGATCGGAAGGCCCGCACCGGCCCTCTCCCCCACCCGACCGCCTATTCAGGATATTCTGTGGGCGGTCGGGTGGGGAAAGGGCCGGTGCGGGCTTGCTTCAGTTATGCTGAAGCCAGATTACGCCACCCGGCCGAGGCGGTGATAGAGATTGGCATATTTGACCGATTCAGGCTGGTCCTGAACCTCGCGCAGATAATGGGCAATGGCCGTGCGGATCAGGCCGAAATCTTCGGGCGAGAACACCGCGCGCGAACGGGCGGGCTGGGGATGGCCGGTGGTGTCATCCATGGTCTGGGTGGTCATGATCCTGTCCTTTCGTTGCGCCGTCGGTGCGGCTGATAGACACCGACATAGACATAGATTCGCGTTTGCGAAGGACGATTGGTGGCCGCATGTCATGATAGGATTTGGTATAACTGTCATTCTATGACATTATGACTATATGGCAGAGCTGACCGACCGCAAACTCTATCTTGGCCCCAAGCTGCGCGTGCTGCGCCGCGAACTGGGCCTGAACCAGACCCGCATGGCCGAGGAGCTGGGCGTTTCCCCCAGCTATCTCAACCATCTGGAGCGCAACCAGCGGCCATTGACCGCGCAGATGCTGCTGCGCTTGGCCAATACCTATGACATCGACATTCGTGACTTCACCGCGTCCCCGGTGGAGGGCGGCGCCCATGAACTGGGCGAAATATTGTCCGACGCGCTGGTGCGCGACATCGGCATTGCCCGCGACGAAGTGCTGGAAGTCGCCGAAAATTATCCCGGCGTCAGCGAAGCGATTGCCCGTTTCTACCGCGCGCTGGCCGACCTGCGCCGCCTGCCCGGCGAATCGCTGGCGGGGGATCGTGGTCCCGCCCCGCTGGTTGCCCCGGTCGACTGGCTGCGCGAAGCCATCGCGCGCGCGGGCAATCATTTCGCGGAAATCGACGCAGGCGCGGAAAGCATCGCTGCATCCATGAGCGACGACCCCGCCCTGCTCCAGGCCGAATTGCGCGCCCGCTTGAAGGACCGGCATGGCATGGCCGTTCAGGTCGTGCGCGCCGACATATTGGCCGGAACGCTGCGCCATTATGACATGCACCGCCGCCGCCTGATGCTTAGCGAACGGCTGCCTGCGTCCGGGCGGCTGTTCGCCATCGCCTATCATCTGTGCGCGCAGGAACTGGCCGAAGCCATCGCCGCGCAGGTCGCGCGCGCCAGTCCGCCGGACGAGGACAGCCGCCGCCTCGCCACCATCGCGCTGACCAACTATGCCGCCGCCGCATTGGTCATGCCCTATGACCGTTTCCGCCAGGCCGCCGAACACAGCCGCCACGACCTGCCGCTGCTGCGCGACCGCTTCGGCGTGTCGACCGAACAACTGGCCCATCGCCTGACCAGCCTCAATCGCACCGGCGCGCGCGGCATCCCCTTCTTCATGGTCAAGATGGACCGGGCGGGCATCGTGTCCAAACGGTTCGATGGCGAAGCCTGGCCCTTCGCCCGCTACGGCAGCCCCTGCCCCCGCTGGGACGCGCAGGACGCCCGCACGGTGGACCGGGTCGAATCGCAACTGATCGAGACGCTGGACGGCCGCCGCTTCGTCACACTGGCAATGGCGCTGCCCCGCAACGCGCCGGACGCACGCAGTCGATCCGTGATCGCGCTGGGGTGCGAGGCCAAGCATGGCGGGCGCATCGCCCATGCCGACGGCATCGACATGGACAAGGATGAAGCAACGGAGGTCGGCCCGACCTGTCACCTGTGCGAACGCCGCGCCTGCCCCGACCGCGCCCTGCCGCCCGTCACCCGCGCGCTGGACCTGCACAGTTATGAACGGACGGCCGCGCCCTTCCCGTTCCGGCGGGTGTGACGGACGCGCCTCACCACAATATCCCTTCCTTGTCGGGCCGCATTGGCGGGGGCGCATCGTCGCCAATCGCCTGAAGCAGGTCGATCTCGATCGTCCGGCACATGGCGCTCAGCGGCAAATCATGCGGACTATTGTCGAACGGATCGACCAGATCATCGCCGATCGCCAGCACCGCCAGGAACATCAGGCCCGCCAGCGTGGACCCCAGCGGCGTCGCCAGTCCCATCGTCTCGACCAGCCCGATCGGCAGCAAGATGCACATCAAATGGGTGAACAGCGTCGGAAAGAAACGATATTGCACCGGCAACGGCGTGTTCTTCAGCCGCTCCATCCCGCCCTGCGCATTGGCGATGTCCACCAGCACCGCTTCCATCGCCGCCTGCTGAATCGTGTCGATCCAGCCGCGCTGCCGCGCCTCGTCAATGCGCCGCCCGGTGCCGTCCAATATGCCGTTGGCGACATTCACGCGCGCCAGCGCCAGATCCGCGTCACCCTTCGACAGAAATCGCGCCACGTCACTATCGGGCTTTTGCCGCCGCAACTGGCACCGCAGCGCGTGGACATAGGCGATCTGGCGCTTGACCAGTCCGCGCTTTTCTGTCCGCGCCTCCTCGGGCAGGAAATTACGCGCCTGCCGCGCCAGATTGCGGCTGGCGTTGATCATCAGCCCCCACAGCCCGCGCCCTTCCCACCAGCGCTGATAGGCCGAATTGCTGCGGAACCCCAAAAACAGCACCAGCGCGGAGCCGAACAGAGTCAAAGGCAGCGACGGCGCGGTGAAGGGCATGAGGAAATAGGTGACCGTGACGATCACGTCCCACACGAACAGCAGCGCCAGCGGCTTCCATACCTCGCGGATGATCTGCTTGATGCCCGGAGTCGCGGTGACGATCATGATATGGCCTGTTGCCGAATTGGACGAAGCTGACGGGGCAAATACACCGCGTCAGTTCGCGCCGACAGCAGCGCCCTGCGTCGCGCGAAACGCGCCGGTGGACGCCGCGCTGGCTGCTTCCGTCGCATTATCGGCATATTTATCCGACGCATTGGCCATCGCCAAAGCAACGCCCGAAGCGGGACGCACCGCAAACCATTCGGCCCGGTCGATCGCGATCAGAAAGGCCAGGCTGCCCAGACCGAAGCAAAGCAGCATGAGCGATCCTGCCGCCTTCTCGATCAGCGTGCGACGATCCTTATTGTCCGACTGATTCATGACTATGCACTCCATCCTGTGTTGCGTTCATCCAAACTAGGAAGTCGGCAAGATGGATGCGTGGCCGGGATGTAAGATAATATTGCTGTGCCGCAGCAGGCGTGCGTACGCGGCGAATAGCCCGATAAAGCAACATTTTCTTACGAAGCAGGATGCTTGCGGACAGGCTTTGTTCGCGATTGCAGCACATGGAAGCCGCCCCTGCATCGCAAAGGAAGGGCGCTTTTGGCCCTGCGCCCAAATCCATACGCAGTCATACCGGCGCAAGTTCCGCCATCTTAAAACATCGGTCCTCGGCAGCGGACCGGGGGATCCCATCCCCGACCCTCGAACGCAAAAAAAGGGCCGCCCTTTCGGACGACCCTTCTTTATCTCTCTCCCTGCGGACAGGGATGATCCGTCGCTGGCTCAGTCGGCCTTCGACTGGAGATTCACCGCAGCATATTTGCCGCGACGATCGACTTCCAGTTCGAAGTCCAGACGGTCGCCTTCATTGAGGGCGGCCATGCCAGCGCGTTCGACGGCGCTGATGTGGACGAATGCGTCGGGCTGGCCGTCATCGCGCTGAATGAAGCCGAAGCCCTTCATCGCGTTGAAGAACTTCACCGTGCCGCTGGAGCGTTCGCCGGTCAGCTGACGCTGCGGGCCACCACGGTCCGCACCGCCGCCAAAGCCGCCGGGCGCTGCACCGAAACCACCGGCGCGCGGTTCGCGCGGTTCACGCGGCGGACCGCGATCGGTGACGGGGAGCGGTTCGCCTTCGATCTTCAGGTCAGTCGCCGACACCTTGCCACCACGATCGACCAGCGTGAAACCAAGCTGCTGACCTTCGGCCAGGCCGGTCAGGCCAGCCTGCTCGACTGCGCTGATGTGTACGAACACGTCTTCGCCGCCATCATCACGCACGACAAAGCCGAAGCCCTTTTGCCCGTTGAAGAATTTAACGACGCCAGTGCCTTCGCCAACGACCTGGGCCGGCATTCCGCCGCGACCACCGCCGCCGCCGAAACCACCACCGCCGCCGCCGCCGAAGCCGCCGCCACGGGGCGCGCCGCCGCCGAAGCCGCCGCGATCACCACCGCCGCCGCCGCCGCCGAAGCGATCACCGCCGCCGAAGCCACCGCCGCCACCGCCGCCGAAGCGATCACCGCCGCCGAAGCCGCCGCCAAAACCGCCGCGACCACCGCCACCGCCGCCAGCGCCCTGGTCGTAAAAGTTGTCGTCGCCGAAACCGTCGCGCTTATCCTTGCCGCGCCCGCCGCGGCGACCTCTGTCAAAACTCATGCCCTGTTAGTCACTTTCGCTTCGCCCCAAGACCAATCGGACAAAACATGTCGGGCGAATGACATGCACAATCCACCGCGTAAGGCGGGTTTGGGAATCACTATATCAACTTTTCGGGACAGCGCGAATGATTTTCACCGATCACGTCACCTTGTGTTTTTAACGCGATATATCGCGCCGCGCGAACCCCGACCGAACGCGCCGATTGCGAGCGCGCCGCTTTACGCATAGGGGGGTGGCATGACCGTCCATTTCCATGAAGAAGATCTGCCCGCAGGCGTGCTTGCCCCCGGCCCGATCGCCGTAGACACCGAAACCATGGGGCTTATCACCCCGCGCGACCGCCTGTGCGTGGTCCAGATCAGCGATGGCAAGGGCGATGAACATCTGGTGCGGTTCAGCGCGGGCAGCGATTATGCCGCGCCCAACCTGCGCGCCGTGCTGGCCGACCCGGAACGGTTGAAACTCTATCATTTCGGCCGGTTCGATATTGCCGCGATCCAGCATTATCTGGGCGTGGTCGCAGCGCCTGTCTATTGCACCAAGATCGCATCGCGCCTGATTCGCACCTATACCGATCGCCACGGACTGAAAGAACTGGTCCGCGAACTGCTGGGCCAGGACATCAGCAAGCAGCAGCAGTCGAGCGACTGGGGCAACCCCAATCTGTCGGACGCGCAAAAAGATTATGCCGCGTCGGACGTGCGCTTCCTCCACGCGCTGCGCACCGAACTCGACAAGCGCCTGATCCGCGAAGGCCGCATGGAACTGGCGCAGGCCTGTTTCGATTTCCTGCCGCACCGCGCCGCGCTCGACCTGGCCGGTTGGCCGGAGATCGACATTTTCGCGCATATGTAAGGGAAGCGAGCGCTCGCCATCATGTCCGTTCAGGCCGATCAGCAACGCGATGTGCGCCGTCAATGGGCGCAGCCGGGGGGCAGCCATGACCGTCTGGTCGGCACGCTCAAAAACTGGCTGCCCGTGGCGGTCGGCGTGCTGAGCGCGCTGCTGGCCACCGCGCCCTTCACCGGCGGCGACAAGGTCAGCTTCGTCCTCGACAAGAATAAGGTCGAAGTGGCCAAGGAACGGATGCGCGTGACCGAAGCGCTCTATCGCGGGCAGGACAGCAAGGGGCAGCCCTTTTCCCTGCGCGCGGGATCGGCCGTGCAGAAAAGCTCGCGCGAGCCGGTCGTGGATTTGAACAGCATGTCCGCGCGCATCCTCCTGTCCGATGGCCCCGCCACGCTCACCGCGCAAAAGGGCCGCTACGACATGGAAACCGAGCGGGTGGGCATAGAAGGCCCGGTGCAATTCGAAGCGGCGGGCGGATATCGCCTGACCACGCGCGACGTGGGCATTGACCTCAAAACCCGGCGGATGCGCAGCGCGGGCCGGGTCGACGGGCGCATCCCCATTGGCACGTTCAGCGGCGACCATCTGGAAGCGGACATGGCCGCGCGCACGGTGACCCTGAATGGCCGGGCCAGCTTGCGCATCGAACAAAATGGCCTCAAAGGGCGGAAGTGATGAAAGCCTCCATATTCCTCCTGCCGATCGGTGCCGTGGGTGCCGCTGGCCTGATGTTCGCCAGTGCCATGTTCGCTGGTGCCGATGCGCAGGTGATGCGCAACCATGACAGCAACGCCCCGGTCAATTTCAACGCCGACCGGATCGAGGTACAGGACCGCGCCGACCGCGTCGTCGTGTCCGGCAATGTCGAAGTGACGCAGGCCGGCATGACGCTCAACGCCGCGCGCATGACCGTCGCCTACAGCAAGCAGCCAAGCGGCGGCACCAATGGCGTGGACATCGACCGCATCGACGCATCGGGCAATGTCGTCGTGACCAAGGCGGACCAGACCGCACGCGGCAATGTCGCCATCTACGACCTCAACAGCAAGCTGATCACCATGCTGGGCAATGTGTCGCTGACGCAAGGGGCCAACCGGTTGACCGGCGGACGGCTGGTCATGGACCTCAACACCGGGCGCTCCACGGTCGATGGTCGCGCATCGGGCGGCGCGCCGGGTGCCGTGGGTAGCGGCGGCGGGCGCGTGACGGGGACGTTCACGGTGCCGCAGCGGAGGAATTGACGTTGGTTGGTTACGAGATGTGCAGGGAATAAAAATCCTCTCCTGCGAGGGGAGGATGGCAAAAAACGACCATTTGGGGTCATTGCACCTTTTCGCTTCTCTGCCTGGGAACGGATGCCCCTTCTCCGTCACCCCAGCGCAGGCTGGGGTCTCAGGCGGTCACATGATAAGGTCTGAGAGGTCACGCCATTCGGGATTGCTCTCCTCAATGAGCCGGATTTTCCATGCACGCTTCCATGCCTTGAGTGCTTTCTCACGGGCAATGGCGAATATGATGTCATCATGCGGTTCGGCAAGGACAAGGCGCGTCAGGCCATATTTCTTGCAGAAGGCAGAACCCGTGCCAGTGCGATGTTGTTCGACCCGCGCGGCAAGGTCTGCCGTGACGCCGATATACAGGACGCCCCTTGCCTTATTGGTCATGATGTAAGTGAAGCCGCCTCGCGCCATGCCCTATTGTTGCGCACCTTCGCCTGAGATGCCAGCCTACGCTGGCATGACGGAGAGGGGGCGTCCACTCCCCACCCCTTATACCGTTACCCCAGCGAAAGCTGGGGTCTCAGGCGATAGCAGGATGAGGCTTGAGAAGGGCGAACAGGCATTGCGCGCACGCTACCGCCTGAGATGCCAGCCTGCGCTGGCATGACGAGTCAGAGCGCTCCCCCCTATGGCCGCACGTCCCACCGCACCACCCGCACCGCGCCCTTCTCCACCACCAGCTCCCCGAACGCGCCGGTCCGCAGCTTGAGCGAGGCCAGCGGCCGCCCCGCCGCCAGCAGCGCGAATCGCGCCGCGCCGTTGCTCGTCACCAGCAGGTCCGCGCCCGTGCCATCCTCCGCAAAGAACGCCCGCCACGCCGCGATGCGGGTATCGGCATCGACCAGCCAGCCATCGGGCGCGATGCCGCGTTCGTCCCAGTCGGCAATCGCCTGCGCGCCGATCCGCGCGACCACATCGGCCTCGACGCGATTCTCGTCCGGCCCATGGTCGATTTCGCCCAGCCAGTCGCGCGTGCCGTCGGGCGCATGATCGCACGCTTGCGCAATCGCCTGCGCCGTTTCGCGCGCGCGCAGCAGCGGGCTGGTCAGCAGCCGCGCGACCGGCACCCCCTCCCCCGCGAACCACGCGCCCAGCCGCTGCGCCTGCGCCCGCCCGCTTTCCACCAGCGGAATGTCGGTGCGCGCGCCCACCCGGCGCGCAGGCTCGCCGGGAGCAAATGTATTGCCATGGCGAATGATGAAGATGCGGCGCATCACAGCGGCGGCGTGGGGTCGCCATGCAGCGCGATCAGCGCCTCGACACGGGTAATGTCCGCCTCGGTATCGATGCCGCTGCTATCGAAGGATGGCGGATCGACCGGCACCGTCATCACCGGGATGCCCAGTTCCAGCAGCCGCAACTGCTCCAGCCCCTCCAATTCCTCCAGCACGGTCGGCGGCGCTGCCTCGAACGCGCGCAACGCATCGAGCGCATAGCCATAAAGGCCGACATGCCGCCACACCGGCGACCGTGGCTGGCTGGCGCGCAGGGCGTCCTCGCCCCGAATCGCGGGAATGATGTTTTTCGAAAACCACAGCGCCCTGCCATCGGGCGCGCGGGCGCAGGTGGTGCCGCTGAACGGCGAGCGCGTCTTATGATCGCGCAACGCATCGAGCGCGCGCCAGTCGAGCGCGATCACCGGCGTCGCAACTGGCGCGCCCGCTTCCAGCGCAGCGATCACCGCCCCCAGCGCCCCGGTCGGCTGAAAGGGCGAATCCCCCTGCAAATTCACGATAAATTGCGGCACGACGTCCTGCGCCAGCGCGGCGGCCAGCGCCCGCCCGGACCCGGTCGCAATCGCGCTGTCGGTCATCACTGCCTCGCACCCGACCGCACGAACATGATCGGCAATTTCGTCATCATCCGTCGCTACGGTCAACGCCACGCCGTCACGCGCACCAATGGCCGCGCGTGCCATGGCAATGGTGCGATGGAGCAGCGTGCGCCCGGCGATCGACCGCAGCGGCTTGCGCGGCAGGCGGGACGACCCGGCCCGCGCGGGAATGACGACCAGAAGGCTCAGGCGACCCCGGCGTGCAACAAATCATGCATATGGACCGCCCCGACCAGCCGCCCGCGATCGCACACGAACAACAGCATGACATTGCGTTCGTGCATCAACAGCAACGCTTCCTGCGCCAGTTCTTCCGGCCCGACCGCCAGCGGCGTCGGCGTCATGAACCGGCCCACCGCTTCGGTCAGGTTCTGCTTGCCCGTCACCGCACGGCGCAGGTCGCCGTCCGTGAACGCGCCGATCAGCGCGCCGGTGGAATCGACCACCGCCGTGCCGCCCAGCCGGGCGCGCGTCATTTCGATGGTCGCGTCCAGCAGCGAAGCCTCCTCGCCCACGCTTGGCACAGCATCGCCCTTGGCCATCAATTCGCGCACCTTGATCAGTTGCGCGCCCAATTTGCCGTTGGGATGGAATTTGTGGAAATCATCGGCGGAAAATCCGCGCATTTCCATCAGCGAAATGGCCAGCGCATCGCCGAATGCCATCTGCACCGTGGTGGACGTGGTGGGGGCCATCGTTGCGGGGCAGGCTTCCGGCACGTCGGGCATCAACATGCACACATCGGCAGCGGTCGCCACGGTGCTGTTGGCCTGCGCCGTCATCGCCAGCAACGGGATGGCGAAGCGCTTGCAATATTGGATGATCGGCCCAAGTTCGGTGGACTCGCCCGAATGGGACAGCATCAACACGACATCGTCCGGCGTCACCATGCCCAGATCGCCATGCCCCGCGTCGGCGGGATGCAGGAAAATGGCAGGCGTGCCGGTGGAGGTCAGCGTCGCCGTCATCTTACGCGCGACGATGCCGCTCTTGCCGATGCCGGTCACGATCACGCGGCCGCGCACATTGATGAATATGCCGATCAAACGCAGGAAAGTGGCGGAAAAATCGCGATCGGCAAATTGCGCTTCCAGCGCATTGAGACCTGATGCCGCCACGGAAAGGCTGCGACATGCAGTTTGGATGATCCGTCCCCCCGATCCGAACGGGACGATTTTCGATGCTAGTGTCGACACGCGCTTGCCCTTTTTTCCGCACGCCAGCACCGGATATCCGGTTGCCTTGCACGGTGACGAAGCACCGTAAACGGTGCGTCGTAACGTCCCTTGTTCCGCGACCCCTTAACCAGTTTACCAAACCAGCACGGGCGTCTGTCTACGCTGTTTCAGCTACTTATGGCAAACCATTTTGCAAGTGCGGAAATGTTTCCAACGTGCAATTGCTTCGCATCGTCGCGAATGTCGGGATAGCAGGCGCAAAGCCAAAGACGCGCCTTTACGCCTTCCTGCCGCGCTTCTTGTGCGCCGCAACACGGACTTCATCCATTCTTGTGATAGTCGCGATACCATTGGACGAATCGCGGCACGCCGGATTCTATTCCGGTCGTCGGGGCAAAACCGATGTCGTGCGCAATTGCGCTGATGTCGGCGAAAGTGGCCGGAACGTCACCCGGCTGCATCGGCTGAAAATCAATCTGCGCCTTGGTCCCCAACGCATCTTCCAGCACGGCGATCAGGTGCATCAACTCCTCCGGCCGGTTGTTGCCGATATTGTAGAGCCGGTGCGGCGCGCGGCTGCCACCCGGCTTAGGCGCGCCATCATCGGCCGGAGGATGGTCCAGGCAACCGACCACGCCCGACACGATATCGTCGATATAGGTGAAGTCGCGCTGCATCCGACCATGGTTGAACACCGGGATCGGCTGCCCTGCCAATATCTTCGACGTGAATATCCACATCGCCATGTCGGGCCGCCCCCACGGGCCATAGACAGTGAAGAAACGCAGCCCGGTCATGGGGATGCGGAACAGATGGGCATAGGTTTCGCTCATCAGTTCATCGGCGCGCTTGGTTGCGGCGTATAGCGACACCGGATGATCCGCCCGGTCCTCTACCCGGAAAGGCAGCGTATCGTTGCCGCCATAGACGGAGGAGGAGGACGCATAGACCAGATGCCGCACCCGCCGTTCGCGCGCCAGTTCCAGCAGGTTGACATGCCCCGCCAGGTTCGACCGGACATAGGCGTGCGGGTTGATCAGCGAATAGCGGACCCCCGCCTGCGCACCCAGATGGACGATCGCCTCGATCACCTGATCGGCCAGCGCGTGCTGCACTGCCTCCATGTCGGCAAAATCCAGTTCGTGGAACGTGAACAGCTTGCCATGCGCGGCACGCAGCCGGTCCAGCCGTGCCTGCTTGAGGGACACCGGATAATAATCGTTCATATTGTCGATGCCGACGACGGCATGACCCTGCGCCATCAGCCGGTCGGCAACGGCCATGCCGATGAAGCCGGCCGCCCCGGTGATCAATATCGTCATGCCACAATCTCCAACCGCAAATCGCCCATTGCGTCACAACCAATATGGCGGGCTTTGTAAAGGGACTTGTCCCCGCGCCACGCCGACTTGTCCGCTCCATGACGGACAATGTTTAGGCTTTCCCTAATCTTTGCCTTCTATGCCCGAACGCTATGGACATGGCATCGCATCCATCGCCCCCCGCCCCGCACCTGCCGGGGCCGCCCCAGCGTGCGCGCTGGGCCGCGCTGGCGGCTGACGCGGCGGAATCCAACGCTTTTTACGCACCCGACATGCTGGGCGCGGCGATCGACCATCTGGCCGACGAAGGATCGGTCCGTCTGATCGAGGCACGGGCGGGCGACGCGGTCATCGGCCTGCTGCCCATCATGGTGCAACCGCGCCATGGCCGCCTGCCCATCGGCTGCGTTGCCAACTGGATGCACGATCATTGCTTCTTTAGCGCGCCGATGATCGCGCGCGGGCAGGAAGTGGCGGCATGGCGCGGCCTGCTTGGCCAACTGGATGCGGCGCCTTGGGCGCGCGGCTTCCTGCATCTTCAGGGACTGGACGCAGCCGGGGCCAACGCCGCCGCGCTGGAAGCACTATGCGTCGAACAACGGCGCGGACGGCGCGAAATCCACCGTTACGACCGGGCGATGCTGCGGTCGGGCCTGTCCGCCGACGCCTATTGGGACACCAATGTCCGTTCCAAAAAGCGCAAGGAATTGCGCCGCCTGCAAAAACGCCTGGCCGAAAGCGGCACGGTGGAGACCCGGCTGCTGGCCGATCGCGGCGAACTGGCCCGCTGGTGCGCGGATTTCTTGGCACTCGAAGCATCGGGGTGGAAGGGCCGCGAAGGCACGGCCCTGTCGTGCAAGCCCGCCGACGCTGCCTTCTTCCGCGCCGCCTGCGCCGCTGCGTTCGACGCCGGGCGGCTGCACATGCTGCGCATCGACCTGGATGGCCGGGCGATCGCGATGCTGGCCAATTTCCGCCATGGCACCGGCGCTTTCTCCTTCAAGATCGCGTTCGACGAAGCGCTGGGCCGCTTTTCGCCCGGCGTGCTGATCGAAATCGCCAATCTTCACGCGGTGCAGGATGATCCCGCGATCGACTGGATGGACAGTTGCGCCGCGCCCGATCATCCGATGATCGACAGCCTGTGGGCGGAACGGCGCACCATCGTGCAATATCGCATCGCATTGCACGGGTCCGGCCCGGCCCGTGTTCAGCGCGCCGCTGCCTTTGCCATCGCCAATGGCGTCGAATCCGTTGCCAGCCTTCTGAAAGGACAGGGATGACTGCCCACAGCCCGATCCGGCATAATCCCGCCGCGATCTTTCCCGACACGGCGCGCACGACTTTCGCTGCCGCCTATCCCGACCAGCCGGCGAAACTCACCCACGCCCTTGTCGGCCATGATTTGCTTTGCCTCGACGCGCTGGCGGTGCTGGCCGAACGGATGCCCGCGTCCAGCGTGGAATATAATCTGGGCAAGCTGCCGCTGGGCGTCCGCCCCGAAGATACGCCGGCCAACGGCCTGACGCTGGGCGAAACCATCCGCACCATCGACACCAACGGCAGCTGGGCGGTGCTAAAAAATGTCGAGCGCGATCCGGCCTATGCCGCCTTGCTTGATGCCGCGCTGGCCGACCTCGATCCCATCGTGCGCGCCAGCACCGGGCCGATGCTCCACCGCGAAGCCTTCATCTTCCTGTCGTCGCCGGGCAGCATCACGCCATTTCATATGGACCCGGAACATAATATCCTGCTCCAGATCATGGGGACCAAGGTGATGACCGTGTTTCCCGCCCATGACGAAGCGCTGGTCCCGGCGCAAAAGAGCGAGGAATTTCACGGCGGCGGCCACCGCAACCTGGTGTGGCAGGACGGTTTCGCCAGCCATGGCACCGCCTTTCCGCTCGTCCCCGGCGACGCCATCCATGTGCCGGTCAAGGCACCCCATTTCGTCCACAACGGTCCCGCCGTCTCGGTCAGCCTGTCCGTGACATGGCGATCGCAACGCAGCGTGGCGGAGGGGGAACTGCACAGTTTTAACGCGCTGCTGCGGCGGCGCGGCCTGCCGGTCGGCACGATCAGCGTGGCACCCGAACGGCAGGGCGTCCGGCGGCTGGCCTATCGCATCATGCGCAAACTGGACGTTTAGAGTCTTTCTCGAATGCGCCTTACGGCGCATGGCCGCACCGGCCCTCTCCCCCACCCGGCCACCCATATGATACTGCCGTTGGGTGGCCGGGTGGGGGAGAGGGCCGGTGCGGACCCGAAATGCGCTCTTTCGCGCATTTCGCGACAAACTCTCACGCAACCGGGCGTTTAAGCACCCGGCGCAACAGCGCTTCCCCCTCCAGCCGGGGCGAAAATCGCTCCAGCTGCCACCATTCCAGCTGTTCCTCGCGCGTGGACAGGCTCTGCTTGTAGCGGTCCTTGCCCGCCAGCAAAGAATAGAGCGTCAGGCCACGTCCGCCATAATGGGCGACCGCCGCTGTGTGGCACAGCAGGCCCGGCTTGTCCTTGGCCGTGCGCGGATCGGCAAAGGCAGACTGGTAATTGAGCGCCTGCCCACGATGCACGAAATTGACCAGCAGCCCCACGACGCCACCGGCATCGGTAAAGCGCAACAGGTCCACTGCCCCGCTTTCCAGCCCGCGCGCCACGATCATCGCCACGAAGCCGCGAAATCCCGCATCGTCCCAAGCATTGTCGGCATGGCGTCCACCGTTCAGCGCCGCCATCTCCGCCAGCCAAGGCGCGATATCCGCCGCCTCCGCCCGCGCGATATCGGGCAATGCCCCGCCATGATCCTTGATCGCGCGGCGAATCTGGCTGCGCGTATTGGCGCTCAGCAGCGACAGATAATCACCCCCCGCGCCGCGCACCGCGTCCAGATCGACCTGATAGACGGGCGAAGCATCCACCCGCACTGCCCGCCGCGCAGCCAGGCCCAGCAGCGGCGAATCGGGCGCAACCCCGCTCAGTCGCAACACCCGCCAGTCGCGCCGCCGGGTCAATGCCGCCATGGCAGCAGCAGCGGCTGCGTCATCCTGCCCCCGCGCGACCATCAGGCCATTATATTCGACATAGGGCCGGTCCGCGGCCACATCGCCCGACTGGTTGAGGCAGAGCGTCGCCACCCGCCCCAGCAAACGCGGCACCATCGCATGACCCACCAGCGCCAGCGCGACATCGCGCCCCGCAGCATCGCTCACCGCCAGCAATTCTGGCCGCACGCCATAGCTGTCGATCCAGCTGCCGGTCCATGTCCAGCCCAGGAAAAAGGCCGCGTCCGACTGCGCCTCCAGCGCCTGCCAGCGCCCGGCCAGCGCCGCGCGATCGGGCAGCGAAAATGTAGCGGTAAGAGCCATGTCGCCTCTTGTGGCAGAGCGGCCCGTCCGGTCAAGCGATCAGCCGCGCACGCGCCGCGCCGGATCGACCGTACCATCGGCCCGCACCCCCGCCCGTGCCAGATCGCGCGGCATATGCCCGGTCAGGAAACGGTGCCACATCACGAAATCGGCGCGCAGCGACCAGAGCGGATAGCGGAATGTCGCGGGCCGGTTCCGTTCGATCAGCCCATGACCCGCCCAGGCAAAGCCATAACCCGCCAGCGGCAGCGCGGCGGCCATCCACCACCGCCCGGCCAAAGGGGCCGCCGCCAGCAGCAGCACGACCACGCTGGTCCCCGCATAATGCAGCGCCCGCGTGCCGGGCCGCGCATGTTCCTGCAAATAATAAGGCCAGAAATCGGCAAATCGGGTGATGGCCACGGTCATCCTCTCCCTGTGGAGCCTCCGTTTAGCCAAATGTCCGATCGCTGTTAAGCCCGATGCGTCAGGCCGTGGCCCGATCGGGCGCAAACAGAAAATAATCATAGGCCGCGCGCGCTGCCTCCGCCATGATGCGGTCGCGCGCCACATGGCCCCGATGGTCCTGCATCACGAACACGGTGATCGCAAACAACCGCCCATCGGGCAGCGTGACGACCCCGGTATCGTTGCCCGTGCCATTGAGCGACCCGGTCTTGTGCGCCACCACCGTGCCGGGCGGCAACATGCCCGGCAGCCGCGCCTTGCCGGTCTTGCACCGTTCCATGATGGTCAGCAGCGTCGCGGTGCTTTGCCCCGACAGCGCCTTGCCCGTGCGGATCGCCGTG
Source organism: Sphingobium sp. KCTC 72723 (assembly GCF_014280435.1). Taxonomy (NCBI): domain Bacteria; kingdom Pseudomonadati; phylum Pseudomonadota; class Alphaproteobacteria; order Sphingomonadales; family Sphingobiaceae; genus Sphingobium; species Sphingobium sp. KCTC 72723. The sequence goes on along the minus strand of NZ_CP060388.1, from coordinate 4,241,781 downwards.
ATCAGTTGCGTCATCGCGGCGGGGGTAGCCGTGTCGCGGGGATCGCGGGCAAAGGCGATGTTGGGCGTGTCGCGCGCGTCCCGTTCGCGCAGCGCCGGATCGGCCGCCATGGCCGCTGCCACATTGCGGTTGAAATTACCCGGACGCGGCGTCAGCCCCATCGCCCGCCACAGCAGGTCGGCAGTATTGCTGTCGACGCGCAGCCCCCGCACGCCCAGTCCGGCGACCCAGGCGTTGACGGCCGCCGGACCACCCGCCCGCGCCACCAGCACGTCGGTCGCGTCATTGTCGCTGCGTGTCAGCATCAGGTCGATCAGGCCATAGATGGTCGGCATCCCGCCCGGCCCGGCCACCTTCTCCTCCAGCGACAGCGCGCCGCTATCCACCATCGCGAATATCTTGCCCGCCACCGCGACCTTATAGGCGCTGGCCATCGGGAACAGCATGTCCCCGTTCAGCGACAGCGTCTCCCCGGTGCCAAGTTCGCGCACGACGATGCCCACGGTCCCGTCGGTCAGGGTCGCAAAGCGCTGAAACTGCCCGATCAGCCGGGTTTCGGCAGTCTGCTGCACCGCCGATTTGGTCGGGCCGAACGCCACGGCATGGGGAAGCGGCGCAAGGAACAGGCCAAGGGCGGCAAAATAGCTGATCGAACGAAGAAACGGCATGGCACTATCTCGCCAAAGCGCGCGCACGGCGCAAGGGTGTTTACCGGAAATCGCGGCCAGTTGACACGTCTCCACCCCACAGGCCATCAGGCACAGCATGACCGCCCCCATCAAACTGCATGAAAGCTGGCGCATCGCGCTGGCCGACCAGTTCGCCGCCCCGCACATGGCCGGGCTGAAAAGCTTTCTCGAATCGGAAAAGGCAGCGGGCAAACGCATCTTCCCCAAGGGCAGCGAATATTTCCGCGCGCTCGACCTGACCCCGCTCGACCAGGTGAAAGTCGTGATCCTGGGGCAAGATCCCTATCATGGCGAAGGGCAGGCGCATGGCCTGTGCTTTTCGGTGCAGCCGGGCGTGCGCACCCCGCCATCGCTGGTCAATATCTACAAGGAACTGGAAAGCGACCTTGGCCTTCCCCGCCCGCGCCACGGCTTCCTCGAACATTGGGCGCAACAGGGCGTGTTGCTGCTCAACAGCGTGCTGACCGTCGAAATGAGCCGCGCGGCATCGCATCAGGGCAAGGGCTGGGAAATCTTCACCGACGCCATCATTCGCACCGTCGCGCAACAGGACCAGCCGGTCGTGTTCCTGCTCTGGGGCGCCTATGCCCAGCGCAAGGCCGCCTTTGTCGATCAACCCCGTCATCTGGTGCTGAAAGCTGCCCACCCCTCACCCCTGTCGGCCCATAATGGCTTCCACGGATGCCGCCATTTTTCTCAGGCCAACGCCTTTCTGAAGGCACACGGTCGCGGCGCGATCGACTGGTCGCTGCCCGACATCGGCTGACGGGCGACAAATCCCGATACTGAACCGGGGATAACAGTCCGGTTCAGCAAAGGCACAAGCCCGCCCTGCCATATCATCCTCCACAAGTTTTCGAATCTGGAGGAGAAACACCATGATGATCCGCAAAGCCATTTTGGCCACCGCCCTCGCCGCCGCGACCATGACGGCCGTCATTCCGGCAACGTCCTATGCCCGCGATCATGATCGCCGGGGCCATCGCGAATATCGCGGCGACTATGACCGGGGTGATCGTTATGCCAACCGCCGCGACTATCGCAACGACCGCTGCCGCAAGTCGGGCGGCACCACCGGGCTGTTGCTGGGTGGCGTAGCGGGCGCATTGCTGGGCCGGGCCGTCGATACGCGCGGCGAACGCGCCACCGGCACTATCGTTGGCGCAGGTGCAGGCGCACTGGCTGGCCGGGCGATCGACCGCAACTCCAAATGCTGAACGCAAAAAGGGGGATGGCGCGAACCGCCATCCCCCCTTTTCTCATGACCGGCGCGGCGTAGTGACGCCGCCCCCCATCACAGATTACATCTTGATCGCGTTGCGGAACATCACGACCGCAATGACGATCAGATAGACGCCGAAAATCTTTTTCAGTGGCTTGGCCGGCAACGCATGAGCGACTGCGACGCCCAATGGTGCCGTCAGGACCGACATCGACGCAATGGCCAGCGTCGCAGGCACATTGACATAGCCCAGCGATCCCCATGGCAGGCCAGTTTCCTTCAAACCGATCAGCGCAAAACCGATGGCACTGGGAATGGCGATCAGCGTGCCGACACCCGAAGCCGTCGCAATTGCGCGGTGGATCGACCGGCCGCACAGCGTCATCACCATGATGGCGATGGTGCCGCCGCCAATACCCAGCAGCGCGGAAAATGTCCCCAGACCGCCAGCAATGCCGACACGGGCGATGCCCGATGGCATATCCTCGCTGATGACCTTGTCGCCGATCTTGGGCAGCAGGAAATTGAGCGACATCAGGAACACCCCGACCGCAAAGATCATGGTCAAAATGTCGCCATCGACATGGCCCGCCAGCAATACGCCCACGCCATCGCCCAGAATGATCCACGGCGCCCATGTTTTCAGTATCTCAAATTCCACCGCGCCGCGCTTGGCATGGGCCAGCAGCGACCGGATCGACGTGACGATGATCGTCGCCGCCGACGTGCCGATCGCGACATGAGCGATCGCGTCGGGCGTGCCGCCCAGCAATGGCAGCACGACAAACAGCGCAGGCACGACGACGAAGCCGCCGCCAATGCCGAAAATACCCGCCGCAAAGCCTGCGAACAGGCCCGCCGCCAGCATGGAGATCAACGGCACCAGCCAGGTCGTGAGTTCACCGTGCATTACTGCGCCCCCTGTTCCGATGCCGGGCGATCGCCCTTGCCCTTGGCCATGCTGTTGCGATCGCCCGTGCAGGTCAAGGCGGTGAGGTGGGGAATATCGAGCATGTCGTTGAACCAATGCCTCTCTTCGGCGGACCATCTGAATGAGTGAAGTGCAGCACTCTTGGTCGGGTAAACGAACGGTGCCGGGGAATCCGCACCTGCATCCGACAAAAGGATGAGAGGCGCAGACATAATAACGGCGCCGGTCCGGTGGGACAGGCGCCGTTGCATTTTTTCATTCCTCCCCTGCAAGGGGAGGGGGACCGCCCGCATAGCGGGTGGTGGAGGGGTGTCGCCCTATCGCGATGGCGATGCCTCTCCGTCAGGGCTGCGATCTGCCATCTACCCAGCCAGGACAGAGCTATCGCATATTACTTTTCCTCATCCCTACAACGTCATCCTGAATTTATTTCAGGATCCATCATGCCTCAAAAACCGCCGTTCATGACGAGAGACGAGAAATGGATGCTGAGCCGCAGGCCAGCGCAGCTAAACCAGTTCAGCATGACGATTAAACTTGAGATATTTCCATATGCGATAGCCCCGCCTTGCAGGCGAGGATCGGCACAGCCTCGCCTTTACGCGATCGCTTCTTCCACCGGCGTATAATCCAGCCCCAGATCCTCGGCCACCGCGCGATATGTCACTTTGCCATTCCATACATTCAGGCCCGCGCGCAGATGTTCGTCGGCGCGCAATGCGCCCTTCCAGCCCATCTCGGCAATGCGCAACGCATGGGGCAGCGTGACATTGTTCAGCGCATAGGTGCTGGTGCGCGCGACTGCGCCGGGCATGTTGGCGACACAGTAATGGACGATGCCATCGACGATATAGGTCGGGTCGGCATGGGTGGTCGCATGGCTGGTTTCAAAACAGCCGCCCTGATCGATCGCCACGTCGACCAGCACTGCGCCCTTCTTCATGGTTTTCAGCATGTCGGCGCTGACCAGCTTGGGCGCCGCCGCGCCGGGGATCAGCACCGCGCCGATCACCAGATCGGCATCAGCCACACATTCGGCCAGGTTGGCACGGTTGGAAAAGCGCGTCTTGGCCCGCGCCTCGAAATACATGCCCAGCTTTTCCAGCACTTCGGGGCTGCGGTCGAGAATGGTGACGTCCGCGCCCAGGCCCGCCGCCATCTGCGCCGCGTTGAAACCAACGACCCCGCCGCCGATCACCGCGACCTTGGCGGGCAGCACGCCCGGCACCCCGCCCAGCAATACGCCGCGGCCGCCATGCGCCTTTTCCAGCGCGGTCGCGCCCGCCTGTATCGCCATGCGGCCCGCCACTTGGCTCATGGGTTTCAGCAGCGGCAGGCCGCCGCTCGCGTCCGTCACAGTCTCATAGGCGATGCAGGTCGCGCCCGACGCGATCAGGTCGCGGGTCTGGTCGGGATCGGGGGCCAGATGCAGATAGGTGTAGAGGATCTGGCCGGGGCGCAGCATCGCGCGTTCGCCCGGCTGCGGTTCCTTCACCTTCACGATCATTTCGGCGGTGGCGAAGATTTCGGCGGCAGTCGCGACGATCTCCGCACCGGCCTTCTCATACAAAGCATCGCTCGCGCCGATCCCCTCGCCCGCGCCCGTCTCGACCAGCACGGTGTGACCATGGGCGGTCAGTTCATGCACGCTTTCGGGCGTCAGGCCGACGCGATATTCGTGATTCTTGATTTCCTTGATGGTGCCGACGATCATGATGACTCTCCGAAACAGCAAATTTTGGCGCGGCGCGTTGCCCGCGTCCTTGTGACGCGAACATAGCGCGGAACCACCAGCGAATGTTCCCTGATTTTCGGACTTTGCCATGGCTCCGCGGGATGTTATCCCGAACTTATCGGATTAAACGGGATTTTCTTGCATGGATCGGTTCGACATCGCCATCATCGAAGCGCTACAATCCAACTCGCAGCCGTCCATGGGCGAACTTAGCGAAGTTATCGGCCTCTCCCCCTCCGCCTGCCACCGCCGCATCAAGGCATTGGAGGATAGCGGCGTCATCACCGGCTACGCCGCCCGGCTCGATCCCGCCGCGCTTGGCCTCGACCTGCTGGCCTTCGTGGAAATCTCGCTGACCAGCCAGAGCCGCGAAGCGATGGACCGTTTCGAAACCGCCGTGGCCGACTTCCCGGAGATACTGGAATGTCACCTGATGGCAGGCCATGCCGACTATATGCTGCGCGTCGCCGCCGCCGACCTGAAAGGGTTCGACGCCATCCATCGCGATTGCCTCGCCCGCCTGCCCGGCGTTTCGGCGATCCGCACCAGCTTTGCCATCCGCCGTATCCGCGACTGGCGCGGCTATCGCCTGCGCGGCATCAGGGGGCTGGTTTGACGGAGATTGGCCTGATGGGAACCGGCGCATTGCACAGGTCCACCCCGCCCGCCGGACGATCGTAGAAATCATCCTTACGGTTGGCCCTCAACCGCAGATACTCGGCAAAGCTGGCCGACCCGACATCCATCACTTCATAGCGGGGCCGCATCTTTTCGGCCATGTCGCTCGCCAGCCGCACCGACAGGATCGGCACGGTTTTCTCGTCCGCAGTATAAAAGCCCAGATCCCCCGAACCGCGCGGCAGGCTGGTCAGATGCGCCATCCCCTCGATCACCCGGCCCACCACCGCGATGTTGCGATCCAGCTGGCGCGGTGCCTGCCCGATCACCGTATAAAGCTCCGCCCCTGTCCCCGCGTCCGGCGAAGTGTTGCGCCCTACCCCGACAAAGCCATAGCAATGCGGCAACCACGCCCCGTCGCCATCCATCGCCACCGGCCAGCCATCGACAAAGCCAGTCGCGGGCGCATAAGGATCGGCATGGGGCAAGGGCGTCACGGCCAGCCGCACATTGGCGATCGACCGGACATAATCGGCGGGACTGGTGGGCGACAGGCCAGGCGGCAGCGGCTTCTTCTCGGTCACGTCGCCCCATTGCACGACATAATTGTCCTGCACCCGGTTGATGCTGGTCCCGTCCCACCAATGCGCCTTCGCCAGCGCCCGGATATTGCCGACATGGCGCGGACCAAAGGCGGGTGCCAGTTGAATGACCACCCGCTTGCCACCCCCGATCGTCATGACCAGCAAGTCATCCGCCGCAATCACCCGCCACGCGCTCGCCGGTGCCTGCGCCACGACGGCGGACGGCGTCACCGGCGGATCGGACGCCAGAGCGGCGGGGGTCAGCAGGGAAGCGAACAGCACGGAGCCAAGGGATCGGATCATGCCGCCATCAGACAGGCGAAGCAGAACAAAGTAAAGCGCCCCATCCCCCTTGCCTATCCGTTCTTGCCGCGATAGGGAGCCGGACTTCCAGAGCAATGCGGAGCGGTGGCCGAGTGGTCGAAGGCGCTCGCCTGGAAAGTGAGTATACGCCAAAAGCGTATCCAGGGTTCGAATCCCTGCCGCTCCGCCACCAACTTTTCCTTACACATCCGTTCCGAATCACGAAAGCCCAGCATTTCTGTGGCTTTCAGCGTGATTCGCATCCACTTGCATCCCTGCCCGTCCACCGGTGACCGATTGGAAATGTGGGAAAGAATGTTGGAGAATTGGTGGCATGGGAAAGCTCTCCGCTACCGCTGTGAAAGCAACAAGACGTCCAAACCTGCAGCAGTGATTGCGCCTTTCCATACCAGTTGGCGTCTCTCGAACGCCAGCTAGGCCCCATCGAGCATCGCGCGCCTGGCGCGCTCTTGCGCTACGCCAACAACCCTCGCCGTCATCCAGAAAAGCAACTGGTCGCGCTGGAAGCCTCGATTCGTGAATTCGGATTCTTGCTGCCTGTGCTCATCGACGAGGAAAGCATGACAACGCGAATGGCTGTAGGTGCAAGCCGCCTACGTCCGCTTATCTCCCCTCAGCGCCTCATAGCGGATCGGCAGCTTGCGACCAATTTGGGCCTCTGGAATGGTTAAGCAGACAGACCTAGTAGAAGAGAAAAATTGGCGGCTGAACGGCGACAAAGGGTCAACATTGGCGGGGTCGGCGACATTTCTACGTTTCAAGATTGTGGTGACTGATGGCTATTTTTGTTTGGAGCGGGCATTTTTTGGGCGGCGACCCTGTCGATCGCTTCTCATGCGCTCCTGTGGGGCGCAGGCGCCCCAATTCGCGCTGATAATTCGAACCCTTATCACCGTCTGTTATCTTTCCCGCCGAAACCCCGGTTCTAGCGCGATGAGTCTCCGGAGTTGCCGCGTGACACTCGCACGGTGGACGGTGACAATCGCCGGATCGATCGCCACCAAGGCCGGTTCTACAACCCGCGTGGATCGACCACTGTCCGGATCGGTGACAGTGGATTGGACATGTCGGCCATTGCAGCCCTCACGTCGTTCAGCCCGATGCGCGTTCCCAACCAAGGGCGTACATCGATCCGCCCGTCTGCGATCGCGCGCAACGCGAGTTCCATGTCCTCCGGCTCTTCACCGCCCGCGAACTGGATGTTGAGCCGCTTGTTCTGCGCTGCAAAGACGAGGAGCTGTTCCGGCTCCATGCAATAGCCACCCATCACGATCCGAGCCCCAAAGCCGACGCCGGTAATGACCTGTTGCAAAAGCCCAGGCTGGCCGACGCATTCGTAGATGAGGTTCGCCCGACGGTCGCCGAGATCTGGAAGCCGCCCATAAGGGGACAGCTCGCGCGGATCGATGACAATATCTGCGCCCATTGCAATGGCCAGGGAGCGCCGCTCTTGATGGAAATCGGCGGCGACGATCGGTGCGATACCCATCAGCTTCAAACCCGCAATGACGCCAAGGCCGATCGCACCGCAGCCCAGCACCAGAACGACATCGTCCTTGTCGGGCCGCCCCCGCCGCGCATGTTCCAGACCCACCGCAAGCGGTTCGGTCATCGCCGCGAGATCGTCGTCCAAGTCGCCGGGGACTTCGAGCATCATGTCTTCGTCCAGCAACATGTACTCGCCAAAGCCGCCTGGGCAGTCGTGGCTGAAGCCGACGATGGCATGGGCACCAGACTGCCGCATGATCGGAATGGAGGTGACCTTCCTGCCGACTTTCACCGTGCGCTTGCTGCCTGGACCATAGTCGATGACCCCACCGACATATTCATGTCCGGGGACGAACGGACGGTTGAAGTCGAGACCTGCATAGGGTCCGCCATGCACTTTCGACAAACCGATGATAGTCTCGCCAGAATGGAGGAAATGCGCCTCTGAAGCGCACATCCCGCAGCTATGGGTGCGCACAAGCGCCTGGCCCTTGCCGGGCACCGGATCGGGCATCTCGCCCACATGAACGCTGCCGTTCTGAATATAGGCTGCTTTCATGGTCTATCCTGTTCGTTTAGGTTGAGCGCCGCGTAGGATGGATCGCTCCGGTCACGACTGCCCATGTCAGCCTGGCTCATTGCAGTCACGGGCCGGGTCTCGTCGAAGTCGCGGATCGCGATGCGATGATCGAGGCCCCAGCGCCCATCCCGGAACGACCAGCGATCGACATAGCGGGTCCAAACGCTCATCTGCATAAGTGTCTCGCCGCGCTGCATCCGCAGGGTTGCGGTGCAATAGGCCTCGCTCCCGGCCCGGTCGCCGTCGAGCGTGATGAGGATGTTACTGATCTGGTGGGAATGAGCGAGCAGACCGCGATGGGAGGCACATATCTTGTCGATCACGGCTTTTCCCGGCCCCTGATGAAAACTCGCGCCATAATCGGCGGTCGCCTCTTCGTGCCAGATGCTGTGACCCAGCGGAACGTCCAGCCTGTCCACGGACCGGCAATAGATATGGATCAGGTCAGCGATCGCTTGCCTGTCGTTCGGATCGGAACGGGTCATCCTTGAGCGGGCCTCAAGTTTTGCATTGCCGCTTCCATGGCAAGAATGCGGTTTCGCCTTGCAGCGGCCGATTGCGGCACACGCCCCGCATCGTCATCCTCAAGACCCCAGTTATGCACGGGTCCATATGGCAGTCGTTCCAATCCGACGCGGGCCACATCTGCGGCCGTTGCGACATCGCTGGGCATCGGCGCGCCGCGACTTTCAAGCCATCGGCGAAATTCCGGCGTATCGGTGCGGCCCAGGATCAGGTTCAGCACATCGACGTCATGGCGTCGCAATTCGGCCCAAAGCCCTTCGCCAAAGCACAGGTCGAACGCCTTGCTGCCAGAATAGACTCCCAACCCCGACGCGCCGCCATAACAGGCACCGGACCCGACGAGAATGATTCCCCCACGCTTGCGCTCGCGCATCTTGGCACCGAGTAGATGGGACGCCTGCATTACCGCGACCACGTTGCGCGCGACCAAATCCGTCCACGCCTTGATATCCGTCTCGAAAAAGGCGGTGCCATTCGGATCACCGCCCGCGTTGCTGATATACAAGCCCACTTCGCGGCTTTCTGCGACCGCCGCAATCTTTTCGATGGCGTCCGGAGCAGCGAGATCGATAGAGGCCGTAAGGGTTTCGGTGCCATAGGCGGCCTGCAATTCGACCGCCAGTGCTGCCAGCGGTTGCTCGCGGCGGGCGATCAGGATGATCTTCAGCCCCTCGGATGCGAGGCGATGGGCAAAGGCTGCCCCGGTTCCCTCCGATGCTCCTGCGATCAAAGCCCACGGTCCATACTTCTCGTATATTCCCATATCCCGCTCCTGCATCTTCATGTGCCGACGTGTAGATGAAGAATTACCGGCTATGCCGCCATTACAATTTTCGCGTACTGTCATATCAGAAATGGATAGGTTGGAAGGGCGGCTCATGGAAATCAGACGGCTCAGCTACTTCGTGCGGATTGCCGAGGATGGTTCGCTGACACGCGCAGCGGGCATGGTGCGGGTGGCCCAGTCTGCGCTCAGTCGACAAATGCGCTTGCTGGAGGAGGAATTGGGCGTGCCCCTGTTCGAGCGCACGGCGCGAGGAATGCGCCTCACTAGTGACGGTGAAAGGTTGCATGCCTCTGTCGCCGCGCCGCTGCGCGAACTGGAATTGGCGATTCAGGGAATACGTTCTGGGCCCTCGCGCGGGGCGGCGCATCTTGCTCTTGGCCTGCCTCCCAGCATCGCCGATCTCATCGGTCGGTCACTGGCGCTCCAGCTGCGCTCCGCCTTTCCCGAAATCTGCTTCCGACTGGTCGAGGGACCGACCGGTGGGCTGGGAGATTGGCTGGGCCGCGGCATGATCGACTTCGCCGTTCTCGAAGAGGTTTCCCGTAACGATCTTCTCATCGAGCAGAAACTCCTGTCCCTGCCTTTCATGTTGGTTGGCCCGCCTGGTATTGAAGCACCTTCGGGCTCCTCCGTTGGTATCGAAGAGGCTCTTGCGCTGCCATTGATCATTCCATCCCATCATTTGGGTATCAGGGCTGCGATCAACGATGCGGCGCAGCGGAGCGGGCTAAACCTGGACGTCCAGATGGAAGCGGACTCGACGCGTCTCATCAAGGAACTGGTGCAGTCGGACATTGGATATGCGCTTCTGCCGGAGAGATATGTCTTTGAGGCAGTCGCGGCAGGCCAGCTGCGAGGCTGGCGGCTCAGCGGCGCTGCGCCGGTACTCGACATCCTGTTTTCTTCGCGCAAGGCGAGCCGGAATGCCGGGCGGCAGTTTGTCAGCGTTGTGGAATTCATCACGCACGCGATCGAAGGTGCTTTGGCAATGACGGATTCCAGTTAAGAGGAGCCATGAGCGCACTGGTCGGGGAACGACTTGAGTTGGTCGCGAGTTGCCGACAGCCGCCTGAAAAGTGGACCGTTTGCAGCTGGGGATCGAAAAATCTGGCTCGGAGCGTCTGTGAAGGGTCGATTTCCGTACTACTCTATGCGACCGCCAGATTGGTTCCTTCGCTTAGTACTCGACCTTGGCGCCCGGCAACCCCGCCGCGGTCATAGCTTTGCTTTGCAGAAGGTCCAGCTGCTCGTGTAAATGCCTATCGTTAGAATCTTGAGACACAATGAATTATCGCCATTCCTTTCATGCTGGCAATAGTGCGGATGTCGTGAAGCACAGCCTCCTAATCGCCTTGGTGCGGGCCTTGCAGCACAAGCAAGGCGCGCTGACTCTCATCGACACCCATGCCGGCTGCGGGCTGTACGACCTTGGCGGCGACGAAGCCCAACGCACTGGCGAAGCGACGCAGGGCGTGCTGCGGGCGTTTGCCGACCCGAACCCCTTGCTGGACGACTATCGCGCCGCCGTGCAGGCAGTGAATGTGGGTGGCGAGCCGCAGCTTTACCCCGGCTCGCCGCAGTTTCTAACGCAGCTTTTGCGTCCGCAGGATTTCCTGATCCTCAACGAAAAGCACCCGGAAGACGCTGGCATTCTGCGCGGCGTGATGCGGGGAACCCGCGCGGCCGTGCATGAACGCGACGCCTACGAACTTTGGCTGGCTATGGTGCCGCCCCGAGCCGCGCGCGGCGTTGTGGTGGTCGATCCGCCTTATGAGCAGACCGACGAACGCGCGCGCATCACCGCCACCCTCGCTGCCGCTCACCGCAAATGGGCGCATGGCGTGACGGTGATCTGGTATCCGCTGAAAGAGCGCGCCACGCATCGGCAATGGAAGGCGCAGCTACGCAAGCTCGACATCCCGAAATTGCTGGTGGTGGAGCATTGGCTATACGATAGCGAGCAACCCGGCATCTATAACGGCGCAGGCCTCTATATCGTCAATCCGCCCTATGCTTTCACGCAGACACTGCCGCCACTGTTAGAAGCTCTGCGCGCGGCGTTAGCGCCCGAAGGGCATAAGGGCGAGATCATATCCGGTTGGTTGCGCGATTCGGATAAACCCTCATCCCATCCTTCCTTCACCCAAAGGGGGAATCGCCGCGCTTCAGGTCGCGATCAAATCGGGTCATCCTGATCGTTCCGAATGGCGACTGAAGGAGTTGAGAAAAGCCTGTGATACGATGGATGGGAGTCCCGCTGCCGACCCGCTAAGGGTGGGATCGCCAAACACGGTGGGCCACTCGCCAAAGGAGAGGTTGGTGGTGATGATGACGCTGGTCTGCTCATAGAGTTTGCTGATCAGGTGGAACAGCAACTGGCCGCCTGATCGAGCGAACGGCAGATAGCCCAGTTCATCGAGCACGATGAGATCGAGACGGAATAGCTGGGCGGCGAGAGCGCCACTCTTGCCGATCCTGGCCTCCTCTTCGAGGCGGATCACCAGATCGACCGGGTTGGAGTATCGGCCTCGGGCGCCGGAGCGCACAACGTTGGCGGTGATGGCGATGGCCAGATGGGTCTTGCCGGTGCCTGTGCCGCCGACCAGGACGATATTGCGCTGTGCGGGCAGGAACCGCCGGTTGAAGACGCGTTCCTCGCCGTCGCTAGAGCGCTCATAGTGGCGCAATATTTCAGCGCTTTATGATGGAAAACATCTATCCATCATTCTCCCAATGTGATGGGTGCCAGAAAAAGGCATACCCAAAGGAGGCAGGCATGAGCGAGGATAGCATTGACGCAGGCTGCGCGCAGGTGCCCGGCGTCGAGCCATATGACGGTCCGGCAGGCGGCTGGGGTGCGCTGAAGGCCGTTGCTGTTGCCATAAGGGACCAGATGGGTGCCTCCACCGATACGCGCGCACTTCTCAAGATGAACCAGCCCACCGGCTTCGATTGTCCAGGATGTGCCTGGCCGGATCCGGCCAAGACATCCTCCTTTGAATTTTGCGAGAACGGCGCCAAGGCCGTCACCTGGGAGGCCACAGCCAAGCGCGTCGATAGCGATTTCTTCGCCCGGCATAGTGCCACGTCGCTGTGGGAATGGAGCGACCACCAGTTGGAGGATGCCGGGCGCCTTACCCATCCCCTGCGCTATGACCGGGACAGCGACCATTTCGTGCCAATCGGATGGGATGAGGCATTTGCGCGCATCGGGGCAGGTTTGCGGGCGCTGGACGATCCCAATCAGGCCGAATTCTATTGTTCGGGCCGGGCATCGAACGAAGCGGCATTCCTCTATCAGTTGATGGCACGCGCCTATGGCACGAACAATTTCCCTGACTGTTCGAACATGTGTCACGAGGGAACCAGCGTGGGCCTGCCCAAATCCATCGGCATTGGCAAAGGCACGGTAACGCTTGAAGATTTCGACCATGCAGATGCGATCTTCTGCATCGGCCATAATCCCGGCACGAACCATCCGCGTATGCTCTCGACGCTCAGCGCTGCCGCGCGCCGGGGTGCATCGATCGTCGTCGCCAATCCGATGAAGGAACGGGGGCTGGAACGGTTCAAATCGCCGCAGCATCCGACCGAGATGCTGTCGTCCAGTTCCACCCAGCTCGCCTCGGCCTATCATCAGGTCCGCGTCGGCGGCGACAGCGCTATGCTGAAAGGCATGATGAAGGCGCTGTTCGCGGCCGATACGGTCGACCTGGCTGCTGGCGGGCCGGGCCTGCTCGACCGGGCGTTCATTGCCGAACATACGCTGGGCATCACGGAGCTGCGTGCGGACATAGAGGCGACCGGATGGGACGAGATCATCCGTCGCTCCGGCCTTACGCGCGAAGCGATCGAGAGCATGGCCGAAACCTACTGGAGCTCCGAACGGGTCATCCTCTGCTATGGCATGGGCATCACCCAGCATGAGAATGGCACGGCCAATGTGCAGCAGCTGGCCAACCTCTTGCTGCTGCGCGGGAATATGGGCAAGCCGGGTGCGGGCATCTGTCCTCTCCGGGGGCACAGCAATGTGCAGGGCGACCGGACGGTCGGCATCACGGAGACTCCGGGCGAGGCGATGCTGGCGCGGATCGACGCCCGATTCGGCATCACCAGCCCCCGCGCCCATGGCCATGCCGCAGTGGAATCGCTCCAGGCGATGCGGGAGGGGCGATCGAAGGCGTGCATTTCGCTCGGCGGTAACCTTGCCATCGCCATGCCCGACCCGGATGCCTGTTTCGAGGCATTCCGCAAGCTGGACCTGTCAGTCAACATACTGACCAAATTCAATCGCACCTGCCTGCTCCTCGCCAGGGAAAGCATCGTGCTGCCCTGCCTTGGCCGCACCGAACTGGACGAGCAGGCGGAGGGCGAGCAATGGATCACGGTCGAAGACAGCATGTCGATGGTCCATGCCTCACGCGGTATGCTCAAAGCTGCCGGGCCGGAACTCAGATCAGAACCAGCCATCGTCGCAGGCATCGCCAAGGCGGCCCTTCCCGACAGCGACATCGACTGGGACTGGCTGGTCGCCGACTATGACCGCATTCGGGATGCCATCGAAGCGGTGTTTCCCGATTTTCGCGACTTCAACCTGCGTGTGCGGCAGAAAGGCGGCTTTCGCCTTACGGTCGGCGCATCGGAGCGTAAGTGGAACACGCCATCGGGCAAAGCCCATTTCCTGGTCCATCCACTAACCGGCGCGTCGGGCGAAGCAGGTGCGCTGCTCCTCACCACGATCCGCAGCCATGACCAGTATAATACCACCATCTACGGCATGAACGACCGCTATCGCGGCATTACCGGCCGCCGGGACGTGATCTTCGCTCATGAGGCAGATCTGGCTGAGCTGGGGCTGGCGCATGGCGACAGCGTAGATATCCATGCCGGGCCGGGGCGGTCGCTGACAGGCTATACCGTTGTCGCCCATGCCATCGCGCGGGGGTCGCTTGCGGCCTATTATCCAGAGGCGAACTGCCTAGTGCCGCTGGAGAACTATGATCGCGCGAGCGGCACTCCGTCCTACAAGTCAGTGCGCGTGACCATGGTGCGCCATGCCTAGATGCCCCGGTGACAGCGCCGCCTGCCCATTGGCTAAGCTCCCACAGCGTGCGCACGGGCAATCAGCGCGCGGGCTTGCTCGACATGCATGGTTTCGATCATCGCGCCTTCGAACCGTTCCGCCCCTCCGGTTGCGGCTGCGATCAGCCGACGAGCGTCGTCCAGCGCCTGCGCGTCCGGGCCGAAGGCATCATTGGCGACCGCGATCTGGTTGGGGTGGATCAGCGTCTTGCCATCGAAACCCAGCGCATGACCATCCCGGCACTCGTCCGCCAGCCCCGGCGCGTCGCCCAGCCGGTTATACACCCCATCGAACACGGCCAGTCCCGCCGCCCGTGCCGCCAGCACCACCGACTGCATTGCAAAGGCCAGTCCTTCGCGCCCGGCCGACGCAGGAATGTTCAGATCCTTGCGCAGGTCGTTATTGCCCATGAACAGGGCCGCGCACCCTTCCGTCGCTGCAATGTCCGCCGCGGCCAGCACGCCGCGCGCGCTTTCTATCATCGCGATCACCGGCTTTTGCGCCACGCTGAACACATCGCGCACCTGTTTGGGATGCTCGACCTTGGGCAACACGACATAGTCGGCCGCACTGCCTTTTAGCGCCACCATTTCCGCGCCATGCCACGGGGTGCCTTCCACATTGATCCGCGCCGCCGCGATGCGGGAGCCAAAGCCCTCAGCCAGTGCGGCGATGGCGTTTGCGCGCGCCGCCTCCTTCGCATCATCCGCCACGGCATCTTCCAGATCCAGTATCACCATGTCGCATGACAGCGTCCGCGCCTTGGCGATCGCCCGCGCGTTGGAGGCGGGCAGGAACAGCAGCGAACGGGCATGGCGCAGATGTATCATGACGGACTCTCCATTATCGACTGGCCCCTCCGTGACAGGAAGCGCGCAACAGGTGAAGCCCCGCCAACATGGAAATTGCCATGTCGGCGCTCGCAAATTTATGCCAAGTCGGGCAGGATCAGTCCGCCGGAGAGCCATTCCATGACCATCACGCGCCGCACTATTCTGACCGCTGGTGCATCTGCCATCGGCCTGACCGCGCTACCCGCGCGCGCGGCCCAAGCCCTCAATATGGCGGCTCCCGATGCGCAGGCCGAAGCGATGCTGGCCGACATGGCGGAGCAGATGCTGAACGATGCCCCCGAAAGCGCCAGCGGCCTTGGCATCGACACGGGACCGCGCGCCGCGCTCAAAAACCGGCTTGGCAACAAAAGCCCGGCCGGACAGGCGCAGACCGCCGTGCATGTGCGCGACAGGCTGGCCAAATTGCGTGCAGTCGACCTTGGCCCGCTATCGCCGGTCACGCGCACCAATGTCGATGTAGCGCGGACCGCGCATGAACTGGCGGCAGAAGGCTTTGCCTTTCCGTTCGGCGACATGGCGATCATGAACAGCAACTGGTCCTACCGCAATTCGCCCTATGCGGTGGCGCAGAATACCGGCGCATTCGTCGAAACGCCCGATTTCCTCGACAGCAACCATGGCATTGCCGCCCCCGCCGATGCCGACGCCTATCTGGCCCGCCTGAACGCCTATGCCGCCAATCTGGATGGCGAAACGCAACGGTTGAAACATGACGCCGGGATCGGTGTCGTCGCGCCTGCCTTCCTGCTCGACAAGATGCTGCGCCAGATCGACATGGTGCGGGCGCAACCCATCGACCAGTGGGTGCCGGTCGCATCCATCGCGCGGCGGACAAAGGACATGTCCGGCGACTATGGGGCGAAGGCGCAGCGAATCGTGCGCGATGCCGTGGCCCCGGCGCTGGAGCGGCAGGCCGCCGAGCTGCGCCGCCAGCGCGGCGGTGCCACCATGGATGCTGGCGTCTGGAAGCTGCCGCAGGGGGATGCCTATTATGCCTGGGCGTTGAAAGCCGGGACGACGACGATGATGACCCCGGACGAGGTTCACCGGCTGGGCATGGAGCAGCTGGCGGCGTTGCAGGGGCAGATGGATGGCCTGCTCAAGGGGCTGGGCATGACGCAGGGAACGGTCGGCGAGCGCATGACCGCGATGGGCAAGGATCCGCGCTACCTGTTCCCCAACACGGACGAGGGGCGGCAGCAGATCTTGTCGTTCATTGACGGGCGGCTGGCCGACATCCGCACGCGCCTGCCCCGCGCCTTTGCGACGCTGGTGCCGGCCAAACTGGTGGTCAAGCGTGTGCCGGTGGAGATTGAGGCAGGCGCACCGGGCGCTTATGCGGGCGCAGGGTCGATCGACGGATCGACGCCGGGCAATTATTATATCAACCTGCGCGATACCGGCATCTGGCCGCGCTACAGCCTGCCGACGCTTTGTTATCATGAGGGGATACCGGGCCATATCTGGCAGGGGGAATATAGTTACAAGCTACCGCTCATCCGCTCGCTGCTGGCGTTCAATGCCTATAGCGAGGGGTGGGCGCTCTATGCCGAGCAATTGGGCGACGAACTGGGTGCCTATGATGGCGATGTCGCGGGCAAGCTAGGCTATCTCCAGTCGATCGCCTATCGCTGCTGCCGACTGGTGGTGGACACCGGCCTCCATGCCAAACGCTGGACGCGGGAACAGGCGATCCACTGGTTCGCCACTACCAACGGATCGACCGTCGAGGATGTGCAGGCCGAGGTCGATCGCTACTGCGCATGGCCGGGGCAGGCGTGCGGATATAAGGTCGGCCATGGCGAAATCGTCCGCCTGCGCGCGACAGCGAAAGAGACGCTGGGTGCGCGTTTCGATTTTCGCCGGTTCAACGACGCGGTGGTTGGCGGCGGCGGGGTGCCGATGACGGTACTGGCGAAGAATGTCGAGGCGTGGGTCGCGGGGCAGCGCGCATAAAAAAGGGCCGGGAGATCGCTCTCCTGGCCCTTCATTGTCTCAAGGCAGGCCGGGGTTAGCCCACGAAAGCGCGTTCGATCACGAACTGGCCCGGCGCGGCGTTGGAGCCTTCGGTGAAGCCGTTTTCCTCGAACCAGGCAGCGAACTGCTTGATCATTTCCATGCTGCCGCACATCATGATCCGGTCAGTTTCGGGGTCGAATTTCGCCGCGCCCGGCACGCCTTCGAACAAGGTGCCGCTTTCGACCAGCTTGTCGATGCGCGCGGTGTTGCCGTCGAAAGGTTCGCGAGTCACGGTCGGCACATAGTGAAACTGGGTCGCGGCCTGTTCGGCCACCAGCGGATCTTCCGCCAGCTTGGTTGACAGTTCGTCACGAAACGCCAGGTCGCTGACACGGCGGACCGAATGGACGGCGACGACCTGTTCGTAAAATTCATACACGTCCGGGTCGCGCGACAGGCTGAGGAAAGGGGCAAGGCCCGTGCCGGTCGACAGCATGAACAGCCGCTTGCCCGGCAGCAGCGCGTCGGTGACCAGCGTGCCGGTCGGCTTGCGACCAAGGTAAATCTGGTCGCCCGGTTCGATCAGCTGGAGCCGCGAGGTCAGGGGACCATCCTGCACCTTGATCGAGAGAAACTCCAGTTCCTCGTCCCACGAAGGACTCGCAACCGAATAGGCGCGCAGCAGCGGTTTGCCATTGTCGCCCTTCAGGCCGATCATGACAAATTCGCCCGACCGGAAACGGAAGCTGGCGGGGCGGGAAATGCGGAAGCTGAACAGATGTTCGTTCCAGTGGCGCACCGACAGCACGGTTTCCACGGAAAGGGCGCCCGTCGGTTCCAGCACCGGCTTTTCGATCGTCACGTCGTTCAAGACCTTCTTCCTTGCCAATCCATCGGCGTCCACCATCAGAGGTCGCGCCAGTTGCGTATCGTTCGCAATAACTAATCTGTTACGCGAATGGAGCCAACGCAGCATGAAGGCAAGGCGAAAAAATCTTGTGCAGGCAAAAGGACGCCGTTGCCGGCGTCCCTGAACCTTCAGCCGAACAGACCCTTGGCGATGCCGCCCAGTTCGTTCATCGGATTACCGTCGCCGTCCCGATCGAACATGCCGCCCAGCTTGCCCAATATCGCTTCGGGTCCACCGAACTGGCCCAGCAATTCCTGCAACTTGTCAGCGGACACGCCATGGGCGGCGGCGGTTTCGGCAAGCGCCGCGACGCTGGTTTCGCCCGAACCGATCTTGCCGCTGATCTCGGTCATCAGACCCTGCATCTGTTCGGGCGTCATCCCGATTTGCGCCGCGATCGTTTCCAGACCACCCAATTTACCGATCATATCACCAAACATGCCCGCTACTCCCACTAAAGGTCAGCGCGCAGCATAGCATCGTTACGCATCCATCAAAAGAATTGGCGCAAAAAAAGGGCCGGGGAGATCGCTCTCCCCGGCCCTAAAAGTTGATTTTACCGCAATCAGGCTGCCGTCAGGGCCGCGCTGCGCACGCCTTCATCGACATGATCTTCGAACTGCGTGAAATTATCGACGAACTGCTTGACGAGGACCGCAGCCGTTTCGTCATAAGCGCTCGCGTCCGCCCACATGGCGCGCGGGTCGAGGATCTTGTCCTCAACACCCGCCACAGCGACCGGCACTTCGAACCCGAAATTGGGATCGGTGCGGAATTCCGCTGCGTTCAGGCTGCCGTCGAGTGCGGCGTTGAGCAGCGCGCGGGTCACCTTGATCGGCATCCGCTTGATGCCCGGCATCGTCGCCTTGCCGCCCGCCCAGCCGGTGTTGACCAGCCAGCAGGTGACGCCACCCTTGTTGATCCGTTCCTTGAGCAGATTGCCATAGACCGAGGGATGACGCGGCATGAACGGCGCGCCAAAGCAGGTGGAGAAGGTCGCGGTCGGCTCGGTCACGCCGATTTCGGTCCCTGCGACGCGCGCGGTATAGCCCGACAGGAAGTGATACATCGCCTGTTCCGGGGTCAGCCGCGCGATCGGCGGCAGCACGCCATAGGCGTCAGCGGTCAGGAAGATGATATTCTTCGGGACCGGACCCAGATTCTTCTCCGAAGTGTTGGGAATGAAGTCGATCGGATAGGAACCCCGGCTGTTTTCGGCCAGGCTGTTGTCGTCCAGGTCGATCGTGCGCGTTTCTTCGTCGATCACGACATTTTCCAGCACCGTGCCGAACCGCTTGGTGGTGGCGAAGATTTCCGGTTCGGCCTCGGCCGACAGGTTGATCATCTTGGCATAGCAGCCGCCTTCGAAATTGAAGACCGCCGTGTCCGACCAGCCATGTTCGTCATCGCCGATCAGCGTGCGGCTGGCGTCGGCCGACAGCGTCGTCTTGCCCGTGCCAGACAGGCCGAAGAAGACGGCTGTGTCGCCATTCGCGCCGATATTGGCCGAACAATGCATCGGCATCACGCCCTTCATCGGCAACAGATAGTTGAGGATGCCGAATACCGACTTCTTCATTTCGCCGGCATAAGCGGTGCCGCCGATCAGGATCAGCTTTTCGGTGAAGTTGACCGCGACCACGGTTTCGCTGCGGCAGCCATGACGCGCCGGGTCCGCCTTGAACGTGGGCAGGTCGATGATGGTATATTCCGGCGCAAAGCTGGCCTGTTCTTCCGCGCCCGGACGCACCAGCAGCGTGCGGATGAACAGATTATGCCAAGCGCGTTCGTTGATGACGCGCACATTGACGCGATGTTCAGGCTGCGACCCGCCGAACAGGTCGGCGACATAGAGCGTGTCCTTTTCGCCCAGCGCCTTGAAAAAGTCCGCCTTGAGCGCGGCGAAATGTTCGGGCGTCATCGCAACGTTGGTGGAACCCCACCAGACGGTCGATTCGGTTTCGGCATCGCGGACGATGAACTTGTCCTTGGCGCTGCGGCCGGTGTGCTTGCCGGTCTTGACGACCAACGGGCCGTCCTTGGACAATATGCCCTCGCCATTGCGGACCGCCGCTTCGACAAGCTGCGCGGTGCCCATATTCCAGAACTGGGTGGCATGGGTGGAAATGCCCTGATCGGCCAGGGTGATTGAGGATTTGGCCTGCACGCCTTTGCTCCTGATATGATGTTGTCGCGTCGCTGCCATTTCCATGGTCGCGCGCGTTCCGCTCCTCCGGCACCGCTGTCTGTTGCGCGATGTCCCTTGTTGCTGACGGACATCGCATAAGGCTTTGCGATTGGACCGTCAAATCCCCGTCATCTGGCATATGTGCCGAATTCCGACAGGTGGCGGCACGATCATGTGGATCGCCACCATTGCCCTTTCCTTGCGGCGGCCCACGGCATCGTCTAACGCTCTGGTCCACGCTTTCACGATCATCTGGGACACCGCATGACCGCAACCATCGCCTTGGTGGATGACGACAAGAATATCCTGACGTCCGTGTCGATCGCCCTCCAGACCGAAGGCTTTATGACGCGGGTCTATTCCGACCCCGAAGGCGCGCTCAAGGCGTTGCTGGACAATCCCGCCGACCTGGCCGTGTTCGACATCAAGATGCCGCGCATGGACGGACTGGAACTGTTGCGCCGGTTGCGGGAAAAGAGCGCGATGCCGGTCATTTTCCTGACGTCCAAGGCCGATGAACTGGACGAGGCGCTGGGGCTGGCGATGGGGGCGGACGATTATATTTCCAAGCCCTTCTCGCAACGGCTGCTGATCGCCCGCATCCGCGCCATCCTGCGCCGGGCCGAAGTCAGCCGGATGCCCGATGCGCCGGACGAGCCGGTTGCCGACCCGATCGTGCGGGGGCGGCTGGAAATGGATCCGGCGCGCCATCGGGTAAAATGGAAGGGGGAGGATGTGACGCTGACCGTCACCGAATTCCTGATCCTGGAGGCGCTGGCCCAGCGGCCCGGCGTGGTGAAGAACCGCAACCAGTTGATGGACACCGCCTATCAGGATGATGTCTATGTCGACGACCGGACGATCGACAGTCATATCAAGCGGCTGCGCCGCAAATTCCGCGAGGTAGATTCCGATTTTAACGCGATCGACACACTCTATGGCGCCGGATACCGATTCTCCGAGGAATGATGCGCCGGGCGCCCGGCTGCGCTGGTCCAACCGGATCAGCCTGACGCCGCGCATCCTGGCGGTGAACGTCTTTGCGCTGGCGCTGCTGGCGGGGGGGTTCTTCTACCTCGACAGCTATCGCACGCGCATCATCGACGCGCGGCTGGAACAGTCGGCGCGCGAGCTGAAACTGCTGGCGATCGGCCTGGATAATGCGCGGACCGACCGGCAGGGCGCGCTGATCGCGGCCTATGCGCGCCAGACCGGCGACCGGGTGCGGCGCTATGCACCCGATGGCCATCGCCTGTCCGACAGTTTTGCGATGAACGCGCCGCGCTATCGCCTGCGCCTGCCTTCGGAAGAAGGGTGGCAGCGCCATGTCGCGCGCTTTCTGGACAAGGCGATGGACCGGGTCGTGTCCGCCGACCGGCCGCCCAATTTCACAGAACCGACGGTCGATCGCGCCGAAGCGTGGCCCGAACTGCTGATGGCGCGCAAGACCGGGCGACCGCAGGCCGTGAACCGATATGCCCCCGACCGCACGATCGTCATATCCGCCGCCGTCATGATGCGCGACGGCACCAGCCTGTTCGCGACCGAAAATGCTCGCGACATCACACGCACGGTCAGGGCGGAGCGGCTGCGCCTGGGCATGGTGCTGGGCGTGGCGGCGCTGGCGTCGGTGCTGCTATCGCTGTTTCTGGCGCGGACCATCGTCCAGCCGCTCCAGCGACTGGCGCGCGCCGCCGTGCGGGTGCGGCTGGGCCGCGCGCGCGAAGTGACGGTGCCGCGCCTGCCCGAACGGCGCGACGAAATCGGTATGCTGGCGCGCGCGCTATCGGACATGAGCCATGCCCTGCGCCAGCGGATCGACGCGACCGATGCGTTCGCCGCCGATGTCAGCCATGAATTGAAGAACCCGATCGCATCGCTGCGGTCGGCCATAGAGGCGCTGGACCGGGTGGATCGGCCGGACCTGCGCGCGCAGTTGATGGCGATCGCGCAGGATGATGTGCGCAGACTCGACCGGCTGGTCACTGATATTGCCGAAGCGTCGCGCGTAGACGCGGAGCTTTCCCGCACCCGGTTCGAGCCGATCGACCTTGGCCTGCTGATCGAAAAGATGGTGATCGCACGGGAAGCGCGCGGGGTGCCGCGTGGCGTGCGTCTGGCCTTTGCCCGCCCGCGCAAGGATGTGGCGGTGGTGCTGGGCGAGGAAGGGCGGCTGATCCGCGTCCTCGACAACCTTATCGACAATGCCATATCCTTCTCCCCCGAAGGCGGGCTGGTGCGGATCGTGGCGACGGTGGCGGACGATCAGGTGCTGGTCAGCGTCGAGGATGAAGGGCCAGGCGTCCCCGAATCAGAGCGCGAACATGTGTTCCGCCGGTTCCACAGCGTGCGGCCGGAGGGCGAGAGTTTCGGTAAGCATTCGGGCCTTGGCCTCGCCATCGCCCGTTCGATCATCGACGGGCATCAGGGCCGGATCAGCATCGCCGACCGCCAGGATGATCTGAGCGGGGCGTGCTTCATCCTGCACCTGCCAATGGCGGTGGCGCGCGATCCGGGGATGGTTTCGGAGTGAACCGTCAGAAATCCAGTTCCGCGCGCCAGCCCACGACATCGACGCCATAGTCCCGCTTCGTACCGGCCAGGATCGCCGCGTTGGTATAGTCGAGATGGCCGTAATTGATGTTGAAGCGCAGATTTTCGATCGGCGTCCACACCAGCGCAGCAATGACGGCGTTCTGGGTGCCGCCGACGATGCCCTTGTCGTTCATGTTCAGATAGTCGTAGCGCACCGTCGCCTGCAACGCGCCCCAGCCGCCGCTGCCCATTGGGCGGGCGGGTTTGACGGTGCCTAATATGCCGTTCTTGTATCCGCGCGTTTCGCCGGTGAACACATAGCCCACTTCGCCATAGCCGCCGAAGAAAGTGGGGTCCGACAGGCCGGGACGCGACACGCGCAGCCAATGCCCTTCCCCCGCCCACCAGAGCGGACCGCGAGTGCCAGCCAGTTCGACGCCATAATGGCTTTCGCCATCCGCCGGGATGTTGGGCGTCGCCAGAAAGCGGCTGTTGCCGGTGTGGAGATAGGCGCGCTGGCGGTAGCGCTGGGGCGTTTCGGACAGGCGCTGAAAGTCACGCCAATGGGCCGATGCGCCGAAATGAAGCTGGGTCGCGCCGAATTTGGGGGCCAGCACGATGCGGCCATCGACGCCATAGCTGTTATTTTCGTCGCCACCATTGGCACCGTCCGACGCATTGGTCAGCGAATCGGCGCTGTCGGAGAAGATGCCCGCCTGCGCCAGCAGGATGCCGGAACGATATTGGGCGGACAGGCCCAGACGCCGTTCAAACCCGAAAGCGTCGGTAAAGGCGGCGCGTTCCATCACCGAACCGCCAGTGTCGCCGATCAGTTCGTCGAGCGACTGGAAGGCATTGTGATTGCCCAGCGTGACGAGCCACTTGCCCTTTTCATAGGTGATGAACGTGTCGACCAGATCGGAGACATTGTCCGACAGCTCCAGTTCCAGCTTGTAGCCGAATCCGCCGCCCAACTGCCCTTCCCCGCCCAGCCGCAGGCGGCGCAATTCATTGCCATAGCCCTTGGCCCGGTCGTTCACGCTGGCCGGGGTCATGAGCAGGCCAGCATCATATTGGATGCGACCCTTGACGTGGAAACTGGCCGCGCCCCTGGTGAATACAGGTCCGCCCTTCCAGTTGATTGCGGTGTCGCCCGCCGGTTTTGCCTGCGCGACTTTGGCCGGGGAAACCGCTGTCGTTTCAGCGGCTTGTTCCGTTTTGGCGACAGCGACAGAGACAGTGGGTGGCGTGTTGTTCAACCGTGCTTCCAGCCGGTCTACCTGCGCCTTCAGAGCCGCGACCTGCGCGCGCAAAGCCTCTGCCTCCGCCGCGTCCATGGCCTGCGCAGCGACCGGAAGCGGCGCCAGCAACAGGGCCAGCGCAGTGCCGGCGGCGAGTCGAGATTGCGGTGTCATATATGTCCCCGGTGTTTCCGGGTCGCCAATATGACCATCAAGTTACAATATGGCGTAGTATATAAGTCATTTTTATGACGTTTTTCCTATTGCGGATGATGATGCCATCATGGTTGGCGGTGGCAGCATGGCAGGCTAGGGTGACGGTCCCGTGATAGCTGCTTCCCATCCTTCTTCCCGGCGCTTCCATCGCCTTGCCCTTGCGGCGATGATGGCCTGTTGCGCGGCACTTTCGGGCTGTTCGGGCGAAGCGAGCGGGCCAGTGGCGGTCAGCGTGGTCGGCGATGCCGACGATCTGGCGCGACCGTTGCAGAACCTGCCCGATCCGGGGGCGAAGCTGATATTGGAAGCCACCGCGCAGGGGCTGGTCGCGTTCGACGCCAGTGGCGACATATTGCCTGCCCTGGCCCAGCGCTGGATCGTCGAGGATGACGGGCGCAGCTATATCTTCCGCATCCGCCGTGCATTCTGGGGCAATGGCACGCGCGTCACGGCGACCGATGTCGCCCGGATGCTGACGGCGCGGATCGCGGCGTTGCGTCGGCTGGACCCCGACGGGCCGCTCGATGCAGTGCAGACGGTGGTGCCGATGACGGGCGAAGTGATCGAAATCAAACTGGCCGCCGCCCGCCCCTATCTGCTCCAGATGCTGGCGCAGCCGCAAATGGCGGTGCTGACCCGCGAAGGCGGCACGGGTCCGTACCGGCGCACGCGACAGGGCAGCGCCGTCATGCTGACGCCAGCCGATCAGCCGGGCGGTGCCGATGGCGAGGACGAAGCGACGCCGCCACGCGACCTGCGCGTATTGCGGGCCGAACGGGCGGCGATGGCGATCGTGCGGTTTCAGCAGGGTGGCGCGGCATTAGTGCTGGGCGGGCGCTTTACCGATCTTCCGCTGCTGGTCCCTGCCGGGGTAGAGCGCAATGCCGTGCGCGCCGACCCGGTGCAGGGATTGTTCGGGCTGGCAGTGACGGGGGACGGCCCGCTGATCGACGATGCGAGCGTGCGCGCGGCGATCAACATGGCGATCGACCGCAGCCAGTTGCCCCCCTTCCTGCCGCTGGGCGGATGGGCGACGAGCGAACGGATCGTGCCGGACCAGATGGACCTGCCGCGCCCGCCAAGCGTGGCGGAATGGGCGGCGCTGCCGCTGCCCGAACGGCGGGTGCAGGCTGCCGATGCCGTGGCCCGTTGGCGCGAAGCGAATGGTGCGCCGCCCCCGATCCGCATTGCCCTGCCCAAGGGACCGGGCGCGACCTTGCTGTTCGGGCTGGTGCGGCGCGATCTGGCGGCGATCGGACTGGTGGCCGTTCGGGTCGATATGCGCGCGCAGGCCGACCTTAGGATGGTCGATGAAGTGGCCGCCTATGACAGCGCGCTCTGGTATCTGGGCCGCATCGGGTGCGCGCGCAAAGTCCATTGCAGCCGGGAAGCCGATGCGCAGTTGCAGGCCGCCAGCCTGGCCAGTTCAGCCGATGAACGCAGCGCCCGCATTGCGGACGCCGAAGCGCTGATGATGGCGCATAATGGCTATATTCCGCTTGGCACGCCGATCCGCTGGTCGCTGGTGTCGCGGCGGCTCAACGGCTTCCTGCCCTCCCCCCGCGCACGCCACCCATTGAACCGGCTGCTGCGCGACACCAAGTGAAGGGTGCAAGGAGACGACAAGCCCCATGGCGATTTCACCCAACCAGTTCGAAGCCGCCGCGCGCGCGATACCCGGCATGGGCCGCGACGCAGCGTCCGTCCGCCGCCGGATCGAAGCGATGGAACAATTGCTGGAAGGGTTGTTCGTCATTCCCGGCATCAACCGCCGGGTCGGGCTGGACACGATCGTCGGGCTGATCCCGGTCATCGGCGACCTGGCCACCGCGTCGATGGGCGCGTGGATGGTGTGGGAAGCCCGCAACCTTGGCATGTCGAAATGGCAACTGACGCGCATGGCCGCCAATGTCGGGGTCGATACGCTGGTCGGGGCGATACCCTTCGCCGGGGATATTTTCGATTTCGCCTTCCGCTCCAACACGCGCAACCTGCGCATCATCCGCAGGCATCTGGACCGGCATCATCCGTCGACCGCGATGATCGACGGGTAGGATCAGCGCGGCGGTTCGATCCGCAATTGCGCGCGGTTCGCGACTCCGCCCTGCTGCGGCGGACAGGCGATGTAGCGATATTTGCGATCCATACAGATCCACACTTCGCTGAGCGCGCCGTCGCGTGTGACGTTCAGGCGCAGGCCGTCCGCGACCATGCCCTTATTTCGTGCCGCGAAAGCCGCTCTGAAATCTCCAGCCGACAGGGTCGGCCGCTGCGCCAGCGCCGCCATGTCCGGGTAGCGCAGCGCGGAATAAAGCTGGCGCGACAGGGCGAAAAATCTGGTCGGGGTCGTCGGCATACAGGTGCCGTGTTTTTCCCATTCATGCTGGATCAGTTGGACAGACGGCGTCGCGCACAGATGATCGCGGATCACCTTGCGCGGCAGCAGGCCGGACGGCTTGCAATATTGCGGCCATTCCCTGCCATATCCGTCGGGCCACAGGCCATGCAGGGTGAAGGCGAAATCATTGTCCGATCGACACTGGAGCGCATCGCGCGCGCCGCCGCGCGACGTCTTGCAATATTGCGGCGTCCAGCTGACCGCGAGCGTGTAATAGCCGATCGGCAGGATACGCTTGGGATCGTCGACAGTTGGTCCCTCCACATGCGGACGCGCGATCATCGCGGGCAAGCGGCATTGGTTCGCCTGCGCCAGCGCCGTGCCGGGCGCAGCGATCAACAGCAAAGCAGCCAGCAACTTATGCATAAGCGAAATCCAATCCGATGTCGGCGGCAGGGGCCGACTGGGTCAGGCGGCCGACGCTGATATAGGTGACGCCGGTTTCCGCCTTTGCCCGGATGGTGTCGAGCGTGACGCCGCCCGACGCTTCGGTCGGCACGCGCCCGCCAACCAGTGTGACCGCGCCGCGCAGTGTGGCCGCGTCCATATTGTCGAGCAGCAAATGGGTTGCGCCAGCGGCCAGCGCGGGTTCGATCTGGTCGATCCGGTCGACTTCCACGATGATGCTGGCGACCCCGGCGGCGACGGCGCGGCGCACGGCTTCCTCCACCGATCCGGCGACGGCAACATGATTATCCTTGATCATCGCCGCATCCCAAAGCCCCATGCGGTGATTGGTCGCGCCGCCCATGCGGGTGGCGTATTTTTCAAGGATGCGCAGGCCCGGAATAGTCTTGCGCGTATCCAGCAATGTCGCGCCGGTCCCGGCGATGGCGTCGACATAGGCGCGCGCCATGGTGGCTATGCCCGTCAGATGCTGGACGGTGTTGAGCGCGGACCGTTCCGCCGTCAGCATCGCGCGGGCCTTGCCCCGGATGCGCAGGATGTCGGTCCCCGCCGCCACCCGATCGCCATCCTGGGCCAGCAGTGCGATTTCCACATCGGGGTCGAGCGCGCGGAAGAAAGCCGCCGCGATCGGCAGTCCGGCCAGCGTCACTGTGTCCCGGCTGTCCATCACTCCGTCGAAGATCGCATCGGCGGGAATCACCGCCTCACTGGTGACGTCGCGATTGTCCGGTCCCAGATCCTCCGCCAGCGTGGCGGCTACGAAGGTGGCAAGGTCGAAACCGGCCAGACTGAAGGCAGGGGACGAGACAGTCATCGCGCGCCGACATCCCCCTGCCCTACCGTGCCGCTGGCCATTTCCAGCATCCGGTCGAGGCTCTTTTTTGCGGCGAGGCGCAGGGTTTCGTTCATTTCAATGCGGGGCTGCAAGTCGCGCAGGGAAATATACAGCTTTTCCATCGTGTTGAGCGCCATATAGGGGCAGATGTTGCAGTTGCAGTTGCCGTCCGCGCCGGGCGCGCCGATGAAATGCTTGTGCGGGACCGCCTTTTCCATCTGGTGGATGATATGCGGTTCGGTGGCAACGATCAGCGTGTCGCCGGGCATCGTCTTGGCAAAGTCGAGGATGCCGCTGGTCGATCCGACATAGTCGGCATGATCGACGATATAGGGCGGACATTCGGGGTGGGCGGCGATCGGCGCGTCGGGGTGCAGCAGTTTCAGTTTCAGCAATTCGGTCTCGCTGAAGGCTTCATGCACGATGCACACGCCCGGCCACAACAGCATGTCGCGGCCCAGCTTGCGCTTGAGATAGCCGCCCAGATGCTTGTCGGGACCGAAAATGATCTTCTGGTCCTTGGGGATTTGCGACAGGATCTTTTCGGCGGACGAGGACGTCACGATGATGTCGGACAGCGCCTTCACTTCGGCCGAGCAGTTGATGTAGCTCAAGGCGATATGGTCCGGGTGGGCTTCGCGAAACGCCTTGAACTGGGCGGGGGGGCAGGAGTCTTCCAGGCTGCATCCGGCGTCCATGTCGGGCAGGATGACGATCTTGTCGGGCGACAATATCTTGGCGGTTTCGGCCATGAAGCGCACGCCGCAAAAGGCAATGACGTCAGCGTCGGTTTCCGCCGCTTTGCGCGACAGTTCAAGCGAATCGCCGACGAAATCGGACAGATCCTGAATTTCCGGGCTTTGGTAATAATGACCAAGGATGACGGCGTTGCGTTCCTTGCGCAGCCGATCGATTTCCGCGCGCAGGTCCGTACCCTGCGGGATGCCGGTGATAGCGTTCATACCCTGTAACTCCTCGGTCCTCGACTGCGCCCTAACGCTGTGGCGGCGTGTTGGCCAGTACCTCGTTCAGCGGCGTGGTCACGTCCCATTGTTCGCCGTTGCGGGCGGTGCGTTCTGGCGGAAAGGTGACGACCACCTGCGCGTCGCCAAATCCGGCGGCGGCGAGCGGGGCGGCCATCAGCCGGCCGATCGCCGCACGGCCATAATCGCGCGCCTGCGCCATGCGTTCGGGCGCGCGCGCGGTGGCCTGCGCGCGCTGTTGCGCATGGGCGGACACGCGGCGGTTAAGTGCCTCGCCCGCCTGCCGGGTCACGAACAGCCCGCCGGTGCGAACCAGCGTGCGGCGGCTTTCATCGACATTGGGGCGGCCCGGCGCAACGTCGGGCGCATGGACGATGAGGGTGCGGGTCTGCGGATTCCATTCCAGATCGCTTGCGGACAGGCGGCTGACGTCCACGAAATAATCGACCGTGAAGGGCATTTTCACCAACTGGTCGGATTTGAGCAGGCCAAAGCCGCGCACGTCCTGCGCCGTGCTTTGTATGGTGCCGGACATTTCCGACACTTTGAGGCTGCTGGTCCCGGCGATGCGCGCGGCGATCACCTTGGTCACGGCGGACCCGTCATCCTCCACGCTGACGACATAGTCGCGATTATAGCGCTGCCAGCCGACCAGCATCGCGCCGCCGACGATCAGGATCAGCAGCGCGACGGCCACCGGCCCGGCGTAGCGTTTCAGGCGATCTGCCATCGTCCGTCCGGCTGCGGCGCGGCGATGCCCCGCCCGTCGAGATCAATGAGATGCGCCAGCACCGAGCGCCCGGCGGCCGGGTGCAGGCGCGGATCGACGCCCTTGTACATTTCGGCGACCATGTCGGGGATGGCGCTGGTGCCGTTGCGTTCGAGGAAGCGCAATATCTGCCCCTCCCGCTGCTTGCGATGACCCATCATGCCGCGCACCAGCCGCTGGGGATTGTCGATCGGTTCGCCATGGGCGGGGTAATAGACGTAGTCGTCCCGGTCGAGCAGCCGCTGCATGGAGCGCATATAGGCGCTCATGTCGCCATCGGGGGGCGAAATGACGCTGGTGGACCAGCCCATGACATGATCGCCCGTGAACAACGCCTGTTCTTGCGAAAGGGCGAAGCAGAGGTGGTTGGAGGTGTGGCCGGGCGTCGTGACGGCTTCCAGCGTCCAGCCCTGCCCGCTCACCCGGTCGCCATCGCCCAGCACCCGGTCGGGGCGATAGGCCGCATCGAACGCGGCGTCGGCACGCGGGCCGTCATCGTCCAGCGTCAGCGGCGCGCAACCGATGATCGGCGCGCCGGTTGCGTCGCTCAAGGGGCGCGCGGCGGGGCTGTGGTCGCGGTGGGTGTGGGTGCAGAGGATCGCGACGACCGGACGGCCAGCGATGGCGGCAGTCAGCGCGGCCAGATGCGCCGGATCGTCCGGGCCGGGGTCGATCACTGCGACATCGTGCGCCCCGGCCAGATAGGTTTGCGTGCCGGTATAGGTAAAGGGCGATGGATTGGGTGCCAGCACCCGCGCCACCAGTGGAGACAGCGGCATCGCTATGCCGGTCGGCAGATCGGCCGGATCGAAAGGGAGTGCCATAAGGTCCATGTGCCACTTTCCGGCTGGATTTCAAGGGCGGGAGGGATTCCATCGGCCTCCGTCCTGCTCTAGACCGGGGATATGGCTGCATCCGACCTTATCGAACGCTGGCGCGCGCATCTGGCGCTCGACCGGCGGCGCTCGACTCATACGGTGCGGGCTTATGTCGCCACGGCGGAGCGGTTGCAGGCCTTTCTGACCGAACATCATGGGCAAGTCGCCGATGCGGCGCGGCTGGCAAAGCTGGAACAGGCGGACCTGCGCGCGTTTCTGACGGCGCGGCGGATGGATGGCATCGGCAATCTGTCGGCGGCACGGGAATTGTCTGCCGTGCGCGGGTTTTTGCGCTTTTGCGGGGGAGAGGATGCGGCGATCCCGCAGTTGAAAGGCCCACGGGTCAAGCGTGGCCTGCCCCGACCCATTTCGCCTGATGAAGTCGTGGCGCTGGCGCAGGACATTGCCGAGGGCGCGCGCGAGCCGTGGATCGGCGCGCGCGATTGGGCAGTGCTGCTGCTGCTTTATGGCGCGGGGCTGCGCATTGGCGAAGCGATGGGGTTGCAGGGTGACGTGCTGCCGCTGGGCGATGTGCTGCGGGTAACGGGCAAGCGCAACAAGACGCGGATGGTCCCGCTGCTGCCGCAGGTGCGCGACGCGATGCTGGCCTATGTCGAGCAATGCCCCCATCCACAGGCGCGCAACCAGCCGTTGTTTCGCGGCGCGCGGGGCGGACCATTATCGCCTGCGCTGATTCGCCGCGCGGTGCAGGGTGCGCGCGGGCGGCTGGGCCTGTCGGATCGGACGACGCCCCATGCGTTACGCCACAGCTTTGCGACGCATCTGCTGGGGCGCGGGGCGGATTTGCGGTCGTTGCAGGAATTGCTGGGCCATGCCAGCCTGTCGTCCACCCAAGTCTATACGCAGGTGGACGCAGCCCACCTGATGGACGTCTATCGCGCCGCGCATCCGCGCGCCTGACCGCGTCATCATGATGCCGTAATTGCGCGCCAGCCTGTCGCCATGCTGCGTCTCATCCTGGCCCTGCAAGGCGTGCCTGCCGATTTCGACCTGCGCACGGTGCGTCCCGCCGCGCCGCCCGACGCCATCGTCGTGACGGCGCGCAAGCAGAGCCAGCGGATCGAGCGGGAGCCTGTCGGCATCGAGCCACCGCTGGGCCGCGCGGAGTTCCGTCTGTTCGGCAATGTGAAGGGGAATGTCCATGTCGAAAGCCAGAGCTTTGGCAATGGCACGACGTCGAAACGGGTGATGGTGGGCGTTAAGGTGCCGTTTTAACCCTTGGGTCGCCAGGTCGCCAGCCGCCACAGGTAGATCAGTATCGCGCCCACGACGCAGGCCGTCGCGGCCGGACCGACATAGCGGTCGATGTCCTGAAAATTCTTACCCAAAATAACGCCCGCATAAGCCAGCAATATGTTCCAGATCAGCGCCCCGCCCGCCGTCCAGGCGAGAAAGCGGATATGACCCATGCGGAACAGGCCGGCGGGCAGCGAGATCATGGTGCGTAGCGCGGGCATGAAGCGGAACACGAAGACGACGATCTGGCCATATTTGCCGAACAGCCGGTCCAGCGCCTCGACATCGCGCCATTCCAGCGTCGCCCAGCGGCCAAAGCGATCCACCAGCGGTTTCAACCGGCCAAAGCCCAATATATGCCCGACCAGATACCAGAAATAATTGCCGACGGTAGTGCCGATCGTCCCGGCGACGAGCAGCCACTCCATCGCCATCCGCCCCTGACCCACGCGGATGCCACCAATGCCCATGATGAGTTCGGACGGGATCGGCGGAAAGACATTTTCCAGCACCATCAGCGCGAATATGCCCCAATAGCCACCCGCGTCGATCAGGCGGAGAACCCAGTCCGTCATGGGTTCAACGCTCCGTCATCCCCGCGCAGGCGGGCATCTCGCCTGCATTTCAGGTCCCAAAGAAAAGGGAGATCCCGGCCTGCGCCGGGATGACGGGGGTGGGGCATGGGGGTCAGGCCGCTGCCCGTGCCGCCAGCCGGGCGTCGATCGCGTCCCAGATCAGGCCGCCGGTGTCGGTGCCGTCGAAAGCGTCGATCGACACGATGCCGGTGGGCGAAGTTACATTGATTTCGGTCAGCCATTCGCCGCCGATCACGTCGATACCCACGAACAACAGGCCGCGTCGCTTGAGTTCCGGGCCGAGCGCGGCGCAGATTTCGCGTTCCTTGTCGGTCAGTTGTGTCTTTGCCGCCGATCCGCCGACGGCCAGGTTGGAGCGGATTTCGCCCGCGCCGGGGATGCGGTTCACTGCGCCTGCGACATCGCCATCCACCAGCACGATACGCTTGTCGCCTTCCGCGACGCCGGGGATGAATGCCTGCACCATGAAAGGCTCGACCCATGACGCCTTGAAGAGTTCCACGAGCGACGACAGGTTCGATCCTTTCGCATCGACATGAAACACGGCGACGCCCCCATTGCCGTAGAGCGGCTTGACGACGATTTCGCCATGTTCGGCCAGGAAACTGCGCACTTCGGCCAGATCGCGCGTGATCATGGTGGGCGGCATGAAGCGGGCATAATCCAGCACGAACAATTTTTCGGGCGCGTTGCGGACGCTGGCGGGATCATTCACCACCAGCGTTTCTTCCTGCACCCGTTCGAGCAGGTGGGTGGCGGTGATGTAGCTTAAATCAAAGGGCGGATCCTGCCGCATCAGCACGACATCGACGTCGCGGCCAAGGTCGATCATTTCCGCCGGGCCGAAGGCGAAATGGTCGCCCGGCACCTTCTGCACCTTGACCGGATGCGCCTTCGCCAGCACGCGGCCATCGCGGAAAGTCAGGTCGTTGGCGAGATAATGGTAGAGGCGATGCCCGCGCGCCTGCCCCGCCAGCATGATGTGGAAGGTCGAATCGCCCGCAATGCCAATGCCCTCCATCGGGTCCATCTGCACAGCGACGGTCAGGGGGTTGAGGGTGGTCATGCTCATCCTTCTTCCTTTGGGGGCGGAAGGGGCCGTTATCCCCCATGCCAGACGTTCGCCAGATGGCGTGGCGCACGCCCCGGCGCAAGGAGGATGACGTCGATTCGCATGTCGTCGCCCGGTTTGGCGAGATCATACCAGAGAATTTCCGCCGCCGCCGCGACGCGGGCCAGCCGCCGTTCGTCGATGGCCAGGTCAAGCTCTGCTGCGGTGGCGCGCGCCTTCACCTCGACAAAAGCGATCATCGCGCCGCGCCGGGCGACCAGATCGACTTCGCCCGCCGGGGTGCGCATCCGTCGTCCGATAATCTGCCAGCCTTTGAGCCGCAGCCACCAGCCGGCAATGCGTTCGGCCTGACGTCCCTTCCTTTCCGCCTGCGCGCGCGTCACCCCTTCAGGTCCATCGCCCGGTCGTAAAGCGTG
Organism: Sphingobium sp. KCTC 72723; assembly: GCF_014280435.1. Classification (NCBI taxonomy): domain Bacteria; kingdom Pseudomonadati; phylum Pseudomonadota; class Alphaproteobacteria; order Sphingomonadales; family Sphingobiaceae; genus Sphingobium; species Sphingobium sp. KCTC 72723. Next base: position 4,207,700 of record NZ_CP060388.1, on the reverse strand, counting down.
CGCCGGTCCAGACCCAGTTTCTTGGCGACCTCCCCCGCCGCTTTCGACACGGGCAGGCGCGTCATGGCTTCGATCAGCGCAGCGTCGGCATCTTCCGCGCTGGCGGGCGGCGCTTCGCCGGGCGGGCCGACGGTGACGACAATTTCGCCCCTGGGCGGGGCGTCGGCGTAACGGGCGGACAGCTCAAGCAGCGTGCCGGTCGCCGTTTCCTCGAACGTCTTGCTGATTTCCCGGCTGACGGCAGCGTCCCGGTCACCCAGATGCGCGGCCATAGACGACAGGCTTTCCGACAGGCGCGGGCCGCTTTCGTAAAAGACCAGCGTGGCGCGCAGACCCGCCACTTCGTCCAGCGCGTCGCCGCGCGCCTTCGCCTTGCTGGGCAGAAAACCCATGAACAGGAAACGGTCGGTCGGCAGGCCCGACAGCGTCAGCGCCGCGATCGCCGCGCTGGGTCCGGGCAGAGTCGTGATGCTGCGCCCCGCCGCGCGCGCATCCCGCACCAGCTTGTAGCCCGGATCGGAAATCAGTGGGGTGCCAGCATCCGACAGGAGTGCGACCGATTCGCCCGCCATCCGCTCGACCAGCCGGTTGCGGACATGGTCAGCGCTATGATCATGATAGGGGACCATCGGCCGATCCGACCCGGCATGGCGCAACAGGCGCGCGCTGACCCGTGTATCTTCCACGGCGACCACATCGGCCAGCCGCAAAATTTCCGCCGCGCGCGGCGTAAGGTCACCAAGGTTGCCGATCGGCCCCGCGACGATGTAAAGCCCAGGTTCAAGACCCGATGATTGAGTTTCCATAAGGACGCCAGATGACAGAGACGGATGCCATCCCGCAAGCGGACTTGTTCGCTTCGCTAAAGCGCGGCGCGCGCATTGTGCTTGCGGCAGGCACGCTGCTGCTGGCCGCCTGTCAATCCATCGTGCCAAAGGGACCGGCACCGACCACGCCCACCGGACCCGTCCAGCCGACCGGACCGCAAGTCAGCGAAGGGCTGCCCACCGACACCTTGCGCCATCGTGTCGCCTTGCTGGTGCCAATGAGCGGACCCAATGCGGGCGTGGGTCAGTCGATCGCCAACGCGACCACACTGGCATTGATGGACACCAAAACGGACAAGGTACGCATCACCACTTACGACACCGCGCTGGGCGCAGCGGCAGCGGCGAACCGGGCGTTGACGGAGGGTAACCGCCTGATATTGGGACCGTTGCTGGCGGAGGATGCGCGCGTGATCGGGCCAATCGCCGCGCGCGCCAATGTGCCTGTCATCAGCTTTTCCAACGACACCGGCGTTGCAGGCGGCAGCGTTTACATCATGGGTTATAACCCCAACCAGTCGATCGAACGGGTCGTGGGCTTTGCGCGGGAAAAGGGACTGAGCCAGTTCGCCGCGCTGGTGCCGCGTGGCACCTATGGCGAGCGGGCGGGCAATGCGATGTTGCGCGCGGTGGAGCAGGCGGGCGGCACGGTCGTATCGCTCCAGACGTTCGACCGCAGCCCGGCGTCGATCACGGCAGCGGTGAAAAAATTGCAGGCCGCGTCCAGTTATGACGCGGTCCTGATCGCCGACAGTGGCAAGGTGGCGTTGCAGGTCGCGCCGATCGTGCGGAAAAATGGCGGCGCGACGGCGCGGCTGCTCGGCACCGAATTGTGGAATACCGAAGGCACGCTGGCCGCCAGCCCGGTGCTGCGCGGGGCATGGTTCGCCAGCGTTTCGGACACGCTCTATGGCCAGTTGGCGGGCAAATATCGCGCGCGCTATGGCAGCACGCCATTTCGCCTGTCGTCGCTGGGCTATGACGCGGTGCTGCTGACCGTGCGAATCGCGCGCGACTGGAAGCCCGGCACCCCCTTCCCCGCTACGCGGCTGCGCGATGGCGGCGGTTTTTCGGGGATCGACGGCGCGTTCCGCTTTGGCCGTAACGGAGTGGCCGAACGGGCGCTGGAAGTGTCGGAAGTGGGCGCTGGCACGGTGACGGTCGTGGCACCTGCGCCAAAGGGCTTTGGGGAATAGTGTCCAATCCTCCCCTGCAAGGGGAGGTGGCTGGCCGCAGGGCAGACGGAGTGGTGTCGCACTCTCGATAGCATGACACCCCTCCACCATTCGCTGCGCGAACGGTCCCCCTCTCCTTACAGGGGAGGATTTTTGATGCGCCCGGTCGGCAGGATGAGGGGCCAGCCATTGCCCGGATCGATGCAGGCAGTGATGCCATAGACGCTGGCCAGCCGGTCGGCGGTCAGCACGTCGAGCGGCGCGCCGTCAGCGACCAGCGCGCCGCGATCCATCAGCACGAGCCGGTCGCACCAGCGCGCCGCCATGCCCAGGTCGTGCAACACGGTGACGACCAGCGCGCCGCTGCGGGCTTCTTCGCGCAACAGGTCCATCACGTCGATCTGGTGGCCGGGGTCCAGCGCGGCGAGCGGTTCGTCGGCGATCAGGCCGCGCGCGCCCACGGCCAGCGCGCGCGCCAGCAACACCCGCGCCCTCTCCCCGCCCGACAATTCGGTGGCGATCCGACCTTTGAGATGCGCCACATCGGCGCGAGTCATGGCGGCTTCAACGGCGGTTTCGTCAGCAGGCGCCAGGCGCGATAGCGGTCCCAGATGCGGCAGGCGGCCCAGCGCGACCAGCCGTTCGACGGCCAGCGGCCAGTGGAGCGTCTGCCCCTGCGGCAGATAGGCGATGGCGCGCGCGATGCTGCGCCGGTCGAGCCGGGACACGTCCTGCCCATCGATCAGCACCCGGCCAGCCTGCGGCTTGGCCAGCCCCAGCATCGCCCGGATCAATGTGGATTTGCCCGCGCCATTGGGTCCGATGATGCCGACCAGTTGGCCCGGCTCCAGCATCAAATCAACGGCCTGCACCGCTGCATGGCGGCCAAGGCGAACCGACAGGCTTTGCGCGCTGATGCTCACCATAGCCGCCGCTCCCGCATCAGATGCATGAGGAATATCGGCACGCCCAGCAGCGCGGTAACGACGCCCAGCTTGAGTTCATTGGCGGTGGGGATCAACCGCACGCCAACATCCGCCAGTGTCAGCAGCGCCGCCCCGCCGATCAGCGAGGGGAGCAGCACGGCGGAGGGCGAGCGATCGGTCAGCGGGCGGACGATATGCGGGACGATCAGGCCAACAAAGCCGATCGCGCCCGACACCGCCACCGCCCCGCCCACGCCGATCGCGACGCCCAGCATCATCCGCCAACGCGCGGCATTGAGATTGACGCCCAGCGCCTGCGCGCCTTCCTCCCCCAATGTCAGGGCGTCGAGCGTCCGCCCGTCGGCCAGCAGCAGCGCCGCGCCGATCGCGACGCAGGGCAATGCGACAGCGACATGGACATAGCTGCGGTTTTCCAGGCTGCCCATCAGCCAGCTCATGATTTCCATCGCGGCGAAGGGATTGGGCGACAGGTTGAGCGACAGGCTGATCCCCGCGCCCGCGAGCGTGCCGACCGCGATTCCGGCGAGGATCAAGGTGAGCGGGCTTTCCGAAGATCCGGCCAGCAGGAACAGGGCAGCAATGGCGACGAGCGCAGATGTGATGGCGAGCATCGGCAGGACGAGCGGGTGAAGCGCGCTGATGCCATAATAGAGCGCACACACCGCGCCCAGCGCCGCTGCATTGGATGCACCCAGCACCGAGGGTTCGGCGAGTGGATTGCGCAGATAGCCCTGCAACGCCGCACCCGACAGGCCCAGCATGGCTCCGACGATGAGGCCCAGCAGCAGGCGCGGCAGGCGCAGGTCCAGGATGATGGCGCGCGCGATATCGTCTCCGCCGCCGGTCAGGACGGCAAGGATGCGCGCCGGGCTGATCGCGACAGCGCCCAGCAGCACCGACCCCAGTGCCGCGACGAGCAGAATGAGGAGCAGCGCGGGGATGAGGAGAGGATGGCGGCGGACGGTCATTTGTGAGCGCCTTGGCGGTTGGCAAAGCAGGGTGTTCCTGCGAAGGCAGGAACCCAGTTCTGACGGTGGGACTGGATTCCTGCCTTCGCAAGAACATGACGTGCTAACAGACAGGCTCCATGACCCGTTTCCTGACCCTTGCAGCGGCCGCCCTGACACTCACCAGCGCGGCCCATGCTGCGCCACGCCGGATCGTGTCGCTCAATGTCTGTGCCGACCAGTATCTGATCGCGCTGGCGGACAAGGGGCAGATTGCGGCACTCAGCAGCAATGCGCGCGATCCCGAATTGTCGGCGGCGGCAGAGGCTGCACTTGGGCTTCGCGTGCTGCGGCGCGCTTCGGAGGAGGTGCTGGCGATCCGGCCCGACCTGATATTGGGCTATCCCATCGGGCCGAACAGGGTCGCGGGCGCGCCGCCGGGGCAATGGACCATGCTGGGGCTGGCCAGTGCGGACAGCTATAGCGCGATCCTCGATCAGATACGGCAGGTCGCGCGGGCGGTGGGGCATCCTGAGCGCGGCGAGCGGCTGATCGCGCGGATGAACCGCGATCTGGCAGCGCTGCCAAAAGCGAAGCGTGGCGGGGTAGCGGCCTATTATCAGCGGCGCGGCTATATGACCGGCACCGGCACGCTGGTCGACGACCTGATGCGCCGGGTGGGCCTTGTGAATCTGGCAGGCAAATTGGGCAAGCCCGCGCTGGCGCAGGTGCCGCTGGAGGCGATGGTCGCGGCGCGGCCCGACTGGCTGATCGTCGAAAGCGGCAGCGTGGCGGTGGTCGATCAGGGGACCGAGATGCTCCAGCATCCCGCGCTGAAATCCGTGCCGCGCATCAGCGTGCCGCAAAGCTGGACCGTATGTGGCGGCCCGGCCTATGTGCAGGCGGCGCAGGGTATCATTGCGCGGTTGAACGCGCATAAGTGAAGGGACGGGCTGCGCGCCCGTCCCCCCTTGTCCCCCGTCAGAAGCGGACACGCACGCCGCCAAAGGCGGAGCGGCCATAAACGCCATAGCCATAGGCGGTGGCGTAGGCTTCATCGAACAGATTGTCGATGCGGCCATAGACTTCCAGATGCTCGCCCAGCGACAACGCGGCACGCAGGCCCGCCAGCGCATAGCCGTCGAGGCGGCGGGTGTTGGCGGCATTGTCGAAGCTGTCGCCCACCATAGTCAGCGTCGCGCCGGTGGACAGGCCGAAGGACCAGACATAGTCTGCCGAGACGCTGACCGCGTTGACCGCGCGGCGCGGCAGGAGGTTGCCATCCGTAGCCCCACCCGACCGATCGCGCGCATCGACATAGCTATAGCTGCCGGTCACGGTCAGCGCGTCCACGGGCTTCAGCGCAATGCTCGCTTCCACGCCCTTGGCACGGGTGCGGTCGAGGTTGCTGTAGCTGAAGGTCGCATTGTCGTAATTGATCTGGTCAGTGGTGTTGCGCAGGAACGCCGTGACCGACAGGATCGCCCGCTCCCCGTCCAGGCTCTGGTCGAAGCCGATGTCGTAGCTTTTCGATCGTTCGGGGCGCAGCGCGCTGTTGCCGCTGAATGTGTCGTAAAGCTGATAGAGCGAGGGTGCCTTGAACCCTTCGCCATAGCTTAATCGCACATTGGTCGCGCCCGCATTGGGCGTGTAGTTGGCGTTCGCACCGAACGTGGTTGCGCCGCCGAACTGGCTATGGTCGTCATGGCGCACGCCGCCAGTGACGGACAGGCCAGTCAAGGGCTTGACGATCGCCAGCGCATAGACGCTGTCGATATTGATCTTCGCCGACGACGTACTGCCGAAACCGAAGAAGTCGTAATCGGGGCGCTCATGTTCATAGCCGAACACCAGCTTGGCCTGATCGACCGGGGCATATACGCCTTCATATTCAAAGCGCAGGTTGGTGCCGGAATAGCCATAATCCGCGTCGGTGCCGCGCACGAAATAATAGTCGCGGTCGTTGCGCAAGTAAGTCACCGCCGCGCGGCTGGTCAGGCGACCGTCGAGCAGGGCAAGGTTGAGGCCCGCATAGCCGACATATTGGTCCATTTTCGACACGTCGCTGCTGTCGGCAGGCGCGCCGAAGAAGCTGTCATAGTCGAGGTCAGCATGGATATAATAGCCGCGCAGATCGAGGCTCAGCGCGTCGCTGAACGCCAGTTTCAGCCGGGCATTGGTGGCGATATTTTCATAGCCGTCCTTTTCCGTGCCACCCACAGCCGACGAAATGCCATCGGTGCGAAAATAGGCTGCGCCAATGCCGCCCGACGCCATGCCGCTGGTGCCAGACACATCTGCTTTCGCGTTCAGCGTATCGCTATAGCCATAATCGACCGAGGCGTTGGCCCCGAAACCTTCCGCCGGCACGCCGGTCATGATGTTGACCACGCCGCCGATCGCCTGGCTGCCATGCACGACCGAGTTGGAGCCGCGCAGCACTTCGATCCGGCGGATATTGCCGGTCAGCAAATGGCCGAAATCATAGCCGTCACCAATGCCGCTGGGGTCGTTGACCTTGACCCCGTCGATCAGCACCAGCGTCTGCGTCGTTTCCGCGCCGCGCAGCGACACGCCGGTCACGCCGCCAGTGGAACCATTGCGGTTGAAGCGGACCCCCGGCGTGGTCGCCAGCAGATCGACCACATCGACCGCCTGCCGCGTGTCGATCGTCTTTGCATCGATGATGGTGATTGCCTGGCCGACTTCGTCGCGCGATTGGGCAATGCCCGACGCGGTGACGACGATATTGTCATCCTGTGCCAAAGCAGGCGTGGCCGCCAGCAGCGCGAGAAGAGAAATCCCTGTTTTTACCATGATAATAGCCCTGAGCGTCATGTGCGACTTCAAGGCCGGGGCGTCCGTTTCGCAACGGTCGCGCCGCGATGCAGGATGACGCCACCCCCCGCCGCACGGCACGATGCGGCCCCGGCCGCATAGCGTCGCTCGACGGAAAACCACCGTGCCATGACCATCCCCTGGATCAGGGCAAGAGCGACCAGACGCCGGCAGGTCTCCTGGCTCGCGGGTCATAGCGGCGATGCACAAGCCTTCCCGAACCCAAAAGGTTCAGTGACCGGGTCTTTGAAACCCTCTGTGCATCGCGCTCACCGCTTACAGTTGCAGGGACAGCCGTGGAATAGGGCAGTTTCCCGCCCGCACCACATTCCCGTTTTCAGCCTCTTGCGAGGCACCGGCGCGATCTATTGCAAGGACGATGAACCGCCCCTGCGCCGCGCGCTCTAGGGGAAAGGTGGAGCGGTGCCAAGCCGCCCGTGTCGCTAAGGCCGCAAAGCGTTGCCATGATGCAACAGCGCGTCGGGCCGGGCCAGCACGACCAGCGGCAGCCCGGCCTGTTCCGCACGCTGGGCTGCCAGCGCGGTGGGCGCGGAAATGGTGACGAGCAGCGGGCATCCGCTCAGCACCGCTTTTTCCACCAGTTCATAGGAACAGCGCGACGACAGCAAGGCAAAGCCACCGTCCCAGTCGGTGCCTGCGCGTTTCATCGCCCCGATCAGCTTGTCGAAAGCATTGTGCCGCCCGACATCTTCGCGCGCGCAGCCGATCGTCCCGTCCGCGCCGACATAAGCCGCGACATGGGCCGCGCCGGTGGCAGCGTTAAGCGGCTGGTGCGCAGCCAGTTCACCCAGCGCACGGAAAATGGCGGCGGGTTCTGCGCGTGATTGCGCCGTAACGGGCGGCAGCGGGCGCATCGCCTGTTCCAGATTTTCAACGCCGCACAGGCCGCACCCCGATTCCGACAGGCGGTGCCGCACCCGGTCCAGCAGACCATCGGTCCGGTCGGCAGGCAGCGTGGCGCGCGCGACCATCCCCTGCCCGGTATCATGGACATCGACGGCGAAGGGCGCGTCGTCCGGTCCGATCAGCCGGTCGGCCAGCGCGAAGCCCAGCACGAGATCGCCAATATCATGCGGGGTCGCCATCAACACCGCATAGCCGACGCCGTTAAACTCGACCGCGATCGGCACTTCCTGCGCCAACGCGCGGGCGACCGGATCGGCCTGACCGTCCGGGGTCAGGCGAGTGAAGGGGACATCGGGCGAATGGTGCGTCACGATGTGGGGTGTCCGAAGGTAACGGACAGGATCGGCGGCGCTGCGGGCATGAAGCGACCCTATGGCCCGGCGTGCCGCAACGCAATGCCATGCAGGTCCGGCACGCTTTTTGACGGGGGTGACCATGACACTCATATGCTATCGGCTTGGGACATTCATGTGCGGGGCGATATGGCAGGGTCAGGGATATTGGGCGCGGTGCTGGCCGGTGGACGATCGCGCCGCTTTGGCAGCGACAAAGCGCTGGCGGTGATGCCGGACGGGCGGACGCTGATCGACCATGCGGTGGCAGGACTTGCGCCGCATGTCGCAAGCATCGTGATTTGCGGGCGTGAGGGTGGCCTGGCAGATCGGCCCGCGCCGGACTTGGGACCATTGGGGGGATTGAACGCTGCGCTGCATCATGCGCGCGCGGAAGGTTTTGCCGGGGTGCTGACCAACGGATGCGACATGCCGCTCTATCCGGCGGATCTGCCCGTGGCGCTGATCGGCGCAGAGGCAGCGATCCTTAAAGGTCAGCCTTTGCTGGGCTGGTGGCCAGTGACGCTGGCCGATGTGCTGGACGCGCAGCTGGCGGAGGAGAATAATCGTTCGATCCGGGGCTTTGTCGATCGGATCGGCGCGCGCGTGGTGGATATGCCGGGGCTGATACTGCCCAATATCAACCGGCCGGAGGATCTGGCGGGGTTGTGATTCGCTGGATCAAACCGTCGCGGCCACGCGCGCCGCAACTTCCACTGGAACGCCATTGCCTGCGACCGCTTCGCCGATCAGCAATAGCGTCGGGTCTTCGTCGCTGATCGTCTGGACCAGAAAAGCGAGCGCCGACAACTTGCCCCGGATGAGGCGTTCGCCGGGCAGCGAGACGTTGACCGCGACCATCACCGGGGTTTCGGGGTCACGCCCCGCACCGATCAGGCTGCGCGCGATTTCGCCTGCCGCCGCGCGGCCCATATAGATGCCCAGCGTGCCGCCGGGCCGGGCCAGTGCGTCCCAGTCCAGCTTGAGCGGTTCGCCCGCTTTCAGATGCGCCGTCACCAGCGTCAGCCCGCGCGCCTTGCCGCGCAGAGTGAGCGAGGCGTGGCCGCTGGCCGCCGCCGCGCTGGCCGTAGTGATGCCGGGGCAGATGCGCACGCGCACGCCGCCTTCGCCCAGATGATCCATTTCCTCCGCCGAACGACCAAAGATCGACGGATCGCCACCCTTCAGCCGGACGACGCGCTTGCCCGCGCGCGCGGCGGCCAGCAACAGATCGTTGATGCTTTCCTGCTGCTTGCTGTGGCGGCCCGAACGCTTGCCCACACTCACTCGCTCGACGTCATCGGGGATAAGGTCCAGCACGCCCGGCCCGACCAGCGCATCGTAAAAGACGATGTCGGCAGCGCAGATCAGCTTTTCCGCCTTGCGCGTCAGCAGATCCGGGTCACCCGGCCCCGCGCCGACCAGCCAGACTTCGCCGCGCGCGATCAGTTCATTCGGCTGCATGGAGCGTCTCCTGTCGAGTCTGGGCAAGGATGTTGGCAAGTGCGGGGCGGCAGGAACCGCAATTGGTCCCTGCGCCAAGGGCTGCACCGATGGCAGGCACGTCCACCAGTTGCTGGCTGCGGATGGCGGCGACGATAGTGTTCAAACCGATGTCGAAACAGACGCAGATGATTGCGCCCTTATCCGGCTGATTGCCCGGCCCACGTGCCGCCAGCACCGATGCACCGACGCTTTCGACCGCCAACTGGCCGATCAGCCAGTCGCGGGTCGGCAATATGCCGGTGCGGGTGACGATCAGCACGCCCGCCAGCTTGCCGTCGCGGATGATCGCGACGCGGCGCGTACCGCGCGTCTGGTCGATCGCCTCTACGCGCTCACCCTTGGGCAGGCAGGCTTCCAGCCGCGCCGCATCGCCATTGCCCGCCACTTCATACAGCGCGCCGCCCGGTACGGTGATGCGGGTGGCCCACAGGCATGGCACGCGCACGGGTTCGTCGCCGCGCAGGATGAGGAAGCCTTTCCATTCGGTAGCGACTTTTTCGACGCGAACGGGCGTGGATTTGAAGCCCGGCTGACCCGAATGGGGATCGACCAACGGGCGGGGCAGCAAGCCCGTGCGCCCCCCGCTCGATTGCTGGTCTGTCCAGTGGATCGGGGTGAATATTTCACCAACGCGCTGGCCAGTGCTGATCGCCGCCCGGAACAGGCTTTCGCCCTGCGGCGTGGCGACGCGGGCCAGATCGCCATCGGCGATACCGAGCGCGGCGGCGTCGGCGGGATGGATTTCGACCAGCGGTTCCTCGCGATGGCGCGCCAGTTTGGGCGACAGGCCGGTGCGAGTCATCGTATGCCACTGGTCGCGATAGCGCCCGGTGTTCAGCGTCATCGGCCAGTCGCGCAGCGGTGCCTGAACATCCATCTGGCTGACCGGCAGCAGCCGCGCCTTGCCATCGGGAGTCGAAAAACGCCCATCGGCGAAGGGCGTGTCGCCCCAGCGGAACGGTTCCATCGCGTCATAGGCTTCGTTGCCCATGGTCGCCTGACCGCGCAGGTTCAGCAGCCGCGCGCCGTCATTCTGATAAGCAGTCAGGCGCGCATGTTCGCGCCAGATGTCGGCGGGCCGATCATAAGCGAAAGCATTGCGAAACCCCATGCGCCGCGCGACTTCCGTCACGATCCACCAGTCGGGTTTCGCTTCGGCAGGCAGCGGCAGCAGCGCGCGCTGGCGGCTGATCGTGCGATCCGAGTTGGTAACGGTGCCGTCCTTTTCGCCCCATGCCGCGGCGGGCAGGCGGACATGGGCGTGGACGGCGGTGTCGGTGGTGGCCATCACGTCCGACACGACGACGAAGGGGCAGCTTTCCAGCGCTTCGCGGACGCGATTGGCGTCGGGCAGCGAAACGGCGGGGTTGGTCGCCATCACCCACAGCGCCTTGATCCGCCCTTCGTTGATCGCGCGAAACAGGTCGACGGCCTTCAGCCCCGGCCTGGTCGCCATGGTCGGCGCGGCCCAGAAGCGGCCGACGCGCGCGACATTGTCCGGCGCAAAATCCATATGCGCCGCCAGCGTGGACGCAAGGCCACCGACTTCGCGCCCGCCCATGGCGTTGGGCTGACCCGTGATCGAAAAGGGCGCGGCACCCGGCTTGCCGATGCGGCCGGTGGCGAGGTGGACGTTGATGATCGCATTGACCTGATCGGTGCCGCGAATCGACTGGTTGATGCCTTGGCTGAACATCGTGACGGTGCGCGGGTTCGCAGCGAACAGTTCGTAAAATTGCTGAAGCATGGCGGGCGGCAGATCGCACGCCTTGGCCGTCGTCCACAGGTCATGGCCGGTGCGGATATGGTCCCAGAAGCCGTCGGGCGCGTTGACGCTGCGCGCCATGAAATCCGCGTCCAGTTGCCCCGCCTGATCCATCCAGGCGAGCAGCCCGTTCATCAGCGCGACGTCGCTGCCGGGCCTCAGCGCCAGATGCAGGTCCGCGCCTTCGCAGGTTTCGGTGCGGCGCGGGTCGATCACCACCAGTTTCGTGCCGCGCGTGGCGCGGGCGGCCTGGATTCGCTGATAGACGATCGGGTGGCACCAGGCGGTGTTGGACCCGACCAGCACGATGAGGTCCGCTTCGTCCAGATCGTCATAGCTGGCGGGAACGACATCCTCACCAAAGGCCCGGTTGTGGCCCGCGACTGCGCTCGACATGCACAGGCGGCTGTTGGTGTCGATATTGGCCGACCCGATAAAGCCCTTCATCAGCTTGTTGGCGACATAATAATCTTCGGTCAGCAATTGGCCGGAGACGTAGAAGGCGACACTGTCGGGACCATGTCTGGCGATGGTTTCGCGGAAACGTTTGGCCACAAGATCGAGCGCCTTGTCCCAACTGGCGCGCTTGTCGCCGATCATGGGATGGAGCAAACGGCCTTCAAGGCCCACCGTCTCGCCCAGATGCGTGCCTTTGGAACACAGCTTTCCGGCGTTGGCCGGATGCGCTTCGTCGCCCCTGATCGTCACGGCGCGGCTGCCGGTCGGCGTCGCCGCGATGCCGCAGCCGACGCCGCAATAGGCGCAGGTGGTGCGGATAGGTTCGGCCATTATAGCCCCTCCCCTTCAGGGGAGGGGACGGGGGTGGGGGCTATCCATCGGGCGCAGCGTCTCAGGCACGCCCCCACCCCAACCCCTCCCCTGAAGGGGAGGGGCTTTTGGTTGTGCTTCCTCACGCCGCATCCTTCATCGAAACAGGCCGGGCGATCAGGATGCGGCCATCTTCCTGTTTCACCGCGATCGTGGGGGTGCAGCCTTTATCCTCGCCCTGCGCCTCCCCGGTTTTCAGCGCGATGTTCCAGTTGTGCAGCGGGCAGGCGACGTTGTGGCCATGGACGATGCCCTGGCTCAGCGGCCCTTTCTTGTGCGGGCATTCGTTGATCAGCGCGAACACATGGTCGTCGCCGGTGCGGAAAACGGCGATTTCCTTTTCGCCGCCGATATGGACGGTGCGCGCGCCGCGTTGGGGAATGTCGGCCAATGTGCCGATGTCGATCCAGTCGGTCATGTCATTCACTCCGCAGCGATGGAGATGGGCTGGAGATGCTGGTGCAGCTCGGTTTCGGCACCGGCGGCGCGCTGCGCCCACGGGTCGTCCTGGCTGAAACTTTGCGAATAGAGGAAACGGGCGCGCAGCGCTTCGCGGCCTGCGTCATCGTCCGCGATCCGGGCTTTGACATAATCGACCCCTACCCGTTCGATCCAAGGCGCGGTGCGCTCCAAATAGCGGGCTTCCTCGCGGTAAAGCTGCGTGAAGGCGGCGCAGTAATCGAGCGCTTCCTGCTCAGTAGATACCTTGCACAGGAAATCGGTGACGCGGACATGAATGCCGCCATTGCCGCCGACATGGAGTTCATAGCCCGAATCGACGCACACGATGCCGAAATCCTTGATCGTGGCTTCCGCGCAATTGCGCGGGCAGCCCGACACCGCGATCTTGAACTTGTGCGGCATCCACGACCCCCAGGTCATCCGCTCGGTCTTGACGCCAAGGCCCGTCGAATCCTGCGTGCCAAAGCGGCACCATTCGGACCCGACGCAGGTTTTGACGGTGCGCAGCGACTTGCCATAGGCGTGGCCGGATACCATGCCCGCCGCATTGAGATCCGCCCAGACGGCAGGCAGATCTTCCTTCTTGATGCCGAAAATGTCGAGCCGCTGGCCGCCGGTGACCTTCACCATCGGCGCGTCATATTTTTCGACCACGTCGGCAATCGCCCGCAATTCGCGCGGGTTGGTCAGGCCGCCCCACATGCGCGGAACGACCGAATAGGTGCCGTCCTTCTGGATATTGGCGTGCATCCGTTCGTTGACGAAGCGGCTCTGCTGATCGTCGACATAGACGCCGGGCAGCGCGCAGAGCAGATAGTAATTGAGCGCAGGCCGGCATGAAGAACAGCCGTCGGGCGTGGACCAGTGCAGTTTCTGCATCACTTCGGGGATGGAACGCATGTCCTGCGCCACGATTTCGCGGCGCACATCGTCATGGCCAAAGCTGGTGCATTTGCACATCGTCTTCGGCCCGGACTGGACATCGTCGCCCAGCGTCAGCGCCAGGATATTTTCGACCAGCCCCGTGCAGCTGCCGCAGCTGGCCGAAGCCTTGCAGCCCGCGCGCACCGCGTCCAGGCTGCACGCGCCCTTTTCGATGCAGGCGACGACCTGCCCCTTGCTCACGCCGTTGCAGCCGCAAATCTCGGCATCGTCCGAGAGCGCTGCAACGGCCGCCTTAGGGTCCATCACGCCTCCTCCAGAGGCGAAGGACTGGCCAAAGATCAGCAGGTCGCGAATGTCGGCGACATCCTCATCCTTTTTCAGAAGGTCGAAATACCAGCCACCGTCAGCGGTATCGCCATACAGCACCGCGCCGATGACGCGATCGTCCTTGACGACTACGCGCTTGTAGACGCCGCGCGAAGCGTCGCGCAGCACGATATCCTCGCACCCTTCGCCGCCGGAGAAATCGCCGGCGGAAAACACGTCCAGACCCGCAACCTTGAGCTTGGTGGAGGTCACGCTGCCCTTATAGCCTGTGTGCCGGTCGGTCAGGCCATCGGCCAGGCTGCGGCACATGTCCCACAGCGGCGCGACCAGGCCGTAGACATTGCCGTCATGTTCGACACATTCGCCGACCGCCAGCACGTCAACGTCGCTGGTGACCATATGATCGTCGACCTGGATGCCGCGATTGACCGCCAGCCCCGCTTCGCGCGCCAGCGCAGTGGACGGGCGGATGCCCACGGCCATCACGACCAGACTGGCGGGGATTTCGCGGCCATCCTTCAAACGAACGCCCTCGACCTTGCCTTGCCCAAAGATTTCGGCAGTGTTCGCGCCGGTCAGGATCGTCTGGCCGCGTGCTTCCAGCGCGCTCTTGAGCAGCCAGCCTGCCGCTTCGTCCAGCTGACGTTCCATCAGCGTGTCCATCAGGTGGATGACGGTGACCTTCATGCCGCGCAACGTCAGCCCGTGCGCCGCTTCCAGCCCCAGCAGGCCGCCGCCGATCACGACGGCGCTGCCGCCTCCCGCCGTTTTGCCAGCCTCAGCCGCCGCCAGCATCGTGTCGACATCCTGCATGTCGCGGAAGCTGATGACGCCGGGCAGATCCTTGCCCGGCACCGGGATGATGAACGGGTCGGACCCTGTGGCGATCAGCAGCTTGTCATAATGCACGGTGCGGCCGCTATTGGCAGTGACGCTCTTGGCTGCGCGGTCGATGGCGGTCACCGGGTCCGCGACGATCAGTTCGATGTCATTGTCGGCATACCAGGCGCGGTCGTTGATGACGATGTCATCGAACGTTTTTTCGCCCGCCAGCACCGGCGACAGCATGATGCGGTTATAGTTCACATGCGGTTCCGCGCCGAAGATGGTGACGCGGTAGCGTCCAGCGTCGCGCGCCAGCAATTCTTCCACCGCGCGGCACCCGGCCATGCCGTTGCCGACCACGACCAGATGCTCGCGCACATCGTCCATCGGTACGAGGATGTCGTCCCCGCTGTCCGTCACCGGACTCACTCCGTCCTGAAATTCCATCCTCGTCACTCCAGAAAACAAAAAAGCCGCCATCCTGACCCCCGGTTAGAACCGGAAGTCAGGATGGCGGCTTTGCCATCATAAGTGCCGCAACGACCCGTCCCTGGATCATATTGGCTATGGTTGGAAGGACAACTCTGTCCTCTTGCATTGCACCATAAACGGAATCGCCGACACGCTCAAGCGATTCCGTTCGCGGTCGATCAATAGGCCCAGTCGGCCTGAATCCACAGTTTGTGAGTGTCGGTCGCCGTCACCTTGGCATCATAACGGGCGTAGCGGACGGACAGGGCCGTCTTTTTCACCTTCGCCGATGCGATAAGGTTGATCTCATTGCCATAATGCTGGTCCAGCCGGTCGCTGTCGAAGCGATGCCAGGTCGCCATCAACGCCACGCCCGACAGCGGACCCAGCTGTTTCCAGCCATAACCGCCGCCGACATACAGGTCGCGGATGCCATTGGCAGGGGTGATCAGAAACTTGTCGGCCCAGCCCTGAAACTTGAAATTGGTGCCGAGCGGCGTCTGAAAACTGGTGAGAGCGGCACCCCGACTCGCGCCCAGCACTTCATAGCCTGCGTTGAGCTTCCATCCCTTCACGTCCAGCGTCGCGTCGGCCAGCCAATAGTCGGCGCTGTAATCGTTGGGATTGCGGTGATAGTCCGACTGGCGCGCATAGCTGAGCTGGTAGCTGAGCTTCGCCACCTTCGACAGCGGACGCGCGCCTGCCAGCCGCACGCCATAGGTCTGGCTGGACATGCGAAAGCCCTGCATCGCGGCTTCATCCTGATCGACGAGATAGGCAAAGCCGGTCAGCGCGCCGATGGGCGTGACGTAGGACAGGTTAGCGAAGATATTGTCGCCGCTCACCGCCTGCTGCCGCGCATTTTTGCCCTGAAAACCCCAGATGGTGCGCACGCTCCAGGCGTAGGACAGGTCCACCTTCAGCCCCTTGGCCGGGGTCAGTTCGGCGCGCACCGCGTCGAACGTCTGGCCGTTGTCACGGAAGGCGACATTGCCGACGAAGCGTTCGTCATCCAGCGCGATTTTCTGCCGCCCGCCGGTGAGTGTCAGTGTCTTGGTCTTATATTGCAGCTGGGCGATGTAGAGCGCGATATTTTCAGGATCGGCAACGATCGGCCGAGTCGCAGCGCCATTCAGGCCGTCATAATATTTGTCGATGACCGCAAGCGTCCCCTGCCCCACCACGGTCGCCGACAGCGCGCCGCTGCTGGCGGTCAGGCCAGCACGGGCGCGCACGGTCAGCGCGTCGGACTGCTCGCTCGCCAGCCCCTTCTGGTCGGCCTGTTCGTAGCGCAGCCGGGCTTCGGCGACGGGCTTGAGGACGATGTCCTGAGCATGTGCAGCAGGCATGGCGTTCCCTGCGACGGCCAATGTGGCCGCCGTTGCGATCATATATTTCATGGAAATTCATCCCCCCTGGATGATGTTGCGACACTGTTAAGGAGGCGGCCTTCCTTGGGAAGGTCCGCCCCCGCCCCTCCAAACTCGTCAAATCAGATGCGTGCGCCCGTGGTCCAGGTTGCGCGCCAGCGGGCCTTGACCAGCGCGACGCCGACGAAGGCCAGCACCGAAAGCCCGGCAAAGATCAGGAACCCGGCGGAAAAGCTGCCGGTCAGCTGCTTGGCAAAGCCCAGCGAACTGGCAAGGTAGAAGCCGCCAATGCCGCCAGCCATGCCGACCAGCCCGGTCATCACGCCGATTTCGGCCTGAAACCGCTGCGGCACCAGTTGGAACACCGAACCATTGCCCGTGCCGAGCGCCAGCATGGCAAGGACGAACAGGCCCAGCGCCGCAGGCAGGGTGGTGGCATAAGCGACCCCGGCCAGCGCGATGGCGGCAATGATGTAGACGATCATCAACGCTTTCACGCCGCCGATCTTGTCGGCCAGCGCCCCGCCCATCGGACGGACCAGCGACCCGGCGAACACGCAGCCTGCGGTGCAGTACCCCGCCACGATCGGCGTCAGGCCGAACTGGTCTGTGAAGTAGATGGGCAGCGAAGCGGCCAGCCCGACGAAACCGCCGAAGGTGACGGCGTAAAAGGCCATGAGCAGCCAGGCATCGGCTTGTTTAAGCGGTTGAAAATAATCGACGATCTTCTTTGGTGCTGGCGCATTGGGCGCGTCCTTCGCCATGATCATATAGACCACGAACACGATCGACAGCGGGATGCAGGCCAGGCCCAGCACCGCGTTCCAGCCGAACAGCTTGGCCAGCACCGGGGCGAACAGCGACGCCAATACCGTGCCGCTATTGCCCATACCGGCCAGGCCCATTGCCTTGCCCTGATGTTCGGGCGGATACCAGCGGCTGGCCAGCGGCAGCGCGATGGCAAAGCTTGCCCCCGCAAAGCCCAGCACGACGCCCAGCGCCAGCGTGCCTTCAAAGCTGCTGACGCCCATCATCCAGGCCGTGAACAAGCCGACGATGACGATCACCTGGCTGATCGCGCCCGACAATTTCGGGCCGATACGGTCGACCAGCAGGCCGTTGACCACGCGCAGCAGCGCGCCCATCAGCGTCGGCGTGGCGACCATCAGCCCCTTTTCGGCCGGGGTCAGCGCCAGCGTGGTGGCAATCATCGGGGCAAGCGGCCCCAGCAAGACCCACACCATGAAGGCAAGGTCGAAATAGAGAAAAGCGGCGATAAGGGTCGGCGTGTGGCCGGCCTTCCAGAAGCTGGTCGCGACGGCGGGCTGCTCACCCTCCTTGTCGCGATCCCAATAAGCAGTTGCCATGATACGTCCCCAGAAAACGGAATTGGACACGAAAAAAAGCCGCAGGCCGGACGACGCCCTATGGCATGTCCGGTCAGCGGCTTTGCTGCGATGTGGATGGGGATGGCAGTCCCGCCCTTGGGAACGCACATCCGTATAAACGCGCTTCATCGCGCGACAATGCCTTTATCCCGCGAATCGCATCATGTTGCAAGGCACAATTTTCACGGCTTTTTCAACGCAGCGGCGGAAAGGAAGCAAGAAACTCCTCGATCCGTTCCGGGTCGAACATGCGCCCGTCGAAGAATCGGTCCGGTCCCAGCGTCAATTCGCCCCGGCGCGATCCCACCGCCAGGGGAGAACCCAGCGCCCCTTCCACTTTCATGCTGGCGCCCGGCATGGCCATGTCGCTATTCACCAGCGCCCGGCGGAAAATGTCGGGCCGGAACACCGCAGCCGCTTTCGCGGCGGTCGCCGGGTCATGATCGACCATGTTCCAGCGCACCAGTTGCGAATAGATCCACAATGCCTGGCTGCGCCACGGAAAGGGCGTGGCTTCGCGCGCGAACAGCAGAAAATCGGGATTGGGAATCGGCGCTTCGCCCGCTCGCGCCACTATGCCACCCGACAGGGCGCGCAGGATGATGTCGGCAGGCTGATCGACATAATCGGGCCGGGCGAGCAGGTCGGCCAGATCGCCATGATGGGCCGGGTCGTCGCACCATGTCGCCGCCCGCGCCAGCGCGCGCAGCAGCCGGTCGACCGTATCGGGATTTTCCTCCATCCACGCCTCACGGAAGGCCAGTATTTTTTCCACCCCGCGCTGCCAGATGCGTTCGCCGATCGCCACAGTTTCGGCCAGTCCCGCCTCGACCGCAGCGCTGCCCCACGGTTCGCCCGCGATGAAACCGTCAATCTCCCCGCCTCGCATCGCTTCCACCGTCAGCGACGGCGGCAGCACGCGCAGCACCACGTCCCGGTCGGGATCGATACCCGCGCTCGCCAGCCAGTAACGCAGCATGACGGCATGGCTGGAAAAACGGTGGACGACGCCAATTACCGGCTTGCGCCGCCACAGGCCGATGGCGGCGGCAAAATCATGCGCGGTCCCCAGCGGATCGGCCAGACGACTGACAAGGTTCGGGTCCAGCGCGCGGGCAAATTCGCACGCCATCACCAGCATGTTGCCGTTGACGTTGAGTTTGTAGGGCGCGGCCAGCGGCGCAGGCTGCTGGCTCAGCCCCAGCGTCACCGCAACCGCCAGCGGGGCCAGCATATGGGCGGCCTGCACCTGACCATAGACCAGCCGGTCGCGCAACGTCGCCCAACTGGTGGTGCGCACCAAGTCTAGGGCGATGCCTTCTTCCTCCGCAAAACCGCGTTCGCGCGCGGCGACCAGCACGGCCGCATCGGTCAACGGCAGGAAGGCGATACGCAGGCTCGTCGTCATAATCCTCCTCCCAGCAGGTCGCTGGCGGTAATCAGTGCCTGTGCGACCTCCACGATCCTCTTGCCCTGGTTCATCGCGGCGGACCGCAACAGCGCATAGGCATCCTGTTCCGACAAAGCGCGCTGATTCATCAGGATGGACTTGGCCCGGTCTATGACCTTGCGATCGGACAAGGCCGTGCGCGCCTCGTCCAGTTCGCTTTGCATCTTGGCAAAGGCATTGAAGCGGCGCACCGCCAGTTCCAGCACGGGCTTGACCCGTTCCTTGCGCAGACCATCGACGACATAGGCAGATACGCCCGCGTCGATCGCCGCGCCGATCATCGCGTCGTCGGACTGGTCCACGAACATGGCGATCGGCCGGGCGAGCGCACGGCTGACCGACAACATTTCTTCCAGCGTGTCGCGGCTGGGGCTGCCCAGGTCCATCAGCACGACATCGGGGGCCATGCGTTCCAACCGCGCGACGAACCCGCCGCGCGGCGGCACGATATGAATATCGTCATAACCCGCGTCGCGCAGCCCTTCCTCCAGGACACTCGCACGCAGGCCGCTGTCATCGATGATGACGATTCGCATTGTCCCGCCCCTTCGCGCCCCTAGGTGGCCGTGATGCTGCGCCGCGTCAATTGGCGGAAGGCACCCGCAGCGCTCAATGCGCGGCGGACGTGTCCACGTTTGCCCTTGGGCGCGGCGCGAGCCACACGATCGCTGCGGCAAAGAAGGACACCGCTGCCGATATCAGGAAGATATGATCGACCGCCATCACGATCGCTTCCTGTTCGACGATATTGGAAATCATCTGCCGCGCGCGTTCCGGCGAAAAGCCCATTGCCGCCAGCGTCGACAGCGTATCGGTGGGCTGCAAATTGGCGGCAAGGTCGTTGCGCGACACACGCTGCGCATCGCCCCAGCCGGTCAGGACCAGCGATGTGGACACCGCAATTGCCATGGTGCGCAGGAAATTCTGTAACCCTGCCGCAGACGCGGTTTCATCCGGCTCGACAGATCCCAGCGTCAGCGTCGTCAGCGGAATCATGAAAAAGGGCATGGCAAAGCCCTGAATGAATTGCGGCGCGGCCATCGACCAGAAATCGATCCCGCTGGTCCATTGCGCGCGCCACAGCGTCATGAGGCCCAGCCAGGCGACGGCCCCCGAAATCATCAGGCGCGGGTCGGTTTTCGCCATCATCTTTGCCGCGACCGGCGCCGCCATCAGCGCCGCCACGGCAGTCATCGCCGTCAACATGCCCGCCCATGTCGCGGTATAGCCCTGCGACGTCTGCAACCATTGGGGAATGACGACGATGCCGGCGAAATAGGCACCAAAACAGAGCGCCAGCGTGAATACGCCCGACGTATAGCCGATATGACGGAACACCCGCAGATCCACGATCGGATGCTTTTCCGTCAGTTCCCAGATGATGAACGCAGCAAAACCAATCGCCGCCAGCAACGCTAATATGACGATCAGCGGATCGGCAAACCAGTCATGGTCGCGCCCGATGTCCAGCATGATCTGCAAACAGCCGATCCAGAATATCAGCAGGAACAGCCCCATCCGGTCGATCGGCACGCGCGCCGTTTCGGTTTCCACCGGACGCAGCAGCGCTTGTGCCGCAAATACGCACACGACCGCGATCGGCAGGTTGATGAAGAATATCCAGTGCCAGGACCAGTTGTCGCTGATGTAACCGCCGATGATCGGTCCCATCGCCGGGCCGAGCAGCGTGGTCATCGCCCACAGCCCCATCGCCCGTCCCCTCTGTTCGGGGGGAAAGATGCGCAGCATCAGCGTTTGCGACATCGGCATGATCGGCCCGCCGCACAGCCCCTGGCCAATGCGGCAGGCGACCAGCATGGTCAGCGACATGGACAGGCCGCACAGCACGGAAAACAGGCCAAAGCCGACCATCGACCAAGTGAACATCTTCACCACGCCAAAGCGTTGCGCCAGCCAGCCGGTGAGCGGCACGCAGATCGCCTCGGCAACGGCGTAGGACGTGATGATCCACGTCCCCTGATCGGGCGATATGCCCAGATTGCCTGCGATATGCGGCACCGACACATTGGCGATGGTCAGGTCCAGCACGACCATGAAATTGCTCATGGCCAGCACAAGTCCCGCCAATGTCCGGGTCCGCGGCGACAGCCGCGAGAAAATATCGTCCGCGCCGCTCATGTCGCCAGTCGTCCTCTATTTGGCCGAAAGGTCGATCTCGACCTCCATCGACAGGCCGACACGCAGCGGATGGGCCGCCAGTTCCTTGGGGTCCAGCGCGATGCGCAGCGGCACCCGTTGCACCACCTTGATCCAGTTGCCGGTCGCATTCTGCGCCGGGATCAGCGACAGCGACGATCCGGTGCCACCGGCAAAGCCCACGACCTTGCCATGATAGACGACGTCGCTGCCATACAGGTCGGACGTGACCTTGGCGGGCATCCCCACGGCCACGCCGCGCAGCTGGCGTTCCTTGAAATTGGCGTCGACATAGACCTGCGCCAGCGGGACGATGGTCATGATCGCGCTGCCCTGCGCGACGCGCTGACCCACCTGCACCTGCCGCTTGGTCACCACGCCGTCGATCGGCGCGCGGATGATCGTGCGGTCCATGTCCAGCTTGGCCGCATCCAGCTTCGCCTGCGCCGCCATGACCGACGGGTCGGTATCGACGCTGGCACCGCGCACCAGCGCGTCGTTCGCGGCCAGCTGGCCGCTCGCCGCGCTGCGGGTCGCCTGCGCCGTGGTCACGCCCGCACGGGCAAGGTCGAGCGCGGCGCGGGCCGATGTGAACGCCTTGCGCGCGCTGGTCAGTTCATCGCCCGACACCGCGCCATCGGGGGCCAAAGCCTCCCGCCGGTTCAGGTCGACACGGGCCTTGTCATAATCGCCCTGCGCGCTGGCCAACTGAGCGCGCGCCTGAAGAATGTCGGCCCCGCGCGCATCGACCTGCGCCGACAGCGCGCCGCTGGTCGCCGCCGTCTGGCGAAAGCGGCGCTGCGCCAGCGCGAGATCAGCCTGCGCCTGCGCCACGGCGATGCGGGCATTGGTGGGGTCCAGCTTCACCAATATGTCGCCACGCTTGACCATCTGCGTATCGGTGACCAGCACCTGCGTCGCCTGCGCGGAAATCAGCGGCGTCACCTGCGCCATGTCGGCGTTGACATAGGCATTGTCGGTGCCGACCTCATTCTGCCCGACCAGCAGATACCAGGCGGTCCAGATCAGGCCCAGGATGATAACCAGCAGCGCCAGCCGGGTCAGCCATGTCTTGCGCGTGCTGGCGCGACCGGCATCGGTCGTGTCGCTGGTGTCGGTAATGGTTTCGGATGCGGCGTCAGCCATGCGCATTGTCCCCGGACTGGATCGCGCCGTCGGCAAAGCCGCCGCCCAGCGCACGAATAAGAGCGATGTCGAGTGAAAAAGCGCTGGCTTCCAGATCGGCAACCGCGCGGCGCGTGGACAGCAACTGGTCCTCCACATTCAGCACGTCGAGATAGGTGGACAGCCCGCCTTCATAACGTTTGCGCGCGATGCCATAGGCTTCCTGCGATGCCGTCATCGCTGCGCGCGCATCGGTCAACCGCGCGTCGAGCGTGCGACGGCTGGTGACCGCGTCGGCCACTTCCCTGTAGGCGGCCAGCACGGTCCTGTCATAGGCCGCGACCGCTTCGTCATAAGTGGCGCGTGCGCCGCGATACTGGCCCTGCAATGCGCCGCCATGAAAGATCGGCAGGCTGACCGCCGGCCCGGCATTGCCGAACAGCGAATCCTTGTTGAACAGATTGTTGACGAAGGGCTGGGCCACGCCATTGGCGGCACCATTGTTAAACACCGTGTTATAGCCCAATGATTGCAGGCCGATCAGCGCGCTCAGCCGAACGGCGGGGAAGAAATCCGCGCGCGCCACCTTGATCTGCTTGGCCGCAGCCTCCGTCCGGGCGAGCGCAGCAGCAATATCGGGCCGCCGCGCGACCAGATTGGTCGTGACATCGGCGGGCAGGCCCATCGCCGCGCGCTTGCCCGGTTGCGGCCGCGTGATCGTCAGCCCGCGATCCGGCCCTGCGCCGACCAGCGCCGCAATCTGATGCTGCCGCAATTCGATGGCCATGCGCGCGCCTGCAAGCTGCGCCCGTGCGGTCGAAACGGTGGCGTCCGCCTGCCGCACGCCGCCGCGCGTTTCCAGCCCGTTTGCGCGCCGCTGCGCCACCAGTTTCTGACTGGCGAGGCGAATGTCCAGCGTGCGCTGGGCAATGTCGGCTTCGTCATACAGGCGCGCCAGATCGGCATAGGCGTCGGCAATGCCAGTGGTCAGCGCAAGGCGGGCCTGTAGCCCGTCCAGTTCCGCTGCCCGCGCCTGCGACGTGGCGGCGGCCAGCGCCGCCTTGTTCTTGCCCCACAGGTCCAGGTCGAAACCCAGATTGAGCGCAAGCTGGCCGGTGCCGAGCCAACCCTGTGGCACGAATTCCTTGGGCAGGCCCATATTGTAGCTTTGCTTGGTCGCCCCGGCCTTCGCGTCCAGATCGGCCGATGGCAGCAACGCGGCCCCCGCCTGCTG
This sequence comes from Sphingobium sp. KCTC 72723, assembly GCF_014280435.1. Classification (NCBI taxonomy): domain Bacteria; kingdom Pseudomonadati; phylum Pseudomonadota; class Alphaproteobacteria; order Sphingomonadales; family Sphingobiaceae; genus Sphingobium; species Sphingobium sp. KCTC 72723. Next base: position 4,183,914 of record NZ_CP060388.1, on the reverse strand, counting down.
CGCTATGGCCTGCGCCGAACGGAAACGGGCCGCAGCGATCGCCATGTCAGGCGCGTTGCGCAGTCCTTCCTCGATCAACGCGGTCAGTTGCGCGTCGCCATAGCCACTCCACCAATCGTCGCGGGGCCAGAGCGCCTCGGTCGCGCCTGGCAGGCTGCGCTGCGCTTCCACGCTTTGCGCGGCGCGAACGACCGGCTTGGTACCAAGATCGGGAACCGCCGCACAGGACGCCAGCAGCAAGGCTGCGAACGCCGCCGTCATCGCGCGGGAAGGAAGGGCCATGCGACTCACCGTCATAACAAACCGTACCACCTAGTATGAAATTCGCCTTTGCCGCTCCCGCCTACCCTTGTCAACAAAATTGCCATACTATATGGTACGCTTTTATGACGATGGTGGATGCCCCTCCGCCCCCCGGCCCGCCGCCTGCGGGGCGCAGGGAAGCCCGACGGCAGGACCGGCGCGATGCCATCCTGACCGTGGCGCAAACCTATTTCCTCGACCATGGTTATGCCGGGACCACCATGTCGGGAATAGCGGCGGCATTGGGCGGGTCGAAAGGCACGTTATGGAACCATTTTCCGTCGAAAGAGGATTTATTCGCCGCCGTGCTGGACCGGGTGGCCAAGGCGTATCGCGCGCGCCTGTCGCAGATATTGGACCCACAGGGCGACATCGGTCCCACCCTGACCCGCGCATGTCGCAGCATGGTGGAAAAGGTGACGTCGCCCGAAGCGATCGCGCTCAATCGCCTCATCATTGCCGAAGGACGGCGCTTCCCCGAACTCAGCCGCATCTTCTTTGACCTGGCACCCCGGAATACGCGGATATTGATGGCGGGCTTTCTGGATGGCGCGATGGCGCGGGGCCAGTTGCGCCGTGCCGATACGATGGACGCCGCCCGCGCGCTGATGGCGCTGGCGATGGCAGGGGGCCATCAACAGATGCTGATGGGCCAGATCGAGCGTGCTTCCCCCGCGCAAATCCACGCCGATGCCGATTTCGCCGTCGCCCTGTTCCTGCGCGCCTATGCGCCCGACGGCACGGAAAATCCCGCCGGACAGAGCGCATAACCCCGCCCCTTCACAGTATGCAGCAAGGCCCGGCCAAAGCCGCGATCGACCTTCGCCCGCAACCGCGACATATGTACTTCCACGCTGTTGGTGCCGGGGTCTTGCCGCAACCGCCAGACCGCGTGCAGCAATGCGTCGCGGCTGACCGCTTCGCCCGGTCGCCGCGCCAGATACAGCAGCAACGCATATTCACGCGCCAGCAGCGGCACCGCCCGCCCATCCCGCTCGACACGCCGGTCGACCAGATGGATGATAAGGTCGCCCAGCACCAGCCGGGGCTGGTCCGCCTGTGCCAGCCGGATGATCCGCGCCACGGTTTCGGCCGGGTGCATCCACGGCCCGACCACATCCTGCGCGCCGCCCTCTAGCGCGCGGGCGCGGGCAGCGGGATCATCCTCCCCCTGCCATAATATGGTCGCGTCGCCGGTTTTCACGCTGGGCTGATGCCCACCGATCGCCAGCATCGCCACATCGAAACCGCGCGCGCTCAGCGCCTGCGCCACCGGCATGAAATCGCTGCCTAATCCATGACATTCCATGCGCCTGCCCACATGCGATCCATTATCCGCCGATGCCCGTCATTCGACCGTTCCGACGGCAGAAAGACAAGGCGAATCCGGTCCGTTACGGACGCGACGCAGCGCCGCTTCCGCCCCATGCCGCACCAGCGCGCTGTCGCTGCGCACGCCCCATTCCCAATGCGCCAGCCGGGCGGCATCGTCCGTCGCTGCCATGCCGACCGCGTCGAACGCCGTGCGGCGCATCGCGTCGGCGGGGTGGTGCCGCGCAAAATCCTGCGCCAGGTCCATGGCGTTGCCGCTGCCGCATCCGACCGCCAGTTCCAGCAGCAATTGCGCACTCGCCACCGTCATACATTCGGCAATCGCACTGTTGTCGATGTCGAAACGATATTGCCGCCGCCAGCCCTGATCGGGCGCGCTGGCCAGGATATTGAGCGAGACGGACAGCGAGGCAGGCGGCAATTGCGCATGAATGTCGCGATTGGCGCGATAGAGCAACGTCCGCCCTTCGCTCAGGTAACTGCGCTCCACGAAATGCAGCGCCACCGCCTCTCCTTCCGCGCCCGCGACATCGCCGTCATAGGCATAATAGTCCGACCCATAGCCCGGCCCCAGATAGCCGACCGTCAGGAAATCGAACCCATGGTCGTGCGGCACATGGTAGATGAAAGGCGCGGTGCCGCTCATCCGCACGACATGGTCGTTTTGCGCAGGCCAGAAGGCCGCGCGCAGCACATAGCGGCCGGTCGGCGGGCGCAACAGCATCACTTGCGCCGAATAGGGATTATGGCGGCGCTGCCCGGCACAACGGGTCTTGAGTTCGGCGATCGCAAGGTCGGCCAGAAACGAGCGGTTGCGCCCCAGCGCCTGCAACATCGGTGCCGCCGCCGCCAGCCCGTCGGCATCGCGCGGATCGAACGCTGCGCTTTCGCACCAGTCCACCAGTGCGTCGAGGTCGATGACCGCATCCTCCTGCGTCGGGGCGATCAGGCGGGGCATGGCACGCGCTCCAGCTGGTCAAGCGTTTGGGCGGCCACTACGCGCACGGCATCGTCCATGTCGTTGTCCACCATCGCGCGCAAAACAGGCAGCGCGGCGCGCGTATCGAGCGCCAGATATTCGCGCATCACCGCCCAGCGCTGCCCCCCAATCGGGGTATCGAGCGCCTGATGAAACTGCGCCGCCGCGTCCGTCCGCCCCTGCACACGCAGCAGCGACAACAGCATCAGCGCGCGGGCATGGCCCTCATCCGCCTGCGCGATGGCGACCGCTGCGCCGCTTGCGCCATCATGGATGCGCGAATGCACCGGACCTTTAGGCGCAATCTGCGCGCGCAGCAGCATAAACGGCGTGTCGCCTGCATGGATGCGCAGCGTCTGATGCCCCTCGTCCAGTTCCAGCAATTCGCCGACGGCGCAGGACCGCGCGTCCACGCCCACGGCCCGGTCGCCGTCCAGAACGAACATATCCCCGTGCATCGTGCGGTTAAGCGGGCGGCACAGGCTATGACGGCCGGAAAAATGCACCCGCGACGCGGCGCGGGCAGACGGGTCGATGACCGTCGCGGACAGCCAGACCCGCTCCGTCCGGGCAAGGATCAGGTGGCGCGCCGCGCCGCTGCGACTCGCCCGAAACGCTGGCAGGTGCCAGATGTCGGTGGCCATGGCGGCGCAACCATTGGACAGCAGCGCGTCGAACCAGCCGATGTCGCGCAGATAGGGCGCGATCAGCTCCAGCGCCCCGGCCACCGGCGCGTCCTGTGCGGCAGCGAGCGCCGCCGCCAGATTCGCCGGAATCACGGCTGGTCGATAATCGCGATCACAACGTCCATCAGGCTGATGTCCAGCACATCATTGTCCTGCAATCCGAACAGGCTGGTCCCTGCGGGCAGGTCGGCAATATCGTCGATGGCGATTTGAGGCACGGTCTGGGGCATCGCATTTCTCCGTCAGGGATGAACCAGCACAGGCTATGGCGCGGTCCGCAGGCGAACCAATTAAATCGCGTTAATGTGGCAAATGCCGCGTTAACCATTTCTTTGCGTAGCGATCCTATTCGTGACGGTGAGGCAGGAGGCATCGACCATGCAGTTCTTCAAGCGCAACACCATCCGTCGTCCCGCAGCGATCGACGAAGCCGCGCGCCCGCAGCGCCGCCTGCGCGTGTTGCTGATCGACGAAAATCCCACTGCGCGCGGGGTTGTCGCCCGGCGGCTGTCGCATCTGAATTATGACGTGGCGCTGGCCGAAAATGGTTTCGTCGCCGTCAACCTGCTGGTCACGCACCCGGTCGACATCATTCTGGTCGACATGGGGCTGACCATGCTGCCCGCCGTTGCGACGATGAAGAAGATTCGCGCCGCCAACCTTGCCGGCAACGCCTGCTTCGTGATGCTGGCGGGGCGGCTGGACAGCCAGTCCACGGTCGAGGCGCTGGAGGCCGGGGCGGACGACCATATGGTCAAGCCGTTCGATTTCGACGTGCTGGACGCGCGGATGCGGCATTTGTGCCAGCGCGCCGAAATGCTCGGAACGCTGACCCGGCACAATGCCGAACTGGATGCCCGCATCGCCCGGCGTGCCGTGGAACTGGGGGAAACCCGCGAAGCGCTGCGCGAATTGCAGGTCGATCGCGCCCGGCTGGTGTCCTCCATTCAGGCGTTGCATGACGAAGTCGAACGATTGAGCGCCGCTAACGGCTGAGGCTTAAGCCCAGCGTCACCCACAAAGACAGACCCTCACCGGGATCGGCTGGCGGCATGTCCACCATGATCCGCACGGCATCGGCCCGCGCCCGGTCCAGGACTGCCGCCGACACGACAGGCTGGTGATAGACCCGGTCCGCCTCCCCCAATAATCGCGCCGCGCGCAGCGTCAGGTCGTCTGGATCGTTGGACGCCAGCCTGATCGGCTCCAGCCGCGTGGCTTCCATGTCACCCTGCCCCGCGATCCAGCGCGGCACGCCATCGGCAGCTTCGGCCCGCAACAGGTCGATCGCTCCACCCGGTGCCAGTCCCGCGTCGATCGCCCGCCGCCGCGCCGCCGCATCGGGCCAGCGCGCGCGGATCGCCGTCCGCGCATCGAACAAGGCTGTCGCCAGCGCCCCCAATCGCGCGGGCAGCATCGCTTCGAACCGTTGCCGCAGCGCCTTGGCCAGCCCTGCCGACGCCCCGCCGGTGCCGATCGCGATCAGCACCGGATCACGGTCCACGATCGCGGGCAAAGTAAAATCGCACAGGTCGGGATTATCGGTCGCATTGACCAGCACGCCACGCGCGCGCAACCGCTGCGCCGTCGCCCCATCGCCATCCGACACGATGGCGATGCGCGCCTCCCCGTCATCCTCGCCCACGATCCGCGCGCCTGCCCGTTCCAGCAAGCGGCGCTTGGCGTCGGCCGCTTCGCCGGTCCCGGTCAGGATTACGGGCCTGCCCGTCAGGCGGATGAAAACGGGCAGGCTGTGCATTACTGCGCCAGCCAGTCGGGAATAGTGTCACCCTCGATCAGCGCCTCGATCGGTGGACGGGCGCGCACCACGGCCCATTTGTCGCCCGTTACCAGCACTTCGGGGGTCAGCGGGCGGCTGTTATACGTCCCCGCCATCGTCGCGCCATAGGCGCCCGCTGTCATGAAGGCGACCAGATCGCCCGCCTGCACCACGTCCAGATCGCGGTGCATGGCAAAGGTATCGCCCGTCTCGCATACCGGACCCACGACATTGGCCGCCGCCCGTTCGCCCGTGGGCGCAACGGCGCGAATATCATGCCATGCGTCATAAAGGCTGGGACGCAGCAGGTCGTTCATGGCCGCGTCCACGATGACGAAGGGGGCTTTTGCGCCCTGCTTCACCCGGACGACCCGCGACAGCAGCGCCCCGGCATTGCCCACGATCACCCGGCCCGGTTCGAACATCAGCCGCACGGGCCAGTCCTGCGTCACGCGCGTCACCATCGCGCCATAATCGGCGGGGCTGGGTGGCAAAGGTTGCGAGGGATCATAGGGGACGCCAAGGCCACCGCCCAGATCGGCGGTGCGAATGTCATGCCCCGCCGCCCGCAGCTTCTCGACCAGTGCGCCGACCTTGACGAAAGCCGCCTCCAGCGGAGCCAGGTCCGTCAACTGGCTGCCGATATGGACCGCCACCCCCTGCACATCCAGGCCGGGCAGATCGCGCGCGGCGGCATAGGATTCCAGCGCCCGGTCATAAGGGATGCCGAACTTGTTTTCCGACTTGCCGGTCGAAATCTTGGCATGGGTGCCAGCATCGACATCCGGGTTGATGCGATAGGCCACAGGGGCGCGCCTGCCCATCGACAGTGCGACGTCCGACAGCATTTCGGCTTCCGGCTCGCTTTCCAGATTGAACTGGAAAATGCCATGGTCCAGCGCCAGCCGCATTTCGTCCGCCGTCTTGCCCACGCCGGAAAAGACGATCCGGTCGGCAGGAATCCCCGCCGCGACCGCGCGCAGCAATTCGCCGCCCGACACCACGTCCGCGCCCAGACCCAGCTGCGCCAGCGTCGCCAGCACGGCGGCATTGGGGTTGGCCTTTACCGCAAAGGCGATCAGCGGATTGTCGAGGCTGGCCAGACCGGCGCGGAACACAGAGACATGCCGCTCCAGCGTCGCGGTGGAATAGATATAGACCGGCGTGCCGACCGCGTCGGCGATCGCCGCCATCGGCACCTGCTCCACCTGCATGGCACCGTCCACATAGTCGAAATGGTCCAAATTCTTGTCCTGTAGTTTAGTGCGTCATTGCGAGCGCAGCGAAGCAATGACGATCCGATTTTACGCCAATTCTTGCTTATTTTGGCTTTTTTTCAGGCGGCAGGTCAAATTCGTCCGCTTGCCGCTTTTGCGACTGGGTCAGCAATTCCACGTTGCGTTGCGGCCGGGCCTGGGTGCTGGCCTGCATCAGGTCCATGGCCGTTGGCGCAGTCGCCGCGCCCACCGGCACGGCGGGCAAGGCCTGATCCTTCACCGGCTTCAACGGCTGGCGACCGCCGCAGGCCGACAGCGCCAGTATGACGAACCCCAGCGTGACAAGACCGCGCATCCTCATGCTCCTTTCGCTTCCGCGATCCGCGCGCGCACCTGGCTCGGCGCGGTGCCGCCATGGCTCTGGCGGCTGGCGACCGACGCATCGACCGTCAGCACGGCATAGATACGATCGTCGATCCGCGCGTCGATGGCCTGAAGCGTCTCGATCGGCAGGTCGGCCAGTTGCACCCCTGCGCTTTCCGCCGCCGCGACCGCGCGCCCGGTAATATGATGCGCCTCGCGGAAGGGAATATTGCCTTCGCGCACCAACCAGTCGGCCAGATCCGTGGCAGTCGCAAAGCCGCTTTCGGCAAGGGCGCGCATCCGGTCGGTGCGGAACGTCACGGTTTCGACCATGCCCGTCATCGCCGCGATCGACAGGCCGATCAGGTCATGTGCCTCGAACACAGGCGGCTTGTCGTCCTGCATATCCTTGGAATAAGCCAGCGGCAGCCCCTTCATCGTGACGCACAGGCTGGTCATGCAACCCATCACCCGGCCCGCATGGCCCCGCACCAGTTCGGCAGCATCGGGATTGCGCTTTTGCGGCATGATCGAACTGCCGGTCGAATAGGCGTCGGGCAGCTTGATAAAGCCGAAGGGCTGGCTGGCCCAGATGACGAATTCTTCCGCCAGCCGCGACAGATGCAGCGCCAGTTGCGTTGCCGCCATCAGATAATCGAGCGCGAAGTCGCGGTCGGATACGCTGTCCAGGCTGTTGTCGGTCGGCCGGGCAAAGCCCAAAGCCGCTGCGGTCGCGTGCCGGTCGATCGGGAAGCCCGTGCCAGCAAGCGCGGCGGCACCCAGCGGACATTCGTTCATCCGCACCCGCGCATCGGCAAAGCGGCTGCGGTCGCGACGAATCATTTCATGATAGGCCATCAGATGATGGCCCAGCGTGACTGGCTGCGCCGATTGCAGATGGGTAAAGCCCGGCATCACTGCGTCGGCATGATCCTCGGCCCGCGTCAGCAACGCGGCCTGCAATCCGGCAAGACCCGCGTCGACCTCATCCATCGCGTCGCGCACCCACAGGCGAAAATCGGTCGCCACCTGATCGTTACGGCTGCGCGCGGTGTGCAGCCGCCCCGCGACCGGGCCGATCAACTCGGCCAGCCGCGACTCCGTGACCATATGGATGTCTTCCAGGTCCATGTTGACCGGCACGCCGTCGGCTTCATATTCCGCCGCAACCCGGTTCAGCCCCTCGGTAATCGCCTGCGCATCCTCGCCCTCGACGATGCCCTGTTTGGCCAGCATCGCGACATGCGCCTTGGACCCGGCGATATCCTGTTTCCACAATCGCTTGTCGAAGGGGATGGAGGCATTTATCTCTCGCATCACAGACGCCGGGCCGGCGGCGAACCGGCCACCCCACATGCTGTTGGAGCCTTCTCCCTTGGAACCTGTTTCGCGCGCGCTGATGTTACTGCTCCTGACCGCCGGACTGGCGGCTTGCGATAGGCAATCCCCGCCCGCTGGGCAAGCCAATGCGAGCATGAGCGATGAGGTTCCCGCGTCCGGCAACGCCGCGTCGAAAGAGGATGGCGCGTTCAACTACAGGCTCGACCGCAGCAAGGCGGGGACGCCCGCGCCGACCTTTGCCTTCCAGAATCCCGATGGCGGCGAAACGACGTTGCAGGATTTTGCCGGCAAGCCGATGCTGGTCAACCTGTGGGCCACATGGTGTACCCCCTGCGTCGCGGAAATGCCCACGCTCGACCGGATCGCCGCGACCTATGGGCCAAAGGGGCTGGCCGTGCTGACCATTTCTCAGGATACGCAGGGCGAAAAGGCCGTCAAACCCTTCTTCGCCAAACATGATCTGCCCCATTTGAAAGGCTGGGCCGACCCTGAAAATCATTTCGGCTTCGACTATGCCACTGGCCTGTTGCCTACAACCGTCCTGTATGACGCGCAGGGCAAGGAAATGGTGCGAGTGATCGGCGCGATGGATTGGGAAGGCGCAGAGGCCAAGGCGCTGATCGACGCGGCGATGGCATCCTGACCCTGCACGCTGTCTATATCGGGTGCGCTGCATATATGATGCGGCGCACCATGACGCCTTTATCGGGCAACTGGCCATTTCTGCTACCGCGATGATCGCCTAAACCAAAAATATTTCAAATTTTGTGCAGCGCACTAGCGGCTTCGCGTTTCAGCTTCGTCCATCCCCTTGTCATCAAAAGATATTGAACAGGGGGCATGAATGACACGCTTTTCCGCACTGAAACTTTCCTTGATCCTGGCATCGTCCTGGTCGGCCTGCGCCATCGCGCAAGAAGTGCCGCAGGAAGCACCGCAGGTCGATGAAGGCACCGCGATCATCGTCACCGGCACGCGCGCCGTGGGTATGCAGGCCGCCGACAGCGCAGCGCCCATCCAGGTGTTGGGCGAAGATGCCATCGCCCATGTCGGCCAGCCCAACCTTAACCAGGTACTGACCCAGATCGTTCCGTCCTTCACGGCGCAGACGCAGGGTACTGACCTTTCCAGCTTCTCGCTATCCGCCCGCCTGCGCGGCCTGTCACCCAACCACACGCTGGTTCTGGTCAATGGCAAGCGTCGCCACGGCAATGGCATCCTTCAGGTTCTGGGTGCCTTCTCCGGCTCGGCCGCGCCCAGCATCGACCTGATCCCGCCAGATTCGGTCAAGCAGGTCGAAGTATTTCAGGAAGGCGCAGCAGCCGTTTACGGCACCGACGCCATCGCAGGCGTTATCAACTTCATCCTCAAGGATGATGCCGAAGGCGGTTCGATCAAGATTACCGGCGGTCAGCATTATGACAGCCAGGGCGAACTCTTCTCCATCTCCGGCAATTATGGCGTGAAGCTGGGCGAAGACGGCTTCATGAACATCAGCCTGTTCCATCGCCGTCAGGATTATACCACGCTGGGCGACGGCCAGGTTCAGGTGACGAAGGCCGACGGCACGCTTCAGCCCAACGCACCGGCGCAATGGTCCAACCTGACCGGCGACGCGCTCGCCAACATCAACGGCGGCCAGCCCAAGACCGAACTCAACCTGCTGTTCGTCAACGCAGGCTATGATTTCGGTGGCGTTGAAGTCTATGCCTTTGGCGATGTCGCCCGCCGCGAAGGCTGGGCCAAGCAGGGTTATCGTCATCCCAAGCGCATCTGCTACGAAACCGGCAACCTTGGCGGCGCAGTCACCACCGCCGCTTATGACCCCAACATCTGCTACAGCGACACCGGCACGTTCGGCATGGTCCCGTTGCAGCATGTGATCGAGGATGAGTATAGCTTCACCGTCGGTGCCAAGGGTGAAGTCGGCGGCGGCTGGAACTATGATCTCAGCACCAGCTACGGGCATCAGAAGAACGACATCTGGACCGAAAATTCCGCGCATCGCGAAGTGTGGCAGGAAAGCTTTGCCGCAGCCCGGCTGGGCGTGGGCGTCCCCAATACGCCTGACAAGGCGTATGACGGTGGCTTCCGCCTGAGCCAGACCACGGTCACCGCCGACATCCGCAAGGAATTTGACGCGGGCATGGCGTCGCCCCTGACCTTCGCTTTCGGCGGCGAATATCGCAAGGACACCTATGAAATCGTCCAGGGCGATTTCTACTCGACCTACAAGACCGGCGTGCAATCCTTCCCCGGTTACAAGAACACCGACGCAGGCAAGTTCAACCGTAGTTCGAAGGCTGGCTATATCAACTTCATCGCCGAGCCGGTCGAAGGCTGGAGCGTCGATCTTGCCGGGCGTTATGAAGACTATACCGATTTTGGCGATACGCTGATCGGCAAGATCACGACCCGCTACGATTTCTCGGATGCTTTCGCAATTCGCGGCACGGCCAGCACCGGCTTCCGCGCTCCAACACTGGCCGAACAGAAATATTCGACGATCAACGTGGGGCCGACCAGCGCGGTGGCACAGCTGCCCGCCGGCACCCCGGCCGCCGCGCTGCTGGGCTTTGGCCCACTCGGCCCGGAAAAATCGAAGAACTTCTCGGCCGGTATCGTTATGCGTCCGGTGCCAAAGCTGGCGATCACGGTCGATGCCTATATGATCAAGATCAAGGATCGTATTGCTGCTACCGCGTCGCGTAACGCCGTTCAGGGTGGCGTGGTCCAGCCCGGCGCCGCCGCGATCTTCAGCGCTCTTGCCGCTGCGGGCATCGTCCTCGACACTGCGCTCCAGACCGTGGGTGTGCAAAGCTTCACCAACGGTATCGACACCAAGACGACGGGCGTGGACTTCTCCATCGCCTATCCGGTTTCACTGGGCTTTGGCTCGCTGAACCTGTCGGTGAACGGCAACTATAACAAGACGAAGATCACCAACAACAAGGTCGGATATCCGCTGTTCAACGCGGCGTCGGAAAGCAATATCGAAGACACGACGCCCAAATATAAGGTCGGCTTCGGTGCGCTGCTCAAGGCAGACAGGCTGACCGTCAATCTGCGCGAAACCCTCTATGCCAAGACCAGCATCCTTGTGCGTCCGGGCGTGGGCAGCGGCGTGGTGCCTAGCGGCGGCTTCCTGATCGCCGACGGGGCGCTGGTCAATGGCGTCAATGCCAACCAGCTCTACTTCAACGGCGTGGTCAAATCGGCGATCATCACCGATCTGGAAGTCGGTTACGACTTCACCGACAATGTGACCTTCTCGATTGGTGCGAACAACCTGTTCGACAAGGTTCCCGAAGTGCCCAAGCTGGTGACCGGCACGGGGGTTGTCGTCAATCCCGGCGTGTCGCCATACCAAAACGGCGCTGGTTCCTATAACAGCCCCTATGGCCATGGCCCCTACGGCACGGCAGGCGGCTATTATTACGCGCGTATCGACTTCAAATTCTAATCTACGTCACGAAGGAGGGCCGGTTCGGAAACGAACCGGCCCTTTTCCTATGGAGGGGACTGCATGAGCCGATTGCCTGACATAATGTCCCGCCGGATGCTGATGCGCGGGGCGGTGGCGGCCACGTCGATTGCCGCTGCGACACCTGCTTTGGCCCAGCGCGGGCGCAAGGTCGCATTGCCCGACGACCCGGCGGGCATGGTCGCCACGCTGAGCGACGGCATCTTCCTCAACAGCAACGAACATCCCGTCGGTCCCTGCCCCGCCGCGCTCGCGGCGCTGGCGCAACTGCCGCCATTATCGGGGCGCTATGGCATGGCCTTTGCCGGGCAACTGGAAAGCCTGTTCGCGCGGCAGAACGGCCTGATGCCCGATCAGGTTCAGGTTCATCCCGGTTCCTTCATGCCGCTCCGTTCGGTCGCGCTGACCTATTCCACGCCCGACCGCCCGATCGCCTATTTCGAACCGACCTTCGATCAGGGCTTTCTGGGCCTGAACGACCAGAGCATCACCCGGTCGGTCGCGGTGCCATTATCGGGCGATTTCGCCGCCGACCCGCGCACATTGCTGGCCGCTGCGCCGGACGCAGGCGTCTATTATCTGTGCAACCCCAACAACCCCACCGGCCTTGTCACGACCCGCGCCGATATCGACTGGCTGCTGGCCAACAAGCCCAAGGGCGCAATCCTGCTGATCGACGAAGCCTATATTCATTTCAGCGACGCAACCTCCTGCCTCGATCTGGTCGCCAGGGGCGCGGACGTGCTGGTGACGCGCACTTTCTCCAAGATTTACGGCCTAGCAGGATTGCGCTGCGGCCTGATTGCCGGGCGCAAGGATCTGCTCGACGGCATGGCCCGTTACGGCACCAACATCACGCCGATGCCCGCCGTGATCGCGGCGGAAGCCAGCCTGCTGGACCCCACGCTGCTCACCAGCCGCAAGGCCGCGAACAAGGCCGTGCGCGACGATCTCTACGCCTGGCTCGCCGCGCGCGGGATGCGCTATCTGCCCGGCGAGGCGAGCTTTGCGATGATCCATGTCGACCGCCCCGGCGCGGACGTCACCGCCGCGCTTGCCGCGCAGAAAATCTTCATCGGCGGCCCGCGCAAACATATGGACGACTGGGTCCGCGTCTCCTTTGGCACACCCGCCGAAATGCAGGCGTTCAAGGCCGCCTTCATCAAGATTCTGGCATGACGCTGAGCCGTCGTCAGGCGCTGGGCGCGGCAGTCGCGCTGCCGCTGGCGGCGCAGGCGGCCCGTGCGGCGACTCCGGCCTCTGCCCCGTCCCTGCCCGACAAGGCCAGCTTCGCCGCCACCCCGCTCGCCTATTTCGACAGCGCATCGACTCATCCGATCAGCCTGGGCGCGCGCGCCGCGATGGACGCCTATGTCGCCGCCCGCACGCTCGATCCCTTCGCCATGGCCCGGCCGCCGGTGGACCGCGCGAAGCTGATCGCCAAATTCGCGGCATTGGTCGGCGCGGCCCCGGACGAAGTCACCTGGGTCCAGTCCACCACCATGGGCGAGCAAGCGGTGCTGCGCGCGCTGGGCTTCCCGGCCAACAGAGGCCGGGTCGTCACCGATACGCTCCATTTCTACGCCGCCTTCCCCATGTATCAGGAAATGGCAAAACAGGGCGTGGACGTCGCCTGGGTTCAGGCGCGCGACGGCCGCATCGCCATCGAGGACATGGCCCGCGCCATCACACCCGGCACGACATTGGTCAGCCTGTCGCTCGTCTCCACCTATAATGGCTTCCAGCATGACCTAAAAACCGTGTGCGACATCGCGCACGCCGCCGGCGCGCTGGTCTATGCCGACATCATCCATGCGGCGGGCGCGGTGCCGGTGGACCTGCACGCCAGCGGGGTCGATTTCGCCGCCTGCGCCACCTATAAATGGCTGATGGGCGATTTCGGGCTTGGCTTCCTCTATGCCCGGCGCGGCGTGCTGGATGCCCTGCCGCGCAGCGAATATGGCTATTATGGCTTTGCTGCCCCCGGTGCGCCGCCGGGTATCGGCCTGTCGCCGCCGCAAACCCATGTCTTTCCGATGGACCCGCCGGGCGATGCCCCGACCAGCTACAGTGTGCGCCCCGGCACGCTCGGCCATTTCGGCACCGGCACCTATGCGCAGGGGATTACCGCCGCGCTCGACCATGCGATGGATTATATCGCATCGCTCGGCGTCGCCGCGATCCAGCGCCATGCGCAGGCATTGATCGGCGAATTGCGCGAAGGGTTGCGCGCAAAGGGCTATGTCCTCATCACCCCGCCCGGCACCACTGCGCCGCTACTCACGGCGCTGCTGCCCGACGCCAAGACGCGCCTCGCCGCGCCGCTCGCAAAGGCGGGCGTGCGCCTGTCGCTGCACGACCATCATCTGCGCATATCGCCATCGGTGTTCAACGATGGCAGGGATGTGGAGCGGTTGCTCAACACCCTCCCCCGCGCCTGAGAAACAGGAGAATATCCATGAAGCTCCCCCTTCTGCTCGCCCTGTTGCTGACCGCCACGCCCGCCCTGGCCCAGCCCGCGCCCCAGCCGATGCCTGCCAGCCTGCCCTTCTCCCCCGCCGTCCGCGTGGGCGACACGCTCTATATGTCCGGCCAGATCGGGCAGGTGCCGCAGGGGATGGACGCGCATAAGGACGGGTTCGACGCCGCCGTCCGGGGCGCGATGGATTCGATCGGCAAGATATTGAAGGATAATGGCCTGGGCTTTGGCCACATCGTCAAATGCACTGTAATGCTGGACGACATGGCCGACTGGCCCCGTTTCAACGCCGCCTATCTGCCCTATTTCAAGGGACACCGCCTGCCCGCCCGCAGCGCGTTCGGCGCGGACGGGCTGGCACTGGGCGCGCCGCTGGAAGTGGAATGTATCGCCGCGTTCAAATGACTTGCGTCACATCAACCAATATCCGTTCGTCCTGAGCCTGTCGAAGGACGCGCGCCAGCCTCACCGCGCGCTTGTCGGTTTCGTGCCAACAGGCGCAATCGGTCCCAATCGCCGTCGATCAAAGCCTGCTTTTTCGCACGCGACCAACCTTGATTCGCCGTTCTGCGGACAATGCCTCGTCCCGCGTGCCAAAGCCTTCGGTCCACACCAGAAAGACGGGCCTGCGTGAAATGGTATAGCCCTGAAGCAAACCCATCTGATGCGCAGCGATGCGGCTTTCCAAATCATCCGTATGCCCGGCGTAGAAGCTGCCGTCGCTGCATCGCAAAAGATAAGCGTGGAAAGCCATATGTCGGCGGGCGTCCTTCGACAGGCTCAGGACGAACGGAGGTCGGGTCGGGTCATCGACTAGATCGCTACCGCTTCGCGCACCAGCAGCACCGGCACGCCGTCGCGCACGGGATAAGCCAGTCCCGCCGCGTCGGACAGCAGCGCATGGCGCGCGCCGTCCCAGCGTAGCGGCGTGCGGGTCAGCGGGCAGACCAGCTTTTCCAGCAACCATGGGTCGATCGGTGGCCCATCCTGTGTCACTGCATCGTCGCCCCGCCGTCACGTTCGATCCGGCCGACGATCTGCATCAGCTGGATGATCCGCTCCGACCGTTCGGACAGCGTGTCCGCTTCCAGCAGCGTCTGCTTGGCCGCCGGGTCGAACGGCGCGATCTGGGCGATGCCGTTGACCAGCGCCGTATCGTCCAGCCGCGACACGGCGGTCCAATCGACCACATAGCCAAGCGAATCGGCAAAGCGGCGCGATTCCTGCTCCAATGCAGCCCGCTCCACCATGTGCAGCGTTTCATCTTCCTGCGGCGCCTGCTCCACATCCGCCTCGATCTGGCGGAATTGCGTCGTCACCGGCAATTCGCGCACGAACCGGAACCGGGCCAGTCCCGTCAGGATGATGTTGAAGCGCCCGTCGTCCAGCGCCTCGATCTGGCTGACATGACCCAGGCACCCGACATCGAACAGGCTCGGCACCGGCCCTTCGCTGCGTGGCTGGATCATGCCGATGCGTCGGTCGCGCGCCATGGCGTCATGGATCAGCGCGCGATAACGCGGCTCGAAAATATGCAGCGGCAGGTCCATGCCCGGCAGCAGCAGCGCGCCCGACAAGGGGAATATGGAGACGCGGGCGATGGGCATGGTCGGCGCCTTTATGAAAACAGGATTTGCGACAGCTTGCGCCGCTGCGCCGACACCCATGGGTCTTCCAGACCCACAGCTTCGAATATGGTGAGCAATTGCGTGCGCGCTGCGCCGTCCTGCCACGTCCGGTCGCGCCGCACGATGTCCAGCAGCGCTTCTGCCGCGCCGTCGCGGTCGCCATTGGCCATCAGCCCGCCCGCCAGTTCAAAGCGCGCTGCATGATCGTCGGGATCGGCGGCAACCCGCGCCTCTACCGCCGAAAGATCCGCCACCGGGCGGACATCGCGCGCCAGTGCAATCGCCGCGCGGGCCGACGCGACCGCGCCATGCTTGGCCGCTTCGGCGGGCAGCGCATCCAGCACCGCTTGCGCATCGTCCAGATCGCCCAGCGCGATCAAAGCCCGCGCCAGTCCCGCCGCCACATCGACATTGTCCGGCACCATATCGGCAATCTGCATGAATGCCGACAAGGCACGCTCTGCGTCACCCTGCGCCAGCATCTCCTCCGCCATGGCGATCATCGGCGCGATTTCCACAAGCTGCGCCTTTTCGTCCGATTCGATCGGCAATTGGGCCAGCAGCTGGTCGATCATCTGCTTCAACTGCCCCTCGGTTCGCGCCTGGGAGAGATCAGCGACGGGCTGCCCCTGAAAAACGGCATAGACGGTGGGGATGGACTGGACGCGAAACTGGCTGGCGATGAAGCCATTTTCGTCGACATTGACCTTGACCAGGCTGACGCCCTTGGCCGCATAATCGGCGCACACTTTTTCGATCACCGGGGTCAGTTGCTTGCACGGACCGCACCATTCGGCCCAGAAATCCACGATCACCAACTGAGTGCGCGACGGGTCCACCACGTCGCGGCGAAACGCCTCGACTGCTGCCTTGTCCGCTTCGCTCAATCCCAGGGTCGCCACGCTTCATTCTCCTGCCTATGCGGTATGCCGCTTGCCATATCTTCCAATATGGGAAGCGTCACCCTTCACGCGCAAGATCGGTTAAAAAGTATAGCCTACGCCCAATGCGCCGATCCACTGGTCCTTCGACCCGGCGATGGCGACCACCGGACTGTCGGCATAGCGACCCAGCATCCGCGAATAGCCGCCCAGCGCGAAGATGGTCCAGCCCCGGCGAATGTCGCCCGACAGGGAATAGCCGCCGGTAATGTTGGCGTTGACGCGGCGAAAGCCTGATTTGGACCCGGCATTGCCATAGGCGGGCAGGCCGCTGGCAATCGCCTGCGCCGGGGTCACGTCGAAATAATAGCGGCCATATTTCTTGCCGACATAATCGGCCGACAGCGCCAGCCCGACGAAGCTCTTGATCGACAATGGCGTGAAATATTCGATCGCAGGCGTGACGATATAGCTTTCATGCGCGCCCGCGACATCCTTGGTCACCGCGACCCGCGCAGACAGATTGTCATAGGCGCTGGTGATGATCCCGGTCTTGCCCACGCCCACGAAGCCGCCGACTTCGATCGCCACGTCGCGCTTGCCCAGCGCCTCGACTGCGCGATCGTTGATCGCCTTGCGGCTCGTCCGGTCGAACCGCGCGCCCAGCACCGGGCCAAGTTGCAGGTCGATGCCGCTGTCGTCGCGATTGGGGATGGCATCGATGAACAGCGCCGGGCCGCGCGTCCAGAACGCATAATCGTGCAGCTTGCCGCGCACCTGCGGTCCCACGATCGTGCGCGAACTATCCGACCCTTCATAGCTGGGAAGCGCGGCCAGCCCCACGCCCACCGTCAGGCTGCTATGATCCTCCACCTCCTGCGCCAGCACAGGCGTGGCAGCGGCGAAACAGAGCGAGAAAGCGAAGATGCGGGAAAGCTGGTTCATAGGACCCCTGATGCGACAATGGCTGTCGGGGGCAATAATGTTTCAGAACTGTTGCAGGTTCCCCGCGCACTTCACAGGAAATATTTGACGCGAATATCCTGTTCCACCGGGCCGCCTGCGACCGGGAAGCTGGCCGACCGGAAACTGGGCGCGCCAAAGCGCAGCACCGGGTTGCGGGAAAAGCCCACCCCTTCGCGCGGGATGCCCGCGAACGTGTCCAGCTTGCCATTGCCATTTTCGTCATGGACGATGGCAATGGCATAGTCGCCGGGCGTCAACATGCCGAGTGACACTGCCCCGCCTTTGGCCGCGCCCTGCGCCGCGACCGCAAAATGGCGCTTGTCGGGGTCATGGCTGCAATCGGGGAAATAAGCGGGCGTGCGGGTGACGCATACCAACAGCTGCCCCCTGGCCGATCGCATCCCTTCCACTGCCATGCTCAGCCCCTGCGGTTGCGTGACCGGCGCAGCCCCGGTCAATCCCGCCATCGCCAGCAACGCGGCCAAAGCACGCCGCGTCACGCCTTCACCTTCGCAAAATCGCCCAGCCCCTTATCGGTGCCGCACAGCCGGTCCCACACCCGGAAATACAGACCGTAATTGCAATTATAAAAGTCATGATGCCGCTGATGATGGGTCGCAGTAATCAGCCACCGGCCCGCCGGTCCGCGCACCAAAGCGCGCGGGAACATTTCCCACCCCATATGATTGCTGACCCCCATCACCGTCATGATGCTCAGCACCACGGCCAGCGCGCCGACATGGATCGGCACCAGCAGCACCAGCGCGGGGATGACCACCGCGCCGGTCAACGCTTCCCACGGGTGAAAACTCATCGCCGCCCACGCCGTCGGCGGGCGGCTTGCATGGTGGACGGCATGGGCGATGCGGAACAGCTTTGGCCGGTGCATCCACCTGTGGGTCCAGTAAAACCATGTGTCATGGACAGCGAGATAGACAATCACCGACAGCGGCAGATACCAGAGCGGGTAACTGTCCATGTCGCTATATATTTTGGTCCAGCCGCGCGCCTGCCACCCCCACGCAACGACCCCCGCCGGAATGCCATAGATGAAGGCGGACGCCAGTGACCAGGAGATTTCGCGTGCGATCTGCCGGTCCAGCCCGCGATACAGGCCCGGCTGGCGCAGCCGCGTCGCCAGCGCGAATCCGCCGCTGGCGATCAGGTAACGCACGCCGACGATGACGCTCATCGCCACGGCGGAATAGAGGATAGCTGCGACCATTGCCGGTCCCTATAGCCGCACCCCGTCCGCCCGTCACCAACCGGATTGGCTATGCCTCAGGTTCTTGGACGCGCCTGCCGGTAACTGCCCAGTTGCCGCACCCATTTGGTATGAAATTCCAACTCCGCGAGCGCCCGGTCGACTGCCGGATCGCCCGGCATCCCCTCAATATCGCAGAAAAATTCCGTCGCGGCGAAACTCGCGCCGCGCTGATAGCTTTCCAGCTTGGTCATGTTGACGCCGTTCGTCGCAAAACCGCCCATCGCCTTATAGAGCGCGGCGGGGACATTCTTCACCTCGAACAAAAATGTCGTCATCACCGGGCCGACATTGGCCACCGGCATCTTGGGTTCGCGCGCCAGCACCAGGAAGCGCGTCATATTATCGTCGCTATCCTCGATATTCTCGGCGATCAGGCGCAGGCCATAAAGTTCCGCCGCCAGATAGGGCGCGATCGCGCCTTCGCCGGGCAGGCGGTTTTCCGCCACCAGCGCCGCCGCGCCCGCCGTGTCGGCATAGGCGACGGGCTGAATCCCGCGTTCGCGCAGATAATGGCGGCACTGGCCCAGCGCCTGCGGGTGGCTGATCGCGCTTTTGACCGGGCTGTCGTCCGGCGCCATCAGGCAATGGCGGATGCGCAGGAAATATTCGTCGATGATGTGCAGCCCCGATTCGGGCAGCAGGAAATGCATGTCCGCCACCCGGCCATGCAGGCTGTTTTCGATCGGGATGATGGCGCGCGCCGCCTGACCGTTCCGCACTGCATCAATTGCATCTTCGAACGCAAAGCATGGCAACGGCACGCAATCGGGGGCGTAGCCGAGCGCCGCCAGATGCGAATTGGCGCCGGGCGCGCCCTGATAGGCGACGGCGCGCGCCGGATCGGCGGCGGCCTTTTGGGCCAATTGCGCGACGATCGCGCGCGCGGGTGCGGGATAGTTTTCCATGGATGCTTGGCCGCTTAGGCAGTTGACCGCCCCCGTGCAAGCATCGGCAGGGCGGCGCGCAAAGCCAGACCGCGCATTTCCCGTGCCAACCCGGCTTGCACACTCGCGTTCCCGCCATTATGGCAGCGCACAAGAGGGGGCGCGGAAGACAGCCGCCAAGACAGAAACGCAAGGGAAATCGAGCGAAATGGGCGATCGTTTCAACACCGTAGCGGGCTGGGCGCTGTTCGCGGGGATCATAGCGCTGGGCGGCGCGATCGTCAGTTCCAAATATTTCCATGACGAACGCCCCGAAAAAATGGGCTACGCCATCGAAGGCGTCGAAGCCGAAGGCGCAGGCGCTGCTGCCGGTCCCGGCCTCAACACCCTGCTCGCCAGCGCCGATGTGGCTGCCGGTGAAAAGGTGTTCGCCAAGTGCGCCGCGTGCCACACCGTCACGTCGGGCGGTGCCAATGGCATCGGTCCCAACCTGTTCGGTGCGGTTGGCAAGGCGCACGGCCATGTCGCCGGCTTCGCCTATTCCGAAGCCTTGAAGTCGGTTCCGGGCAACTGGACGTTCGAAGCACTGGACAAGTGGCTGACCAGCCCGCGCGAATATGCGCCCGGCACCAAGATGACCTTCGCTGGCCTTGGCAACCCGGTCGACCGCGCCAACCTGATCGCCTGGCTCAACACCCAAGGCTCCAACCTCCCCCTCCCCGCCGCCGATGCCGCGCCAGCCGCAGCGGAAGAAGGCGCGAACGCCGCCGAAGCTGGTAACGCGACAGAAGCCCCCGCCGAAAACGCAGCGGCCAACGCGGCGGAATAAGCAGGGCGATCGGTTCGCCGGTCGGAGAGAGATAGAAAACGGGCGTGGCACGATGGTGCTGCGCCCTTTCTGTTTACGGGTACGAAATATGGCTGAGGCGGATGGCGGGAATGCGCCATTGCACGAACCCGCTCCGCGGGAGGGTCGCTTGGGGTGACGTAGCGTAGTATTGTTCAGGCTTTGCGAGCGGCGATGTCGCCTCGCGACCGTGGAGTTCCTTCAACGGAAAGGAACTCACCATGGATGCCATCACTTCCCCGACCCCGAACAATTCACTGCGCGAGCGTATGTTGCAGGACATGACGATGCGTGGATTTGGGGAGCACACGCAGAAGGACTATATCCGGCACGTCCGATCATTTGCCGCGTTTCTCGGTCGCCCTCCCGATACGGCCACGATCGAAGACCTCCGGCGCTTTCAGATTGATCAGCATGAACGCGCCGTTGGTCCGGCAACAATCAATGGAGCCGTATCGGCACTGCGCTTCCTGTTCAGTATAACTCTCAAGCGACCGGAGATGGCGCTGGGGCTTGTCGTCGTTCGCTTCACACCCAAATTGCGGGTGGTTTTGAGCGTTGAGGAGACAGCGCGGCTGCTCGAGGCTGCGCCAGGCATCAAATACAAAGCAGCCCTCAGCGTTGCCTATGGCGCGGGCCTGCGCGTCTCGGAGGTTGCCCACCTCAAGGTCGATGACATCGACAGCGAGCGCATGATCATCCGTGTCGAGCAGGGCAAAGGACGCAAGGATCGCAACGCCATGCTCTCACCGCACCTGCTCGATTTGCTTCGCCAATGGTGGCGCGAAGGCAAGCGGCGCGGAGTGATGTTGCCGCATGGCTGGCTGTTCCCTGGCCGCAACGGCACGGATCCGGTCTCAGCGCGCCAGTTGCATCGCGTCGTGCAGGAAGCAGCTGAGCGCGCCGAGATCTACAAGCGGGTAAGCCCGCACACATTGCGGCATTCGTTCGCCACTCACCTGCTCGAGCAGGGTGTCGATATCCGCGTCATCCAGGTCCTGCTGGGACACGTGAACATCAACACCACCGGCATCTATACTCAGGTTTCGAGCAAGACCATGCGGGCGGTGGCCAGTCCGCTCGACCAGATCGTTGCCGTGATGGAAGGCAGGGGTCCTCCCGGTTGAACCGGTGCGCACCTCACTCGAGGTCGCCGACATCTTCCGTAGCGCCGGGCCAGCGTATCGCGCAGCCCATGCCGGGCATCTCAGTCTCGGCCAGCTCAAGGTCATGACGGCGATCGAGAACTGCCGCACCGCCGCGCTGGGCGGCCACGTCGAGGCCTGCGACGACTGCGGGCATTGGCGGATCGCCTATAACTCCTGCCGCAACCGGCATTGCCCCAAATGTCAGGGCGCCGCAGCGCGCACCTGGCTGGCCGCGCGCGAGGCTGATCTGTTGCCGGTCGGCTACTTCCACGTCGTGTTCACCGTGCCCGCCGAGATCGCTGACATCGCCTGGCAGAACAAGGCGGTGGTCTATGACCTGCTGTTCCGCGCAGCTGCGGACACGATGCTGACCATCGGCGCCGATCCCAAACACCTCGGCGCGCGGGTCGGCATCACCGCCGTCCTGCACACCTGGGGATCGGCACTGACTCACCACCCGCATGTGCACATGATCGTACCCGGCGGCGGTATCACGCTGGACGGCAAGCGTTGGATCTCGTCACGTCCAGCCTTCCTACTGCCGGTGCGCGTGCTGGGCGCGTTGTTCCGCCGACTGTTCCTCACACGCCTGCTGGCGTTGTTCGACGCTGGGAAGCTGGCCTTCTTCAACGCCTTGGCGGGCCTGGCCTCGCGTAAGGCCTTACTGCGATATCTGTCGCCCATCCGTAAGAAGCGCTGGGTGGTCTATGCCAAACCGCCATTTGCAGGGCCGCAGGCGGTGCTGGCCTATCTCTCGCGCTATACCCACCGTGTCGCCATCTCGAACCGGCGCCTCATCGGCTTCGACGAGACCGGCGTGACCTTCCGCTATAAGGACTATCGCCGCGACGGGGCCGAACGCCAGCAGGTCATGACGCTGGCGACCGACGAGTTCATCCGCCGCTTCCTGATCCATGTCCTGCCGCGTGGCTTCCACCGTATCCGGCATTACGGTCTGCTCGCCAGTTCGACGCACAAGGAGGCCATGGCGCTCGCCCGCAGGCTGCTGGGCGTTGCTGCGCCGATCGAGGAACCCGAGCCCGACAAGCTGCCCGATCATCGACCGCCATGCCCATGTTGCGGCGGGCATATGACTATCGTCGAAACCCTCGTCCGCTGGTACCAACCGCGCGCTCCGCCGCAGCCAGCGCCGCCCGCCCGGAGACATGCGCCATGATCCGGCATGGCTCGCCTTGCATGACGGTCACGCCCATGGTGTCCTGGCCGATGACCCAGTGCATGCCCATCATAGAATTACGCCGGGCCCAGGGCACACCGGCCAGCAAAACAAACGCACCTAGCAATCTGACGCCGCACGAAATCACGTTGATCGGACCAGCAGCGGCACTTCTGGATCGGCAGCGCTTACCCGCCAGCACCATCCCAAAGCCTTTTTACCCATAGACCAGCACATGGGGCCCGCGGGTTCCTGCACTGGAGGCTTTCGTACGCAAGCGCCCGAAACCCTTCACATTTGTGGCCATCCAGCGGCTCATTCTCATCTCCCGGAAGCGGCCATTCGTTCAGATTCGACCGGCCCATCTGGCGAGGGAAAAGCTGCCGGTCCGCCGCCGACCAAAAGCAGACATCTGTCTGCGATCGGCTTTGTCGTCGGCACAGAGATCAAATCTTAAGAGATGCTCGCTAAAAGCGAGCGTATTGTCAGCCGTCATGTTCAACGTCGGCCAATGTTTGAACTGACAGGCAGCAACCGACGTGATCCTCAAGCGTGTATTCGGCAGGCGAACGACACCACCCGTTCAACAGAACGTCGTATCGGGCTTGCCCACGCAGCCCGACTGCTATGGAGGAGACGTTGAGCTCGATATGAAGCAGGTGGCCGCCTACGCGAATGCGATGGCCAGACATCGCGGATATCCCGAAGATACGGCGGCCATGATCGCCCGAAGGGTCGTATTTCTAGAACGTAGGAATTTGGCTGGCCTTGCTAATCTGCATCGCGAAGTGGACCTTTTCCATAATGAACCCTTGACCAGCAGGTTCAATCTACGCCGGCCCGATGGAAGCGAAGGCCGCCACTGCCCATTCTACGCTGGCATCGATCTTGAATCGTCGTTCGACCGACTGACCAGTGTCACCCCGGGAGATCGCGTTTGGACTCCCGCCCCTAGCAACGCCCTTCTACTTGTTCCCAAGCTAGCCGAATGGCTGCGCCCCACCGGACGGCGCGCTATTTTCTGGTGGGGAAAGGAAAAGGAAGTTCCGGGCTTCATCGTAGTCGAAGGCTTCCGTCTCGACTGTTATGCGAAGGCCGAACGATGGGAAGCGTTCGACAAACTTCAGCGCGCCGATCACATCGGCTTCAGCGATTGTCCCGATGATTTCGAACCTGCGCCGCAACCGAGAAGTGGCTTTTGCGAGAAGGTCACGCTTCAACTCCGCCACGTCGCCATGATGGAAGATTATTTGAGAAGCTGATGATGACCATCTTCGACGAAATCACCGAGGCATTGGCGTGCGATCCTGAAATTAAGCTTTTATATGGATCGCTCTCTGCCGGGGATCGCTCAATTCTCTCCTTATTGCTTGAAAATGATGCCGGTGTCGGCACGACGATACACAGCAGCCCGAATGCGCAGTTCTGGCATTGTCTGAGTGAATATGGTTGGATGACCGAAGCAAGCGAGCAGGTGGCCTCTGTTCAAATACTGCAATATCGCCTCACCGACCGAGGATATCGTGCAGTTCCAGCTCTGCTCAGCAGGCTTACTCCACCCGAGTCTTGCGACTGACAAACACCGTTAGACTATCTTGGCATCTCAATTGGCCTGGGCAGCTCAAAAAATCGGACCGTCTGCTATCCACCCCTGCACGAACCCGCTTCGCGGGAGGGTCGCGTGGGGCGTCGTAGTGCTGTAAATAAGGGCCTTTGGCGGGGCGAGGTCGCCGTCTGAGGTTGGAAGTTCCTTCAACGAAGAGGAACTTGCCATGACTGTCTCGATCAATACTGCTCCGATCAGCCCACTGCGTCAACGGATGCAGCACGACATGATAATGCGAGGTCTTGGGCCCCATACACAGAAGGATTATATCCGCCATGTGAAGCGTCTGGCCGCCTTTCTGGGCCGCCCGCCCGATACGGCAACGGAAGAGGATCTGCGCAGCTTTCAGTTAATGCAGCATGAGAGCGGCGTCAGGCCGAGCACGATCAACGGCGCGGTGTCGGCGCTGCGCTTCCTGTTCACGACCACGCTCAAGCGGCGGGATCTGTCACGCGCACTGGTGATCACCCGTAACGTGCCCCGACTACCGCAAGTGCTGAGCGTCGAAGAAGCCGCGCAGTTGCTCCAGGCCGCCGCGAGTATCAAGTATAAGGCGGCGTTGGGCGTGGCCTACGGCGCGGGCCTGCGTGTGTCGGAGGTTGCCCACCTCAAGGTCGACGATATCGACAGCCAGCGTATGCTGATCCGTATCGAACAGGGCAAGGGCGGCAAGGACCGTAATGCCATGCTTTCGCCGCAACTGCTCGAACTGCTGCGGATGTGGTGGCG
Source organism: Sphingobium sp. KCTC 72723 (assembly GCF_014280435.1). Taxonomy (NCBI): domain Bacteria; kingdom Pseudomonadati; phylum Pseudomonadota; class Alphaproteobacteria; order Sphingomonadales; family Sphingobiaceae; genus Sphingobium; species Sphingobium sp. KCTC 72723. The sequence continues at coordinate 4,158,817 of NZ_CP060388.1, read as the reverse complement.
CGAGGGCAGGAAGCACGGTGTCCTGATCCCGCATGGCTGGCTGTTACCAGGCCAGAATATCACTGATCCAATATCGACGCGGCAACTGCACCGGGCCGTTCAGGAGGCTGCCGAAGTGGCGGGAATCCGCAAACGCATCAGCCCCCACACCCTGCGTCACTCCTTCGCAACGCATCTCCTGGAACAGAATGTCGATATCCGCGTGATCCAGGTCCTGCTTGGCCACAGCAAACTCGAGACGACGGCTCTCTATACCAAGGTCTCCACCCGAACGATCCACGCCGTATCGGGCCCGCTCGACACGCTGATGGCGTTGATGGAGGGGAAGGTGCCCGCCGGTTGAGGCGGTGCGCCCCAACATTGAGGTCGCCGACATCTTCCGGTCCGCCGGGCCTGCTTACCGGATAGCACATGCCGGTCATCTCAGCCTGCACCAGCTCAGGGTGATGTCCGCGGTTGAACATTGCCGCACCGCTGCTCTGGGCGGCCATGTCGAGGCCTGCGAGGACTGCGGGCATTGGCGGATCGCCTATAACAGCTGTCGGAACCGACACTGCCCCAAGTGCCAGGGCGCAGCCGCGCGCACCTGGCTGGCCGAGCGCGAGGCCGACCTGCTGCCGGTCGGCTACTTTCATGTCGTGTTCACGCTTCCGGCCCAGATCGCCAACATCGCATGGCAGAACAAGACGCTGGTCTATGATCTGCTGTTCCGGGCAGCGTCAGAGACGATGATGACCATTGCCGCCGATCCCAAGCATCTGGGTGCCCGGATCGGCATCACGGCGGTGCTCCATACATGGGGATCAGCCATGACCCACCATCCCCATGTCCACATGATCGTGCCAGGCGGGGGCATCGCGCACGACGGGACGCGCTGGATATCCTCGCGTCCCGCCTTCCTCCTGCCGGTACGTGTTCTGGGAAAGCTTTTCCGCCGCATCTTCCTCACCCGGCTCATCGCCCTTCATGATGCAGGGCAGCTCAACTTCTTTGGAGCCATGAGCAATCTGGCTGACCGCCGGACCTTCCTGCGGCACCTGGCACCGGTGCGGCAAAAGCGCTGGGTTGTGTACGCAAAACCACCCTTTGCTGGTCCCGAGGCAGTGCTCGCCTATCTGTCGCGCTATACCCACCGGGTCGCCATCTCGAACCGGCGGTTGATCAGCTTCGACCAGGACGGCGTCACGCTCCGCTACAAGGATTATCGACACGACGGCGCTGAACGCCACCAAATCATGACCCTGACCGCCAACGAGTTTATCCGCCGCTTCCTGCTGCATGTCCTGCCGCGTGGCTTCCATCGCATCCGACACTACGGCCTGCTCGCCAGCGCAACGCGCAGGGATAATCTCGCGCTCGCCCGCAGACTGCTGGCCGTTCCGTCTGAGCCGGAGGTGCCGACGCCTGATGCTCCGCTCGACACCTGCTCACCATGCCCGTGTTGCGGCGGGCGGATGGTCGTCATCGAGACTTTCGCACGCTGGTGTCAGCCACGAGCACCGCCACCGTTGCTCCTCCCGATCCGGGAGTTCGCGTCATGACCCGGCATGATCAACCTGCAACAATGGCCGTGCGCCCCGCGCTGTGGCCAGGGACAAGGCTTGTGCCTGCCATCGGCTATCCCGACTTCGGACCCTGGCAGCGTCACGGCGAAACCCGCCGACATATACCTAAAGCACACCAACGCCGGCTGCGCCGCCAGCGTCGCGCGTCAATCGACGCCTCCGCTCCACTCGACCAAACCAGCCCAAAGCTTAAATCCCCATAGGTCATCCTGTTGGGCCCGCGGGTTCCTGCATGGGAGGCTTTCGTACGCAAGCGTCCGAAACCCTTCACCATCGAGGGCATATCGCCCGCCTAAATCGCTACGGCCTTGCAGTGAACGGATTATCCACCTTCGGACGAAAAATGGAACGGGAAGAGAGCGCCCAGCTGCCCCACCAAAGCATTGGCGGGCAGCTGACTCAGGCTAAACGATGCAAAGCAGGGTTATTTGGGGAAGTGGATGCCGCATAGCTTGTTTCCATCTGGATCGCGGAAGTACGCGAGTACGATCGTACCCATAGACGCTGTTTCGCGAGGACCGGGCGCTACCTCGATCGACGTGCCACCATTGGCGACTGCAACATCATGAAACTGCTTCACCTGTTCTGGCGAATCGCATGAAAAAGCAACGGTGCTGCCATTCGCGACGGATGCCGGTTCGTCATTGATGGGCTGGGTGACAATGAAATTGGCCCCATTTCCACTGTTGTAGATCAGGCGCGTGTGGCCACTGTCGGCCACGTTGATCGTCGCCTCCCCAACTCCGAGGGTGCCGAGCACCGTGTCGTAAAAGCGCTTCGCCCGGTCGATGTCGTTCGACCCCACCATCGTGTGAAAAAGCATGCATCTTCTCCTACTTGGGCCACGCCATGATTGAACACTGCCCGCCTCGGCCATAGCAGGATCGAACGCGCGGTCACGCTTGGATCGTTGGGCTGACGTTGGCATGATTGAATCGATAGGGACAGAGGTCGCACCTTGGCCAATGGGCGACAGGCAGCTATTGCCGCCTACGATCGTGTCGCCTGCCCCAGAGAGGACCGGCGGCTATGCCTTCTTACCCTCCGGTGAGCCGACATTCCGAAATCGGCCACAACACCCCTGTCCTACACCCTCACCTCATACCACTATCGCTCTGCTCTTTCTCCCCGTCCGCCTCATCCTCCCCGCGCGTCCATGCGCCTTGCCCCGCACTTCGCAAAAATTCTCCTATTGCGAAATCCGCGCTACCCGTCCGTCCTCGCGCAAATGCGGAGCCTGCGACGGTGTGAACTTTGCAGATTTGGCAAGGATGCGCAGCGGGCGGCCAGTCAATCCTGCCCTTCCCTCACCCAACATCCCGCCAGGTCCCCGGCTCCACGCCGTCCAGCGTCCATTCGCCCACCTGCCAGCGCACCAGCCGCAGCGTGGGATGGCCCACGGCGGCGGTCATGCGGCGGACCTGGCGGTTCTTGCCTTCGCGGATGGTCAGGCTGATCCAGCAATCGGTCACCGTCTTGCGAAACCGCACCGGCGGGTCGCGCGGCCATAAAGCGGGGTCGTCGATCCGCTCGACTTCGGCGGGCAGGGTCCGCCCGTCCTTCAACGTCACGCCGCGCCGCAGCGCGTCGAGCGCCGCCTCGTCCGGTTCGCCCTCCACCTGCGCCAGATAGGTTTTGGCCATCTTGAACCGGGGGTCGGCGATCCGCGCCTGCAACCGGCCATCGTCGGTCAGCAGCAGCAGCCCTTCGCTATCGGTGTCCAGCCGCCCGGCGGGGTAGACGCCCGGCACGGCGATATAATCCTTGAGCGTCGCGCGTTCCGGCCCGTTCGACTCCGGGGTGAACTGGCACAGCACATTGAACGGCTTGTTGAACAAAATCAGCGCCATATCGTCACTCCCCCTCGTCAAAGGCCAGGCTGCCCTGGTCGATCAGCGCCGCGATCAGCGCCACGGCGGCGTCCGACCCGGCCAGCGCCGGATCGACATCCATATCCCCCCGCCCGCACACGGCCCGCGCGAACGCCGCGCCCTCCCCCGCACAGTCGAAACTCTGCCCGTCCACGAACAGCGTCACTCCGTCCGCCCCCCGCGCCATGAAGGCAAAACGGCTCGCAGGATTGCGGCACAACGGCACATGCGCCGCGATCAGCGCGCGGATCAGGTCGCTGTCCGCCGCTTCTTCGGGCCGCCAATCGGTGTCGGCATATTTGGGCTGGCTGCTATATTGCCCGAACCAGCGCGCAAAGGCATCCCGGTCATTGAGCGATTCCAGCACCAGCCCATGCAGCCTGCCGATCGCCGCCGGAGCAATTTCCCCCGGATGGTCCTGCCGCGCCAGATCGGGGTCGGCATAGCGATCTTCATCGGTCAGGGCGTCGACCAGCTGCTCGCTCCAATGTTCGACCAGTTCGGCGCGCGATGGCGCACGAAATCCAATCGAATAGGTCATGCAATCATCGCCCGCCGCCACGCCGTCATGCGCGAAGCAGGGCGGGACGTAGAGAATGTCACCCGGTTCCAGCACCCATTCGTCGGTCGCCTGAAAATCCGCGATCAGGCGCAAATCGTCATGTGGCAACAGCGGCGTCGCCGCGTCGCAACGCGGCCCCACCCGCCATCGCCTGCGCCCCAGCCCCTGAATCAGAAACACGTCATACTGGTCGAAATGCGCGCCCACGCCGCCGCCATCGGTGGCATAGCTGACCATCACATCGTCGATCCGCCAGTCCGGCACGAAGCGGAACGGTTCGATCAGCGCCGCGACGTCCGGCACCATCTGGTCCACCGCCTGCACCAGCAACGTCCACGGCTCCCGCCCCAGCGCACCGAAGCGGTCCTGCGGCAACGGCCCGCTTTCCATCGCCAGCATCGTGTCGGTCGCGCGGATCAGGCGCGATTCGACGCCATCTTCGCACGCCAGCCCGGCCAGCTCGTCCGGGTCCAGCGGGTTGCGCCACTGGTCCCACGGATTGCGGATCAGCGCCGGCTTCTTTTGCCAATGGTCGCGCAGGAAAATGTCGATATCGAAATGGGTCAGTTGCATCGGCCCGCCTTGGGCCTATCCGCCCCGAGTGTCAAAAGCGCCCGCTATAACTCCAGCCCGATCAGCGTCCCGCTGCCGATCCGGTCGACATAACGTTTGCCGTCGATTTCCAGCCAGTCGGGCGTCACTTCCAGTCGTCGCCCGCGAATCGTGGTGCGCAAATGTTCCACCGCGATCCGGTTGCGCGTCACCACGCGCAGCACGGCCAGGCCATCGCCCCGCGCCGCCATCATCGAATAACGGTCGCCGCGCAGCAGGAAGTGCCAGCTGCCATCGGTCGGCATCCATTCATTGCCGTCGATCACTTGCACCGGCTCGCCATCCGCCCCGCCCAGCCGCACGCTGATGCGAGTCGCGCCATTGGTCCGGCGCGGCGGGGCAAAGATCAGGATCGGTTCGCCATCCAGCATGATCGGTATCGGCGTGTCGCGCAGCAGGCGCGATCCCCCGACGATCAGTTGCGGCAATTCGGCGGAAAAGGGCAGACGGTCGCGCGCGAAATGGCGCTGGCGCACCACCGGGTTGGCGTGGAAACTATGCACCTGCGTCGGGGTCAGCCGCCCTTCCTCGACCAGCCCGTGGCAGGTGGGGCATAGCAATGTCGCGCCCGGCCCGTCGGGCAGGCCCAGATAGCGATAGATAGTGACCCCGCACCGCACGCAGGCAAAGCTGCACGCCTGGCGGATGTCCGCCCGCTGCTGCGCCGTCAGGTCCAGTAATGACGGCATCACGCGCAAGCCCACCATGCAGACGTCCCTTTCGATCGCCGTGTCGCGTGATGCAACCGGCGTCCTTTCCTGGCGTCCATCCTGCCTGCGGGGATGCTCTCTGGCGGCTCCCTTATGATTGCTATCGTTGGAATAATTGCGCCCAAGTCAAGGGCGGCGATGCGAATAGCCTATCGTTGCGGCAAAAGATCCAGGTTGCGCGCTGCCGCGATCGCGCGAATCCGGCCCGGACGCGGCATGTTCTTCACCGCGATTTCGGCGACATCGCCCGCACTGAACAATTCGACATGGCCGACATCGAACAGGCGCTGGCCCAGGCTCTGGGTAATGCGCACGCTGCGGATGCTCGACAATGCCACTTCCGTGCGCTGCTTGGCCAGCAAGCCCCGCTCCAGCAGCACTTCCCGCTCGCTCAGCGCCAGCCGTTCGCCCTTGTGCAGCACCCACCAAATGCCGATCGCCACGATGCCGACCACCGACACCAGCAGCAGCGTGAACAGCAAAGGATGCGCCCGGAACATCGCGGGATGCTCGTCATACAACCATGCCTCGCTCATGCCGCCTCCATTGCCTTGCCCGCCCGCTTTCACCACGCCGCCCGCCCTTGCGTCAAGCTGCCAGCGCCCGGCCCGCTGGTTAACGAAATCTTTGCACCGATAGCGCTAAACTTACATATATTACTGGAAAACCGCTCATGGCCCGCAACCTGTACGACCTTGGTGACCGCACGCCCGACCAATCGGACGAAGCAGCGGACGATACTCCCGAAAGCCGATCGCGCATCGTGCCGATCGGCATGGTCCTGCTGGCGCTGATAGTCGCGGGCGCGGCGATTTTCCTGTTCCGCACCGCGATGCCCGCTTCCACCGGCAACATGGCGCCTGCGGAAACGGCCACGCTCATCACCACCGAATTTGCCCTGTGCGATGATCCCAGGGGCCAGGCCTGCGTCCTTTCCCCCGACAGTTACGCCTATGCCGGGCGCCGTTACCACCTGTCCGACATTCGCGTGCCAAGCCAGACCGGCCCGGCGTGCGAGGCAAAGCGCGCGCATGAGGGCCGCATCGCGCTCGCCGCCATGCTGAACGGCGGCAGTTTTCAGGCTCTCCCCGACAGCGCGGACACAGATACGTCCGCTCGCCTGTTGGTGCGCGACGGCGTATCGCTAGGCCAACTCATGATCCTCAAACGCTACGCAAAGCCATGGTCGCGTACGCCGATCAACTGGTGCGCGGGCGCTTAGGGCCGACCGAGAGCTTCCCGCCGACACCTGCGTCGCAATATGCCTTAGGCCTATCCTACATATAACCATATAGGTTATATGCTTGCCCATGCAGAAACATGCCATGACCCGCCGGATCGCGCCGGCCTCGCTGCCGGATTTCACCCCGGTTCCGCGCCGATGGCTGGACGCCGGAGCGCCAGCACGCCTTCATCGCCGCGCTGGCCGATAGCGGATCGGTCAAACGAGCCGCCGCGCAGGTGGGCATGTCGGCGGACAGCGCCTATCAGTTGCGGCGGCAAAAGGGCGCGAACGGTTTCAACGAAGCCTGGCGCGCCGCGCTTGGCCATGGCATCGCCCGACTGGAAGATGTGGCGATGGAACGCGCGCTTTATGGTGTGGAAATGCCAATCTACAGCCATGGCAAGCTGGTCGGCACCCGCCGCGCCTATAATGACGCGCTATTGATGTTCCTGCTGCGCAGCCGCGCGGCGGGTCGCTTCATTCCCCAGGGCGTCGACCCGGTCGAATATGCCGCCTTCAAGGAACATCAGCAAAAAGGCGGCCCTGGCAGCGAAGACGCCCTCGCCCATATGCACCGCGTCCTGGCCGAAATCCGCCGCCTCCGCGCGAAGGAAGAAGCCGACCCACGCGGCCCGCGCACCATCCAGGGCGACGAACGGCTGGCGTTCGAACGCTGGTATGCGCAAGGGCAAGGAGTGGCGGGTGGCGATGAGGCGGCGAAGGGCGGGCCGAGGATTGGGGAGTTGTGAGGGGGGGGGGCCGAGAGCCGACGAACGGCTTTCGAGAGAGCCGCAAGCCAAAGCGGACGTCTCGCCTCTCATGCCTAGCAAAATCGTTAAAAGTAGGGGCTAGTGCGAGAACTCGACATTGCCGCACTCCAATCGGCGCTTTCTTTATCTTGCTTGGTTACATAACCGCTACCTTTGGGGAGGTAGCAGATTACGGGCGTGTAAACGTCGCTACAGGCGGGACACCGGGCCTTCCCGCTGCTTTCATGCTCCTTAGTCTGGATAATCCGGCCGTTGACTTGTTCGCACTTCGGGCAAACTGGATAGCCCAAGGGATTGGACTGTTCATCAGTCAAATAACTATAGCCACCGTCACCTAGAACAAGCCTCGCCTTAGATTCAAAGCTGGCCCTCAACCGCTCAATTTCCTTATCCTTCTCAGCAAGACTTTCTTTGGCATCAGCCATCGCCAGCTTGGCGTCAGTCAATGCGTTAATGAGATCCGCGACTTGTGCCTTGTACGTCGCTTCATCATAGGTCTTTTCGATGCCACGCAGGGTCTTGGCAATGCCAAGTGCCGACGTTACGGCGCCAATGCCGGAAACAATGTCCATCGCTACCCCTTGTAGTCCTACTTCCGAACGCCTTTTATCGCGAGACTTGCGACGGCACCAGTGTCGAGCTTCAATGCCACCATTCGCGCGCGCTGGTTGACGGAAAAACTATGTCAGCTTTTAGGCTCAATGATCAAGCCGCTGAATAGCTGCGAATGGCGCGAAGCCACCGCCGCCAGCACAACACCCGCCAACCGCGCATATTCCCCGCAATCGCGCACCATCGCCGCTTCCGCGTCGCCCCCGCGCAATCGCCCGAAACATAGCCGGTTCTGCGCCGCCCGCATCCTTCGCAACCGCGCGCACTCCACGCCTGCCAGCCCCAGCGGACCGCCCGCGCGTCGCCATGCTTCTGCCGCACTGTAAATCCGCCGCCCCGGATGCACGCCGGGGTCCGCGCCCGCGCCCGCGCCCAGCCGGTTCACGCGCTGCGCTTCCACGATCAGGTCGGTCAGGAACAGGTCGAGTTCGCGCAACCCGTTGCCGATCATCTTGGCGGGCATCGCGCCGCGTCGCCGCGCCGCCGCGCGCGGACAGCGGCCCAGCGACATGCCATTGGCCAGAAACGCCGCCGCCCGCTCGATCCGAACCAACTGTCCGGTGAGCGCGGCGCGCGGGTCGATCAGTTCTCGTCGCCCATGCGCAGCGCGGCGATGAAGGCTTCCTGCGGAATCTGGACACTGCCATATTCGCGCATCCGCTTCTTGCCTTCTTTCTGCTTGTCGAGCAGCTTCTTCTTGCGGCTGATGTCGCCGCCATAGCATTTGGCGGTCACGTCCTTCCGCATCGCGGCGATCGTTTCGCGCGCGATCACCTTGCCACCGATCGCCGCCTGAATCGGGATCTTGAACAGATGGCGGGGGATCAGATCCTTCAACCGCTCGCACATACCGCGCCCGCGCGATTCCGCCGTGCCGCGATGGACGATCATGGACAGCGCATCGACGGCTTCCGAATTGACCATGATGCTCATCTTGACCAGATCGCCTTCGCGATAACCGATCTGGTGATAATCGAAACTGGCATAGCCACGGCTGATCGACTTCAGCCGATCGTAGAAATCGAACACCACTTCGTTGAGCGGCAGTTCATAGGTCACCTGCGCCCGTCCGCCGACATAGGTGAGGTTCTTCTGGATGCCACGCCGGTCCTGACATAGTTTCAGGATGGAGCCGAGATATTCGTCGGGGCAATAGATGATCGCCTCGATCCACGGCTCCTCGATATCCGCGATCTTCGTCGGGTCGGGCATGTCGGCCGGGTTGTGCAGCTCGATCTCGCCCGCGCCATAAGTCAGCTGGATCTTGTAGACCACCGACGGCGCAGTGGTGATCAAGTCCAGATCATATTCGCGCGTCAGCCGCTCCTGAATAATCTCCAGATGCAGCAACCCCAAGAACCCGCAGCGGAAGCCAAAGCCCAAAGCCGCGCTGCTTTCCATCTCGAAACTGAACGACGCATCGTTCAGGCGCAGCTTGCTGATCGAATCGCGCAGCTTGTCGAAGTCGTTGGCGTCCACCGGGAACAGCCCGCAAAACACCACCGGCTGCACTTCCTTGAAGCCCGGCAGCGGTTTCAACGCGCCATTCTTCACTGTGGTGATGGTGTCGCCGACGCGCGTTTCTGTGATATCCTTGATCTGTGCGGTGATGAAGCCAATCTCACCCGCTGCCAGTTCGGGCAGCGTTTCAATCTTGGGCCGCATACATCCGACCCGGTCGATCAGATGTTCGGTGCCGCCGATCATGAACTTGATCGCCTGCCCCTTCCTGATGACGCCATTGACCACACGGACGAGGATGACGACGCCCAGATAGGGGTCGTACCAGCTATCGACCAGCATCGCCTCCAGCGGCGCGTCGCGGTCCCCCTTTGGCGGCGGGATCTTCTTGACGATGGCTTCCAGAATCTCGTCGATGCCAATGCCCGACTTGGCACTGGCCAGCACCGCTTCGGATGCGTCCAGGCCAATGACATCCTCGATTTCCTTGCGCACCTTTTCGGGTTCCGCAGCCGGCAGATCTATCTTGTTGAGTACCGGCACGATCTCATGATCATGCTCGATCGACTGGTAGACATTGGCCAACGTCTGCGCTTCCACGCCCTGCGCCGCGTCCACGACCAGCAAAGCGCCCTCGCACGCGGCCAGCGAACGGGACACTTCATAGGCGAAGTCGACATGCCCCGGCGTGTCCATCAGATTGAGTTCATAGGTTTGGCCGTCTTTGGCGACATAGTCGAGGCGCACCGTCTGCGCCTTGATCGTGATGCCGCGCTCCTTCTCAATGTCCATGTTATCAAGGACTTGGGCGCTCATTTCACGGTCGGTCAGGCCGCCGGTCCGCTGGATCAGGCGGTCGGCCAGCGTGGACTTGCCATGGTCGATATGGGCGATGATAGAAAAGTTACGGATGTGGCTAAGCTGCGTCATTGCGCGCCGATAGCAGGAGTCGTCGGCCCTGTCAGCAGGATCGCGCATGACCGATAAAAGGCCTGTCCTATACCGCGCCTTGCCTTGAACAGTATCGGGCATGTGCTAAAGTCGGGATGGAAAATCGGGGCGCGTATCAAACAGGACTTCGGCAACTAAACGGGGATGCACAAGATGCGGATTTTCACGAAATTCATGACCCTCACCACCGCGCTGACCATGGTCGCAAGCCCGGTGATGGCGGCGGACAGGGGGTCGTCGGGTCGGCAGGCCCAGACCAAGAAGCAGATGGAAATTCCCCGCTGCACCAAACGCCTTGGCACCGTCGCCATCGTGGAACCGGACAATCAATGGTGGCGCGAACTCAATCTGGGCAGCCCCGAAGCGATCATCAAACTGTTCGTGCAACAGTCCGGCTGTTTCGGTCTGGTCAATCGCGGCCGCTCCATGGCCAGCCGCAATCTGGAACGGGCAATGGCCGACTCCGGCGAATTGCAGGCCGGGTCGAACCTGGGCAAGGGACAGGTCAAGGCAGCGGACTATTTCATCCAGCCAGACATCGTGACCACCAACAAGAATAGCGGCGGCAACGCCATTGGCGGGATGCTGGGCGGGATGCTGGGTGGCCGGATCGGCGGCGCGCTGCTGGGCGGCATCTCGGTCAAAAAGAGCGAGGCGAACGTCATGCTGTCGGTCGTCAACGCCCGCACCACCGAAGAAGAAGTGATGGCCGAAGGCTATTTCCGCAAATCCGACCTCAGCTTCGGCGGCGGTGGCGGCCTTGGCTGGATGGGCGGCCTGGCGGCGGTCGGTGGCGGTGGCTATCAAAGCACCGACATCGGTCAGGTCATCGTGCTGGCCTATTTGGACGCCTATACCAAGATGGTGACGCAAATGGGCGGGCTGCCCGAAAACGCGGCCGCGGCCGCACCGCTCGCCAAGTGATGAAAGGGGCGCTGCCAGTCCGGCAGCGCCCTCGCTCTCAGGCCGGGGCGATGGTCACGCATTGCCGGGCGCGACGACGCTTCCACCAAGCAAGGATCGCCTCCCCCGCAGGCCGCTCGACCAGCCGGTTGATCAGCGTCCCCAATATCAACGCTACAGCAAAGGCGGCAAAGAAGCCCAGCCATGGGCTATAGCCTGCCTTTGCGATCTCCAGCATGACGACGAAACCGACATGTTGATGGATCAGGTAGAAGGAATAGCTGATCCCGCCCAGCCAGACGAGCGGACGCAGGCACAGGATACGCAGCCGCCCCGCGATCAGCGCCGCAAAGGCCACCAGCAGGACGCAAGCGACCAGCGTCACATCCCATGTCTCGATCGTCGCCACCGACGCCAGCGCCAGCAGGGCATAGGGCGCCTGTTGCCGCCAACGCCGCTGCCCCGCCCACACCCGGTAGGACAGCATCCCGATGACGAAGAAAGGTAGGTAACGCAGCACCAGCAGCATGATGATACGTTCGGGCATATCGGGCCACAGCGCATAGACCCACCGCACCCCCAGCCACAGCGCTGCGACAGGCTCCAACCGCTTCAACCCGGCGAACCGCCACAGCGCGATCATGCACACATAGAATGCAATCTCGATCGTCAGCGTCCAATAGGCACCATCCACTTCGGGCAGAAAGGCAAAGCCCTGCAACATGGTGAAATTGGCCAGAATCGCCGCCGGACCGATCAGCAGCCGCGTGGCATGGGCAAGATATTCGATCGACAGCGTCAGCAACATCGCCACCAGATAGGCCGGGTAAAGCCGCGCAAAGCGATTGACAATGAAATCCGCAACGGACCCGATCCGCTCCAATGTGAAGAAGATGGCAAAGCCCGAAATGGTGAAGAACAGCAGAACCCGGTAATTCCCGCCCGGAAAGGTAAAAGGGACATGACTGGCCTGTGGGAAGATTTCGTGAAAGCGCGTGCTGTAGTGAAATACCAGCACGCACAGCGCCCCGATACCGCGCAAGGCGTCCAGCTCGGTCAGGCGAGCGCGGGATGGGGAAGATCCGGCCATTGCCATGCCATAGCAATATCGCAGCAATGAATCCGTTAATATCGCAGTTAATATAGCCGGATCGGCCCAGCTTTTTTATTTCCCGTTTATTGCAGACGGTCGCTCTGACTGGGGTGGAGGGTTATAATGCGGGTGCCTCGCTTGCCCGCTTCAGCCCCTGCAACTGCTCGCTCAACACCTGATCGACCAGAGGGGCCATCCGGGCCGGACCGCTGCGCAGATAGCCACCCACGACATAGGTCATGGTGACGCGAACGCCTTTGCCCGACGGCATGATCACGAAATCGAGCGTGCCAATCACTCCCTCGCTTTGCAGCGGACCCAAGGCGGCCGAGAGGCGCAGCTGCTTGCCAGGCATGATGGCGATGACCCGGCCATGTTCTATGCTGCCCGCCTGTCCAGCGGGTGCAGGAATCGTCTCGCAAAAACAGCCCCCGGCGCGCGCATCGATTCGCAAATTCGCCGCGTCGCCACTGTAGGTGTGCGCACCGTTCCACCACCGCTCAGGCTTTACCAGCAAGCCATGGACAGTCTGCGCGTCGGCGGCAATCTCCATGCTGCTTTGGGTCGCGAAACCGATATCGCTGGTCGCCGTGACAGCACAATGGGCCGGAACTGCCATCGCTGCTCCGGCCCATGCCAATAGTTTCGCCATGCGCATCACAACCCCTCCCCAATTGAAAGGAGGAGATTAGCTCAGGCCGCCTCGCCATCCAAGATAGCGGCAACGGCAAGGCTGACATCGTTCATGTCCGCCATCCCGTCCACCCGCGACACGATAGCGCGCGCTTCGTAGATGGGCAGGATCGGCGCCGTCTTGGCGCGATATTCGGCCATGCGCGTGCGCACCGTTTCCTCATTGTCATCGGGGCGACGCTTGAACTCATGGCCCTGGCACTTGTCGCACTCGCCATCGACCTTGGGTGCCTTGAACAGGTCGTGATAGCCTTCGCCGCAACTGGCGCAGGTGAAGCGGCCAGTGATACGCTCGACCAGCGCGTCTTCGTCCACTTCCAGTTCGATGACATGATCGAGCGACCGCTTGCGATCGGCCAGGATGGTGTCGAGCGAATGGGCCTGCGCTTCCGTGCGGGGATAGCCATCGAAGATCACCCCGGTATCCGGCGATAGCGCGTCGAGCGCTTCGCCGATGATGCCGGACACGACTTCGTCAGGCACCAATGCGCCCGCTTCCATCAGCGCCTTGGCCTGAAGGCCCACGGGCGTTCCGGCCTTCACGGCGGCACGGAGCATATCGCCCGTCGAGAGTTGAACCATGGCACGGCTGTCGACCAGGCGCGTAGCCTGCGTCCCTTTGCCCGCACCTGGAGGACCAAGCAGAATGATGTTCATCGCGCGCATACTCCCCTATTTTTGCGCTTTATCTGTCGTCGCGCTTAGCGCATCCGGCCCTTTAGCTTCGCCTTCTTGATCAGATCGCCATATTGATGGGCGAGCAGATGGCTCTGTATCTGGGTCACGGTATCCACCGTAACATTGACGACGATCAACAGGCTAGTCCCACCAAGGTAGAATGGAATTCCCGCCCTGGCGATTGCGAACTCCGGCACCAGGCAGATGAAGGCCAGATAGGCAGCGCCGATCACCGTGATGCGCGTCAGCACATAATCCAGATAATGCTCGGTATTCTTGCCCGGACGGATGCCGGGAATGAAGCCGCCATTGCGCTTGAGATTATCTGCCGTCTCTTCCGGGTTGAACACCACGGCAGTGTAGAAGAAGCAGAAGAATACGATGCCAAGGCCATAAAGACCCATATAGACCGGGCTGCCATGCGACAGATACTGGTTCAACGTCAGGACGAAGTCGCCCCATTTGCTTTCGCCTGCAACTGTCTGGCCCGCGAACTGCGAGATCGTCAGTGGCATCAGCAGCAACGACGAGGCGAAGATCGGCGGGATGACGCCAGCGGTATTCACCTTGAGCGGCAAATGGCTGCGATCGGCCTGCATCAAACCCTGGCGGGTCTGACGCTTGGGATATTGGATCAGTACCCGGCGTTGCGCACGCTCCATGAAGCAGATCAAAAGGACGAGACCGACTGCCATGATCATGACCAGCATGATGAGCAGACCGGAAATCGACCCTTCACTGCCAGATTTGAACAGGTTGCTGAGCGTCACCGGCAATTGCGCAACGATGCCTGCCATGATGATGAGCGATACGCCATTGCCAATCCCGCGCGAAGTGATCTGCTCACCCAGCCACATCAGGAACATCGTGCCGCCGATCAGCGATACGACCGCCGTCAGGCGAAACAGCAGGCCCGGCTCGATGACCGCCGCTACACCCGATTGCGCGCCGAAGCTTTCAAGACCCACCGCAATAAAATAGCCCTGCACGGCGGTCAGGCCGACGGTGCCGTAGCGCGTCCACTGGTTCAGCTTCTTGCGACCGCTCTCGCCTTCCTTCTTGATCGCAGCAAGCTGCGGCGAGAGGCTGGCGGCAAGCTGCACGACGATCGACGCCGTGATATAAGGCATCACGCCCAGCGCGATCAGGCTCATGCGCGACAGCGACCCACCGGAGAAGGTGTTGAAGATGTCGAGGATGCCGCCATTGGTCTGGCTGTACAACTGCGACAAGGCCGTCGGATCGACGCCGGGCAACGGCACGAAGCTGAGGAAACGGAACACGATCAAGGCGCCCAGTGTAAACCACAGGCGCTTCTTGAGGTCGGTCGCCTGGCTGAACTTCGCGAGGCTGAGATTGGATGCGAGCTGGTCGGCTCTCGATGCCATGGTGGCTGCCCTTCAAATCACTCTGGCCGGAAAGCACATGCTCCGGCGCGGAATCGCTCATCCCTTAGCGGGACGGGTCCGGCGTGTCGAACGGGGAGTTGCCGCACAAACGACAAAGCTGGCCCCCGATACGCACGACCCCGCCAACCCATATCGGGCAGCGGGGCCGCGCTTGCAAGTCTCAGAAAGGCAGATCAGGCCTTACGAGCGGCCTTCTTGGCGGCCAGAGTGGTACCCTTCTTCGCCTTTGCCTTTTCAGCAGCCGGGATGAATTCGATCACGTCGACCTTACCACCGATCTTCTCGACCGCTTCGATCGCGCTCTTGGAAGCGCCGGCAACCAGGAAGCTGACCTTCGCGGTCAGTTCGCCCTTGGCCAGCAGACGGACGCCGTCCTTGCCACCGCGCGTCAGGTTGGCAGCGTTAAGGGCTGCCTGGTCGATGGTCGCATTGGCGTCCAGCTTACCGGCGTCGATCGCCACCTGCACGGCACCCAGGTTCACGATCGCATAATCGTTCGCGAAGATGTTGTTGAAGCCACGCTTAGGGATACGCATGTGGAGCGGCATCTGACCACCCTCAAACCCGTTGATGGCGACGCCCGAACGCGCCTTGGCGCCCTTTTGACCGCGACCGGCAGTCTTGCCCTTGCCGGAGCCGATGCCGCGTCCAACGCGCATACGGCCCTTGCGGGCGCCATCATTGTCGCGGATGTCATTCAGTTTGAAAGTCATATCGTGCACTCGCTTTCGCTTGGTTCGCGCGAGGTATGATTGTCTTTGGACAATCATACCGATGCCCCAGCGGAGGCTGGGGCCGGGTTGATCTGGACGCGCCCTTGCGGGTGCAGCCAGCCAGTGAGAGCCGGGGGTTTCCTCTTGCAAGGACGCGCCATCCGGCATGAGATCCCTGCCTATGCTGGGATTTTCAGAAGCGCGCCTGTAACGCGCCTCTGAAAAAAACGAAAGAGGGGTCACCCCCTCCTTCGCCTCTTTTCATCGGGTCGGAAGGCTCAGCCTTCGACGACCGCCACCATGTGCGGCAGCTTCTTGATCGCACCGCGCACTTCGGCGGTGTCTTCAAGTTCCACCACGCGGTTCATCTTGCCAAGGCCCAGACCGATCAGAATCTTCTTCTGGTCGGCGGGGCGACGGATCGGCGAACCGATCTGTTTGATCTTGATTTTGGCCATGTCGCTTACTCCACAATCGCGTCGGCATCAGCCGCCGCGACTTCGACCGAAGCGCCACCGCGACGCAGAAGGTCAGCGACCTTCTTGCCGCGACGCTGCGCCACCGACTTGGGGCTGGTCTGTTCGCCAAGTGCAGCGAAAGTCGCACGGATCATGTTGTAGGGGTTCGACGTGCCGTTCGACTTGGTCACGACGTCTGCAACGCCGAGGCTTTCGAACACAGCGCGCATCGGACCACCTGCGATGATACCCGTACCGGCCGGAGCCGAACGAACCGTCACCTTGCCGGCACCGAAATGGCCCAGGCCATCATGGTGCAGCGTGCGGCCTTCCTTAAGCGGAACACGAACCATTGCCTTCTTGGCAGCAGCCGTCGCCTTGCTGATGGCTTCAGGCACTTCGCGCGCCTTGCCATGACCAAAGCCCGCACGACCCTTACCGTCGCCAACGACGACCAGAGCCGCGAAACCGAAGCGCTTACCGCCCTTTACGGTTTTGCTGACGCGGTTGATGTGAACCAGCTTTTCGATCAGTTCTTCGCCCTGATCTTCATCGCGATTGCCGCCACGGCGGTCGTCGCGACGGCCACGGCCGCCACGCTCGCCACGGTTGCGATCGCCGCCGCCGCCACGGTTGCCACGACCGCCACGGCCGGGACCGCGACCTTCGGTCGCTTCGACAGGCGCGCTTTCGACAGGCGTGCCGGTTTCGATGGTGTTTTCGTCAGCCATGCTCAGAACTCCAGCCCGGCTTCACGGGCCGCATCGGCCAGCGCCTTGACGCGGCCATGGAAAAGGAAGCCACCACGATCGAAAACGACGCGCGTGACGCCAGCAGCCGTTGCCGCAGCGGCAACGCGCTTGCCGACATCAGCAGCAGCTTCGGAAGTGGCACCGGTCTTACCGCGCACATCCTTGTCCAGGGTCGAGGCGGCAGCGACGGTTGTACCGGCGACGTCGTCAATGACCTGGGCGTAGATGTGACGGCCAGAACGGTGGACGCTGAGGCGCGGGCGGGTGCCCGAAACAGCCTTGAGCGCGGTGCGAACGCGGCGGCGACGCCGCGCGAAGAGGGAAAGCTTTGCCATCTTACTTCTTCTTCCCTTCCTTGCGGAAGATGAACTCGCCAGCGTATTTAATGCCCTTGCCCTTATAGGGTTCGGGCTTACGCCAGCGACGGATCTCGGCAGCGACCTGACCGACCTGCTGCTTGTCCATCCCGCTGATCTCGACCGTGGTATTATCCGGGGTCTTGATCTCGATCCCTTCAGGGATCGCGAAATCGACGTCATGGCTGTAGCCAAGCTGCAACTTCAGGGTCTTGCCCTGCGAGTTGGCGCGGTAACCAACGCCCGTAATGAGGAGCTTCTTGGAGAAGCCCTCGGTCACGCCAGTGATCAGGTTCTGGATCAGAGTGCGCTGCATACCCCAGAAAGCGCGAGCGCGCTTGCCGTCATTTGCAGGCTTCACCGTGACGGAGCCGTCTTCGAGCGTGTAGGTCACTTCGTCCGACAGCGGCATGGCCAGGGTACCCTTGGGGCCCTTGACCGACAGCTGGCCGGCTTCGATCGACGTGGTGACGCCCGCAGGGACGGCAACCGGCTTTTTACCCGTGCGGCTCATCAGAACACCTCCGCGAGTACTTCGCCGCCGACATTCTGTTCACGCGCTTCCGCGTCGGACAGAACACCCTTGGGCGTCGAGACAATGGTGATGCCCAGGCCGTTGCGCACGATCGGCAGTTCCTTGGAACCCGAATAGACGCGGCGGCCAGGCTTGGACACGCGAGCAACATGCTTGATGGCCGGCTGGCCTTCAAAATATTTCAGTTCGATGCGCAGGCCGGGGTGGGCACCAAGGGTTTCCTCGGAATAACCACGGATATAGCCTTCGCGCTGAAGCACGTCGAGCACGCGAGCGCGCAGCTTGGAAGCGGGGGACATAACGCTGTCCTTCTTCGCCTGCTGCCCGTTACGGATGCGGGTGAGCATGTCACCCAGGGGATCGGTCAATGCCATGAGATGATATCCTTACCAGCTCGACTTGGTGACGCCGGGGATCAGGCCTTTGTTGGCCAGATCGCGCAGCTGAATGCGGCAGAGCCGGAATTTGCGGTAATAAGCGCGCGGGCGCCCCGTCAGTTCGCAGCGGTTACGCACGCGAGTCGGGTTGCCGTTACGCGGAACTTCCGCCATCTTCAGACGCGCCATCAAACGATCCGTATCGTCTGCGCTGGTATCATTCGCGATCGCCTTGAGCTTCGCATAACGGCCGGCATATTTCTTTACCAACTGCTTGCGGCGCTCGTTCTTATTGATCGAACTCAGTTTCGCCATGACTTAAGTTCTCTTCCTTAGCCTAACGGTGGGGGAGAGAAGCGGGACCGTTTAGGCCGCCTGCTTCTCTTCTTCCTGCGGGAACGGGAAACCGAACAGGCGCAGCAGCTCGCGCGCCTCGTCGTCCGTCTTCGCAGTGGTGGTCACGATGATGTCCATGCCGCGAACATTATCGACGCGGTCATAGCTGATCTCCGGAAAGATGATCTGCTCCTTGATGCCAAAGGCGAAATTGCCACGGCCATCAAAGCTATTGGGGTTCAGACCACGGAAATCGCGCACGCGAGGCAGCGCGATGTTGATCAGACGGTCAAGGAATTCATACATGCGCTCGCGGCGCATCGTAACCTTCGCACCGATCGGCATACCTTCACGCAGCTTGAACTGTGCGATCGACTTCTTCGCCTTGGTGATGACCGGCTTCTGACCAGCGATCAGTTCCATTTCCTCGGCGGCCGACGTGACCTTCTTCTTATCCTGGGTCGCTTCGCCCACACCCATGTTGAGCGTGACCTTCTGGATCCGGGGAATTTCCATAACGTTCTTGTAACCGAACTTTTCGGTCATCGCTTTCACGATTTCAGCGTCATAGAGCGCCTTGGAGCGCGGAATGTAAGTATCAGCCATTACAGCACCTCACCGGACTTGACGGCGACGCGAACCTTCTTGCCGTCGCGCTCCTCGAAGCGAACGCGCGTCGGCTTGCCATCACTGTCAGCGACCGCCACGTTCGAAATGTGGAGCGGCGCAGCCTTGCGCTCGATACCGCCCTGCGGATTGGCCTGGTCGGGCTTGCGGTGCTTCACATGCACGTTGATGCCTTCCACCAGGACCTTGTCGTCCTTGGGAAGCACCTGGAGCACGGAACCAGTGCGGCCCTTGTCCTTGCCAGCGAGGACGACGATCTTGTCGCCCTTCTTGATCTTAGCAGCGCTCATTACAGCACCTCAGGAGCAAGCGAGATGATCTTCATGTGCTGCTTTGCACGCAGCTCACGAACCACGGGGCCAAAGATGCGCGTGCCGATCGGCTCCTGATTCTTGTTGATCAGGACAGCGGCGTTACCGTCGAAACGGATGACGCTGCCGTCGGCGCGACGAATGTCCTTGGCGGTGCGAACGATGACCGCGCGATGCACGTCACCCTTCTTAACCTTGCCGCGTGGCGCGGCTTCCTTGACGGAAACGACGATGATGTCGCCTACGCCAGCGAAGCGACGCTTCGACCCGCCCAGCACTTTGATGCACTGGACGCGCTTGGCGCCGCTGTTGTCAGCGACGTCAAGATTGGATTGCATCTGGATCATGGATCCGGTTCCTTCTTATTTGGCCTACCGGGAAGATTCCCGGCGGTTCCGAATTTCGTGCCTGGACCCTAGGAGTCATACGCGAAGCGCGGGCCTGTAACCCTTTCTGATCGAAAAGGCCAGCCCCGCGTCGCAATTAGACTCAAAGAGTCGGTGAGCTTTCCCTCAGGCCGCCGTTTCCGGCGACTTGTGGGTGTCCACGCGCTCGATGACCTTCCAGGTCTTGAGCTTGGAAATCGGAGCGGTTTCCTCGATGCGGACCGTCTCGCCTTCCTTGTAGACATTGCCCTCGTCATGGGCATGATATTTTTTCGAGCGACGAATGATCTTACCGTAGAGCGCGTGCTTTACCTTGCGCTCCACGCGAACGACCACCGTCTTGTCGGCCTTGTCGGAAACCACAGTTCCCGTCAGCACGCGCTTGGGCATCGTGTGTTTCCTTTACTTCGCGGCGGAGCTGTTACGCTCCGTCTGCAGGGTCTTGATCTGCGCGATCGAGCGGCGGACTTCCTTGACCCGGCTGGGCTTTTCCAGCTGGTTGGTGGCCGCCTGAAAACGCAGATTGAACTGCTCGCGCTTCAGGTTGTTGAGTTCGGTCGACAGTTCGTCGTCCGTCTTGGTCTTGAGGTCAGCAACGTTCGCCATGACTTAACCCTCCAGATGCGAGGTGTCGCCGAGGCGGGCAACGACCTTGGTCTTGATGGGCAGCTTCATCGCGGCGCGCGAGAAGGCCTCTGCTGCGAGCGGACCGGGAACGCCGTCCAGTTCGAACAGGATACGGCCGGGAGCGACGCGAGCCGCCCAATATTCGACCGAACCCTTGCCCTTACCCTGACGGACTTCCGCCGGCTTCTTCGTCACGGGGACGTCGGGGAACACGCGGATCCACAAACGGCCCTGACGACGGATGTGGCGAGTGATCGCACGGCGAGCCGCTTCGATCTGACGCGCAGTGATCCGCTCCGGCTCCATCGCCTTAAGACCATAGGATCCGAAGTTCAGCGCAGTGCCGCCCTTCGCATCGCCCTTGATCCGACCTTTGAAGGTCTTGCGGAACTTCATTTTCTTCGGTTGCAGCATGACGCTATTACCTTCTTATTCTCAGCGCGCCGGACGCACGCCGGAGGTCTGAGCCTCCAGCATAAGCCGGTCGGTCGCGAACGGATCATGGCCGAGAATTTCGCCCTTGAAGATCCATACCTTGATGCCGCAAACGCCATAGGCGGTGTGCGCCGTGGCTTCGGCATAGTCGACGTTCGCACGCAGCGTGTGCAGCGGAACGCGGCCTTCGCGATACCATTCGACACGCGCGATCTCTGCGCCGCCAAGACGGCCGCCGCAGGTGATCTTGATGCCTTCGGCACCCAGACGCAGAGCCGACTGCACCGCACGCTTCATGGCCCGGCGGAATGCCACGCGGCGTTCCAGCTGGTCAGCGATGCCCTGTGCGACCAAACGACTGTCGACTTCCGGCTTGCGGATTTCGACGATGTTCAGCGACACGTCGGACGAGGTCAGCGCACCCAGCTTCCGACGAAGCTTTTCGATGTCTGCACCCTTCTTGCCGATGATGACGCCCGGACGAGCGGCATAGATCGACACGCGGCACAGCTTGGCCGGACGCTCGATCACGACCTTGGAGATCGCGGCCTGCGGCATGTTCTTGAAGATATACTGGCGGATCTTGAGATCCTCCAGCAGCAGGCGACCATAGTCGGCGCCTTCGGCGAACCAGCGGCTGTCCCAGGTACGGTTGATCTGGAGACGCAGACCGATCGGATTGCTCTTGTGACCCATGTGCTTACGCCTCCGCTTCTTCGCCAGCTTCACGAACGACGATGCGCACGCGGCTGTAAGGCTTGAGGATCTGGGTCGACTTGCCGCGGCCACGGGCATGGAAGCGCTTGAGCGTGAACGCCTTGCCTACCGATGCTTCCGCGACGACGAGTGCATCGACGTCCAGGTTATGATTGTTTTCCGCATTGGCGATGGCCGAAGCCAGCACCTTGCGAACGTCCACGGCCATCGCCTTCTTGGAGAAGGCGAGGATGTTCAGCGCGTCCTCGACCTTGCGGCCGCGGATGAGCGTCGCAACTAGGTTCAGCTTCTGAGCCGAACCACGGATCTGCGTGCCAACGGCCAGCGCTTCATTGTCGGCGACGCGACGGGGAGCTTTTTCCTTGCTCATTAGCGCTTGCCCTTCTTGTCGGCAGCGTGGCCGGGGAAGAAGCGGGTCGGAGCGAATTCGCCCAACTTATGACCCACCATATCCTCGTTCACGGAAACCGGAACATGCTTGCGGCCATTATAGACGTTGAACGTCAGGCCAACGAACTGGGGCAGGATGGTGGAACGACGCGACCATGTCTTGATCGGGGCGCGGCCACCGGCGTCCTGCGCCGTTTCTGCCTTCTTCAGAAGGCTGAGGTCCACGAACGGACCTTTCCAGACGGAACGAGCCATCGCGGATTACCTCTTCTTCTTGGCGTGACGCGACCGGATGATCATCTTGTCGGTCGACTTGTTGTGACGGGTACGGGCACCCTTGGTCGGCTTACCCCATGGGGTAACCGGATGACGGCCACCGGAGGTCCGGCCTTCACCACCACCATGCGGGTGATCGACCGGGTTCTTGGCAACACCGCGCGTCAGAGGGCGAATGCCCTTCCAGCGATTGCGGCCAGCCTTGGCAAGGTTGGTGTTACCATTGTCCGGGTTGCTGACAGCACCGATGGTGCCCATGCAGTCCGAACGAATGTAACGCTGTTCACCCGACGACAGACGAACCATGACCATGCCACGATCGCGACCGACCAGCTGGGCATAGGTGCCGGCCGAACGGCAAAGCTGCGCGCCCTTGCCCGGCTTCATCTCGATGTTGTGGATGATCGTGCCGACCGGCATCTGACCCAGCTCCATCGCGTTGCCCGGCTTTACGTCGGTCTTCTTGCCCGCGATGACCTTGTCACCAGGAGCCAGACGCTGCGGCGCGATGATATAAGCCTGCGTGCCGTCGGGATAGTTCACCAGTGCGATGAACGCCGTGCGGTTGGGGTCATATTCCAGACGCTCGACCGTACCTTCGACGTCCCACAACCGACGCTTGAAATCGATGATGCGATAGCGCTGCTTGTGACCGCCGCCGATACCGCGCGACGTCACATGACCCTTGTTGTTACGGCCGCCAGTCTTGCGCTTGCCTTCGGTCAGCGCCTTGACGGGCTTACCTTTGTGCAGGCTGGACTTGTCGACCAGGATCAGCCCGCGCTGGGCGGGGCTGGTCGGGTTATAATGCTTAAGCGCCATCTCAGCGCACTCCCTCGGTGATGTCGATCGACTGGCCTTCGGCCAGGCGGACGATCGCCTTCTTTACGTCGGAGCGAGTGTAGGGACGGCCCTTCCACTTCTTGGTCTTGCCCTTGGTCACGAGCGTGTTCACGCTCTTGACTTCGACACCCCAGATCGCTTCGACAGCGGCCTTGATTTCGGGCTTCGTCGCATCGCCAGCGACCTTGAACACCACCGCATTGTTTTCGCTGAGCAGCGTCGACTTTTCGGTGATGTGCGGCGCGACGACGACGTCATAATGACGGTTATCGACGGTTCCGGTTTGCTTTTTAGCCATTGAAACGGGCCTCCAGCTTTTCGACCGCAGCGCGGGTCAGCACCAGCGATTCGGCTTTCAGGATGTCATAGACGTTGGCGCCAACGGCAGGGAGCAGGTCCACGCCGATGATGTTGGCCGACGCCTTAGCGAAGCTGATGTTGACCGCATCGCCATCGATGAACAGCACCTTGGTGAGGTTCAGCTTGGCGAGGTTGGCAACAAGCGCCTTGGTCTTGCCTTCGGCAACGTCGAGGCTGTCGATGACGAACAGCGAACCGTCCTTCACCTTCGACGACAGCGCCATCTTCAGGCCCAGGGCGCGAACCTTCTTGTTCAGCGAAGGGTTAAAGTCGCGGACGCGGGCGCCGTGCGCCTTACCACCACCGATGAACACCGGAGCGCGGCGATCGCCGTGACGGGCAGTACCGCCGCCCTTCTGGCGACCGAACTTCTTGCCGGTGCGGGCGACGTCGGAACGTTCCCGTGTGCCACGGGCAGTGCCGCGACGCTTTTCCAGCTGCCAGGTGACGACGCGGTGCAGGATGTCGGCGCGAGGCTCGATACCGAATACGGCATCGTTGAGCTCCAGATCGCCAGCTTCCGTTGCGTCGAGGGTCTGTACCTTGACCTTCATGGTTTAGCCCTCCTGGCCTTCGGTGACTTCCACTGCCACGACTTCTTCAGCCGGGGTGTCAGCGGCAACCACATCGTTGCTGTTGTCAGCCTTTTTCAGGCTGGCGGGGTAGGGAACGTCGGCGGGACGGGGCACCTTTACGGCATCCTTGACAGTCAACCAGGTACCCTTGGCACCAGGGACCGAACCCTTGACGAACAACAGGCCACGCTCGACGTCCGTACGGACGATTTCGAGGTTCTGCTGCGTCCGCTCACGATCACCCATGTGACCGGCCATCTTCTTGTTCTTGAAGACGCGACCGGGATCCTGACGGTTACCCGTCGAACCATGCGCACGGTGACTGATAGACACGCCGTGCGTGGCGCGCATACCGCCGAAGCCCCAACGCTTCATGGCACCGGCAAAGCCCTTGCCCTGCGTGTGACCCGACACGTCGACCAGCTGGCCGTCGATGAAATGATCAGCGGCGATTTCAACGCCGACGTCGAGGAGTGCATCCTCGGCGACGCGAAATTCGACCAAGCGCGCCTTCGGCTCAACTTCCGCCTTGGCGAAGTGACCACGCTGCGGCTTTGCTACATTCTTAACTTTCGCGACGCCGGCACCCAGCTGCACAGCCACATAGCCGTCGCTGTCAACATCTTTCCGAGCCACGACCTGGTTGCCTTCAAGGGCCAGAACCGTAACCGGAACATGACGCCCGTCCTCTTGGAACAGGCGGGTCATCCCGACTTTCTTCGCGATCACGCCAGTGCGCATGATCCATACTCCCAATAGAGGCCCGCATTTTCAGCGGGCGTATCCAACGAAAAAACCGCTCAGGATTTCTCCTTCGCGGCCAACCCTTAGCTTGTAGATCACCCCGTCTGGGTTGGATGCCACTCCCTATTCGGGAACAGCGACGGGGGACCAGGGCCACGGCAAAAGCCGCGCGGTATCCCTTGTGTCGTGTGAGCTTCCAGCGAACCGAAATGCCCGATACCCTGCTTACCTTTCGGAAAGCAGGGACTTGCCAGCTCAGGCCAGCTTAATCTCGACGTTCACGCCAGCAGCCAGATCCAGCTTCATCAGCGCGTCGACCGTCTGGGGCGTAGGCTGCACAATGTCAAGCATACGCTTGTAGGTGCGGACCTCAAACTGTTCACGCGACTTCTTGTCGACGTGAGGTCCACGGTTGACCGTGAACTTTTCGATACGCGTCGGAAGAGGAATGGGGCCACGAATGAGGGCGCCGGTGCGGCGGGCGGTGTCGGCGATGTCGCCGGTCGCCTGATCGAGCACGCGATGATCGAACGCCTTGAGGCGAATGCGGATGTTGCTGTCCATGTCCTACTACCGATGCGAAAGAGCCAAAAACAAACCACCCCGCTCATTGCCCTTCTAGCTCTGTCGAGCGGGAGAAGGACGATCCGGGGCGGCGAAAAAACTGAGCGGCGCGAATCAGACGATTCGCGCCGCTGCGTTTCTATATTACTTCGAGATCGTTCCGACAACCCCTGCGCCGACGGTACGACCGCCTTCACGAATTGCGAAGCGCAGACCGGAGTCCATCGCGATCGGCGCGATGAGCTTGATGTTGAGCTTCACATTGTCGCCGGGCATGACCATCTCGGTGCCTTCTGGCAGGATGACTTCGCCGGTGACGTCCGTGGTGCGGAAGTAGAATTGCGGACGATAGTTCGCAAAGAACGGCGTGTGACGACCGCCTTCTTCCTTCGACAGCACATAGATTTCTGCGTCGAATTCCGTGTGCGGCGTAACCGAACCGGGCTTGGCCAGAACCTGACCACGCTCAACGTCTTCACGACCAACGCCACGAACCAGCGCGCCGATGTTGTCGCCTGCACGACCTTCGTCGAGCAGCTTGCGGAACATTTCAACGCCCGTGACGGTGGTCTTGCGGGTATCTTTGATGCCGACGATTTCGACTTCTTCACCAACCTTGACGATGCCGGTTTCGACGCGGCCGGTAACAACTGTACCACGACCCGAGATCGAGAACACGTCCTCGATGGGCATCAGGAAGGGCTTGTCGACAGGGCGCTCAGGCTGCGGGATCCAGGTATCGACAGCTTCCATCAGCTTGAGAACGGCGTCATGGCCGATCTCAGGCGTCTTGTCCTGAAGTGCGGCAACAGCCGAACCAGGGATGACGGGGATGTTGTCGCCGTCGAAATCGTAGCTGCTGAGCAGTTCGCGAATTTCCAGCTCGACCAGTTCGAGGATTTCAGCGTCGTCGACCAGATCGACCTTGTTCATGAACACAACCAGCTGGGGAACGCCGACCTGCTTGGCGAGCAGAATGTGCTCACGGGTCTGGGGCATCGGACCATCGGTGGCCGACACGACCAGGATCGCGCCATCCATCTGCGCGGCACCGGTGATCATGTTCTTCACATAGTCAGCATGGCCGGGGCAGTCGACGTGCGCATAGTGGCGCGCTTCGGTTTCATATTCGACGTGGGCGGTCGAAATGGTGATGCCGCGCTCGCGCTCTTCAGGCGCCTTGTCGATATTGTCATAGCTCGTGAAAGTCGCGCCGCCGGTTTCGGCCAGCACTTTCGTGATCGCTGCGGTCAGCGAGGTCTTGCCATGGTCAACGTGACCGATGGTGCCGATGTTGCAATGCGGCTTCGTCCGCTCAAACTTAGCTTTCGCCATTTTATCCTACCTTCTAATCAAATCCGATGGGTTTGACCGCTCGGCCGCGCCTTGCGAAGGCGCGTCCATAGCAGCAAATTTACAGAATACCAGCCCTAACCGACCCGTTCGACCGGGTCGGTCAGGGAAAACATCAGGCCATCTTAGCCTTAACCTCGTCCGCAACATTCTGCGGCACTTCGTCATAGTGCGAGAAGGTCATGGAATAGTTCGCGCGGCCCTGGGTAAAGGAGCGCAGCGAGTTCACATAGCCGAACATGTTGGCCAATGGGACCATCGCCTCGACAACCTGCGCATTGCCGCGCGTGTCGGTGCCCTGGATCTGGCCACGGCGGCTGTTCATGTCGCCGATGACGTCGCCCAGATATTCTTCGGGAGAAACGACTTCGACCTTCATGATCGGCTCAAGCAGCTTGATGCCAGCCTTCTGCGACACTTCACGCATTGCAGCGCGACCAGTGATTTCGAACGCCAGAGCGGACGAATCGACGTCATGGTAAGCGCCGTCATACAGCAGGATTTCAAAATCGATGATCGGGAAGCCGATCAGCGATCCGGTTGCTGCCGTTTCGCGCATACCCTTTTCAATCGCCGGGATATATTCCTTGGGAATATTGCCGCCCTTGATTTCATCCTTGAAGATGATCCCCGAACCGCGTTCACCCGGATTGACCTTCACCTTGATGCGGCCGAACTGGCCAGTGCCGCCCGACTGCTTCTTGTGGGTATAATCGACGTCGACGGCCTTACCCAGATACTCGCGATAGGCGACCTGCGGGGCGCCGACATTCGCCTCGACCTTGAACTCGCGCTTCATGCGGTCGACCAGGATTTCGAGGTGAAGTTCACCCATGCCCTTGATGATCGTCTGACCCGATTCGTGATCGGTCGAAACGCGGAAGGACGGATCCTCGGCAGCCAGACGATTGAGCGCGACGCCCATCTTTTCCTGGTCGGCCTTGGTCTTGGGTTCCACCGACAATTCGATGACCGGCTCAGGAAATTCCATCCGTTCCAGAATGATCGGCTGGCGCTCGGCACACAGCGTATCCCCGGTGGTGGTTTCCTTCATGCCGGCCAGTGCGACGATGTCGCCCGCATAGGCTGCATCGATGTCCTCACGCGAGTTCGCGTGCATGAGGAGCATACGACCGATCTTTTCCTTCTTGTCCTTGACCGAGTTCAGATAGGTGCCCTTGGTCAGGGTGCCGGAATAGACGCGCAGGAACGTCAGCGAGCCGACGAACGGATCGTTCATGATCTTGAACGCGAGGCCGGAGAAGGGCGCTTCGTCAGACGTTGCACGGCTGTCGGGCTGATCATTATCAGGGTTGATGCCCTGCACGTCCTGAATGTCGAGCGGCGAAGGCAGATAATCGACAACGGCGTCGAGCAGGGGCTGAACGCCCTTGTTCTTGAACGCCGAACCACACAGCACCGGCACGAATGCCTGCGCCAGCGTACCCTTGCGGATCAGTGCCTTCAGCGTGGCGACGTCGGGCAGGTTGCCTTCGAGATAGGCCTCCATTGCCGCATCGTCCTGCTCAACAGCCAGTTCGATCAGCTTTTCGCGATATTCCGCAGCCTTGTCGGCCAGATCGTCGGGAATCTCTTCATAGGAGAATTCCGCGCCGAGATTTTCATCCTTCCAGATGATCGCGCGATTTTCGACCAGATCGACCAGACCCCGGAATTCCGACTCTGCGCCGATGGGCAGGTAAAGAACGGCAGGCGTGGCACCCAGACGATCGATGATCGTCTGAACGCAATAATAGAAATTGGCGCCGGTGCGGTCGAGCTTGTTGATGAAGCACATGCGCGGGACTTTATACTTGTCCGCCTGGCGCCACACCGTCTCCGACTGCGGCTCAACACCAGCAACGCCGTCAAATGCGGCGACCGCGCCATCAAGCACGCGCAGCGAACGTTCGACTTCGATGGTGAAGTCGACGTGGCCAGGAGTGTCGATGATGTTCAGGCGGTGATCGTTCCAGATGCAGGTGGTCGCAGCCGACGTGATGGTGATACCACGCTCCTGCTCCTGCTCCATCCAGTCCATGGTCGCAGCGCCGTCATGGACTTCGCCGATCTTGTAGGACTTGCCGGTGTAGTAAAGGATACGCTCGGTCGTGGTGGTCTTGCCGGCGTCAATGTGCGCCATAATACCGAAATTGCGATATTTTTCGAGCGGATGGCTGCGGGCCATGATGCTTCTCCGTTGCCGGTGCGCCGGCGGTTGGGGATTCGTGAAAGTCTTGCGCTTGGCCCCTAAACCAATCCGTCCGCCATGGGTAGACACCCCCGGCGAACGGACCAATTTTTGAAACCGGATGACATGGCGGGCATCGAAACGCCCGCCAGTCCTTTACCAGCGGTAGTGCGAGAAGGCGCGGTTGGCTTCCGCCATCCGGTGCGTGTCTTCACGCTTCTTGACCGCATTGCCACGGTTGTTGGCAGCATCCATCAACTCGCCGGACAGGCGAGCCGCCATGGTCGTCTCGCTGCGATTGCGCGCAGCGGTGATCAGCCAGCGGATGGCCAGAGCCTGCGAACGTTCAGGACGCACTTCGACGGGAACCTGATAGGTCGCACCGCCGACTCGGCGACTACGCACTTCGATGCCAGGCTTGATGTTGTTCAGCGCATCATGGAACATGCCGATCGGATCCTTCTTGGCGCGAGCCTCTACGGATTCAAGAGCGCCATAAACGATCGATTCAGCAACGGCTTTCTTGCCGTCCTGCATGATGGAGTTCATGAACTTCGACAGAACCTGATCGCCATATTTGGGATCGGGCAGAATGATGCGCTTTTCGGGGCGACGACGACGTGACATATTTTAGTCTCCCTTACTTAGGACGCTTGGCGCCGTATTTGGAACGGCTCTGCTTGCGATCCTTGACGCCCTGGGTATCCAGAACGCCGCGAAGAACGTGGTAACGCACGCCCGGAAGATCTCGCACACGACCGCCACGGATCAGCACGACGCTATGTTCCTGAAGGTTATGGCCTTCACCAGGAATATAGGTGATGACTTCGCGCTGGTTGACCAGGCGAACCTTGGCAACCTTACGAAGCGCCGAGTTCGGCTTCTTCGGAGTCGTCGTATAGACGCGCGTGCAAACACCGCGCTTTTGCGGGTTGGCTTCCATCGCAGGGACCTTGGACTTGGCCTTCTGCGGATCGCGGCCCTTGCGGACCAGCTGGTTGATTGTTGGCATGAAGCCCTTCACCTTTTTCAGTTACTTTACCGTGGCATTCCCGCTTTCTGCGCCATCGGGACAGCATATCGCGTCCAAACGGCAAAAGCTCCAGCGGACGAAACGCCCTCTGGAACCACAAGAACACCCGGTAATGTTCAGCTCTGTGTTTGCCTCGGTGGAATGGCGCGGAAGGACGAATCCTCGTGCGACAGACCGCTGGGCAGGCGGGCCTATAGCGATGCAGTGGCAGAGGGTCAAGCACGGTCCCGACGCATGACGGCTGCCAGAAGCGGAACCTGTCCGCTCCGCTGGTTAGGGAATTGCTAACCCTGGCGACGCTAGTTTGGCAAGGACGCCACAAGGGCGTTTGCCATGGACCGGGCATGAACGCATTTTCGACCATCAGCGGCGAGTTTCGCCACCGCACGAAGGAAGCAGCGTTCCAGACGGAGCGCCTGCCAGAATCGCGTCGCCATGCGCGCACCCTGTTCTTGCTGTCGGCCATCCTCAATAGCCTGTTCCTGCTAAGTGATTGGCGTTTTTTCGGCACGCCGCATTTCTGGGTTGCCGTTCCGGCCCGCGTCGCCGTGATACTATGTTCGCTATTATGCGTATTTCTGTGCCGCCGGATACACAGCTTTGCTGCGGTCGAACGGATCTGTGCGGGCTGGCAGGCCGTCACCGCAATCGGCGTCGCCTTTCTGGTCAGTTCGCGAAGCGACATTGCGGTGTTCGTGATGGTGATGCTGCCACTGGTATATTATCTGGTCGTCCCCACCAGTTTTCGTGGCAATGCCGGCGGCGGCGTGGTCTGCGGTATACTGCTGCTCATTGGCTATATCACCCCTGCCCCGCTTGCACCGACGACGCCGGGGATGATCATGGCCGTGCTGATGCTTCATTGCGGCATGTGGATCGCCATTGCGCGCAGCAATCGGCTTCAGCGACAGGAGTGGCTGGCTGGTAAGGCGGCACAAGCGGCGCAAGCGGCGCTGGCCAACAGCCGGGATACGCTGGAACGCATGTTCATGGCCGTTCCGTTGCCACTGCTCGTGACACGTTATGATGGAAGCGTCCTGCGCCTTAACCAGGCGGCTACGGCAGCCTATGCCGCCGGGCGGGACGTACCGTTGGAGCATGTAGAACAGACTTATGTCGATTTGCCGGTGCGCGACCAATTGTTCGAAATTCTCCAGCGCGGCGAAATGATCGATAATTTCGAGTGTAGATTGCACCGGGCCGATGGGGCCATTCGCAATGCGCTGCTGTCTTCCCGGCCCATCGTGATCGACGGCGAACCTTGTTTCATGACCAGCGTAGTGGACATCACCGAACGCAAGGAAGCCGAGCGGCATCTGGAACAGCTGGCCATGACCGATGCGCTGACGGGCCTGGCCAATCGCGCCCATTTCATGGCGGCGGTAACGCAGGCGACGGCTGCCTCAGTCGCGCGGGCGCAACTGGCCGTACTGCTGCTCGACCTGGATGAATTCAAGCGCGTCAACGACATGGCGGGCCATGATGCAGGTGACGCCCTGCTGTGCGCGGTCGCGGGGCGGTTGCGCAACGCGCTGCGACCGGGCGACCTGGTGGCGCGCATGGGCGGGGACGAATTTGCCGTGCTGCTGACCCGCCTGCCCGATGCAGACGCGCTTCAGCCGATTCTGACCCGGATCACAGAACATCTTCACGCACCGCTCAGCTATCGCGGAAGGCCGATCGAATGTCGTGTCAGCATTGGTGTGGCGCTGTTTCCCGACCATGGCGAAGATGTCGCCGCGCTCGTCAAACATGCCGACATTGCGCTGTATCACGCGAAGAACAATGGCCGTGGACGCGCCATGCTGTTCGGCCCAGAACTGCTGGACAGTTGGGAGCAGGAGAGCGCAATGCTGGATCGCGCCCGGCACATCCTGACGCAGGAGCGCCCCTGCCCCTGGTATCAACCCAAGGTCGCGCTCGACACCGGCGCCGTCGTCGGGTTCGAAGCACTGTTCCGTTGCCCGACGGCCGACGGCACGATCATCATGCCGGCAGATGTCGCCGCCGCGTTCGAACATCCAGAACTTGGCCCGATGATTACATGGCAGATGATCGAGGGCATCATCGTCGATTGTCGCCGCTGGCGCGACGCAGGCCTTACTGCCGGACCGATTGCCTTCAATTTGTCGGGCGCCGACCTCAATGACGATGATTTCGCCGGACGATTGATCGAACGGCTGGAACAGGCGGGGCTGCCGCCCTCCGCCCTGGAAGTGGAAGTGACGGAGTCAGTCTTTCTTGGCCGCAATGCAGAACGGGTCAGCATCGCCCTGCATCGCCTGAGCGACGCAGGCATCGCGATTGCTCTGGACGATTTCGGCACCGGCTACGCTTCTCTCTCCCATCTCAAACAGTTTCCGATCGACATCATCAAGATCGACCAGCGCTTCGTGCGCGACCTGGAAACCGACCCGGACGACGCCGCGATTGTCCGCACTGTCCTCAACCTCGCTTACAGCCTGGGTATCCGCACCGTAGCCGAAGGGGTCGAGAACCGCCACCAACTGGACTATCTGCGCGCGGGCGGGTGCCATTACGGCCAGGGCTTCCACTTTGGCGCAGCCATGCCAGCGCCAGCGGTAATGGCATTGCTGGAACAGGAAAGACGCAAGCAGCGCTCCTAGCCCAACGCCGAAGAAAATTTTTCGCGCAGCCTGGAACAAAATCGCAAATCAATCATTTCGTCCCACTTCGCCTTCGACTCGTCACGAGTCCGCAACGACGGATTCGCGCGAAAGGCAAAGCTTTGCTAACGGCCCGACTCGAAAAGAGCCACGGGGTCGCCATTGTCTCGAAAAACCATCAAGGGAGCTGTCGCTCTCCGGGCGCGATTGAACGCCATTTGTCCTGAGCGGGAGGTTTTTCTCCGTTCGGGCGGGCAAGTGCGTTTTCTGCGCATCTCTCGTCGTGTCCAGCTGGCAACCATCGCTATCGTCTCGACTGCATTGGTAGGTTGGGGTGCCGCAACGCTGGCCATGGTAGCCAACAGTGCCTCGGTCGCGCAGGAACGCGCGATGCTGGCCCAGCAGGGCAAGGCCGTTGCCAGCAGCGCAAACAAGGTGGCCGACTATCGCGATTCGGTCGAGGATTTGGCGCAGGATCTGAAAGCGCGCCAGGATTTCATGGACGATCTCTACAAGACCCACTTCGGGTCGGAGGAGAGCAATTCCAGCGGCGCAGAGCTGATCGCACCGGCAAAAGCCCAAGAAAAAGGCAAGCTGAACGCAAAAATCAGCATGGCCCCGGAAGCTGCACCACTGATGCGCCTGGCCGAACGGCAGCGCCATTTCGCGCTGATGCTGACCAGTGCGGTCGAGCGACGGGCCGACAAGGCCGCTGCCGCGATCCGCAGTTTCGGCCTTAATCCCGACAGCCTGGCCCGTAGCGCTGCACAGGCGCAGGGCGGTCCCTTCGTGCCATGGAAAGGCGACAAGGGGGCCATGACCGGCGAGCTGGAAGAATTGGCTGGCGCGCTGGCCCGTATGGAGTTTCTGGAACGCAGCCTGATGGCGATTCCATCGGGAAAGCCCACCACCGCGCCCATGCAGACCAGTTCCTATGGCTATCGCCGCGATCCGTTCAACGGTCACGCCGCCTTCCATGCAGGGATCGACTTTCCCGGCAGCTATGGTCAGCCGATCCTGTCCGCTGCCGGTGGCAAGGTCGGCTATGTCGGCCAGCGTCAAGGCTATGGCAATGTCGTCGAAGTCGAACATGGCAACGGCCTGATGACTCGCTACGCCCATCTGTCCGGCTATGCCAGCCGCGTGGGCCAGACCGTCGCGCGCGGTGACACGATCGGTCGCATGGGATCGACTGGCCGATCGACCGGCACTCACTTGCATTTCGAAGTCCGGCTGAATGGCCAGGCGATCAACCCCCGCCGTTTTCTGGAGGCTGCCCAAGATGTTCTCCAAGTCCAGCAAATCGCCAAGGCCCGGTTCGCCGATGTCGGCAACCGGGGCTAAGCACACGCCCTTTTCGCTGATCGGCGGCGACGTCACGATCAGCGGCAACCTGTCGGCATCGGTCGACCTGCATGTCGATGGCGTAGTTGAAGGCGACATCAGCTGCGCCGCGCTGGTGCAGGGACCAGACAGTCGCATATGCGGCCATGTCACAGCGCAGAGCGCGCGGCTGGCTGGACTGGTCGACGGGTCGATCACAGCGGAAGAACTGGTCGTGGAAAGCACCGCCCGGATTACCGGCGACGTGCGTTACGAACGCATCACGATCGAACCGGGCAGCCGGATCGAGGGGCATTTCACGCATAAGGACAATGCCCCCGTCGCCGAACTCAAGCTGATCGCGAACGAGAGCGGCTAACCATATTTGTCACTGGATAGAGGGCAGCGCCCGCGATACGCCCCACCATCATCATGATGGGGAGACGGATGCTGTGGAAACGCCTGATTTCTGGCCCGATATTCGCCGCTTCCTGATCGGCTTTGCGTTGGGTGGGGTCGCCATCGGTTTTTTCACGCTGTTCAGCGTCAAGCCGCTCCCCTGAGCTTTCAATTCACCGGCGGACGGCGGCGATAGCTGAGCGCTTCGGCGATATGCACCCGCCCTACCCGCTCCGCGCCAGCCAGATCGGCAATGGTGCGGGCAACCCGCAGGACGCGGGTATAACCCCGCGCCGACAGCTTCATCGCAGCAGCCGCCTGTGCCAGCAATTGACGCCCCGCCTCGTCGGGTCCGGCAACCTCTTCCAGCCGTTCGCCATCCACTTCGGCATTGGTGCGCACCTTGGTATCGGCATAACGCGCAGTCTGCACCGCACGAGCAGCGGCAACGCGCGCGGCGACCTCCGCTGATCCTTCTGCTGGCGGCGGCAGCACCAGGTCAGCAGCGGTCACCGCCTGCACTTCGATATGCAGGTCGATGCGATCGAGCAGCGGCCCCGACACCTTCGCCTGATAATCGGCGGCGCAGCGTGGCGCGCGCGAACAGGCCAGCGCAGGATCGCCCAGATGGCCGCACCGGCACGGGTTCATCGCCGCGATCAACTGCACCCGCGCAGGGAAGGTCACATGCGCGTTGGCGCGGGCAACTGTCACTTCGCCGGTTTCCAGCGGCTGACGTAGCGAATCCAGCACGGCGCGCTGAAATTCGGGAAGTTCGTCCAGAAACAGCACGCCAAGATGCGCCATGCTGACCTCGCCCGGCCGTGCCTTCAGCCCGCCGCCCACCAGCGCCGCCATCGATGCGCTGTGATGGGGGCTGCGAAACGGGCGCGCCCGGCTGATCCGCCCGCCATCCAGCGTGCCAGCCACACTGGCCACCATCGACGTTTCCAGCGCTTCCGGCATTATGTAGCAAACGCACCAAGCGAATGATAGATGTAATCGCTGGCGTGCTGTAATGTCATCATATGACAGACTATGCCTTAGACGCGCTCAAACGGAAGCGCGCAGAGATGACCGGCGAGATTGCTTTGTGCCACGCTCGCCTACAGCAGCTATCGACCGACCTTGAGCATTTGGACGCCACGCTACGGCTGTTCGCGCCTGACTTCGTGCAGGAGAGCGTCTTGCCCAAGATATTCGCCCCACCAAAGTCGTGGAGCAAGCGCGGGGAAATGAGCCGTGCCGTTCTGTCGATCCTGCGCGTTGCCAAGGGGCCGCTATCCACGCGGGAGTTAGCGTCCATGATCGTCGACCAGCGCGGGCTACAGAATGACGCGGGTATCCTTAACATCATGACGCGGCGCGTGGGTCACGTGCTGCGCGACAAGCGGCAAGCGGGGCTTGTGCGGTCGGTGGAGGAAACGGGGCTTTGGTTGCTTTGGGAGATCGCGAGATAGACGGCGTCTTGCGCGAATCGTTTTGACCGATCAACATGGTTACAGGGCCAACTCCCTGGGACTGCTTGCTGCCTATACGCGGGGGCGCAATCGGTGCCTCAGGGTGGGCGGCCCGACCGCCCGCTTGTCAAAGGATATATCCAATGAGCAAGACGGGAAAACGCGGTCGCGATGCTGACAATGGTCAGTTCGTCACCGTCAGGGAGGCAGAGCAACGGCGTTCAGGCGCTATTGTCGAAACCTTCAAGAAAGACTCGCGCGGTCGGCCAACAAACTGAGCCGCGTTGATCTGAAAGGGGGTCGTCACGGGAACCGTGGCGGCCTTCCCCCTTGAATCATTATGTGAATCGAGTGTCAAGCCTCCCGCTGCCAATAGCCCTTCCACTGGCGGCTAACCGGCGCATCCATCGCAGCAGTCGTAACCATTGCGGCCTGCGTTCCGTTATCAACGCGGCGATTGTCCTCACGCCACGAAGCCTCACGGGCATACTGGCCGATGTAGGGGCCAGCGATATGGTGGTGCGTTCCGACTTCCATGCGGCGCAGGCGCGAGAAGTAGCTTTCGGCTTGGTTGGTGCAAGCGCCCTTGTCGAGAAACGCAACCGAGTGATTGACGCGGCGCGTATCCCAACCGGCGTGAAGGGCGTCCCAGCCCGTGCCTTCGTCGGCCATGATCGTGGCGACGGTGCCGACATGATCGCGGACATAAGGAACAGCATCACCTTCGTTGCGGACGATGAAGGGTAGCGATTTGCCGTTACGCTCACGCATGATGACAACGCACTGGCGCTTGCCTGTGAGGTTAGCCTTCAAGCGCCGATCCTTGCGATCCTCCTTACGGTTTTCCTGCTTGCTGTATCCACCGAAATAAGCGCCGTCTATTTCGACCACGCCGTCAAGCTGGCGACCCATTTGCTCACGCGCCATTGCTTCACGCAGCTTATGCGTGAGAACGAAAGCGGTCTTATACTGGCAGTCCAGATCGCGGCTCAATTGAAGCGCGGCCACGCCCTTTGCGCCGTTCACGAAAATGACGATCGCGGCCAGCAAGTCGGTGAACGACATTTTGCGGCTTGCGAAGATCGTGCCGCTAGTGACGCTGAACTGGTGATGACAACCAACGCACTTGAACTTGCGGCGGGTCGAAATGCTGTAGGCTTCCACGCAGCCGCAACGCGGACACACAGGCTCGCCGTCCGTCTCATCCCAGCGCATATCGCAAAAGGTCTGATACGCCTTATCCTCGCCCATGGTGAAAACAGCCTTGAGGCTGATCGTGCGGGCTTTGGAAGAAAGGAGAAAGTGTTGCATGTCATCGTATCCGTTGCTTATGCATCGTATATAATGACATTTATGCACTGTTGTCAATGACAAACGTATCGAATATGATGCATCCAACATCATTGGAGATACGATCGTGGCAAAACCGGAAAAAGAATGGGAAGATAAGGTAAAAGGGATGCTCAAAGGCGAGCTAAAGCGCCGTGGCCTGTCCTATGCTGAACTCGTGGGGAAGTTGGCTGACATAGGCGTGATGGACTCTGAGCCGAATATCAGGAACAAGCTGAGTCGGGGCAAATTTACGGCGGTGTTTTTGGTGCAATGTCTGGAAGCTATCGGTACATCATCCTTGCGGCTTTCGGATGGCTGATCTTAGCGGCATCACCAGAAAAACAGGCCGCTGATCGCAATCAAGCCGACGCCCAGAATGCCAGCACCGAGGCATTGCGGAACATTGCTACGGCCATTGAGCAGGCGAATGAACGACCAGAGCCAGATGCAGGATGCGAGGCCGGTAAGGACAATCGTCAATCCGATCTTTGCGCCCAGTGGAAGGCTGCTGATGCCGCCAAAGATTCCGCCGATTGGACTAGGCG
Source organism: Sphingobium sp. KCTC 72723 (assembly GCF_014280435.1). NCBI lineage: Bacteria > Pseudomonadati > Pseudomonadota > Alphaproteobacteria > Sphingomonadales > Sphingobiaceae > Sphingobium > Sphingobium sp. KCTC 72723. The sequence goes on along the minus strand of NZ_CP060388.1, from coordinate 4,121,057 downwards.
CACCTTTTGGCTCGGTTGCGTTGGAGCCGTCATAGGTGCTGCCACTTTGATCGCCGCTGGCTTCGCCGCTTGGTATGCCAAGAAAGCCGCTATCGAGACTGAAAAAGGAGCAATGGCCGCCTTGAATGCCGTTGTCGAAACCAGAAAATCTAATGAGATCGCTGAAAAAGCGATCCGCCCTTGGGTTTTTGTTGAGGTTGTAGATACAAACGCCACGAAATGGATGAGTGAAGGCTGGCCATTTGAATTTGGATTCAAATTGACCAACTTCGGTGCAAGCCCCGCTATTATTGATAAGATACTTTGCCAAGTCGTTGCGTATGACATCGTCCCGCCAATGCCGGGACATTTTTATCCCAATCCGACCAACGAGCAAAAGCTGTATCGATCTAGAATCCACAAATTTAACGAAAAACTGAGAGACACCTTGGTCCTTCCTCCATCCGCTGAGAGCCGTAAGTTTTCTGACAGTGGTAATAGGGCCATGGTTATCAATGATAAAACCCCCGAACCCTATCGTAGTCAGCGGGAGACTTTTTTGATGCTTATCTCCATGAACGATTACAGCCATTTCCTTTATGGGAATGTGGTGTATCGAGACGTAAACAACATTATCCACGAAACCGGGTTTTGTTTCCGCCACTCTTTTTCCCATGATTGGATTACAGAAGAGGGCGGCAACGATTACAACTATCGAACTTAAAGACACGCTCTTTACCCCTTAAACGGGGGCACACGCAGCGCGCACAATGGCGAACGTAATCGCCTTGGTGCGTTTGCTACATAATGCCGAGCGCTTCGCCCGGCGTCAGTTGCGGCAGGATGCCGGGCAGGCAACTTGCCATTAAAGATTTGCCCGCACCAGGCGGCCCGACCATCAGCAGGTTGTGTAAAGCACAATGACCGCGACAGGGCATTGATGTGACGTTCGGGATGACCCCACCCTCTCGCCGCGCTGAAAGAGATAGAGCCAGATGGGAAAGCTAAAAGACCTGTACATTGCCCAAGAAGATTTCGACGTTCCCGACCGCGCAGCGGATTGGGATCGCCTGATCGGTACGGACGAGGAAGAACTCGGACCCATGAAGGACCGCCTCGAATGGGACGGCAACCCCGATGTTTTTCCCGACGATAGCGAGCAGTTGCCCTTTTAACCCGACGGGAGGCGGGCAACCCCGCCTCCCCTTTTCCCACGAGCGCCATGCGCGCAACGTGCCCACGCGCCCACGCGCCCACCTATTTGGCCCGAACGGCCAGGAGATTTCCGTGAACGATTTCAACACCCACGTCGCCCTCTATGGTGAGGACGGCAAAGAAGACCTGACACCCATCGGCCTTAGCGCTGATGACCGCGAAGCCTACAATGCCATCCAGGATCGTCCCATCGTGGAGCGGGTCGCTGAGGGCGTTCGCGCAGGCAACCATAAGACCGGTGGCATTGTGGCCTTCCCGGGCGACGCGCGCGGCAACGAGGTGCTGGATGCGCTGCCCGCCAAGGAGCGCAACGGGCACGACCGCCTGTTAGCCGCTGGCTTCCGAGCCACCGCTTATGATTATCCCGATGCTGAAGGGCAGTTGCTGATGCAGGTGGTTCACTATCGTCACGAATCGGAACGCAAGCAGGTCCGCGTGCTGCGCTATTGCGGCCGTAGCGAGACGACGGGGGAGAATGTCTTTTGGTGGACCAGCATCCCTGGCACCCGACCGCTCTGCGGTCTCAATATCCTGGCAGATTGCCCTGAAAGCCTGGTTTTGGTGGTCGAGGGGGAGAAGGCTGCGGCCGCTGCTCGTGTCACGTTCATTGCCGAAAAGGTCATCTGCTGGCCCGGCGGGGCGACGACTGGCGCAATAGATCGCGTGGACATGTCGGCCCTTAACGGTCGCACGGTCGTCGGCTGGCCTGACAACGATCCTGTCGGTCGGAACGGGATGCGCCGCTTTCTTGCGCGCGCTATAGAAGCCGGTGCCAAATCTGCGGCTATGGTGCTGGTCCCCCCGGAGTTCCCGCCCAAGTGGGACTTAGCCGACCAGATTCCTGTGGAACTGCACACCAATCTGTTGTCCGATTTGATCAAGACGGCTCGTCCCATGTCCAAAAGCGAAGCGCGCCAGCTTCTTCACGATCCGGTGAAGAAAGCGGCGGCCCGCCGCATCCTGGGACTGAAGGTGGGTTACAGCCGCGTCGATAAGGACGCGGTGGAAACCTGTCTTTCGCTGATCGACCCGGACGAGTCGGGACACTGGCATCGCATCCTACGCTCGCTCTATTTCGCATTCGGCACGGCTGCCGTCGATATGGCGGACGAATGGTCGCGTCGGGGTGCAAAGTACCGCGAAGGGGAGCCGCAGCGCCTCTTCAACAAATATGCGCAGGACACCGCCTTCACGGCCGACTCCCTGCTGTGGCTTTTCCGTGCCGCCTTCAACGCCAGCCTTGATGTGGGTGACGACAAGCCGAACGTCGCGATCGACTTTGCCGCCTTTGCTCTTGCACATGTGGAAAACATGAACCGCGACCACGCCATCGTGACGCGCGGCAGTCGTACCGTCGTGATGGAGGAGATTTTTGACGAGCGGTTTGATCGTTATACCGTCGACTATCTGCCCAAGCAGGCGTTCCAGGATCGCTACGTCATGAGTGTGCCCGTGGGAACCAGTAAGGAAGGTGACCCGGTGTTTAAGCCCAGGGGTAAGCACTGGTTCGACGACGGCCGCCGTCGTCAGTTCGATCGCATCATGTTCCTGCCGGGGCACGACAAGCCGCAGACTGGCGTCCTGAACAGCTGGCGCGGTTTCGCCGTGGAGGCGGTCGATAACCCAGAAGGCTGGGCACTGTTGAAGCGCCACCTTCGCGAAAACGTCTGCAACCGCGACGATGCTTCGTTCGCCTATCTCATGAACTGGCTGGCCGGTTGCGTACAATGGTTGCGCAAACCGCTGGGCGTGGCGCTTGTGCTGATGGGCTATAAGGGTGCTGGCAAGAGCATCCTGATCCAGTTGCTGGCCCATCTTTTTGGCGAAGCGGCGTTCGTCACGGCGCTGGCTGACGATGTCCTGGGCAAGTTCAACGCCCGCCTTGAGAGCACCCTGCTGCTGGGCCTCGAAGAAGCGGTTGCCGCCAGCAATCGAACCCAGGACGGAATTTTCAAGGATCTGATCACGCGCCCGACGCTTCGGGTAGAAGATAAGTTCTTCTCAAACTGGACCGCGCCGAATCATCTCCGCATGATCATGACCAGCAATAACGACCATGTAGTCCGCGCCGATGCGCGGGAGCGCCGATATGCCGTGTTCGAAGTGACCAATCCCCATCAGGACGACCCTGACGCGCGCCGACGCTATTTTGGCGACCTGATCGAGCAGATGGAAACCGGGGGGTATGAAGCGATGCTGGGCGAGCTGCTTGCTCGTGACATTACCGGTTGGAACCCGGAAAGCATCCCTGAGACGGACGCGCTGCGGCAGCAGAAGCTGTTGAACCTGTCCAATGATCCGGTTGCCGCTTGGTATTTTTCCCGGCTGCAGGACGGCATCAACATCCTGTCGGGTGAGGCCGAGACGCCCGCTTATCCCTGGAGCCAGACCGAAACGCGGTGGGTCCCGGTGGCGGCCGTCATGAAGGACTATCGCTATTTCGCACGCCAACTGGGGCACAGAGGGGACGAGCAGCGCATCAAGACGCGGCTGACGCGCTTTATGCCGCGCGGGTTCGACACCAAGAATTTGCGCGATCCTAACGATCCCAATCGTGGGCAGGCCCGGATGTATCCGTTCCCGCCACTGGCCGAGGCCCGTAAGCTGTTCGAAAGGGCGACGGGTTACACGGTGCCGGTCTCGGAAGAGGGCGGCAGCGGCGAGCGAGCGGTTCCTGACGATGATGGCCCGACCCCCTTTTGATACAATGCTACATTATTACCCCCGCCCCAAATTCTAATTTAAGAATGTGGGGTTGGGCTATTCTAATTTGGCAAGACGCGTCAATAGGGTGGTCGAGCGTAGCAGCGTATCGGGCCGGTTCCCTCAAAAATGAAGCCCCGCCGTCGGGGGGAAGGCGGGGCTTCGATGGGAGCCGAACGGATTGTGCGGGGGGGCAAGTTGATCGCGTCCGACACAGGCATAACCGCCATGCCAATTAGCGGTTCCGCGCTTATCTTGATTATCTTTGCAGCAACGCCGATATTTAGAATACTCGGCGCAGTAGCTGCGGACTGCAGGTGTCACGGATTTACCCCGTGACCGTGAACGCGACAAAATTTTTATCGCAGCCAGCTTCTTTTAATGTGCTGCCTGATCAGGCCAGCGCCTCCTTGCCTAACGTCCACATATCCTCCATCGCGTCGAAGGACCAGCGCCGGTCACCATGCAGGATTAGCCCCAACTGCAGCGTGTCGCGATGCCAACTTATCTCAACCATTCGCTGGCCAGTGTCGGGGTCCCAGGCGGTGATGCGGTCGTAACCGTCGGCGTTGTCGCAGACGCGCTCAGCGTCAAGGGTGATGCCACCAAAGGTGACGGCGCGAGTTGTGTCTTTGGTCATGCCGCCACTTTACAGTTTGCCACCAGCGTTGACCAATGTTGCGTGCCCCTTTTGAACAGGATTTACCCGTGCCGCCCTAACAGCGCCAGCGTGGTGTCGTCGCGCACGCCCCCGAACCAACGTTCCAGCGCGGCGCTGAATAGGCCGCCGCCGCCCGCCGCCTCGAACAGGGTTAGGGACGACCGCAGCTTCATGGCGTCCACATCGCCCAGCACGCCCGCAGCGCTGTTGCCATGCGGCAGGTCCTGCAGCGCCCGCACGCATTCCTGCAGGCGCTGGCCCAGCGTCGCGTGTTCCAGGTAGGCGCGGGCCTGGGCCAGTGATGCGATGCCGTAATGCTGGGCCGTCGGGCTGCGACCCAGACCTGCAAGCTGCGGGAAGACGAACCACATCCAGTGGGTGGTCTTCCTGCCACGGCGCAACTCGGTCAGGGCGGTGGCGTAGGCGGGGTGTTGGGCGTCGAGGAAGCGCTGTAGGTTGTGCGGATCGTTGGTCATACGGCTATGACGCGAAAAGGGCGCGGACGTTCCGAAAAGCCGCTTTGCGCCAATACCGGCCGATCGAGGTAGCGGCTCATGATCTCGAAAGCGGTCTGTAGCTCAGCCTCTCCGGTGCCACTATACCGGACGCTTAGGGAGAAGCGATCGACGCTCTTCGGGGAACAGCGGCACTACCGACAGCAGCTCCTTAGAGAAGCTCTGTCGCATGTGGCCGGAAAACAGCCAGCCGACCTTCTCGCCTTTCGAAAGCGGCTCGATGAAGGGTTGAATGCCGACCTCGTGCATGACCTGGATCCCAACCTCGAATTCGTTGGCCGAGCAGACGACATATTGGTGATCTGTGATGATCGATCGGTCGATCTTGCGGCGGTCGAGTTCAGCGTGAACGAGGGCGCTGAGGACGCCGTGGATAGTTTGGGTGAACAGGTTCCAATTGTCCATTGTCACGAGGATCGGATGAACGGATTTCCCGTTCGGCTTCCAATGGTGATACTGGCCAGCGAGGGCGTCGGACAGCGTTGCGTAGACTTGGCCGATGGCCTTCGCGAGCTTGGCGAGCTGCGTTGTGACAGTGGCGTCGGGAGCGAGGTATTCCTTGGCCGCGCGGCCCATCTTGAGAAGTTTGGTCTCGACGAAGAGCGTGGCGGTATCGTCGACGACGATGAAATCAACGGCGTCCTTCGGCTGCTTCTTCGATCCATACGGTTGCTCTGGCAAAACGGAGAACTTGCCTTTGTTCGCCCGATCCAGGGCTTCCCCGATGTAGGCTTGATAGGCCGGACCCATGTGGGCGCTGAGCACATCGACATCGTGGCCGGCGATATCGAAGTAGAGGCCGTCAGTCATTCGGCGCGCGAGGAGACCTGGGAATGGGCAGATGATCCTTCCATCCTCGAGCCGAATGAGTGGATGTAGCCAGAGGGGATTGAATGCGTATGCCCAATCGCCATTCAAAGACCGGACATCGTGAGCACTTTTCCGAATGAAGGCCAGATCGACGGTCAAATTCTCCATCACTCTGCGAGGATTGAAACCCAGCAACGGAACGACGTTCTCGCACCAATCAGCCGTCATGGCGAAGTGTTCAATGTATGTCGAGAGTGCTGCAAAACCGGACAGAGCGACCTGCTCCGCTGAGAGGCCGTAGACGGAACGGACCACGTCGTTCATTCCAGCGCTACGATAGATCTTCCGTGTCCTGATGAGATCATTGTGACTGACGCCCTGCTGCCAGTGGAATTGGCGGTGGGCGATGCGGGCCATCTCAGACATGATATTGTGCTGATCGATTGTGGACCCATCTACCTCGGCCTTCTTGAGCAGATTGAGCGCCTTTGCGACTTGGTTCCAATCGGTGACATGTTTGCCAACTCGAGGTTGGCAATAGAGGATCACTTCGCGCGATAGAGTATCAAGTTCCCATAGAAAAAAGCCGAGAGCGAGGTTGCTCTTGAGCCCCTTAGGATTCGAGTTGGCGAGATAGGGAGGCAGCCTGCCTCCAAACTCAAGATGGTTGCTCAGGTACCAGATGGCTTGGAGGAACGAGACGCAGTTGTAAGAGCGCAGATAGTTCCGGAGCGGTTTGATGAATTCCATTCCAGATAGGTAACGACGGAGACTTAATACTTCCAGTCTAGCCGTGAGCTTCTGGAACTTTCAGTCAGGCCCACCGATTCGATATTCTCTGACGACGTCGCGTGATCTTCACGAACGTCTCCTTTGCCGTGGCGGCTAATCGAAACCAGCCAGGCCGCTTACGGCCCAGGTCGGCCATTCTCCAATTCCCCGGCACACCAGCCCAAACGTCCCCTACGCGGGCCGAATCCAATGGTTTTGTATTGCTGACCGGCACGGTGCCAGCCCTTGACCTTCGCATCTGGCGGCTGGAATGCTACCGCTTCCTCGCCAGCGTGGCGGAATTGGTAGACGCATCATGCATAGTGGTCCCAGCCGACGGGCTGGGTGCCGGGTTCGATCCCCGGTCGTTGGCATTCTTGGGTTGCAGACCTATGGTAGCGCTTGAACACGTCAGGTGCGGAGGTTCGGCAGCAATTTCCCCCGCACCCCCGCGCCGGTAACGGTTAGAACCCAGCCTTAAGGCCCAAGGCGTAATATTTCGGACCAGCGTTGCCCTTTAGCTTAATCGTCGGCGCGAGCGGGACCGCTACCGTGCCGTAGGGCCGGACCTTGTCGCCACTGAACCGCGCGCCGCCGCCCACTTCCGCCATCAGCGGAATGGAGTAGGTCGCTTCGATCTTGGCATACGCCTTGACCGCTACGTTGTTGCACTCGCTGTCGTTGGCGAATTGACCGGTCTGACCATCACGGCACCGCGTCTGCCCGTTGCTGAAGCTGTCCTGATAATAGCGATCATTGTCGCCTTTATACACAAACGCACCGACGATCGGGCGAAGCGAGAAGCCGCCAAGAGTCAGGCTATAGCCCGCGCCTAGTTCGCCGCCCCAGTGGCCATGCGCGCGCGCGCCATTTACCTCAACCATGATCCCGTTTGCCATGGCGGGCAGGCACGGTGTGGCAATAGCCACCGCGATAGCAGCGCGAAACAACGTCATAATCTTCAAAACAATTTCCCCCTGTCGGCATCTGCGCGACCGGGGGAGGCCATAGAGCAGGTCCGTGCGCGCGCACAACCGCTTGATCCAGAACGGATCAGTCTTGGTCGGCGGCCTTGGGCATAGCCGGTATACCGGGGGGTTAAGCTTCCGCCCGGCGCAGCGCCCGCCGCACTTGCTCGGGATACCACACGCCGCCGTTGGGCGCTGGCACGCCCTGTACGTTTAGCGCCGTAGCCATGGCCCTAATGCTGTTACAGCCTGTAGCCTCCAACTGTCGCAGCAGGGGCAATATCTGCGCCGCCCGCTGGTCGGCCCGTTGGCGCGAAGCCGCGCCGCCCTTTGCCGCCGCCTCCCTGCACCCCGTCAGCAGCGCCGCCGCGCCATTGGGATTACCCAGCCGCACGCCCCGCGCCTTGGCGGCGGCAAGCGCGGCCTTGGTCCGCTGGCTGATCATCTCCCGCTCATGCTCGGCGATGGCCGCCAGTAAGTGAATAGTAAGCCGATTGGCATGGGGCATATCGACCGCAACAAAATCCACCCCACCATTCATAAGTGTCGCGATGGTCAAAACATCGCGGCTAAGCCTATCAAGCTTTGCGATGCACAGCGTTGCCCTGTGGAGCCTACAAGCGGCCAGTGCCGCTGCAAGTTGGGGCCGATCAGCCCTTTTGCCGCTTTCTACCTCCACATACTCAGCGACGATGCGGTGGCCGCCGCCGAGGGCATAACCCTCGACAGCGGCGCGTTGCGCTTCCAACCCCAATCCTGAGCGATTTTGTTTATCCGTTGAGACCCGATAATAGGCGACGATGGCGACCATCGGGCGTCTCCTCGCGTCAAGCCGCTGCCGAACCGCTGGGCGAGCGCTCGCCGACGCCATCATCCGTCTGCGTCATCAAAAATCCGGCCGCAACCGCCCCCTGTACGTAGCCCTGGCTCCATGCCCGATCGCCGCCCTTTGCCTTGGGATGGTCAAAGGCGGGCGTGGCCATCAGGTCGAGCAGCTCGCCCCGGCCAATCGGGCCGTGGGCTTTTACCAGCTCATAGATGGTGCTGTTGACCGTGCCGGGGTTTGGCGTAACGGCACCGATCGTGACCCGCTGCGCTGACACGTCGCGGCCCCGGCGCTGGAAGCCAGCCGCCTTGCGCCGCGTTGCCAAGGCTTGATACGCCCTCTCGTCAGCGTCAGACCACGAGGCCGGAGCAGCCGACTGCATTGGCGCGGCAGGTGCCGACTGATCCTCTGCGCCGGTCGAGGACGGAGAGGCGGAAGCCTCGTCGGCGGAAGCTGGGGGTGCTGTTGGCTCGGTCATGCCCACCATGGCCGCACGTGCGGTGCCGTCGTCAGCCTGCGTCTCGGCATGGTCGCCGGGCGCGCCAGCACCAACGACGGGCAGCGCGGCGGCACCCACTGTGCCGTCGTCAGGCTTCGCGACGGGCGTTGCCGGGAATATGTCCTCCAGGCTCTCGCCCTCAGGCGCGGGCGCGGCGGCTGCCTTTTCCATGGCTTTGCGATGGAGGGTCTTGGGGCTGGCACCCAGCCGTGTGGTCAAAGTATTGCGCGATAGCGCTGAGGTCTTTGTCATGTCGTCGCTCCAGTCTACGGTGCGCCACAGTCTCGTTGGCAACGACTCGATCAACGTTTCATGGAAGAAGTAAAGTGACGTCGGTCAATAGGCGAAGCATCTTGGAACGCCTCGCCGCATAAATGCCTATGGTACCTTGGGGGAATATACCCAGCGGGGCTCCCAGAACGTCAGTGACCGCCTCTCGGCAGCGTCGAAAATTCGAATTTTGATTTTCGACGCTGCCACAATTTCTGCCCTTACAGCTTTCCCGCCGCGTCCGGCGACACTTTTGTATACCGCCCACCAGTTGCTGGTGCTGCCCATGTCTCGCTCCAAGGTTATGAGGATCCCGTTGCTCTCGCACTGGATAAACACTCGGTGGCTTGGTTGATACGCACTGCATAGCTGCCCTAGAAGGCCAGCGATGCCGCCAGCGGAGGGATTAAGGCAATCGTTTTTCTGAATGGCATCCTGCCGTCGGGCGGGATCGCCGTACTTGGCTTGCAGTGACGCCGTCACAACTTCGCGGCACATCCAGCCCACGTCCTTTAGAGCCCCATTCCAACCGAACCTCGCTCAACCCGTTTTCGTTATACGAGCCACGGACGACGGCATATCAATCGTTCGTCAGCTGCGTGCGGCCCTTGGAATAGAGCGCACGCACCTCCTTTGCGGACATGCCGACGCGCGGGTCGTTCCAAATGATCTTGTCCTGCTCGGCATGCCCAGCCGGAATGGCGACGGCCATAACGGCAATGATGGCAGCTGCCCGCGCGCTGCGCTGAATGCTGAAGGCCGCGCATCAGTCGAGCCTCTCGACAGAAGCCGTATCAGTGTGAACCAGATACTGCGCCTTGCCGCGCCTGTCGCGATATAAAGTGCAATGGACCACCAGCGCGTTGGACCCGCGTGGATATATGTCCGTCACCTGACCGCAGAGATAGCCGCGCAGGTTTATAATGGTGGCTGCGGTATCCTGGCCGGACTGAGAAGGAGGAGTCTGCTGGCTTTTGACCTTGGGCTTACCGCAAGCATTTACCGGGTTTTGCTTCACCTTGACGATCGGGTCTATAGTCCGCGTCTCCGAGAAAACCTGCGTCCGCCGAACACCATCTGCAGTCCCGGCAGTAGGGTCGATTTCGGAATAGATCAGTGTTGCTTCCGCCGTGGCGACGCGATGCGGAAACTTCTCGAACTTATAGTTGGCTTGCATATGCAGCGGATCGGGGGCGGCGGTATCCATCACCTGCGTCTCGTCGGTCTCTGCCCGGCTACGACAACCCCGCTCGTCCACCACCGTGATGACGGGCTGATACCATCCGCCGAGACCGGGCGTCACGTTAGCAACCAGTTTGAACTGATAGCCCTGCTTGTCGGCAAGTGGCTCCAGCGACCACTGAACATCCTGAGCAGCGGGTCGTGGCTCCGAGCAGCCAGCCAGCATGATAGCGGTGCTTGTCGCGATTGCTGCAAATGTAGATCGGTTGGTCCTCATGCTCGTCCCCTGTCGCGGGACCACGCGCTACATCCACCCCGGCGTCGCCCCATGTTGATGTTGGGGCGACGGCCGAAAGCCGGATGTTGGAAACCTGGAGAAACCCACAGGCGCATGCGCCTTTACCGGCAGAACCGGCTGGACATGCGCGCATGCCACCCGGCCCCAGAAAATCTGTGACCGGCTGGTTTCTTCAGAGGTTTCCACGCCCCACCGCTGTCTCCAGCGGTGCCGACCTTCTGCCGCTTGCCCAGTGGCTTGGCAAGTGACGACGGGCGGCACCATGTTTTGGCTACACGAGAGCCACGGAGATGCCGCAGCGAAGAAGGCCAAGGCCCGCCTCTGCTACGGTGCTACATAAAATGTCATGATTGAATTTCGATGTTGAGTAAGTGGACTGGCTAGGCAGCCCGGGCCCGCTTACCAACAGCCGCGTCAGATAGTCCTGATCCAGCGTAGCACGGTAACACCAGGCTTGGCGAACGTCGTGCGTTAGAGCCAGCGGCTTTCAGCGCCCGCCTGCGCCGCGCCCGCCCTTTTAATCCACAGCTCGCTTGTACGCTCCACAACAATCAGCGCGGGTGGATAGCGCCTGGCTTGGAACCCGATCACGTCGTCCATGTCGCCTTGCAGCCAGCGATCGTGCTCGTCAGGATGCAACAGTACCGGCATGCGATCGTGGTAAGGCCGCACCGCTTCGTTACAGCCTGTCATTAGGCCCGTGTACACTGGCCCCCACTCCACGCTTTCGCGCCAGAAACCCGCCCAAGCAAATATAGGCTGGTCCTTTACCGAAAACCAAGTTCGCGTCTTGCGCCGGGGCTCGCCCTCCGCCTCCGCGAAGCCAGTGGCAGGTATAATGCAGCGCCAGCGCGGCTTGGGCGCGATACCGCGCCACATAGGCTTGGCCAGGTCCGCCACGTTATTTACCGGCAGTGGCTTTATCGGCTGGCCAGAGCGCTTGCTTTTCTGTGGCAGCGGAAAGCCCCAGGTCATGGACTGCACAACGCGCTGGCCCTCTAACTCCCGCACAACCAACCCTGGATGGCCGGGCACAGTCTCGTCGGGAGAGTTCGTCGCCAGCGGCGGCGCAGCGCCGAATAGCGAGGCAACCTCGGCCGCGCTCGTGCGAAGGGTGTAGAGGTTGCACATGCGGTGAAAAGGTCGCGCCACAAGCCGGGGTTGTCAATGTCGGTAGTGCGCCACTTGTTGCCGTCCAACGGGTAATTTCTGTTTCCTGGAACCGGTCATTCGTTCAGGTTCAGGCGTTAGAAAAGCAGACGGTCGGACGCCGACCATTTTTGGACCTTGAAAACTATCTCGTAGATACCTCAAAGCGGTCATTGAGCGAGCATGACGACGTCAAAATTTCACAAATCTAGGGCGAACTAATGGCTAAAGCGAAGGGACTGGAAACCGAACAAGACGATGTTTTTAGCGATTTAAACCGCCTCAATTCGATGATTGCTGATCTTGACGAAAGAGCGCTGATACTGTCTCTCGCGGCCTTCGCAGAAGAGGCTCTGCGCGATTTAATCCAAGCATACCTTATACCGGGTGAGTCGGCAGAAAAGCTTCTTGATGGCTTTAACGCCCCACTGGGCACGTTCTCAGCCCGCCTCCGCATGGCAGATGCACTCGGTCTGTTGACGCCCCACCAAGCCAGCGACTTTGATAGGCTCCGCAAAATTCGGAATGAGTTTGCCCACAACTGGTTACCAGTTTCGTTCACCGACCAAAACATCGCATCCCACATTCAAGCGCTCAACTTCCATTTTCTGGACGATCAATTCCCAGAGACGCCGGGCGAAAAAGTTCGAACGTCGATCAGTACGCTGCTGCTGGAAATCAGAGTGACTACGGGTCAAACGCGCAAACGAGGTGGTGCGGCCCTTCGTGGCCAGCACATACTGGCAGGAGTGCCGGGCGACTTGGATGAGCAGATGAAAATTTGCCGGCGGCGATTGATAGAAATCCGCGACGAACTGCGTCTGGCGAAAGGAGATCGCAGGAGGTTTCTTTTAGCTTCTAAGCATCGCTGGGAAGGTAAATTGGAGATTGTTCGCTTAAATGCAGGCGAAAGAAACGCGGAGGTGCGGGCAATTCAAGTAGAACTAGATGCTTGGAATCGCGGTCCTGAGTACTAGCCGCACCTCTCACCTGAAACGGTCGGAGAAGTAATTATAAGATCCGCTAGGCGTTTCCTCGCTGGACATCCACTTTCGCAGTTCGAACACCAAAACCTGCCTTTCCGCCATCCACCCATTATGACGCCCGCCCGACCATTGCGGCGGGAGTTATGGCAACGCCGAACATCCACAGCCCCTCGTCTCCCCAAAAAGACCGTCACAGCGTAGCAGCGTAGCGTAGGCCACCAATTGTTAACGCCAAACGCTCAAGGTCAGCAGGGATGTGGAGGCAAGCATATGATCCTGAAATACTGGCCCTGACGCATGATCTTGGCTGCAATCCTTGTTTCGACAATAGCCATCGTCTGCGCCGTGTTTGCGCTGGACATGCCAGAGCCAAGCCGCAGCGGTCGCTACGCTGCGCTGCACGGCGTGCTGGGGCAAAACGGCATGATGGTGCTTTTACTGGGACTAGCGGCGATCTTCGCACACTGTGCGATAAAGCTAGTGGTGCTTGTGGCTTCTGGCTGCGTGGCAGCGGAGAGCGACGACACCGGCGTGCGCCTGCGCAGCGCGGGACATCCCATCGCTTTGGGCTGGGCCGACATATACAGGGTCGAGCGTAAGGAGATAGGCGGCAGAAACAAAGTCCCCGTCGTCGTGCTTCATCACGCGCCCAAACGCGCGGGACTCTTCGGCAGCAGACGCACCAGCACCCTGATCCCGAGACTGCTGACCGCAGACGAATGGGAGTTTGAGAATTGGCTAACGACGGTAGACGCGCGGATCACTTCCGGGTCGCAGGTCAGCAACGACGCTCGGCCAGCGTAACCGTGGCAAAATTTGTTACGTTGCTACGTTAATACCCCCTATCTACATTCGATTTTAATGAGAAGATCGGGTGGCAACAGTCGGCATGGATATGCCGTCGTGTCTCGATGCCCTGACCTAATGTAGCAACGTAACAGGCCAGCCAGCCATGCCTAAGCATCGCCCGATTATTCTAGAAGGACTGCTGCTGCTGGACGGCCGCCAGCTCGTCTTGCGCATGCCCGACGGCGGACAGTGGCGATTGCTGGCGCTGGGTAAGCACGAGCGTCTGCTGGGGTCCACGGTGCGCGTCGAGGGCGTGCGCGAGGGCCACGATGTGGTTGCAGTGGAAAAGATGGGCTTGGCTTGAAGGCGGCGACAACAAATCTTTTACCCACGCGCGGCATTATGCCGGACCATGTCCTTCAAGAAGCCATTCCGCGCGGTGCCAGTTCGCTATGGGGCCTACTACGCGGCCCAGCGACGCCTGCGGCGACGCGGATATATTGCTCTACGGCTGGTGGCCGTTGTGGCAGTTGGCATTGCCATAGGAGCGGCGTCTCTGTTTGTTGGCGGCAAACGCGATCAGCAAAATACCGTGCCGACTGGCAGCCCTCTGGCTCTCGCCGACACCGTACCCTACTCACCCGCACCCAGCATGTCAGCCGCAGAGCTTGACGCACAGCAACCCGCGTCCGGCGGCGTAGGGACCGCGACACACGTCCGCCCCCTGCCCGTAGCCAGCGCCGGATGGTCCTACCGTAATTGCGCCCAGGCCAGAGCCGCCGGTGCCGCGCCACTGTACGCCGGACAGCCAGGATACGGTCCACATATGGATGGCGACGCTGACGGCATAGCTTGCGAGCCCTATCGGGGACAGCAATGACCTTTCATTCCCGCCCGTTGGCCGTCCGTCTGCCATAGCCGTCGCGCCGTCTGCCACCCATGTGGCACAGTAGGCGGCGAAGGGGTGGCAGACTAAACCACTCTAACAGCTCGCTAATTTCCGGTCTGCCATAGCTGCCATAGCTTATCTCTTTAATATTGCGGGGGAGATATACCGGTAGAGTAATGTAGCACCGAAGAGCCCGCCCTATATATGTAGACAGTCGAAGCCTCCAGCTATGGCAGCTATGGCAGACGCTCTACAACCCGCGCAAAAGCTCGGTTTTTTCTGCCACTGTTGGGATGTCCAGCCGTGGCACCGGTATGGCAGAGCCATGGCAGGCGGCGACAGTCGACCTTGCGTGTTAGCCCGGGCACCGGGCCTTGGGAGCCAAGTCTGCCTTTAATCGTTATGCTCGCTTACCAAAGGGAGAGACGGAATGAAGCGCACATCCACTATAGCAGCGGCTATCGGCCTGAGCCTGGCGCTGGCCGCCTGCGGCGGCAAGGGTGACGACAAGCTTGGCGAGCAGGTGCAGGAGGCAGCCGAGAACAAGGCCGACAAAATGGACGCCATGGCGGATAACATGAGCGGCACGGCCGAGGACATGATGCAAGCCAACGCTGACGCGACCCGAGAGGCAGGCGACGCCAAGGAAGAGGCCATCGACGACGCCGACGTTAACGCTGACGCGCTGACCCCGGCAGAGCGGGCGAAGATTGTAAATGGCAACTGACAGGATCTGGGCACCGAATTAAACCTTCGGTGCCCCTCTCGAGGTTTGTAAGTTCGCCCGCTTAAGCTCGGCCAGCGACGACCGTTCGTCGATGGCGTCATGTCGGCACTTTACTCTTTCACCTCGGCGTGCGCCAACATACAGCTAGGGTCTATGCAACTACGAGAACCGCATGCCAGAGCCTGATCCCGAAATATTCGAATCCCCGCTCTCGCGCACCGTAAGCCGCGACGGCATAACCGTTCGTGTCCACATATTTCGCTTGGAGAGCGAGCGTCTATGGGGCTTAGAGGTTATCAACGACTGCGGCACGTCCATCGTGTGGGACCAGATGTTCAACATTGACACCGCCGCCTTCGAAGCATTTGCACGGGCGGTGGTCACCGAGGGGATGGCGACGTTTCTCGACGACGAGGACGACGTGCCAGCCGGGGCGACCCTACACTGAATACCGCCACTTTATTCCTCTGCTCGGCCCGTCGCAAAAAACAGGGTTAACGAAGCATCCGTGTTGAACCATTTGTGCGGTCGCAACATTGTGCATGCCGATGACCCTGGAAAACCAAATTCTTCAGCATTTGGGGGCTGGCCCCATTCCTCTTCCAGAGTTGGCTGAGCTGAGCGACGAAGCGTTCCACCAGACCATAGCCGTAATGGAAGCGCGGCGTCAGATTTGCGTGCGCGACCAACAGGTTGCCCTTTTCTGGCATCGACACATGATTTTCAGCGGTGGGCAGCGCCCTTTTCAGAGTGTGCCACGCACACCTGCCTGACGCGACGGTCGCCGGCATGTATGGGCGGGCAGCTATGACGGTCAGTCCGCAATATGCGTCAGCCGCGCGTCAAACCGTACGCCCGGTACGTGCTTAGACGTGCCGCGCAGCCGCAGTGTGGCGTCGTCAGTCCGGCCGCCAATTTCCACCACGATGTTGTTAAATCCCAGCACGTTCATAACAGCACCGGGCACCCGCCGATGCTGCGTCACGCTGACCTGCATGGTCAGCAAGTCGCCGTCCTCCTCGTACGTGCCCACGTATGCGTTGCCGCTGTCGCCGCCGCGCAGCTTGCCACCTTCCTGCAGGACCAAGACGCCGAAGTCGACGCCGTAGCTGGAGGTGAACGCGATCTTGTATAGGCCGGTTGGGAGGGACATTCTCGGGCTCCTGCTGTTGGGCAGCGGGGCCGGAGGGCTGGGCGTGGGGCCGGGTCCGGTCCGGCTGGGTGATGTATGGGAGTCGATAGCGGGATGGGGCGGCGGGGACCAGTGATTGACGCTATCCAAGTGCTGCCGACACTAATTCAAGCTAGCTCGTCGCCCCGACCTTTTCGCTGCATATATGCTCGCCAAATTTGTTCCTTCTCCGGGTCACGGAATACAGGAGAACGCCCAGTTTTGACAAGATCAAACATAGACCGGTTTTTCCCAGAGCGATCCAAAAATATCGCAGCTGAGGCGGCGACCAAGATGACAGAAACTCGACCATTTTTTAAAGACATATCTTCGATAATATCATTTAAAGCCGCCTTCACAATACTTCGTGATTTGTAACTTATTTCTGTATCACTATCCAACATAAGCTCGCGAACTTCTGACACCCTCTTCAAGTGCTGAGCCGGGCTAATCCTATTATTATGATCATTAATATTGATTTTTATCTGTTCGAGATTAAGTTTGACAATTTTTAACTCGGCCTGAATCTCTTTGTACCTTCCCACTGCCAAATCATCTGACTCATCGCCTTCTACCAGTCGTAAAATATTTCTTTGCCTTTTCTTGAGATCACTGATCTTCCTTATAATTGCGGCTTCAGTAGATCGCAAATCTGCTACTGAGTTTGGATCAGAGAAATGTTGGTCGTCCAAAGCAAGATGCAATATCAAATCCAGTATGGCTTCCCGAATACCAGGGTAATTATAGCTATGACGCTCGGTGCAGCCGTGACCTCGGAGGGCATTGTCACAAACCAGATATGATTCTTCCACTTCTCTCCCATCGGCTCGTGATGCCAGACCCTTATTCCGAAATGTAATTCGTCCGCCACACGCGCCGCACTTTGCGATACCGGTGAACAAGTTCGACAGCTTGCGCCCCGGCCCCTGTTGCCGCAGCAATGCCACGTGACGCCGATCGTTCACCCTAGCAAATTGATCTTCGGATATTACTGGTGGAAAGTAATTGTGTATTGGATCACCAGCCGGTTGCCTTAAACCGCCACGCGGTTTGGTATGAGGTTGGAATTCGCCGAGAACCGCGACATTACGAACGATCTTCTGTATATAACTAGCATGCCACCCTTTTCCTCGACCAAACGGCAGCACTCCTTCGCGATTGAACGTGGTTGCCAAAGCATTTTTACCAATTCCGCGTTCTGTTTCATTAAAAATTCGTCTAACTATCGCCGCTCGATCATGGATAATTTCGTAGCTAGAACGGTCCGCGGATAGCTTTAGCCATGCTGGTGAAAGAGCAGTCATCGGGCGATGCGCCTCGCGTTTTCTTCGCCATGCGTCCGAAACCCGCTCCGATTTCACTTTTGATTCGTCATGGCCACGGAATGCTTCAAATACGATGCCTATCAGCTTAAATGGATCATCGCGAAGCGCGCGTTCAGTTATATGATGTGATCCATCAACAGTTCGAATTTCGACTCCCGTTCCACAAATCACTTCCAGCCATTTTAGCATTTCTAATGGCGCACGCCGCGATAATCGATCTAATTTTTCCACTACTATGAGCGTGTTGGCACCTCCATCCTCCCGCAGCCGGTGGATGAGTTGGCCTAAGTTTCCCGATTCTATATTCGCGCCGGTCCAGGCCGAAACACCTTCGTCGGTAACGAACTCTGCTATATGCCATCCGCTACGGCGGCAGAAGCTTTCGATCAGTGCCCTTTGTCGGACTAACGTCGATCCACGTCCTTGCTCTTGCGAAGAAAATCGACTGTAAGCTATGACCCGCATGTTCCGCCTCCTTCGGCAGATATGCTCATGATAGGGCAGCAAGCCTATTCATGGCAGCACTGAAAAAATCAGAGCTATGCCGGATTTGCTCTTTACACAACCATAGCAGATTATGGCCGCCCGCCGCCGCAATCTCGATCGCGCGCTTGGCGGTTTCCTGTCCCTTGACCTGTTTCAGGTCAGCGGTCCGCAACGGCGCTTCGACTGCACCGGGCTGCGGTGGAGACAGAGCCGACGTTCCCTTGAAATGATTGAGCAGGCTAAGCAGGTCAGGCGCAGCGATCACTTCCACTTGCCCCGCCCATGCCGCTTCCGCCCCCTGAGCCACCGGACAGACCAGCCCCATGTCCCGTTCCCCCGCATGAAGCGCGGCCAGCAGCACGCCGGGCGACGGCGCGGTGCGCCCGTCCAGGCCCAGTTCGCCGACAACGACATAGCCCGCCAGTGTTTCCGCGTCGATCACGCCCATTGCCCCCAACAGGGCTACCGCGATCGGCAGGTCGAAATGCGACCCTTCCTTGGGCAAGTCGGCGGGAGACAAATTGACGGTGATGCGTTTGGGCGGTAGCGACAGGCCAATCGCGGCGATGGCATTACGCACTCGCTCGCGACTTTCGGCGACTGCCTTGTCAGGCAGACCGACGACGATGAAATTGGGCAGGCCGGGGACCAGTTGGCACTGCACATCGACGCCGCGCGCTTCCAGCCCCAGATAGGCGACCGTCGATACCGATGCGACCAATTGCCCCCGCCTTTTCCGCTATTGCGCTTCGTCAGCCGGGGCTTCTGCCGGTTCATCGGGTCGCCCCTTGAACCCCTGCGCAACGACATACCATTCGACGCTGCCCTTGCGGCTGGCCGGTGGCTTGGCATGTTTGATGGTCGTGAAATTCTTTTTCAGCAGGACCAGCAGTTCGCCGTCGGTGCCGCCGGCAAAAACCTTGGCAACGAAGGTGCCGCCTTTGCGCAGATTTTCCACCGCAAACCACGCCGCCGCTTCCACCAGTCCCATGGTGCGCAGATGGTCGGTCTGGGCATGGCCGACCGTATTGGCCGCCATGTCGGAAATGACGAGATCCGGCGCCTGCCCCAGCGCGTCGCGCAAGATGGCGGGTGCCTTGTCGTCCATGAAGTCCATTTCGAACAGAGTGACGCCCGCAATGGGATCTACCGGCAGCAGGTCGATGCCGACGATGGCCGCCTTGGGCGCCAGCTTGCGCACCACCTGCGCCCAACCGCCCGGCGCTACGCCAAGGTCGACGACGGCGCGCGAACCCTTCACGAAATGGAATTTCTCATCCAGTTCGATCAGCTTGAAAGCCGCACGGCTGCGCCAGCCTTCCGCCTTTGCCTTGCGAACATAGGGATCGTTCAGATGTCGTTCGAGCCAGCGTACCGATTGCGCGGTGCGCCCCTTGGCGGTCTTGACCCGCACCTTGCCAACGCCCGCGCCCCTCACATCACTCTCCCGTCGCGGTCCATCAGGCCGCGTAAAATGCCTTCTCTGATACCTCGATCGGCAACGCCGAGTCGCTCGGCTGGCCAGATGTCGAGGATCGATTCCAATATCGCGCAGCCCGCCACCACCAGATCGGCCCGTTCCGTACCAATGCAGGGCAGCTTCTGCCGTTCCGCCAGAGTCATGGTCGACAGCCGTTCGGAAATGGCGCGCATGGAATGGCACGGCACGATCAGCCCGTCGATCGCCTGCCGGTCATAGCGCGGCAGGTTGAGGTGCAAGCTGGCAAGCGTCGTCACGGTACCCGACGTGCCGAGCAAGCGGATCCCCTCCACACCCTGCGGCAGGCGGCGGGCCAGCGGCGAGAAAGCCTCACTCACCCGCGCGCGCATCCGGTCGTAGGCGGCCAGCCGTTCGTCATGATCGCCATGGTCGAAGGCTTCGCTTTCCGTCAGCGACACGACGCCCCAGGGCGCGCTGACCCAATCGACGATGCGTGGCGCACCCGCCGCGCCATCGGCGTCGACCAGAACCAGTTCGGTCGATCCGCCACCAATGTCGAAAATCAGCGCCGGACCATCGCCCGGCTCCAGCAGTGCATGGCAGCCCAGCACGGCAAGCCGCGCTTCTTCCTGCGCACTGATGATGTCCAGCGCGATGCCGGTTTCGCGATAGACACGTTGAATAAATTCTTCGCCATTGGATGCGCGCCGACACGCCTCCGTCGCGACCGATCGCGCCAGCGTCACATGGCGGCGGCGCAGCTTGTCGGCGCATACCGACAGCGCGGCAATGGCCCGTTCGATCGCCGCGTCGCTGATCCGCCCGGTCGCCGCCAGACCTTCGCCCAGACGGACGATCCGCGAAAAGGCGTCGACCACGATGAAACCATCGGCCGAAGGCTTGGCGATCAACAGGCGGCAATTATTGGTGCCAAGGTCGATCGCCGCATAAGATCGCCGGTCACGCGCCGCGTAAGGCGCAAATCCCCGCTGCTTCGACGGGGGGGGAATGGCCGCAGCCTTGCTTCCATCACCCGGACCGGAACGGACGGACTTGCCCGCAAATCGGCCGGTCGGGCCGGAACTCTGCGGCGATGGGCGGCTGTGCTGCACCATGGCCGTAAACTCGCTTCATATCGCCAGCCCCAAAGCGGGACAGGAACTTGGCGACCATGCTTAGGCAGAACCGCACCGATGCGCAAGGCGCACGCCCTTTGCGCGCCCCCTTCATCTTCGCGCGCGCTTGCTCTATGGGGTCGGGCCTGTCCATTAGAGGAAAGCCGATTTGATCCTGGACCTTGCCGCCGCCGCTTCGGGCGCGATCCGTTTTGACGATCTGGGCCTTAGCCCCATTGCCCTCGACCTCGGCTTCTTCACGCTGAAATGGTATAGCCTCGCCTATCTGGCGGGCATATTGATCGGCTACTGGTATCTGCTCAAGCTGATCGCACAGCCGGGGTCGCCAATGGCGCGGCGCCATGCCGATGACATGATCTTCTACGCAACGCTGGGGATCATCATTGGCGGGCGGCTGGCTTATGTCATTTTCTACCAGCCTGAAATCCTTAACAATCCGCTCGACATATTGAAGCTGTGGAATGGCGGCATGTCGTTCCACGGCGGTGCTGTGGGCGTGTCGCTCGGTATTCTCTACATGGCGCGCAAGGAGAAGCTCAGCTGGCTGCGCATTCACGATTATGTCGCCTGCGTCGTCCCCTTCGGCCTGTTCTTCGGGCGCCTGGCCAATTTCGTGAATGGCGAATTGTGGGGCAAGGAAACCGATGTCCCATGGGGCATCATCTTCCCGACCGGCGGTCCCTTCGCCCGCCATCCCAGCCAGCTGTATGAAGCGGCGCTGGAAGGCCTTGTCCTGTTCGCCATCCTTGCCTTCGCCTTCTGGCGGACGCGGGCGCGTTATCAGCCGGGTATGCTGGTCGGTATTTTCCTGCTGGGTTATGGCAGCTTCCGCTTCGCCATCGAATATGTGCGCGAAGCCGACGCACAGTTGATGGAGTTTGCGGCGCGCACTGGCCTGCATATGGGCCAGTGGCTGTGCGTGCCGATGATTATGGGCGGCCTCTATCTGATCGCCACCGCCAAAGGTCGCCGCCAGCGTGTGGAGCCGATCGCGGGAAGCGCGAGTGTCGGCTGAACCACTGCCGTTGGGCGAACGGCTGGCGCGGCAGATTGCGGCGGGCGGGCCAATATCCGTTGCGCATTATATGGCCGAAGCGAATCAGCATTATTACGCCACCCGTGATCCGCTGGGCGTAGAGGGCGATTTCACGACTGCGCCGGAAATCAGCCAGATGTTCGGCGAACTGGTGGGGCTGTGCCTGACGGACGTGTGGATGCGTTCGGGTCGGCGACCCGGCGCGCTCTATGCGGAGTTGGGACCGGGGCGCGGGACACTGGCGTCCGATGCGCTGCGGGCGATGGAAAGCGCCGCGCTCGCGCCGCGCGTCCATTTCGTCGAAACCAGCCCGACGCTGCGTGAACGGCAGCGCGCGCTGATCCCCCATGTCGTCCATCATGACGCGATCGACAGCCTGCCGAACGAGGGGGCGCTGCTGATCGTCGCCAATGAATTTTTCGATGCCTTGCCTGTACGTCAGTGCGTCCGCGTCGGCGACGAATGGCGCGAACGGGTCGTCATCCGGCGGGAAGCGGAGGGGCGCTTCATGGCGGTGCCGGGCTATCGCCGGATCGAATCGGGCCTGCCCGCTATTGCCGCGGGGGCGCAGGATGGCGCAATCATCGAAACCCCGATCGTGGGCGCGGCCATTGCCTATGCTTTGGCGCAACGAATCGCCAGACAGGGCGGCGTCGCGATCATCATAGACTATGGTTATGAAGGGCCGTTGCTGGGCGACACGTTGCAGGCGGTCAGGGCGCATCAATATGCCGACCCCTTCGCCGATCCGGGCGAAGTCGACCTGACCACCCATGTCGATTTCACCATGATCGGCAATATGGCGCGACAGGCAGGATTGCGCGTGCTGGGGACTGTTGGTCAGGGCGCATTGCTGCGCGATCTGGGCATCGACGCGCGCGCCGCGCAACTGGTGCGGACCAGTCCCGCGCGGGCGCAGGAAGTGGAGGCGGCGCGCGCCCGGCTGACTGATGATGACGCGATGGGGATGCTGTTCCGGGCAATGGCGTGGGTTCATCCCGACTGGGCCGACCCGGCGGGCTTTGGAGTCTAGGCGGCCTCAATCGTCCTGATGATAGCGACCCAGTTTGCGGATGAAGCCAATGAGGCCGGTCTGGCGGCTGCGCTTCATCCGTTCGGCGTGCAGGATGGTCTGAACCCGCGCGAAGCAATCGTCGGCATCGACATTGCACAGCACATAATCATAGCCATCCCAATGGGCGATTTCACCGGCGGCACGGGCCATCCGGCCTTCGATGACGGTGTTGCTGTCGGTGCCGCGCCCGCGCAGGCGACGTTCCAGTTCCTCCATCGAGGGGGGCAGGATGAAGATGCGGACGACATCGCCGCCGGCGATCTGGTGCAATTGCTGTGCGCCCTGCCAGTCGATGTCAAACAGGACATCCTTGCCCGATTTGAGCATCTCTTCGACCGGGGCGCGGGGCGTGCCGTAGCGCTGGCCAAAGACATGCGCCCATTCGAGAAATTCATGGTCGGTCGTCATCTGGCGGAACGCTTCCAGATCGACGAAGTGATAATCCTTACCGTCCACTTCGCCCGGCCGCATCGGCCGCGTGGTCGCGGAGACGGACATGGACAGGTCCGGTTCGGCAGCCAGCAATTTGCGCGCGATGGTGGACTTGCCCGCGCCGGACGGCGAGGAAAGGACGAAAAGAACGCCGCGCCGCTTGAAGTCGGGCGTTTCGGTCGGGATAAGGTCGGCCATGGCCGCTAGTGACGCTTGCGACGGGCTTTGGCAAGAGGGGGACGGATATGCGACGCAACATGGCCAATCGTCGGGGGTTTGTCATCGCGGGCCTGATCGCGTTGGGCGCCGCGATCGTCCTGTTCCTGATGCAGCGGCCACCGATCTGCACCTGTGGCACGATCAAACTGTGGCACGGCGCGCTGGACAGCGGGAATAGTCAGCATGTCGCGGACTGGTATAGTCTGAGCCATGTGATCCACGGCTTCCTGTTTTACGGCGCGGGGTGGATCGCGTTGCAGCGGCGGCCATTGGGCGTCCGGCTGGCGATGGCCGTGGCGGTCGAGTCGGCCTGGGAGATATTGGAGAATTCGCCTATCATCATAGACCGTTATCGCAGCGCCACGATCGCACTTGGCTATTCGGGCGATTCCATCCTCAATTCGGTAAGCGACATCGGGATGATGACGCTGGGTTTCCTGTTCGCGTCGCGCGCGCCGTTGTGGGCGACGGTTGCGCTGGGCATAGGGTTCGAACTGGTCGCGCTGATCGTCATCCGGGACAATCTGGCGCTCAATATCCTGATGCTGTCCTTTCCGATCGATGCCGTCCGCGACTGGCAGGCCGGGCTTTAGTCTTTGCCCGGCAGCGGCTCCGCGCTCCGGTCGGGCAGCAGCTTAAGGTTGCGCTTGCGATCCGCCTCGCGCTTGGCCTCATACATTTTGCCTGCCATATAGGCGCCAGTGACGAACAGGGCGCCAGCGGGGAAGCGCATGATGACGCGCTTGGCACCCATGCCCGCGATCAGGCCGAATACACCCTTCTTGCCGGTCGCCGCCGCGACTCGCGCGGCCACCACAGTCGCACCGACGCGCGCGACCTTGCGCAACATGCCAGCCTTGTGGGGCGGGCGAATGGTGACGAGCGGGGCGGAGGGAGCGAGCGGCTTCTTCATAAGGGGTTAATGTATCGAAACGCGGGCGGTTCCGCCATGTTGATGTGGATCATGTCATATTTTCCGGGCGCACCAGCCGGTCGAAGGTCGCATCGTCCACCAGGTGCAGGTCCAGCCCCGCCTGCCGCAGGGTCAGCCCGTTCCGATGCGCGTGCTTGGCGATCTTCGCCGCATTGTCATAGCCGATTTCCGGGGCCAGCGCCGTCACCAGCATCAGCGAGCGATCGACCAGTTCGGCGATGCGGGCTTCGTTGGCCTCCAGCCCCTCGACACAGCGCTGCGCGAAACTGTCCATCCCCACCGCGAGCAGAAGGATGGAGCGCAGCACTGCCGCGCCGATCATCGGTTTGAACACATTGAGTTCCAGATGGCCCTGCATCCCGCCCACGGTCACGGCCTGATGATTGCCGATCACCTGCGCGGCGACCATGGTCAGCATTTCGCACTGGGTCGGATTGACCTTCCCCGGCATGATCGAGCTGCCCGGTTCGTTGGCGGGCAGGTCAAGCTCCCCCAGCCCCGAACGTGGGCCGGAACCGAGCAGGCGGATGTCGTTGGCGATCTTGGTCAGCGCGACCGCCAGCGTGGCGAGCGTCGAGGAGAGGTGGACCAGCGGGTCGTTGGAGGCGAGCGCTTCGAATTTATTGTCGGCAGTGCGGAACGGCAGGCCCGTGATTGCCGCGATTTCCGCTGCGACCGCGACGTCGAAACCGGGCGGTGCGTTCAGGCCGGTGCCGACCGCCGTGCCGCCCTGCGCCAGCGCCATCATGCCGTGATCGACCGCCGGTTCGATCCGCTTGCGACTACGGTAAATCTGATGCGCGTAGCCGGAAAATTCCTGCCCCAGCGTCAACGGAGTCGCGTCCTGCAAATGGGTGCGCCCGATCTTGACGATATGGTCCCACGCCTTTGCCTTGACGTCGAGCGCGGCATGGAGCCGGTCGAGCGCAGGAAACAGCGATTTCGTGACCGCCAGCGCGGCGGCGATATGCAGCGCGGTGGGGAAGCTGTCGTTGGAGGATTGACCGAAGTTCACACCGTCGTTGGGATGGACCGGCACCTTGCCGCCGCGCGTGCCGGTGAGCGCTTCATTGGCGATCCCGGCGATCACTTCGTTGACATTCATATTGGTCTGGGTGCCGCTACCGGTCTGCCAGATGACCAGCGGAAACTGGTCGTCATGGTCGCCAGCAGCCACGGCGGCGGCGGCAGTTTCGATCGCATCGGCGGCGCGCGCATCCAGCCCATGATGGCGGTTAACCCGTGCCGCTGCCTGCTTCACGATGGCCAGCGCATGGACGATTCCGATCGGCATCCGCTCGGTCGAATCGAAGGGAAAATTTTCGATGCTGCGCTGCGTCTGCGCGCCCCAATAAGCGTCGGCTGGCACCTCTATGGCGCCGATACTGTCGGTTTCGGTGCGGGTTGCGGACATCGGAGGCGCCTTTCAGTTAAGAATTATTCGCAATTCTAAATAGGGATTTGGGGTGGATGCGGCAGAATCCAAGGGGTTAATTTCGCAGCTGGGGGTCTGGATCGGGTGGTTGTGGGGGCCGGATGTGGAAGTTCGCTAAATTAGTCCATGGGACGCATGAAGCGTTAGGGGTTTCGCAAGCCGTAGGACAGGCTGGCACGGGTCAGCGGATGCGCATGGCGACATGGCCATCTAGTTGTGTTACATTGTGTACAGACTGCAAAATGAGGGACTTGGCATGAACGCCAGCACGACGATGACGATCCGGCTCACGCCCGCGCTCAAGGAAAAACTTGGGCGACTGGCACAGGATACGCGCCGCACCCGATCCTTTCTCGCCGCGGAAGCGCTCGAAACTTATGTGAACCGCGAATTGCAGATCATCGAGGGGATACAGCGCGGATTGGCCGATATGGCAGCGGGCCGGGTCACGCCGCACGATGAGGTGATGGCGCGCGCCGAACAGATTATTGCTCAGGCGCGGCAGAGGAAAGCCGCCGGACAATGAGGCGAGTCGTCTGGGCGGACGCCGCGAAGGATGATTATCTCGACATTCTGCGCCACATCGCATCCGACGATCCCGATCCCGCCGAGCGGGTTCTGGCAGCGATCCAGAGATCCGGGAACGGATTGGGCGACTTTGCCACTGGCCATCCGGGGCGTTTCGGCGGCACTTACGAGAAGTCAGTAGCGCGCCTGCCCTACATCCTAGCCTATGCGGTGAGCGGGGAGGATGCGACGATCACGATCCTGCGGGTCGTTCATGCGGCGCGGGACTGGCAGTATGGCGATTGGCCGGGGTGAGGTCGTTGAATTGGGTGGGAAGCGGACGCTCCGCCCTCCTCCTCCGTCATGCCAGCGAAGGCTGGCATCTCTCTTTGCTTTCAGGCGTTTCGTTAGAAGAAGTGAGATCCCAGCCTTCGCTGGGATGACGAAAATGGGTGTCTGCAAGTCGTCTTTAAGCGAAGGGCAGCTTTCCTGCCGGTGTTGCAACGGCGCGATCGGCATGAGTGCCGCGCGACGTTACCGCCCCGCCCGCTTACTTCTTCTTGCCGAAGTCCACGGTCACGACGTTCGATCCATCCTCGGCCACGACTTGCGGCGCGTCATTTTCGGCCGCGTCATGGGGTTCGGGCAATGCGTCTGCTGCGACCTGGAATTGCAGGGCGAAGTTGACGGCGGGGTCCACGAATGCGGTGATCGCGCTGAAGGGGATGTAGAGGTTGGCGGCGATCTGATTGAAGGTCAGGCTGACTTCAAAATGGCGGTCGCTGACCTTCAAGTCCCAATATTTATTCTGGAGGACGATGGTCATTTCGTCGGGAAAGCGATCCACCAGATGTTTGGGGATGGTGACGCCGGGCGCCTGCGTCTTGAAGGTGATATAGAAATGGTGGACGCCGGGCAGGCCGCCGCTCTGCTGCACCTCGCCCAAAACGCGGCCGACGACGGCGCGCAGGGCTTCCTGCACGATTTCGTCATAGGGAATCAGGCTGTCGGGCAGATCTTCGCTCATGGCGCAATGTCCTAACGGCCCGAAAGCGGGGGTCAACCCCGGCCGACCATTGCATGTCCAGATTGCAAGATGGGCGCATCGCGCTATAGGGCGGCCATGCGTAGAGCCGAGATTCACCGCAACACGGCGGAAACCCAGATCGATGTGACCGTCAACCTCGACGGCACGGGCGTTTATACGGTGTCGACGGGCATCGGATTCCTTGACCATATGATCGAGCAATTGTCGCGCCATTCGCTGATCGACATGGACGTGAAAACCGTGGGCGACCTGCATATCGACCAGCATCACACGACCGAGGATACCGGCATCGCGATCGGCGAAGCGGTGGCCAGGGCGCTGGGCGACAAGCGGGGGATCAGCCGATATGGCAGCGTCTATTCGCCGATGGACGAGACGCTGAGTCGCGTGGCGCTGGACATTTCCGGGCGGCCCTGGCTGGTGTGCAAGCTGCCCTTCACGGTGCAGAAGATCGGCGAATGGGACGCGGAGATGGTGGAGCATTTCTTCCACAGCTTCGCGCAGGCGGCGGGCATCACGCTGCATATCGAGCTGATCTATGGTGCGAACAATCATCATATCGTCGAAAGCGCGTTCAAGGGGCTGGCCCGTGCGCTGCGGCAGGCGGTCGAGATCGACCCGCGCAAGGCGGACGCTATTCCTTCGACCAAGGGGATGTTGTGAGCGCGATCGCCCTGATCGACTATGGCGCGGGCAACCTGCATTCGGTGCATAATGCGTTGCGCAAGGCGGGGGCGGACAATGTCGTCATTACCGCTGATGCCGATGTCGTGGCGCGGGCCGACCGGATCGTGTTGCCGGGCGTAGGCGCGTTTCGCGCGTGCCGCGACGCGCTGGTTGCGATTCCGGGCATGGTAGATGCGATGACGCAAGCCGTGACCGCGCGGGCTGTGCCGTTTCTGGGCGTGTGCGTGGGGATGCAGTTGCTGGCCGATGCGGGCGAGGAATTCGGGCGGCATGACGGGCTGGGCTGGATCGGCGGCACGGTGCGGCGGATCGAGCGGGCCGACGCCAGCGTCAAGGTGCCGCATATGGGGTGGAACGATGTGGTGCTGAACGGCGCGTCGCCGCTGCTGGTGCCGGGCGAGGGCTATTTCCTGCACAGCTATCATTTCGAGGCGACCGACCCGGCCCATGTCGCGGCGGTGACCGACCATGGCGGGCCGTTGGTGGCCGCCGTGGCGCGCGACACCATCATCGGTTGCCAGTTCCACCCGGAAAAGAGCCAGAGCTATGGCCTTTCCTTCCTGTCGCGCTTTCTGGAGTGGAAGCCATGAGCTTAATCGTCTTTCCCGCCATCGACCTGAAAAACGGGCAGGTCGTTCGCCTGGCCGAGGGCGATATGGACCGTGCGACCGTCTATGGGGACGATCCTGCCGCGCAGGCTGCGCTGTTCGCGCAGGCGGGGGCGCAGCATCTGCATGTCGTGGATCTGGACGGCAGTTTTGCGGGCCATGCGGTCAACGCGGACGCGGTGGAGCGGATCGTCGAGACATTTCCGGGCCATGTGCAACTGGGTGGGGGCATCCGCAATCGGGCGGCGGTGGAGCGCTGGTTCGACCTTGGCGTATCGCGCATCGTCATCGGCACGGCGGCGCTGAAAGACCCCGCTTTCGTCAAGGCGGCGGCGCGCGACTTTCCCGGCGGTATCGTCGTGGCGGTCGATGCGCGCGACGGTTTCGTGGCGACCGATGGCTGGGCGGAAAAATCCGACATGCCGGTCATCGACCTGGCCCGCAGGTTCGAGGATGCAGGCGTCGCCAGCCTGTTGTTCACCGATGTCGGCCGCGACGGGATGCTGAAAGGTTGCAATGTCGAAGCGACGGTCGATCTGGCACGGGCGACCGACATTCCGGTGATCGCCAGCGGCGGCGTGGCGGGCATAGCCGACATTCGCATCCTGAGCCTGCATGTCGAGGACGGGATCGAGGGCGTGATTACGGGCCGGGCGCTGTATGACGGGCGGCTGGACCTGAAAACCGCGTTTGCGGTGGCGCGGGCGGCGGCGTAAATCATGACCGTCCGTACCCGTGTCATCCCCTGTCTGGACGTGGCCAATGGGCGCGTGGTCAAGGGCGTCAATTTCGTGGACTTGCAGGATGCGGGCGATCCGGTCGAGCAAGCCAAGCTGTATGACGCAGCGGGCGCGGACGAGCTGTGCTTTCTGGACATCACGGCCACGCATGAGGCGCGCGGCACGATATTGGACGTGGTGCGGCGCACGGCGGAAGTCTGCTTCATGCCAGTGACGGTCGGCGGCGGGGTGCGCAGCCCGGAGGATGCGCGCGCGCTGCTGCTGGCAGGCGCGGACAAGGTGGCGGTCAACAGCGCGGCAGTGGCGCGGCCCGAATTGGTGGCGGACATTGCCGACCGTTTTGGCAGCCAGTGCATCGTGGGTTCGGTCGATGCGCGCCGGGTCGGTGAGGGCCGGTGGGAAATCTTCACCCATGGCGGGCGCAAGCCGACTGGCATCGACGCGCTGGAACATGCGATGCGGCTGGCAAAGCTGGGCGCGGGCGAATTGCTCGTGACGTCGATGGACGGCGACGGGACCAAGGCAGGATATGACCTGGCGCTGACCCGTGCGATTGCCGATGCCGTGTCCGTGCCAGTGATCGCCAGCGGCGGCGTGGGGACGCTCGACCACCTGGTTGAGGGAGTCGTGCAGGGCCATGCCAGCGCCGTGCTGGCCGCGTCGATATTTCATTTTGGCCAACATACTATTGCTGAAGCGCATCAGGCACTGGCGGCGGCCGGGATCCCGGTTCGCGGTCATTAGGACGCACAGGCGCGTCAAAGCGTCGGGTTAATTTACAATAACCATGCCCTGCAAGGGCGCGTTAACCAGACAGCACGCCCTTCCTCTTCTATTCCGCATTTGTGGCACGCACCCTGCACTCATTCCCTTGTCTTAAACCGACAGGAAAAGGGGTATGATGATGAATGTAAACAGAATGTTGCTGGCGGTCGGCGCCGCCACAATGATGGTCGCGGCGACGCCCGCCAACGCGACATGGGGTTGCTGGTTCAGCAAGAAGTGCGGCGGGTCGAGCAGTTCGGGTGGCAGCACGTCGAGCGGCAACAGCAGCACATCGTCATCGGGCGGCACGCCAACGCCTGTACCCGAACCGGAACAGATGATGCTGTTTGCCATGGGCGTGGCGGTGCTGGGTGGCCGGGTGATCTTCGCACGGCGCAAGGGCAAGTAACTTTCCCGTTGACGGGTCGCGCGCGGGACGCTTCATGCAAGCCATGCGCGCGACCCTTCACACCCTTGAACAGACCATCCGCCAACGGCGGACGGCGGACCCGTCCACTTCCTATGTCGCCAAGCTGAGCGCGCGCGGACGCGCCAAGATTGCGCAGAAGGTCGGCGAGGAAGCGGTCGAAACCGTGATTGCCGCGATGGCGGGCGACAGCGACGGCGTGGTCGGCGAAAGCGCAGACCTGATCTTCCACCTCATGCTGTTGCTGGCCGATATGGACATAGCGTTCGACCGGGTGCTGGACGAACTGGACCGGCGCGAAGGCGTGTCGGGCATCGCCGAAAAGGCGTCGCGTCCGGCGGACTGATAAACAGGTTGCGTCCCCCGCCTTTGTCAGTCAGCTTCCCGCCCGGTTACGCAACGGGGGGAGCGAGCGATATGATCAGGACATTGATAGGCGGGCTGCTGGGCGGCTTTGCGATGTTCATGACGGGGTTTCTGTTCTGGGGGACGCCGCTGAGTGCGCTGGCGATGAGCCGGGCGGACGAGACGGCAGGCGCGAACCTGCAAGCCGCGCTGGCGCAGGCGCTTAGCCCCACTGGCACCGGCGTCTATATCATCCCCGATCCGGCGACGGCGCAAGGCACGGTGCTATATGGCAAGGGTCCAGTCGCGCAGATATTTTACAATGACGGCGGTTTTCCGGTGATGGACAGTGGCAGCCTGATCGGCGGGCTGATCCTGTCGCTGGTCGTGGGCGTGGTGATCGCGCTGGCGCTGCGTCTGGTGGCGGGGAATTTCGCCGGGCGGGCGCGCGTGATTTTGCTGTTCGCACTGGCCGCCGTGCTGTGGCTGCATATCGGGCAGGCCGTGTTCAACCATGCGCCCTGGACCTATATCCTCTATCTGGCGCTGAGCGATTTCGTCGCGCTGGTGGCCGCGGGGCTGATCGCGGCGAAGCTGATGGAAGGCAAAGCGGACGGCATAGGAGCCTCCTAAACCGCAAAATGGGATCGTTTCCTCACTCCCCCTCTCCGTTCAGGAGAAAGGCGGGGGAGCGGGAGACGAAATCCAACCCTTGCCCTTACACCACGGGCGTCACCAGTGGCCGTCCGGCGAAATGGGCGTCGAGATTGGCGAGGACCAGATCGGCCATGGCCGCGCGGGTTTCCACGGTGGCGCTGCCCTGATGGGGTTGCAGCACGACATGGTCCATCGCCAGCAAGGCGGGCGGGACGTGGGGTTCGGCGGCGAACACGTCCAGCCCCGCGCCGGCGATCCGTTTTTCCGTGAGTGCCGCGACCAGTGCGTCCTCGTCGATCACGCTGCCCCGGCTGATGTTGACGATCACTCCGTCCGGGCCGAGCGCGTCGAGCATTGCGGCGTCGACCAGCTTGGCCGCTTCCGGCCCGCCAGAAGTGGCGACGATGATGACGTCGCTTTCGCGCGCGAAATCCAGTGGATCGGCGATGTAGCGATAGGCGGTGTCCGTAGCTGCCCGGCGGTTGTGATAGACGATCTCGCCCGCGACTGGCTCCAGCCGGTGGGCGATGGCGCGGCCGATGCGGCCAAGCCCCAATATGCCGATGCGGCGGCCCGTCACCCGGCCCGACAGCGTGGGCTTGTCCCCCCGTTCCCATCCGCCCGACCGCACCAGCCGGTCATTGGCGGCGATGTTGCGCACGGTGGCATAGAGCAGGCCGACGGCCAGATCCGCGACATCATCCGTCAGCACGTCGGGCGTGTTGGTGACGCGGATACCCTTTGCGCGGGCATGATCGACATCGACCTTATCATAGCCGACCGAAAACAGGCCGATCATCTCCAGATGCGGCAGCGCGTCCATGATCGCCGCCGAAGCGCCGACCGACCCGAAGCTGACCAGCGCCCGCGCCGTGCGCGCCGTGTCGGGCAGAGTCGCGGGATCAGCGTCTGCCGCTACGGCATGAACCGTGAAGCGTTCTTCCAGTCCCTGCGTCAGATAGGGGTAGAGCGGGCCATAGGCGACGATCGGGGGGCGATGGGTCTGGGTCATGGCCTCCATCTAGGGACTGACAGGCGACAGCGCCAGATTGCCAGCCCCGATTGACAGCGCGGGGCGGCGGTCCTAGCGCGAGCGTGCCATGGCCAGCGTTTCAGTGACAGATGACAGCCGTTTCGGCCTGCGCCGACAGGTGCGGCTCAGCGGCCCCCTCCCCCTCGACAGCGGAGCCGTGCTTACGCCGGTCGACATCGCCTACGAAACCTATGGCACGATGAATGCGGACAGGTCGAACGTCATCCTGATCTGCCACGCGCTGACCGGCGACCAATATGTCGCGTCCGACCACCCCGTGACGGGCAAGCCGGGCTGGTGGTGGCGGCTGGTGGGACCGGGCAAACCAGTCGATCCGGCGCGGCATTTCATCATCTGTTCCAACGTCATCGGCAGTTGCATGGGGTCGAGCGGCCCGGCCAGCCTGGACCCGGTGAGCGGCGATCCCTTCGCCATGCGCTTTCCAATGCTGACCATCGCCGACATGGTGCGGGCGCAGGCGGCGTTGCTGGACCATCTGGGGGTCGATCGGCTGTCTGCCGTCATTGGCGGGTCGATGGGGGGAATGCAGGCGCTGACCTGGCCCACCTTGTTCCCCGACCGGGTGGAAAGCTGCATCGTCATTGCCTCGACCGCGCGGCACAGTGCGCAGAATATCGCGTTCCATGAAGTGGGGCGCCAAGCGATCATGGCCGATCCGCACTGGCGCGGGGGCGATTATTATGCCGATGGGCAGATCCCCAGCGCGGGGCTGGCCGTCGCGCGGATGGCAGCGCATATCACCTATCTGTCCGAAGCGGGATTGACCGAGAAATTCGGGCGGCGGTTGCAGGGCCGACCGGAAAATCCGGGCGGGGCCAAGACATTCGGTTTCGACGCGGATTTTCAGGTGGAAAGCTATCTGCGCCATCAGGGGCTGAGTTTCGTCGAACGGTTCGACGCGAACTCCTATCTCTACATCACTCGCGCGATGGACTATTATGACATTGCCGAGGATCATGGCGGGTCGCTGGCGCGGGCCTTTACCGCCAGCAAGGCGCGCTTCTGCCTCGTCAGTTTCGATACCGACTGGCTCTATCCCACCACAGAATCGCGGATCATCGTCCATGCCCTGAACGCTGGCGGGGCGCAGGCCAGTTTCGTGGAACTGTCCAGCCCGTTCGGGCATGACGCCTTCCTGCTGGAATGTCCCGAACTCAACCGGGTGGTGGACGGGTTTTTGAAGGGCGGACGGGCATGAATGCGGCGACCGATCAGTTGCGGCCCGACCTGGCGCTGATCGCGCGGACGGTGCGGGCGGGCGCGCGGGTGCTGGACGTGGGCTGCGGCGACGGCGCGCTGATGGCGGCGCTGCGCGACGCGAAGGGCGTGGATGCGCGCGGGCTGGAACTGGACGGGTCCAACGTTGCGGACGCGGTGGGGCGCGGGCTGTCGGTGGTGCAGGGGGATGCGGACACGGACCTGCGCTATTATCCCGACGCCAGTTTCGACTATGCGATATTGAGCCAGACGCTCCAGACGACACGGCGGCCCGACCTGGTGGTGGACGAATTGCTGCGCATCGGAGGCCAAGCGTTCGTGTCCTTCCCCAATTTCGCGCATTGGCGCGGGCGGCTGTCGCTATTGTGGGGCGGGCGGATGCCAGTGACGCGGCTGTTGCCCGATACCTGGTATGATACGCTCAACATCCACCACCTGACCGTGGACGATTTTCGCGCGCTGGTGAAGGAGCGCGGCTGGCATATCGACGGGCAATGGTTCCTGAAAGGGGACAAGGAAACGACCCACGCGAACGCGAACCTGTTTGCCGAACATGCGGTGTTTTTGTTGCGGAAGTGAGGGGTTGCGGGCGTTGCGCTGGCCCACCCCCAGCCCCTCCCGCCTGCGGGAGGGGAGCGAGACTTCCCGCGCCGAAGGCGTGGTTTAGTCGCAGCGGGGTGGGCCTATGCAAGCCGGAACCTACCCCCGCGTGCCGATGCCCCGTTCCACCAGCGCGTTGGCGATGGCGGCAATCTCGTCCGCCGGGCGGCTGGCGTCCCACACGCCATAGCGCAGGCCCAGAAACACGTTCATGCCCATGATCGCCCAGGCATGGACTTCCTCCACATCCGCGCGCACGTCGCCCTTCGCCGCTGCCTTGGTCAGGCGAGCGGCCATGCGAGTGGCGGTGTTTTCATAATGGGCGCGGTAGGCGGCCTGATCGACAAACTCGGCTTCGTCGATGATGCGGTAAATTTCCTTATGTTCGCGCGCGAACTCCAGAAAGCTCAATAGCCCGATTCGTTCGGCGTCGATGCCGTCGCGCGCCTGGGCCACGCGGGGGGAGACATAGTCGCGCACCTGGCCCGACATATCGGCCACCAGCGCGCGGAAGATGTCATCCTTGGTATCGAAATAGGTATAGAAACTGCCCAGCGCGCAGCCCGCCCGGCGCGTGATGCCGCTGATCGATCCGTCGTGAAATCCCTTTTCGCCAAATTCCGCCGCTGCCGCCGACAAAAGCGCGCGCCGCGTGCGTTCGCCGCGCGCCGTGCGCGGCGTCTTGTCGTCCTTCGCGGCAGGATCGGCCATGTCCACTCCTTGAAAATCTGTGTTCTTTTTGCCGCAGCGATACGGTCTTGTCTGCTGCCTCTTATTTCAAGTTGAAAGATGGTTCAACTTTCATTATCGAATCAGGCAAGACGCATCGCGACCCGGCAATCGGGCGCACCGATCAGGAGAGGAACCGCCCATGAAGGCCCATCACAGCATCCGCGCACTTGCCCTCGCCTCCGCCGCCTTTACCGGCGCGCTGGCCATGCCCGCTATCGCCCAGCAAGCGCCGCAGGGTGCCGCCGACGACAGCGAAGGCGCGATCATCGTCACCGCCCGCCGCCGCGAGGAAACGCTGGTCAGCGTGCCGATCGCCGTCAGCGCTTTTTCTGGCGAGGCGCTGGAGCGGGGCGGGGCGATCGACATTACCGACCTGGCGAACGTCACGCCCAACACCACGCTGGAAGCATCGCGCGGCACCAATTCGACGCTGACGGCCTTCATTCGCGGCGTGGGGCAGCAGGATCCGGTGTCCGGCTTCGAACAAGGGGTCGGCATCTATCTGGACGATGTCTATCTCAACCGGCCGCAGGGCGCGATCCTGGACATTTACGAGGTCGAGCGGATCGAAGTGCTGCGCGGGCCGCAGGGGACGCTGTACGGCCGCAACACCATCGGCGGCGCGGTGAAATATGTGACCAAGATGCTGCCGCAGGATTTTGCGGTGAAGATCAAAGGCACCTATGGCAGCTATGATCAGGCCGATGGCATCATCAGCGCGTCCGCCCCGATCAGCGACCTGATCCGCGTCGGTGGTGCCTTTGCCCGCCTGTCGCGCGGCGGGTTCGGCAAGAACCTGACCACCGGGGACGAGAATTACAACAAGGATGTGTGGGCCGGGCGCGCGACGTTCGAAATGGGCGGTTATGGCCAGCCGGTGCTGATGCGCATTACCGGCGACTATACCAAGGATAATAGCAGCGCGCGGGGTGGCCATCGCCTTATCCCCGGCCAGTTGTCGGGTGCGCCGGTGCTGGGCGATGTGTTCGACACGCGCGGCGGGCTGGTCGATCCCAAGCAATATGTGAAGTCCTACGGGCTTTCGATGAACATCACCGCAGAACTGAGCGACGCGGTGACGCTGCGGTCGATCAGCGCGTGGCGCAAGGATGACAGCGCGTCGCCGATCGACTTCGACGCGCTGCCTGCGGTCGATGTCGATGTGCCGGCCTTTTACTTCAACGAGCAGCTGAGCCAGGAATTCCAGCTGCTCTACGATCAGGGACCGCTGCACGGCATGGTCGGTTTCTATTATCTGGACGCAAAGGCGGACACTGCGTTCGACGTGCGGCTGTTCACCACCGTCGCGGGGCTGACCGCCTATACCAAGGCGGATGTGGATACCGAAACCTATGCCATTTTCGGCGATTTCACGTTCGATATTTCGCAGCAATTGAGCGTGTCGGCGGGTGGCCGCTACACTTGGGACAAGCGCCGGGCCGACATTTTGCGGCAAAATTATCTGGGCGGCGGATCGCCTTTGTTCGGTGGCGCGGGGGTGGCGTTCGGCGCGCCCGGCACAGATTTCAACGGCAACCGCGAATATAAGAAATTCACGCCGCGCTTTTCCGTCAGCTTCAAGCCGACGCCCGACCATAATCTCTACGGCAGCTATTCCAAGGGGTTCAAGGGCGGCGGTTTCGATCCGCGCGGGGTCGGCACCAATGCGCCTGACCTCAACGGCGACGGCGTGCGGCAGGACAATGAAATCGCGTCCTTCCTGAGTTTCGCGCCCGAAGAAGTCGACAGCTATGAAGTCGGCTACAAGGGCAATTTCATGGACGGCGCGCTCTATGTCGCAGTCGCGGGCTTCTATGCCGATTACAAGAATGTGCAGATCCCCGGATCGGTCGCCTGCACCGTGGGCGGCATCCCGTCCTTCTGCGGCGTGGTGTCCAATGCAGGCAAGGCACGGTTCAAGGGGCTGGAATTTGAAAGCACCGCGCGGTTGGGCCGCGACCTGCTGACCGGCGGCGACCGGCTGGGCCTGTCCACTGCGATCGGCTTCATCGACGCGGAATATAAGGAATATATTTCCAATATCGGCGGTCGCCCGACCGATGTGGCCGCGTTCCGCAAGGTGCAGAATACGCCCAAATGGACCGCCAGCGGCACGCTGAATTATACCGCACCCGTGGGCGATGGCAGCCTGTATCTGGGCAGCACCGTGTCGTGGCGCAGCACCACTTATCAGTTCGAAGTGCCAAATCCCTATATCGACCAGAGCGGCTTTGCCCTGTGGGACGCCAGCATCGTCTATACCGCGCCCGACGATCGCTGGACGCTGGGCCTGCATGGCAAGAACCTGATGGACAAGGAGTATAAGACGTCGGGTTACACCTTCGTCGCGGCCAATGCGACGACCGGGGCGATCGTTAACAATGCCGCCGGTTTCCCGACGCCTTCGCTGGGCCGGGAAGGCACGCTGACGGCATTTTACGGCAATCCCCGGCAGCTGTTCGTGACGGGGACGGTGAAGTTCTAGGTTCGGTATTCCCGCGAAGGCGGGAATCCAGTTCCATGGCGGGACTGGGTTCCCGCCTGCGCGGGAACACGCTTTTGCTTTGCGGCAAGGGGCGTAAGGAGCACATATGACTGACCCAACGCCCGCCATCCCATCCCCCGCCTATCGTGCTGTCGTGCTGGCGATGCTGCTGCTCGTCTATACGTTCAATTTCCTCGACCGGCAGATCCTTGGCATCCTGGCTGGGCCGATCAAGGCGGAGTTGGGGCTGAGCGACGGGCAGTTGGGCGCGCTGGGCGGGATTGCCTTTGCGCTGCTCTATTCGACGCTGGCGATTCCGCTGGCGTTGCTGGCCGACCGGACCAGCCGGACATGGGTCATCACTGTGTCGCTGGCCGTGTGGAGCGGCTTTACCGCGCTGTGCGGGATGGCGGGCAGTTTCATGCAATTATTCCTGTGCCGCATCGGCGTGGGCGTGGGAGAAGCGGGCGGGGTCGCGCCATCCTATGCCGTGATCGCCGACTATTTTCCCGCGCATCAGCGGGCGCGGGCGTTGTCCATCTATTCGCTGGGGATTCCGCTGGGGTCGGCGGGCGGCGTGCTGCTGGGCGGCTACATCGCGCAGACGGTCGAGTGGCGCACCGCGTTTATCGCCGTTGGCATCATGGGCATATTGATCGCGCCGATCTTTCGCATCGTGGTGCGCGAACCCGCGCGCCCGGTTCAGGCGGCCGATGCCGTGCCGGTCAGCGCGGTGTTCGGCATCCTGGCGGCCAAGCGCAGCTTCTGGTTCCTGGCGCTTGGCGCGGCGTCCAGTTCGATGTGCGGCTATGGCGTCGCCTTCTGGCTGCCCAGCCTGCTGATGCGCAGTTTCGGGCTGGACCTGATCGGCGCGGGACAGTTTCTGGGCGGGCTGCTGCTGATAGGCGGGGTTGCGGGCGTATTGCTGGGCGGCTGGCTGGGCGATGCCATGGGGGGCCGGGACAAGGCCTATTATGCGTGGGTGCCGGCGGTCAGCTATGTGGTGGGAATGCCGCTGTTCGTGGTGGGCGTGTTGTCGCACAGCGTGACGGCGGCCTTTACCCTGTTCCTGATCCCGCAGGCTTTGGTCTATGTCTGGCTCGGCCCGGTGCTGACCGCCGTGCAGCATCTGGTGCCAGCGCATATGCGGGCCAGTGCGGCGGCGAGTTTCCTGCTGATCAACAATCTGGTGGGTCTGGGCTTGGGAAGCTGGGCGGTGGGCGCTTTGTCGGACGCGCTGACGCCTGCCTATGGGGCGGAGGCGTTGCGCTATGCGATCATCGCGGCGCTGGGATTTTATCTGCTGGCCGGACTGTTCATGGCGCTGGCGGGCAAGGCGTTGCGCAGGGATTGGGTTGCTGTTTGAGACAGCGACATGGACATAGAGTCACCGATATTCATTTCATGATTAGACAGAAGCAATGCAGTCTATTCGTGATTTTTTTGCATCAATAGGCAGCGTGTTCCCGCGAAGGCCGGAACACGCTGCCTATTAGCGTTCCTTGGTCGCGCTGAATTTCACCTTGGGGTGGCGTTCCTGCTGATAGCCTACGTCCCATGCGCTGCGGGCCATGAACACCAGATCGCCGTCGCGGTCCTTGGCCAGGTTCGCGCTGTTGAAGCCGACGAAATCCTTGACCGCCGTTTCGTCGCCGCTGATCCAGCGGGCCGTGTCGAAGGGCGAGGGTTCGAGGCCCGCCGCGACCTTATATTCCGCGTCCAGCCGGGAAATCAGCACTTCAAGCTGGAGTTGGCCGACCACGCCGACGATCCAGTTGCTGCCGATTTCGGGGTAGAAAACCTGAATCACGCCTTCTTCGGACAGGTCGTCCAGTGCCTTGCGCAATTGCTTGGTCTTGGTCGGGTCTTTCAATTGCACCCGGCGCAGGATTTCGGGGGCGAAATTGGGCAGGCCAGTGAAGCGCAGGCCGGGCTTTTCACTGAGCGTATCGCCCACGCGCAGCGCGCCATGATTGGGGATGCCGATGATGTCGCCGGGAAAGGCTTCGTCGGCCAGTTCGCGGTCCTGCGCGAAGAAGAGGATCGGCGAATGGACCGCAAGCGGCTTGCCCGACCCGCTCGGCGTCAGTTTCATGCCGCGCCGGAATTTGCCCGACACCAGCCGCATGAAGGCGATGCGGTCGCGGTGCATGGGGTCCATATTGGCCTGCACCTTGAAGATGAAGCCAGTGACTTCGCTGCCTTCCGGTTCGACCGGGGCGGGTTCGGCCGGTTGCGCGCGCGGCGGCGGGGCGTGGGCGGCGAGCGCGTCGATCAGTTCGGTGACACCGAACAGCTTGAGCGCGGAGCCGAAATAGACTGGAGTCAGGTCGCCCTGCCGATAACGGTCGAGGTCGAACCCCGCATAGCCGCCCTGCGCCAGTTCCGCTTCCTCACGCAGCCGGTCCAGCGCGCGGGGTGAGAGATAATCAGCCAGGCGGGGATCGTCGATGCCGGTAAATTGCTGGCGGGTGCCGTCAAATTCCTTGGACGGGCCGGTCGGCTGCATCAGGCGGTTGGTGGCGAAATCGTAAATCCCTTCGAACTCGCCGCCCATGCCGACCGGCCAGCCCATCGGGCAGACGTCGAGCTGCAACTGGTCGGCCACTTCGTCGAGCAGGCCAAAGGTTTCGCGGCCTTCGCGATCCACCTTGTTGACGAAGGTGATGATGGGCAGGTTGCGCAGGCGGCACACCTCGAACAGCTTGCGCGTCTGCGGCTCGATGCCCTTGGCCGCGTCGATCACCATGACGGCGGAATCGACGGCGGTCAGGGTGCGATAAGTGTCCTCGGAAAAATCCTCATGCCCTGGCGTGTCGAGCAGGTTGAAGGTGATGGTTTCGCCATCGCGCGTCCGCTCGAACGTCATGACCGAGGAAGTGACGGAAATGCCGCGCTGCTGCTCGATCTTCATCCAGTCCGACCGGGCGCGGCGATTCTGCCCGCGCGCCTTGACCTCCCCCGCCAGATGGATCGCCCCGCCTTCCAGCAGCAGCTTTTCGGTCAGCGTGGTTTTACCGGCGTCAGGGTGGGAAATGATCGCGAAAGTGCGGCGGGATGGGATGGTCATCAGGTCAATCTATCTGGTTCGTTTGTCCCCGCGCAGGCGGGGATCCATCTCCCGACGGTGCGGCAGGAGGTGGGGTTGGGAGATGGATTCCCGCCTACGCGGGAATGACGGGAAAAAATAGGGGTCAGTCCTCCGTCAGCGTCACGTCCATGCGGAAGCTGCGCGCGTCGCCCGGCAGCAGCGCCATGATCCCCTGCTTACCCCACACGTCGCCGTCGAACCCGACCAGATCGGCCATGCCCGCCCAGGGTTCGACGCACAGATAATGGGCGCCCGGTTTCTGCCACAGGCCCAGCCAGGGCGTGTCGGGAAAGTCGATCTTCAGACGCGGCTGGCCCGGCACGCCCCAGAGCAGCGAGCGGCTGTTCAGCGTATCCCAGATCAGCGCGTCGCCATCGAACATCGCATGGGTCGGGGCGAGCGTGTCGCCTTCGACCGGGGAAGGCACTGCGTCATGGGCGATGAGGCCGGGTTCCGCGCCGACCTTGCGAATGGGGGCGGGTTCAGGTTGCGCGAATACGATGCGGTGGTCCGCCACTTCGCCGCCATAGGGCAAGGGCCAGGCGAAGGCGGGGTGATAGCCGAAGGAAAAGGGCATGGCCGCTTCGCCCCGGTTGGTCACGGTCGCGGTCATGTGGAGCGTCGCACCCGCCAGCGCGAAGGCCATGTCGAGGCGGAAATCGAACGGATAGACGGCGCGGCTGTCGGCGTCCGCCTCCAGCCGGAACAGGACATGGTCGTCACCCTGTTCGACCAGCGTGAAGTCGCTGCGCCGGGCAAAGCCGTGCTGGGGCATCGGATAGTCGCGACCGTCGAGCCGATACATGTCGCCGCGCGACCGGCCGACGAAGGGGAACAGCAAGGGCGCATGGCTGGTCCACCAGCGCGGATCGGCATCGGTCATCAGGCTGCGTCCCTGCCCGTCGCGCAATCCCGTCAATTCCGCGCCGCGCGGGTGGATCATGGCGCTCAGGGCGTCGGACGCGATGCGGATCGGCATGTCTGTCATCTTGGGCTGTCTCCCGTTGCTGGCGTTTGCGCATTAACCGCAGGCACGCCCCTTGTCGCCTCCCTTGCCGGAATCGTTACGGATGGGAACCCAAGGGGGGCGTCGCTGGTTAGGCGCGGCGGGAGGACCATGACGATGAAATTATTGACGACTGCCCTGTTCGTGCCGCTGCTGCTGTCCGGCGCGGCCTTTGCGCAGGACGCGGAAAAACCCCGCGACGATACGATGCGCAAGGCCGGGACGATCGCGACCCAGCCCGCGCGCGACATCGGCATCGACAAGGATGAGATTCCGGCCGTGCTGCTGAAAGCCGTGGAAAACCCCTATGCCACGCCGCCTTC
The DNA here is from genome assembly GCF_014280435.1 of Sphingobium sp. KCTC 72723. Lineage (NCBI taxonomy): Bacteria > Pseudomonadati > Pseudomonadota > Alphaproteobacteria > Sphingomonadales > Sphingobiaceae > Sphingobium > Sphingobium sp. KCTC 72723. The sequence continues at coordinate 4,078,837 of NZ_CP060388.1, read as the reverse complement.
GCGCACATGCAAGGGGCTGACGACATCGCTGGGCGAACTGAACGCGGTGCTGGGGGAAGATTTTACCGTCGGCGCAAAGGCGAATGAAAATCGCACCGGCAAGATCGCCGAAGCGGTGGGCAAGACGATCGTCAATTCGCTGATCCCGTTTCGCGGGCTGGTGCGCGAAATCAGCGGCGCTGCGCCGCAGGAACGGCGTTTGCAGGCGGCAGTGACGGCAGGCGTCGCCCGGCGCGGCTATCTGCGCGGAATCGCGGCGACCAAGGGGTGCAGAATCACAAGCTGATTGATATTTTAATGGCCTACCCCATTCGGGGTATGCGCGGGTCAGGCGCGCACCATAAGCATGAGGCCGTGGCAGTTTCACTGCCCGCTGGCGGCCGGGACATACGCGACCCATGACCTGGCCGTCAGCACCGCGCTTGGCTTTTGGCAGGTGCGTGCTTTCATGCTAAACCGCCGCCGAATATAAGTGGCGAGACACGCGATGAACGACCTGACCCAGACTCCTGAAATGCTGATCGCCATGATGGGCGCGCGCGCACGCCGCGCCGCGCAGGTGATCGCGCAGGCGAGCGATGCGCAGAAAGCCGATGCGCTGCGCCGCGCGGCGCAGGCGTTGCGGGATCAGGCACCGGCGATCATTGCCGCTAACGCCCGCGACATGGAAAATGCCGCCGCCAACGGCCTGTCGCCTGCCATGCTGGACCGGCTGAAGCTGGACGCGGGGCGCGTTGCCGCGACCGCCGATGGCGTGGATCAGGTCGCTTCCCTCGCCAATCCGCTGGGCGCAGTGATCGACCAGAGCGTGCGACCCAACGGGCTGGAACTCAGCCGAGTGCGCGTGCCGCTGGGCGTGATCGGCATCATCTATGAAAGCCGCCCCAATGTGACGGCGGATGCGGCGGCTTTGTGTCTGCGCGCGGGCAATGCGGTCATCCTGCGCGGCGGCAGCGAGGCGCGGGAGAGCAATCGCGCCATCCTGACCGCGATGGTCGAGGGAATTGTCGCCGCTGGCCTGCCGGTCGATGTGGTGCAACTGGTGCCGACGACCGACCGGGCGGCAGTGGGCGCATTGCTGCGTGCGTCGGAATTTATCGACCTGATCGTGCCACGCGGCGGCAAGAGCCTGGTCGCGCGGGTGCAGGACGAAGCGCGGGTGCCGGTACTGGCGCATCTGGACGGGATCAACCACAGCTATGTCGATGGCGCGGCGGACCCGGCGATGGCGCGGCAATTGGTGGTCAATGCCAAGATGCGCCGGACGGGCGTATGCGGATCGACCGAAACGGTGCTGATCGACCGCGCCTTTGGCGACGCGCCTGCGTTGGTGAAGGCGCTGCTGGATGCGAAATGCGCGGTGCGCGGCGATGAGGCCGTGATGGCGATGGATGCGCGCGTCACGGCGGCGAACGAAGCGGACTGGGACACCGAATATCTCGACGCGATCGTGTCGATCCGGCTGGTCGACGGTGTGGACGAAGCGATCGCGCATATCGCCGCCCATGCCAGCCACCATACCGACGCGATCATCACCGACGATGGCGCGACTGCCGAACGCTTCCTGAACGCGGTGGATAGCGCGATCGTGATGTGGAACGCATCCACCCAATTTGCCGATGGGGGTGAGTTTGGGCTGGGCGCGGAAATCGGCATTTCGACCGGACGGCTGCACGCGCGCGGGCCGGTGGCGCTCGAAGGGTTGACGACGTACAAGTGGATCGTGCGGGGGACCGGGCAGGTCCGGCCGTAAGTTCCAACCGTCATGCCAGCGAAGGCTGGCATCTCGCTTCTCTTGGCATCGCGTTTGAAGAAAGGGAGATCCCAGCGTTCGCTGGGATGACGGGTGAAGGACTTACCCCTTCACCACTTCATCAATCGCTTTCAGCTTGTCCAGCATCGGGCCGACCCAGTCGAAGGGTAGCATGACCGGGCCGTCCGACGGCGCATTGTCGGGGTCTTGATGGGCTTCGGCGAAGATGGCGGCGACGCCGGCCGCCACGGCGCTGCGGGCGAGCAAGGGCGCGAATTCGCGCTGGCCGCCCGATGCGGTGCCGAGGCCGCCGGGTTGCTGCACTGAGTGCGTCGCGTCGAACACCACGGGATAGCCGGTTTGGGCCATGGTCGGCAGCGCGCGCATGTCGCTGACCAATGTGTTGTAGCCAAAGCTCGCACCGCGTTCGGTCAGCAGGATGCGATCATTGCCGGTGGAGGCGACTTTCTGCGCCACCGCTGCCATGTCCCATGGCGCGAGGAACTGGCCCTTCTTGACGTTGATGACCGCGCCGGTGCGCCCGGCGGCGAGCAGCAGGTCGGTCTGGCGGCAGAGGAATGCGGGGATCTGGAGAATGTCGACTGCCTGCGCCACGGCCTCTACCTGACCGGCATCATGCACATCGGTCAGGACGGGGCAGCCCAGCATCGCCCTGACCTCCGCCAGGATCGCAAGGCCAGCGTCGAGGCCGACGCCGCGCTGGCCCGATACGGATGTCCGGTTCGCCTTGTCGAAGGAGGATTTGAAGATGAACGGCACGCCTGCCTTGGCCGCGATGCCGTGCAACGTTTCCGCCGAAAACAGCGCATGGTCGCGGCTTTCGATCTGGCAGGGGCCGGAAATCAGGACGAAGGGCAGGTCGTTGCCGAAGGTGACGGGACCGACGGACACATGTTTGGGACTGGTCGCTTGTTCAGGAAGGGTCATGGCGCTCATTTGGGCGCTTTTGCAAAACGCCGCAAGAGTTGCCCGCGCCATGGTCCCTTGCCCGGATGATAGTTCCAGCAGAACCAGCCAAAGGTCAGGCAGGCGATCAGCGAGGGCAGCGCCATCGGGTCGCCATTGCCGCGCATATGGCGGTAAAAGGCCATGTCCGCGCGCCAACGGTCCCGTTCGCTGCCGCCGCCATTGATGCCATAGGCATTGTCATGTTTGCGACAACCGATGTTTCGGTTGTATTTGCGATGGTCTATGAAATAGCAGTAATCGCGTTCGGGTGTGTTCATGCCCCGATTAGGGCTGTGTCAGTGCAAAAGTTCAAGCGTAAAGTCTTTTACCTCGGCGGTTTCGATCCGCGCGGCGTGCGTTTCTATCACCAGCTCTATCGCGAACAGGCGGCGCGCTATCATGCGCTGACGGGGGAAGATGTGACCGTGGGCGGACGCCGCGCCGGGCCTGCCGGGGCGGTCGTGTCGACGCAATGGGACGTGGTCAACGAGACGGCGGGCGTTGCGGTCGATTATGAATATCTGCGCTGGGAAGATTTGATCGCCAAGGTGTGGATTCGCAATCCCCTCCCCCTCGCCCTGCGTGCGGCGCGGGCCTATTGCGGCCATGCGCGTTTCATGCAGTTCGGGCGGATGCGCAGGCTGCGGTCCGGGCCGGTCATCACCATTCTCTATCCGCCTGCGTTCGCAGTACTGATACCGCTGCTGCTGGCGTTGATTCCGGCTTTGTTGTTGTCGTTGATCCTGCCCTTCTGGGTCGGGGCGCTGGTCGGTATCGGCATCAGTGCGCTGCTGTCCGGGCGATTGCTGGCCAAGCTGGTGGTGCCATGGTTGTTGCGGTTCATGACCTATCATGGGGCGCTCGCCGCGCAGGGACCGGGGGCGGAACTGGACGCGCGGCTCGATCAGTTTGCCGCGCGCATCGCAGCGGAACTGGACGGCGACTGGGACGAGGTGCAGATCGTCACGCACAGCGCAGGCACCATATTGGGCATGAGCATATTGCGCCGTGTGTTTGCGTTGCGAAATGCGCCGATGCCCAACCATGCGGTCATGGTGGGCATGGGGCAGGTGGTGCCGGTGATCGGCCTGCGCCGCGACGCGGGATGGTATCATGCCGATCTGGCGGCGCTGGCGGACAAGGCGTTCCGCTATGTCGACATATCGTCCCCGCCCGATGGCGCGGCCTATTATAACGTCAATCCGCTGCGCCTTGTCGCAGACAGCCACGCCGCGCGGGTGGACATGCTATCGCCGCGCTTTCACCTGTTCTACCAGCCGGAAAATTATCATGGCGGCTGGTCCAACAAATATGAGGCGCATTTCGACTATCTGCGCGTGGGCGACCGGCTATCACCGCTCGATTTCATCAGCCTGACCGCTGGCCCGCGCACCGTGGACGATGCCGTCGCTGCCTTCAGGACGATCCCGTGACCGATCTTTTCACGCCCCCCTATCCGCAGCCGCCGCGCACCAAGCGCGGCCTTGTCAAACGCTTCCTGCGCGGCTGGCATAGCTGGATCCATGTGCTGTTCGACAAAAGCTATACGATGAAGATGGGCGAGATTCGGATGCCCGGCCAGACCATGTATATCGCCAATGAACTGACCCTTGTGGACCAGATATTGCGCGGCGGCACCGCATTTCCCAAGCATCGGGAGTTGGTCCGCAACCTCGACCCGCTGATCGGCAATTCGGTGTTTTCCGCCAATGGCGCGGATTGGGAAAGCCAGCGGGCGATGGTCAATCCCGCCTTCGCCCATACCGCGCTCAACCGTTCCATGCCGTTGATGGTGGGCGCGGCGGACGATTTTCTGGCGCGGCTGGACGCGGCCGACCCCGCGCGCCCGATCGACATCGACCCGATGATGACGCATGTGGCAGCCGACATCATATTCCGCACTTTGTTTTCGCAGACGCTGGACGAAGCGCGATCCAACATCATTCACACCGCGTTCGGCAAGTTTCAGCGGCTGGCCCACAGCGCATCGATGCTGCGCCTCTACGGCATCCCGGCGGGCTGGTTCGAAAAGCGGTCGCACGGTCCCGCCCGCGCGATTCATGACGTGTTCCGCCCGATCGTGGAGGCGCGTTATGAAGGCTTTCATGTTCGTGGCGAAGCGCCGCACCGCGACATATTGCAGTCGCTGATCGAGGCGAAGCATCCCCAGACCGGCGAACCCTTCACCTGCGCACAGGTGATGGAGCAGGTGTCGACCATATTTCTGGCGGGGCATGAAACATCGGCCAGCACGATGACCTGGGCGCTCTATATGCTGGCGGAATGCAAACATATTCAGGACCGGGTGCGGGACGAAGTTTCAGAGATAGCGGGCGATGACGTGCTGAGCGCCGCGATGCTGAAAGATATGGGGCAGTTGCGCAATATCTTCCGCGAAACGCTGCGCCTCTATCCCCCGGTTGCTTTCTTTCCACGCGAAGTCACTTGCCCGATGCCGATGCGCGACAAGCAGTTGGAGGAAGGGGCGATGCTGGTCGTCGCGCCATGGCTGACGCAGCGGAACAAGGATAATTGGGCCTGCCCCCACGCCTTCGACCCCGACCGCTTCGACGATCCGGCCAATGCGGAGATGACCAAGCAAGCCTGGTTCCCGTTCGGGCGCGGCCCGCGCGTGTGCGTGGGTGCGGGCTTTGCGCAGCAGGAGGTGATGACGGTGATCGCGTCGGTCGTGCGGCGTTATCGGTTGAGCGTGCCGGCGGGGTTCAAGCCCGAACCGATCAGCCGCCTGACCATCCGCCCGCGCACGGGGATGAGGTTGCTGTTTGAACGGGTCACACATCCTTAGTTGTAATCATAGTGGTGGAGAGGGCGCGTCCTGACGAGAGCGTGACACCCCTCCGTCTGGCCTTCGGCCAGCCACCTCCCCTGCAAGGGGAGGATGTATCACAGGACCGCCAGTTCCTCCTCCGGCGCGACGTCGACCATCGTTTGCAGGCTCTGGCCCGCGCCGCCCACGAACAGACCGTCCATCGGCGCGACGTCGGCATAGTCGCGGCCCATGGCGACGAACAGATGGCCGTTGCCGGTGATGACGCCATTGGTGGGATCGAAACCGATCCAGCCGCGCGTCGGCCCGCACCACAGCATGACCCAGGCGTGCATCGCATCCGCCCCCACCAGCCGCGCCATGCCCGGCGGCGGATCGGTGCGCAGATAGCCGCTGACATAGGCGGCGGGCAGTCCCGCACAGCGCAGCGCGACGACCATGACATGGGCGAAATGCTGACACACGCCATGGCGCGCGGCAAAGGCGTCGGCGACCGGGGTGGCCGCGTCGGTTGCGCCGGGGCTGTAGCGAAAATCGGCCTTGATGCGGCAGGCCAGGTCCAGCGCGGCGGCGATGACGGGGCGATCGGGGGCGAGCATGATGTGCGCCCATGCCCCAATATCGGCCAGCAAGGGCGCGCGCGAGGAGGCGTAGAGATAGTGCGCCGGTGCCGCCGGTCCCATGCCCCGGTCCAGCAGCGCAGCCTGCGCCACCATGGCAATGGTGGGATCATCGGCCTGCGGCGCGGGGGGCGCGCTGTCCTGCACACCGGCGCGGAAGCGGCTTTCGATCGTCAACTGGCGGATCGGGCTTTCGATCACCAGCCGGGCGACCTGCACCGGCCAGCCGCCGGGCCGCGCCTGCATGATCGCGGGCGCGGGGTCGACGTCCAGAGCATAGTCCGCCGTCCACTGGCCGGGCCAGGGTGCCGGTTGCAACCGCACGTTGAACCGGGCGAGCCGCACCGGACTGGCATAGCGTATGATGGTGCGGTGGCGGACATGGTAGATCATGACAGCAGGTCCGCGCCGTCGGGCTTTTCCGCCTTGCGCAGTTGCAGGAAATAGCGCTGGCCGATGGCGTCGGACAGGGTGAGCAGGCGCGATTCCACGTCCGCTATATCGCCGATCGTCAGCATGTCGCCAGTCAGCGGGGCAAGCCGCGCGACCAGTGCATCGGCCAGCCGCCGGGGTTCTTCGGGCATCCCGTCACCGCGCAGCACTGGCAGAGCGGCGACATGATCCGCCAGCCGATGCGCCTGATATGTGATCGCGCGCGGATTATGCGGTTCCAGCGCGACGAGATCGCGCACCGGAGCCAGCGCCGGGCCGGTCAGGTAGCGGGTGCGATAGCTGATCTGGCTGTCCTGCAAATCGAGCAGCACGGTCAGGTCGTCGGCGCTGGCCCAGTCGCTGCCGAACAGAGTGACGAGGCGGCAGCCATTGATGGCGCGCTCCATGCGGCGACCCATGTCGTGGAAGCGCCAGCCTTCGGTCCGGCCCATATTTTCCGCCGCGAGGCCCGACAGCGCCGAAATCCGTTCGATCATGCGCGATGAAGCGTCGAGCAGCGTGTCAGTGACGGCACCGTCAAAACGGGGCAGCGGCAGGCGCACCAGTCGCCAGAAATCGCTGGCCAGCCGGTCGCGCAGCCCTTCGCCGATATTGCCGATCCGCCCCATCAGCGACCGGACGCTGCCGGTCATGCGCGCATTGCCCAGCGCGTCGGCGCATAGCGGGCCAATCGCCCCGCCCCCGCCGGGCGCTGCGCCCCACAGGACAAGCTGATCGACCAGCCGCGCCATGGTGGGGGAGCCAAGCGAAGGGCCAAGGTCCGCCTCGATCGAGCCGCCGACGATGGCGCGCACGATGCGCAGCGTCATTTCCGCCCGTTCGATATAGCGGCCCAGCCAGTAGAGATTGTCCGCCGCCTTGGCAGGCAACATCCCGCCGATCCGCCGGATGGCGGGCGTGCCGCCGATGAGCGTGTCGGGCGGCACTGCCTGGCCATCGACCACGCACATGTCGGCGGACATGTCCCCCTGCCCCATCAGCGCAGCGCGAATGTCGCCATGCCCGGCCAAGCGCGCGAACGCGCCGGGCATCACGCGCCACGCGCCCGCTTCATCGCGCGCCACGAACAGGCGCAGCGTGAAGGGCAGCGGCGTCAGCCGTCCATCGACGATGGCAGGCGTGGTGGACAATTTCACCACTTCCTGCCCCACATAGTCCATTGGCCGCCGCGTCATCGCGTCGATCAATGCCGCGCGCCGGGTCGTGTCGAGCGCGGAACCCGCCGTGAAGCGCGCGTCGGGCAGGCCCGCGACATCGCGGTCGAACGCCGATCCGATCAGCAGGCTGTCCAGCCGTCCCAGAACATGGTCGCGTTCCTTGCCCTGCCCGCACCACCATGTCGCGATATTGGGCAGGATCAGGTCCGCGCCCAGCACCGCCTTACTCAGTTGCGGCAGGAAAGCGGCAAAGGCGCGCGATTCGATGACCCCTGCGCCGGGCCAGTTGCCCACCACCAGCCCGCCATTGGCGCAGGCGTCGAACAGGTCAGGCACGCCGATGCGCGATTCGCGGTCGAAGGCGAGCGGGTCGATGAAGCGGCTGTCCATCCACCGCCACAGCCCGTCGATGCGTTTCAGCCCCTGTATCGTGCGGACGAACAATTGCCCGTCGGTGACGATCAGGTCGTCGCCTTCGACCAGCAACAGGCCCAGATAGCGGGCCAGATGCGCCTGTTCGGCATAGCTTTGGTTGAAGCGGCCCGGCGTCAGCAGGCCGATGCGCGGGTCCGACCGTTCGCAATCGGCCGCGAGGCCACGCCGCAACTGCGCAAAGAAAGGCGCGAGGCGGCGACTGTTCAGCGCGCCCAGCAAATCGCCGGTAGCGCGCGACAGGGCCAGCCGATTTTCCAGCGCATAGCCCATGCCGACCGGGGTGCGCACACGGTCGGCCAGCACGCGCCATTCGCCATTGGGTCCGCGCCCGATATCAGCGGCGTAGAAATGCAGGTGATGGCCGCGCGGTGGCGGCGTGCCGGTCATCACGCGCCAATAATGCGGGCTGCCGGTGATGACGCCGGGCGGCAGATTGCCGTCGCTGACCAGTGATCCGGTGCCATAGATGTTGGCGATCACCTGTTCCAGCAGTTCGGCGCGCTGGGTCAGGCCGCGTTCGATATGCGTCCATTCGTCCGCACCGATCAGCAACGGCACCGGGCCGAGCGGCCATGCCCGTTCCTGATCGTCCCCGGTCAGGCGAAACGCCATTCCCAGGTCGATGGCCTGCCGCGCGACATGATCGGCCAGCGTGGCCGGGTCGCCCTGCGCCTGCACAGACAATCGGTCCAGCATCGCGCGCCAATGCCCGGCCATGTCCGGCGCGGCGTCGGCGAACAGGTCGCCACGCGGCGCAGCGGCAATATAGGCGTCGGCCCAGTTGTCGCCGCCAAGCGATGGCGCCGGGGCGTCGGCCACCATCACGCGCCCGGACGCGGCAACCGCAGGTCCAGCGTCATCGGAAATTCGCTTGGCCGTTCGGCGGGCGGCATGTCGACCGGGCCGGGGGTGTGGCCATAATCCTGAAAGCGCGCCTTGCGCCGGGCTTCGGCTTCATAACCGTTGATCGGCAGCGTGTCGTAATTACGCCCGCCCGGATGCGCGACATGATAGACGCACCCGCCCAGCGACCGCCCGCTCCAGCTATCCAGCACGTCGAAGGTCAGCGGCGCATTGGCGGGCAGATTGGGGTGCATACAATTGGCGGGCGCCCATGCCTTGTACCGCACGCCACCCACGCCTTCGCCGGGGACGGAGGTTGCCGTCATCGGCACCTGTCGCCCGTTGCAACTGACGATATGCCGCCCGGCTACCAGGCCGGTGGCGCGGACCTGCAACCGTTCGGTCGAACTGTCGACATAGCGCACCGTCCCGCCGATCGCCCCGGTTTCACCCAGCACATTCCATGGTTCGAGCGCATGGCTGATTTCCAGCCCGACGCCACCGGCATCCACGCTGCCATGAATGGGGAAGCGGAACTGGCGCTGCGCTTCGAACCAGTTGGGGTCGAAATCATAGCCTGCGCCGCGCAGGTCGGACAGGATTTCGAGGAAATCGGCCCAGACGAAATGGGGCAGCATGAAACGGTCATGCAGCGCCGTCCCCCATCGCACCAGATTGCCCTGTTGCGGTTGCCGCCAGAACCATGCGGCGAGCGCGCGGATCAGCAATTGCTGCGCCAGGCTCATGCGTGCTTCGGGTGGCATTTCGAACCCGCGAAACTCCAGCAGCCCCAGCCGCCCGGTCGGGCCATCGGGGGAGAACATCTTGTCGATGCAGATTTCGGTGCGGTGGGTGTTGCCCGTCACATCGACCAGCAGGTTTCGGAACAGCCGATCGACCAGCCACGGAGGAGGCGAAGCGCCTTCGCCCGCGAACGGGTTTGGCACCTGCGCCAGCGCGATTTCCAGCTCATACAGGCCATCGTGCCGCGCTTCGTCGATGCGCGGTGCCTGGCTCGTCGGGCCGATGCACAGGCCCGAAAACAGGTAGGAGAGCGAGGGGTGCCGCTGCCAGAAAAGAACGAAGCTTTTGAGCAGGTCGGGCCGCCGGATGAAGGGCGAATCGGTCAATGTCGGCCCGCCCAGCACGATATGATTGCCCCCGCCGGTGCCGACCGACCGGCCATCGACCATGAATTTGTCGGCGGTTAGCTGGCACTCGCGAGCATGAGCGTAAAGCTGTTCGGTGATCGACACCGTCTCGTCCCAGCTGGCGGCGGGGTGGACGTTGACTTCGATCACGCCGGGGTCGGGCGTGGCTTTCAGCACGGCGATGCGCGGGTCGGGCGGGGGCGAATAGCCCTCGATCCGCACGGGGATGTGCAGCGCTTCGGCGGCGGCCTCAACCTCCGCGATCAGTTCCAGATAATCTTCCAGCGCCTGCACCGGGGGCAGGAATACCGACAGATAATGGCCGCGCGGTTCGACCGTCACGGCGGTGCGCACCGCTCCTTCGATAATGACCTGTTCGACTCGTTCCTGCGCCGCTGCGCCGCCTTCCGGCCCGGCGACTCGCTGCGACTGTTGCGCGCGCACTTCCTCGACGCTGGCTTGGCTCACCACCTGCGCGCGGAAATCGGCCAGCGGCTCGCGCGGCTCGCTGGTGTCGCGGGGGTGGATATAGGGGTAATCGGACGGCGGCACATAGGGCAGCGACCCCAGCGGCAGGCGATAGCCCAGCGCCGAATCGCCCGGCACCGCGAACAGCTTGCCACGCCGCAACTGCCAGATTTCGCTTTGCCAGCGGGGCTTGGCGACCTGGCTCTGCCAGCGCTGCACCGGCAGGACATAGCCAACCGGCTGGTCGAGGCCACGCTCGAACGTCTTGACCATGCGCGCGCGCGCTTCGGGATCGCTGATCTTGGGATCGTCCGTCGTGGCGTTGACCGGCAGGTCGGCTTCCTTGAGCGACCATACCGCCGGATCTTCATAGACCGCATGGGTATATTCGTCGGAAAAGCCCATATTCCCGGCCATATGGCCAAGGAAAGCGCGGGCGTCGTCGGGAGTCACCGTCCGCGCGCCGTCGGGCGCATCGTCGGGCGCGATCAGGCTGTCGTCGCGCCAGATCGGCGCGCCATCGGTGCGCCAATAGACGGCATAGGCCCAGCGCGGCAGGCTTTCGCCCGGATACCATTTGCCCTGCCCGTGATGCAGCAGGCCGCCCGGCGCGAAGGTGGCGCGCAGCTTGCGGATCAGCCGGTCGGCATAGGCCGCCTTGGTTGGGCCGACCGCATCGCCATTCCATTCTTCCGCGTCGCCGCCGCATTCCGCCACGAAGGTCGGTTCACCGCCGATGGTCAGGCGCATATCCTGTGCCGCCAGATCGGCGTCGACCTTTGCGCCGAGCGCCATCACCGCGTCCCATCGCGTGTCGGTGAACGGCTTGGTGATCCGCACCGCTTCGGCGATGCGGCTGACATTCATGGCAAATTCGAAATCGACTTCGGCAGGTTCGGCCATGCCGCTGATCGGCGCGGCGGACTTGTAGTGGGGCGTCGCGCAGAGCGGAATATGGCCTTCGCCCGCAAACATGCCGCTGGTCGCGTCCAGCGCTACCCAGCCCGCACCCGGCACATAGGCTTCGGCCCAGGCGTGGAGGTCCACCACGTCCTGCGTCACGCCCTTTGGCCCCTCGATCGGTTCGACGTCGGCGACCAGCTGAATCGAATATCCCGACACGAAGCGCGCGGCAAAGCCCAGCCGCCGCAGCAACTGCACCAGCAGCCAGGCCGAATCGCGGCACGACCCGGTGCCGATTTCCAGCGTCTCCTCCGGCGTCTGCACGCCCGCTTCCATGCGGATGACATAGCCGACCTGTTGTTGCAGGCGGCGGTTCACTTCGACCAGGAAATCCACGGTGCGGCTGGTAAAGCCATCATATTGCGCGACCATCGCGTCGAACATCGTCCCTTGCGGTTCGATGTCGAAATAGGCGGCCAGATCGGTCTTCAGCTGATCGTCATAGGCGAAGGGATAAGTCTCCGCATAGGGTTCCACGAAGAAATCGAACGGGTTGATGATGTCCAGATCGGCCAGCAGATCGACCTGAATACGGAAATGATCGACCGGATCGGGAAACACCACGCGCGCCAGCCAGTTGCCATGCGGATCCTGCTGCCAGTTCAGGAAATGGTTCGCCGGTTCGATCTTCAGCGCATAATTGGGGACTTTGGTCCGGCTATGCGGTGCCGGGCGCAGGCGGATGACCTGTGGCCCCAGGCGGATCGGGCGGTTGTAGCGATAGGCGGTGAGGTGATGGAGCGCGGCTTTGAGCATGACTGCGATCAAACGCTACCGCTTGTTGCAATGCAACAGTCAATCGCGCGTCCGTGCAGTTTCTAGGGCTTTGCCAGCCGACCCCGCCGGTAGCGCCGCCGCAGCACCGCCCCCGCGATCAGCAACGGGGTTGCCGCGACCATCAACGCCATGCCGATCAGGCTGGGCGACCAGCCCATGATGCTATGCAGGCCAAAGGCCGATGGCGACAGCAGCAACAGGAAGCCCGCCGTCAGCAGCCACAAACCCCAGCGGCGCGGGCGCACCGCGACCATGCGATATTCATGCCGCCACGCCTTGCGGCCTTGCTTTGTGGAAAGATCGGGCCGTGAAAGATCGGGGGAGGGATGGTCGAACATATGGACTGGACTAATGCCGCGAACCCCTTACCCTGTCCAGCATCCCCGGGGGACCGTCCGCAGACGGTTGAGAGGCAGCTTAGTGGCTGCGACCCGTTGAACCTGATCCGGCTAAAACCGGCGTAGGGAGGGTCCGCCTGCGCTCACGCCGCTCGCATTCTCTCTCTTTCGCCATGGAGGAGAGACTTGTAATGGCAGATATTCCCGCCCGCACCGAAATCGGCGTCACCACTGGTCCCATTCGCGGATCGCGCAAGATTCATGTCGGCCCATTGAAGGTCGCGATGCGCGAAATCACGCTGGAGCCGGGCAGCGGCGAAGCGCCGGTGCGCGTATATGACACGTCCGGTCCCTATACCGATCCGGCCGCGCAGATCGACATTCGCGCAGGCCTGCCCACGCTGCGCCGCGACTGGATCATCGGGCGCGGCGATGTGGAAGAATATGACGCGCGGGCGGTGAAGCCGGAGGATAATGGGTTCCTGGCGGGAAGCCGCCTGGATCGTACCGCCCAAGCGGCAGCGCAGGGCGGCAACAAAGGCTCCGGGGTAGCGCAATTCCCGCTGGGCGCGCGCCGCCCGCTGCGCGCGAAGCCGGGCGCGAATGTCAGCCAGATGCATTATGCCCGTCGCGGCATCATCACGCCCGAAATGGAATATGTCGCCGAGCGGGAGAATCTGGGCCGGGCGCGACTGGCCGAATATGTGCGCGACGGGCAGGATTGGGGCGCGGAAATCCCCGATTATGTGACGCCCGAATTTGTCCGCGACGAAGTGGCGCGGGGCCGGGCGATCATCCCGTCGAACATCAACCATCCCGAATCCGAACCGATGGCGATCGGCCGCAATTTCCTGGTCAAGATCAACGCCAATATCGGCAATAGCGCCGTCGCATCGGACGTGGCCGCCGAAGTCGACAAGCTGGTCTGGTCGATCCGCTGGGGCGCGGACACGGTGATGGACCTGTCCACCGGGCGCAACATCCATGACACGCGCGAATGGATCATCCGCAATTCGCCCGTGCCGATCGGCACCGTGCCGATCTATCAGGCGCTGGAAAAGGTCGGCGGCGTGGCCGAGGATCTGACGTGGGAGATATTCCGCGACACACTGATCGAGCAGGCCGAACACGGCGTGGATTATTTCACCATCCATGCGGGCGTGCGGCTGGCCTATATCCCGATGACGGCGAAGCGCGTCACGGGTATCGTGTCGCGCGGTGGCTCCATCATGGCGAAATGGTGCCTGTCGCATCACAAGGAATCGTTCCTCTACGAACATTTCGACGAGATCACCGAGATCTGCAAAGCATATGACATTGCCTATAGCCTTGGCGACGGGTTGCGCCCCGGTTCCATCGCCGACGCCAATGACGAAGCGCAGTTCAGCGAACTCTACACGCTGGGCGAACTGACTAAGCGCGCCTGGGCGCAGGATGTGCAGGTGATGATCGAAGGGCCGGGCCATGTTCCGATGCACAAGATCAAGCAGAATATGGAAAAGCAGCTGGAGGCTTGTGGCGAAGCGCCTTTCTATACGCTGGGTCCGCTCACGACGGATATCGCGCCGGGATACGACCATATCACCAGCGGGATCGGCGCGGCCATGATCGGCTGGTATGGCACGGCGATGCTTTGCTACGTCACGCCCAAGGAGCATCTGGGCCTGCCCGACCGCGACGATGTGAAGGTCGGCGTGGTGACGTACAAACTGGCCGCTCATGCCGCCGATCTGGCCAAGGGGCATCCCGCCGCGCAGGTCCGCGACGATGCGCTCAGCCGGGCGCGGTTCGATTTCCGCTGGCGGGACCAGTTCAACCTGTCGTTAGACCCCGACACGGCGGAGCAATATCACGACCAGACTTTGCCTGCGGAGGGCGCGAAGTCCGCTCATTTCTGCTCGATGTGCGGGCCTAAGTTTTGCTCGATGAAAATCACGCAGGAAGTGCGGGATTTCGCGGCGAAACAGAATCAGCCCGCAACGGCGTTTATTGCGGCGGAAGAAGCGGAAAGAGGCATGGCGCAGATGAGCGCGGTGTTCCGCGAGACGGGGAGTGAACTGTATATGGGTGCTGGGGATAGGGAGCGGGATTGAGGCGCGCGCATGATTCGGAATTGGCAATAGCGACATATTGCGTTATAACCCCCGTATGAACGCCCCCCTCAAAATCACGAAAATCGGCAACAGCGCCGGGGTTATCCTGCCCAAGGAATTGCTTGCCCATCTCCACGCTGCCACCGGCGACACGCTGTCGGTCGTCCTTACGCCACGCGGGATCGAACTGTCCGCTGCGGAGCCGGATTTCGATGCGCAGATGGCGGTGGCGCGCGACGTCATGGCACGGCGCAAACGGGCGTTGCGCGAACTCGCCAAATAATGGCCGATCGGGACTGGATATGGGTCACGCCTGCCGTGGCGGAGGCGGCCCATGCCGAACAGATTGCCGAACATGGCGGCGGGGGTGACGCTTTGCGCGATCGTGGCCTGTTCGAAAGCGCCATGGCCCGCCCGCACAATCTGTCGCTATATGGCGATCCCGATGCTACGGCGCTCGCGGCGGCCTATGCCTATGGATTGGCGCGCAATCACCCTTTTGTCGACGGCAACAAGCGGATCGCGGCGGTGGTCAGCGAAACCTTCCTGCTGCTCAATGGCTATCAACTGATGGCCACCGACGCGGAACTGGTCGTCGCGTTCCTTGAGTTGGCAGCCGGCACCCTGTCCGAAGCCGACCTTGCCGACTGGTTCCGCCAGCAGCTTGCGCCCACCTGATCCTCTGCCTCCATTACAGTTTGCGACAATTCCGGCTTGGACTTGGCCAAGTTTTGCGACAACTGGCCGTTAGAGGAGAGGCAAGAATATTTGTCCGGGGGTTATAGCGTGCGTCGATCTGCATCCGTCATACTGGTTCCGTTGATGCTGGGCGTCGCGCCCTCCGCGCTGATGGCGCAGGGTCAGGCTCCCGCCGCCGCTCCGCAGGCCCAGACTCAGGCTCAACCCGACGATGGCGAGGAAATCATCGTCACGGGTCAGCCGCAGCGGGGATCCGTGATCGGCAATATCCAGCCCGAACAGCAATTGTCGGGCGCGGACGTGCGGGCGCTGGGCGTCACGTCCATTTCCGAAATGGTCAGCGAATTGTCGGCGCAGACCAATGGCACGCCGGTCGTGCTGCTCAACGGCAAGCGGATTTCCAGCTTCTCGGAAATTCAGGATATTCCGTCCGAAGCGGTCGCGCGGGTGGATATATTGCCTGAACAGGTTGCGCTCTCCTATGGCTATGCGCCCACGCAAAAGGTGATGAACATCGTCCTGCGCCAGCGGTTTCGCGCGGAAACTGCCGAAGCGCGCGTCGGCACCACCACCGATGGCGGTCGCGACAATGGCCAGGTCGAAGCCGGGCTGCTGCGTATTCAGGGCGACAACCGCTTCACCATCAACCTGAAATATAGCCGCGCCGACGCATTGCTGGAAAGCGAGCGCGACATCGTCAACGCTGGTGCATCGCGCTTTACAGCGACGACGCGCGGCGCGGAAATCGACGCGCGCCTGTCGGCTCTGGCGGGCAGCATAGTCACGCAAACGACAATTCCCGCCAGCGCCGCGACTGGCATCCCGACCCTTGCCAGCTTCGTGCCGGGTGCAGCCACGGCGCAATCCGTCGACCTCACCCCCTATCGCACGCTCAGCCCGGCGACGGAGAATTTTTCCGCCAACGCCACGCTCGCCCGTGCGCTGGGCGGGGTGTCGGCGACGATCAACGGGCGGCTGGAACTGTCCGACAGCGATTCGCTTCAGGGCTTGTCGCAAACCGCGCTCACCCTGCCTGCGGGCAATCCCTTCTCGCCCTTCGCCAACAGCGTCGCTTTGTCGCGCTATCTGGTCGAACCGGGCGCATTGGCGCAGCAGGTGCGCGGCACCACCGGCCATGTCGGCGTCACGCTGAACGGGCAGATCGCGCGCGGCTGGCAATGGTCCTTCACCGGCAATGGCGACCTGTCGATCACGCGCACCCGGACCGACCGGGGCGTATCGACCGACGCGATTCAGGCTGCGCTCAATGCGGGCAGCGCATCCGTCAACCCCTATGGCAACTTCACGCCCGACCTGCTGTCCACCCGCCTGACCGACCGCGCCCGCGCGAAGTCGCAGGCAGTGACGGGTGACTTGCTGATCAGCGGCACCCTGTTCGAACTGCCCGCCGGCGACGTTGCGACTTCGGTGCGCGTGGGCGCGTCGGCCAATGGGTTCGAAAGCAGCGCCACCCGTTCGGGCATTGCCAGCGCGACCGACTATAGCCGCGAAATCGCCAGTGGTCAGGTCAGCGTCGATCTGCCGATCACCAGCCGGTCGCGCGGCGTGCTGGACGCCATTGGCGACGTCAGCGTCAATATGAACCTGGCCGCGCAGCAACTGTCGGACTTCGGCACGCTTTCCACGCTGGGTTACGGCCTGCGCTGGCAACCAGTGAAGGCCGTGCAGTTGCTGATGTCCGCCAATCAGGATCGCGCCGCGCCAACGGGCGCGCAGATCACGGATCCGCAAGTGTCCACGCCGAACGTGCAGGTGTTCGATTATGCCACCGGGCAAAGCGTGTTCGTGACCCAATTGTCGGGCGGATCGGCCAGCCTGCGCGAAAGCGTGCGCAACCAGTTTCGGCTGGGCGCGACGATCAAGCCGTTCGAAAAGCCCAACCTAACGCTGACCGCCACATATCTCAACAGCCGCACCGACAATCCGATCGCCGCCTTCCCCACGCCCACCCCGGCGATCGAGGCGGCGTTCCCCCAGCGTTTCGTGCGCGATAGTGCGGGCAATCTGCTTCAGGTCGATGCGCGGCCGATCAATTTTCTGCGGTCGCAGAGCGAGCAATTGCGCTGGGGCTTCGACCTGTCCTTTGCACTGAAATCGCATGTCCAGAAACTGGTCGAAGCCTGGCGCGCGGCGGGCGGCAAGGCGGAGGATCGACCGCCCGAACTGGCCGCCTTGTTCGGCAATCGCGGTCCGCGCCCGGCGGGGCAGGCGGGCGGCACACCACCGGGCGAAGGCGGCGATCGTCCGCGCGGCGAGGGTGGCAATGCCGGTCCCGGCGGGGGCCAGGGTGGCGGACGCCCCGGTGGTCCGGGTGGCGGCTTTCGCGGTCCCGGCGGCGGGCAGGGCGGCGGGCGGCTGAGCTTCAGCCTCTATCACACCTGGCATCTGAGCGAGAATATCCTGATCGCGCCCGGCGTTGCGCCGCTCAACCTGCTGGATGGCGATGCCACCGGATCGTCGGGGGGCCAGCCCCGGCATGAAGTGGAAGCGCGGATCGGCTATATGAACAATGGCCTTGGCGGCCGCTTCAGCATCGACTGGGAAAGCGGCACGCATGTCGATGGCGCGCTGACCGGGACCAGCGGGGGCAGTTCGCGGCTGAATTTCGGCAGCCTGGCCACCGCCAATCTGCGCATGTTCGCCAATCTGGGGCAGGTTGCCGGGCTGGATCGCAAGATCCCCTTCCTGCGCGGCGCACGGGTGCAATTTGGCATCGACAATATCTTCAACCAGCGGCGCGCGGTTACCGATGCCACCGGGGCGACGCCGCTGCGCTACCAGCCCGACTATCTCGACCCGCAGGGGCGCACCGTCTCCGTCAGTTTCCGCAAACTCTTCTTCCCCAATTTCGCCTCCGCGCCGCCGCGTACCTGAAATTCGGGGCGTAGTTAAATTCGCATTAGCCAAGCCTAAACTCTGCCGTTGCCCGACCGTTATGACCTGCATGGATCGTTCGGGAGCCAAGACATGAAGCCTATCAGAATTGTGGTCGTCGATGATTCGCTGACGATCCGCGCGATGATCGAAACGCTGCTGGAACGCGACCGCCGCGTCGAAGTCGTGGGCATCGCCCGCGACGGCGACGAGGCGATCGAGATGATCCGGCTGGAAAAGCCCGATGTCGTCACGCTGGATATCGCCATGCCCGGCCGGGACGGCTTGCGCGTTCTGGACGAGATTATGGACATGGACCCATGCCCGGTCATCATGCTGTCCAGCCTGATGCGCGAGGGCGCACCGATCGTTTCCGAAGCGATGGACCGGGGCGCTGCCGCCTGTTTCAACAAGGCGATGATCGTGCGCGAAGCCACACGCTTCGTCACCCTGATCCAAAGCGTGGCACGCGGCCTGATCGACGCGGAAGCACAGCCGATCGCCATCGCCGCCTGATTTGTCGGACCTTCGCGAAACGAATCCAGCTGCCGGGTGTTGCGGAAGGGACACTCAGCGGGATGGTGAACGACGTGCAGCATGATCTTTTCCGCTATCGTGATTTGAACGGCGGCGGCTTTGCGCTATCTGGTTCGCCATGAACCGTCCCGACATGATCCGATTTCCGATGCTGGCGCTGCTGGGCGCCATTGCCTTTCCCGCGTTCGCGCAGCCGCCTGTAGCGGTCCCGACTTTGCCCGGCACGGCCATCGCGCCGCCAGCGCAGGTGCAACCGACGCCCCCCGCCATCGTCACGCCCCCGCCCGTGCCGATCCCGGCATTGTCGCCCGCGCAGGAGGCATGGGCCAATGGCTGGCTGAAAACCGGCGCGTCGCAGGGATTGATGGCGCGACAGAAGGCCAGCGGGCCGCTGAACGGGCAGCCGCTGATCAGTGCGCTGCTGGACCGGGCCAAGGCGCTGTCCACCGGCCGGGTCGATACTGCCGATTTCCTCGACATCTGGGCATTGCGCCCCGCCGCGTTCGATCCGCGCCCATCGCTGGCGAAGGCAGTGAGCGAGGATCGGTTGCAGGCCTGGGCCAATGGCCTGACACCGCCCTATGCCGGTTACGACATGCTGCGCCGCAGCCTGACGCGCTATGAAGCGATTCGCGACAAGGGCGGCTGGGCCACGCTGACGGCTACGTCCGCGCCCGATGCAGTGCGCAAGCGCGTCGCGATCGAGGATCCGGCGGTCAAACCCGACGAAAAGCTGACCGACGTGCTGCAACGCGCGCAAAAGCGCTATGGCCTGAACCCCACCGGATTGCTGGACGCGCGCACGCTCACGGCGCTCAATGTCGGCGTGGATGACCGGATCGCCGCGATCATGGCGAATATGGAACGGTGGCGCTGGATGCCGCGCACATTGCCGGTCAACCGGGTGCAGGTGAATATCGCCGCTGCCGTGCTGACCATGTTCGAAGGCGACCAGCCGGTCAGTTCGATGCGCGCGGTCACGGGCAGCCCGGACAATGCGACGCCGATGCTGACGTCCAGCATCCATTCGATCGTGGTCAATCCGCCCTGGAACGTGCCGATGTCGATTGCCAAGCGGGAGCTGTTCCCCAAGGGGCGCGCGACGCTGATCCGCCAGGGTTACAAGATCATCAAGACGCCCGAAGGCGGCGAGCGCATCGTCCAGCCCGCCGGGCCGAACAGCGCGCTGGGCCGGTTGAAGTTCGATTTCGCCAACCCGTTCGCGGTCTATCTGCACGACACCCCCTCACGCGGCAAATTTTCCAGCTATGACCGGCTGGCCAGCCATGGCTGCATCCGGTTGGAAAAGCCGGTGTCGCTGGCCGAACTGATGGTGGCAAGCAGCCCGGAACTGAACGGCCAGATCCAGAATCTGATCGACGAGGGCAAGACGCAGCGCGTATCTTTGCCGCAGGAAGTCGCCGTCTATCTGCTTTACTGGACGGCCTTTGCCAGCAGCAATGGCACGGTCAGTTTCCGCGCCGATCCCTATGGCTGGGACAAGTTGCTGGCCGCCAAGATCGAAGCGTCCAGCCGCCGGGCGGACCCCGCTGCCCTGCCCGCTCCTTCTACTATCGCATCAAAGGACTGACCGCCCATGCGCACGACTCATCGCAACCTGACCCTTTTCGCGCTTGCCGGGGCACTGGCCCTGTCGGCGTGCGGCAAGAAGGAAGAAGAAGCGCCCATGACCAACAATCTGGTGGAGCCGCCGGTCGAAAATGTCATCATCGAGGAACCCGACGCCGCGCTGCCGATGCCGGGCAATAATGTTGCCGCGACTCCGGCCGCTGCGCCCCCGTCCGTGTCGGAACAGCAACAGATTCAGGACGATGCCGAAGCGTCTGGCATGACCGCGCGCCTGCCCGAAGGCGACGAGCAGAGCCGGCCTGCGGACGAGCCGAACGCCCCATAAGCCGGGCCGCCTGCGCCCCGGCCTTTTACCGGGGCGTCGGCTTTGCTATATTGCGGGGATGGATCGCCGCAATTTTACGAAGTTCGCCCTGAGCGGACTCGCTTTTTCGCTACTGACCGACAGCATGGGCCGTGCCGCCCTGCCGGTGGTACAAGCCCCTGCCGCGCCTTTGCCGCGCGCGGTGCAGCCTTTGCCGGCCAAGCCCTATGCCGCGTTGCTGGAACGGGCCAAGGCGGCACTCGACCATCATGCCGATGCGTTCACCCTGCGCGACCGGGTGGGCATCGTCGATTTCAACGCGCCGTCGAAGGATTTGCGGATGCATGTCGTCGATCTGATCGGCGGGCAGGCCAGCAGCTACCTCGTTGCCCATGGACGCGGATCGGACCCGGCCCATTCGGGCTGGCTCCAGAGTTTTTCCAACGAACCCAATTCGCTGGCCAGTTCGTCCGGCGCGTTTCGCACGGGCGAGCAATATCTGGGCCAGCATGGCCGGGCGATGCGGCTGATCGGGCTGGACCCGCAGAACAACAATGCCGAACCCCGCGCCATCGTCGTACATGGCGCGGATTATGTGGGCGAGGATCATATCGCCACCTGGGGCAAATGCGGGCGCAGCGAAGGCTGTTTCGCAGTCGCGCCGCATATGTTGCCGCAATTGCTGGGCCTGCTGGGATCGGGCCGGATGCTGTTTGCCGACAAGATCGGGATGGCCTGAGGGGCTATGGCACTTCCTGCCATGCCCGTCCCCAATGACCGTCATCCCAGCGAAGGCTGGGATCTCATTTCACTTTCGCACCGGAAAGAAGAAGTGAGATGCCAGCTTTCGCTGGCATGACGGATATGGCTTGTGGGTTGAGCCGACAAACGACCCAACCCCCTAATCCTTACCCCGCCTTCGCGCCTGTGAGCGCCTGTGCGGCGGGCTTGTTCGACGCATCCACGCTGCCATCGGCCAGCATCGTCTTGCTCATATTGACCGCTTCGGCCTGAAGCGCGGCATCGCCGCTGGACTGGCTCGCGCCGATCAGCGCCGACAGCAGGATGTTGCGGTTGATCGGGTCGGTGCCTTTTTCCGCCACCGACTTGCGGGCCAGCGCCAGCGCTTCGGTATAGAGCGGAGCGGACCCCGCCTTGTCCTGCGCACCCAGTTTCTGGTTGCCCATCTGGATCAATATGCCCGCCAATATGTTGCGGCTGGCCATGTCGGTCGGCTTGGCTTCCACGATCTTGCGCCAGTGCGGCAGCGCTTCGCCATAAAGAGCGATGACCTTGTCCATCTGCCCCTGCGCGCCATAAGCGGCGGCGTTGGCGTAAAGGGCGTTGGCGAGGAAATTGACATTATCGATCTTGGCCGGGTCCGATTGGACCGCCGTGCGGATCGCGGGCAGCGCAGCGTCATATTTGGCGCTGGCACCGGCATTGTCGCCCGATTGCTGCGCGGTCTGGCCTGCCGTAAAGTCGGTCACGGCCTTGTTGAAGGCAGCGATCTGTTCGGGGGTCATGGGCGTTGCCGCACCGGGTGCAGCGGCGGGGGCGGCGGGGGCCGTAGCAGCCGGGGCATCCTGCGCCAGAGCGGGCGCGGCGAGCGCCATCGGGGCAGTCAGGGTCAAAAGCGCGATCAGGGTGGATTTCACCAACGTCAGGGTCTCCTTGGTCGTTGCATCGTCTTCCATGACAATGAACGAGGGGCAGACGGGTTCCCGACGCCTAGGGGTGGCTCATCGCGCAAAAGGCTCCGGCCATGGCAAAATCGGCCTGTCGTTTGGCGGTGCGGGCGGCGGCCTGATCATCCTCGCCCCATCGCTCGACTTGCCAGGCATCGTCGATTTCCGCCGCGTGCCAAATGGCGTCGACATCATGCCCGCCCGCCACGATGGCCAGACCGCAGACCAGCGATCCGCTAATCGTCACCAGCGTGGACAAGCCCGCCAGCACGAACGGATCGACCGTCATGACCGCGGCGCGCAGGCGAGCGAGCGTTTCAGCGGGCTGGGCGACGGGCAATATGCCCCGCGTCACCACAAACGCGACATCGTAGCGCGCGCGCGCCCAGCCGAGCAGGGGATCCCATGCCGCCGCCTGCCGCTCCACCAGCGTTTGCGGCGCTTCGGCGCGGTAGCAGAGCAGGTCCGTGGTCGCATATTCGGCGATCCCGGCGGCAAATGTCGCGCGATTGGGGACGATGTGGTCGATCGCCGCATTGGCCAGCCCGGTGAACGCCATGCTCGCCGGGTCGATCATCTCCCCCTGCGCGCGCCATTCGTCCGCCACCGCCTGCGCCAGCGCGAGCGTGGGCAGCGCCAGCGGCGCGCGGGCGGGGGTGCGGACCGGGCGACCGTCGAGCCGGATGGCGTGGCCGTCCGCTTCCGCCACGATGGTCACGTCCTTGTAAAAACGCTTCATGACCCGGTCCGCTTGAACAGGGCCAGCATCAGGCGCGGCACGACGATGAACTGGAACAGGCCGACGACGACCATGATCGCGCCGAACGCCTTCGCCCGGTCGCCCTGCACCCAGGTAAAGCGCTGCATGATGGCAAGGAAGCCGAACATGACGATGAAGGCACCCGACAGGCGGAACAGACCAATGGCGAAGTGGCGCTGACGCGCGATCTTGTCACGGTCGAGGGGCGGAATCGGGGGTGTATCGGTCATGGCGCGCCGATATGACCGCGCAAGGCCACGCTGTCCATCGCCACGGCCATAGCGCCCGCCGCGATCAGATCAGCGGGCGGATGATAGCCCCAGCCGACGCCGATGCTGCGCACGCCCGCCGCCACCCCCATGTCGATGTCGAAACTGGTGTCGCCGATCATGACGGTGGTTTCCGGGGCCGCCCCGGCCTCCGCCATGGCGGCCAGCAGCATGGCGGGATGCGGCTTGGACGGGTGGCGGTCAGCGGTCTGGAGCGTCACGAAACGGTCGATGATGCCATGATGAGTGAGGCACAGGTTCAGCCCGCGATCCGACTTGCCCGTCGCCACGCCCAGCAGCCAGCCTGCCGCATCGAGTTGCGCCACCAGATCGGCAATGCCGGGATAGAGCGGTTCGCACACCCCCTCTGCCCGCCGCATCGCCTGGAATGCCAGCTTGTAGCGGTCCGACAGATGATCGTGAAAATCCGCATCCGCATCCGGCAGCAGCCGGGCCATGGCGCGGGGCAAGGACAGGCCGACCACCGACAGGATCGCCGGACGATCGGGCGGGGTCAGCTTCGCTTCCTCGAACGCGCGCACCATGGCGGTGCAGATGCTGTGCTGGCTGTCGACCAGCGTGCCGTCACAATCGAACACGACCAGCGGGTTCATATCATCGTCCCCCGCCTCTTGCCGCTGGCCCATGGCGGGTTGAACGCCACCCGCGCTTTGTGCGCGTGGCCGGGCGCATCGTCCTGCGTCACGAAAGTGCGGATCGCGGCCTCATCGGTCCAGCGATAGAGCGCGCCCGGCGTCATTCGTCGCGCGAACCCCCGCGCGAGCGACGCTCGCCCTTGCGCTCCTTGCGCACCTGCTTGGCGTGCTGGCGCGCGAACTTCTTTTCATCCTCGCGCGTCGGCGTCCGGTCGATCTCATCGTCCAGCGGCATGTCGCCCAGCGTCAGGTCGAAACCCAGGTCCGACAGGCTGTTGGCAAAATGGGCCGGCAGTTCGGCCATCACGTCGATGCGCCCGCCATCGGGATGATCGACGCGGATGCGCCGGGCGTGCAGGTGCATCTTCCGGCTGATCGACCCGGTCAGGAAACTGTCCTTGCCGCCATATTTGCCGTCGCCCACGATCGGATGGCCAATCGCGGCCAGATGCACGCGCAACTGGTGCGTGCGCCCGGTATAGGGTTGCAATTCGACCCAGCAGGCGCGGTTCCCGGCCCGTTCGATGATGCGGTAACGGGTGCGCGCGGGCAGGCCTTCTTCCTCATCCACATGCATTTTTTCGCCGCCGGTGCCAGGCTGCTTGGCCAGCGGCAGTTCGATCATGCCGTCTGAAATCGACGGTATGCCAATCACCAGCGCCCAATAGACCTTGCGCGCGGTGCGGCTGGAAAAAGCCTTGGCGAAATGACCGGCGGCGCGGCTGGAGCGCGCGACCAGCAGCGCGCCCGACGTATCCTTGTCCAGCCGGTGGACCAGCTTGGGCCGCTGTTCGGCATTGAACATCAGCCCGTCGAGCAGCTTGTCGACATGCTCGTCGGTCTTGGTGCCGCCCTGCGTCGCCAGGCCCGGCGGCTTGTTCAGGACGATCGCCTGCGCGTCGCGGTGAATCACCATGTCCTGCACGAAGGCGATTTCCTCGTCGGTCAGGTCGATGACGCGGGCATTGGAGCGCTTCACTCGTTCGGGGACAGGCGCCTTTGCCTCGGCGGGGGGGACGCGGATCATCTGCCCTTCGGCCACGCGGTCGCCCGGCGCGGCGCGCGCGCCGTCGATGCGCAACTGCCCCGTGCGCGACCAGCGCGACACGATGTTGAAGCCGACATCGGGCAGATGCCGCTGGAACCAGCGATCCAAACGGATGCCGTCATCGTCGGGCTGAACCCGATATTGCCGCACGTCGAGCGAGACGCCCTTGGCGACGCTGGGCTTGGCAGGCGCAGCGGCGGTCGCCACGTCTTTTACGATAGCGGGCTTGGGCGCGGGCTTGCCTGCGGGCTTTTTATAGGGCGCCTTGAACGCGGGCTTGCCGCCTTCGCCCTTGCGTGCGGTGGCCGCTTTCGCGCCGCCACGGGCGCGACCGGGCGGGCCGGACGGCTTGCCATATGCTTTGCGCTCGCCCGGCTTGCCGCCGGGAGCCTTGCCATCGGCAGGCTTGCCGCCGTCCCGCCTGTCGCCAGTGGGTTTGCCAGCAGGCTTGCGACCGCGCGGGGCGTCGCTCTTGGGTGGGGGACGGCCCTTCATGCCAGCGCACTCCGCATCAGGGTAAGGCCAAGGCCAAGCGCCACGACCGCGCCAATGACCGACGCCAGCGCATAGCCCAGCGCCAGCAGCGGCTGGCCCCGTTCGATCATCAGGAAAGTTTCCAGGCTGAAGGCGGAAAAGGTAGTGAAGCCGCCCAATACGCCCACGCCCAGCAACAGGCGCAGCGGTTCCCCCGAAACGCTACTGCCCCGCGCCAGCCATCCGGCCAGCAGACCCATGGCAAAGCCACCGATCAGGTTGGCGGCAAAGGTACCCCAGGGCCACAGGCTGCCGGGAGTCAGATGGCCGGAAAAGCGGCCCAGTTGATAGCGCAAGGCCGCGCCGATCGCGCCGCCGCCCATCACAAGAAATAAATTGGTCATGTCGCCCGCCCTATAGCGAATCGGCCAAGGGGGGAAGGTGGGTTGGGAAAAGAGCGGAATGCCTAGGCGGCGTCCCCGTTACTTCCCACCCTACTTCCCATTGTCGGCGATGATGTCGACGCCGGTCTTGCCGCCCGGCGCGTCGGTAAAGACAATGAAATAGGCGCTGCCATCGCTCTTGCGCGTGCCGCCCAGCACATGGTCGCCGCCCAGAACGCGATGATCCCCGTCATAGCCCGCGCGACGGGCGAGCGTATAATAATAGTCCATCACCCCCTGACGCGGCGCGGGCGTCACGAAACTGGCCGCGCGCAGCGTACAGCCATCGACCTGCGCGCCTGCCGCTTCGGTCAATTGCGCGCCGGGATAGAGAGTGAAGGGGTCGGGCAGGCGTTGCGCCCATTCCATGCCATAAGCCAGTTTCTTTGCGCAGGCCGCGTTACCGCCCTGCCGCTGCGCCTGTTCGCGCGCGACCGCGCCCAGCGTGACCGCCGACGCCATCGCCGCGCCGTCCTGCGCGGTGGGGGTGGGAAGCAGCTTGCCGCCCGCCTGTTTCATGGCCGCCGCCTGCGCCGCGCCTGCATCACCCGCCAGCATCGGCACCGCGCCACTGGCCGGCTTGTCGGCCGGGCGCACGGCGTTGCGGTTGGATTGCCCCACCAGTTGCGGGTCAACCACGATCGGGTCCGCCAGCGCACCCTTGAGCGCCGGATCGACCGCATTGTTCGTCAATTGCGCGTCGAGCGCAGCAAGATTGGCGTCCTTGTCGCCCTTGCCACAGGCGGCAAGCGCCAGCGACAGGGTAATCAGGGAGGTGGATCTGATAAGGGAAACTGGCCGGAAAAACGCCATTCTGCACTCCTTTGTAAACAAGACATGAAGAACAGGCGTTAATTTTTCGTTAGGACTTTTGGTAAATCGCGTGAATTTTCACATCGTGGGGCCAGTTTCTGACGAATGGCCCCATCCCCCGCCTTGTCCCGGCGCGGCAAAATGGCCATTTGTCGGCCATGCTCAACATATTGTCCGGCTTTATCGGCCTTGTCACCCTCATCCTCATGATCCCGGCGGTGTTTCCGCTGCTCGGCGCGCTCAACTGGATATTGGTGCCGATGGCGCTGTTCGGCGCGTTCATCGGCCTGATGTCGTCGAAGAAGGGCGGACAGAATTTCTGCCTGATCGTCGCGGCGTTCGGCGCTTTGCGGCTGTTTCTGGGCGGGGGGATATTCTGACCGACGCTCACGCCGACGCGCGCACGGGGTTGGTGGCGGCGGTCACGGCCTATATCGCCTGGGGCTTGCTGCCCATTTTCTTCCGGCTGGTCGATCATGTCGATCCGGTGGAGATCGTAACGCAGCGCGTCTTGTGGTCGCTATTGCTGATCCTGACGCTGCTGGCCGCGCGCAAGGGATTGGGACCGATGATGCGCGTGATGCGCGACCGGCGGTTGATCGTGCCGCTGGGCGCGTCGGCGCTGATGATCGGCATCAACTGGCTGACCTATGTCTGGGCGGTCAATAGCGGGCATGTGGTGGCGACCAGCCTTGGCTATTTCCTCAACCCGCTGGTCAATGTCGCGCTGGGCGTGCTGGTGCTGAAGGAACGGTTGCGGCGTGGGCAGATGCTGGCGATCGCCATTGCCGCCGTCGGGGTCGCCATCCTGGCCGCCTCGGCGCTGACGACATTGTGGATCAGCCTGACGCTGGCGTTCAGCTTCGCCTTTTACGGCCTGCTGCGCAAGATTACGCCAGTCGCGCCGATGACCGGGCTGGGCGTCGAAACGCTGCTGCTCGCGCCGCTGGCGGCCGCCTATCTGTGGTGGGAAATGGGCCATGGCGGGGTGGGGTTTGGTCAAGATGCCCCGACCACCGCGCTGCTCATCATATCAGGGGCCGTCACCACTGTGCCGCTGGTATTGTTCGCCATGGCCGCGCAGAAGCTGCCGATGGCGACGCTGGGCCTGTTGCAATATATCGCGCCGCTGCTGCAATTTTTCTGCGGCGTGGTGCTGTTTGGCGAAAAGCTGAACGTCGGGCAGATGGTCAGTTTCGGGCTGATCTGGGTCGGGTTGATCCTGTTCGCCAGCGACGGGATCATGGCCGCGCGACGCAACCGGCTGACCGTCGCCTGACAGCTCTTACTCCACGGCGTCCGGCAGCGCGCGCAGTGCTTCGGGCGATGCCGGATCACGCACCAGTGCTTCGACTGGTCCTGCTTCCTCCAGCTCCTTGCCCCCGGTGTCGATATTGAGGTCGCGCAGCTTGCGCCCCGTCACCAGCACCCGGCTTTCGAAGCTGCCTACGAAGGCGTTATAATCGCCCACCGCGCCGTGCAGCCGGTTGCCCAGCTTCTTGAGCGATCCCGCCGCAGCGGCAAGGCGCTCATAAAGCTGCTTGCCCAATTCGGCGACTTCGCGCGACTGGTCCTGCAACTTGGCCTGCCGCCACTGGCTGGCCAGCGTGCGCGCCAGCGGCAGGAAGGTTGCAGGACCGCAGATGATGACCCGGTTCTTGGCCGCCCGTTCCCACAGGTCCATGTCCGCTTCCAGCGCGGCGGTGACGAAATTGTCGCCAGGCACATACATGATGACGAAATCGGGCGCCTTTTCAAACTGTTCCCAATAGGCCTTGCGCCCCAGCGCGTCGGCATGGGTCCGCATCGCACGGGCATGGTCGGCCATATGGGCGTCGCGCAGCGCCGGATCGACCTGATCCACCGCATTGAGATAGGCGACCAGCGAGCATTTGACATCCACCACCATCTGCTGGTCGCCCGGCAGGTTGATGATGAAGTCCGGGCGCAACCGACCCTCCACACCGTTGGATTCGACCGCGACCGACACTTCCTCGCTAAAATCGACATGCGGCGACAGGCCGGCAGCCTCGATCAGATTCTTGAACTGCTGCTCACCCCAGCGGCCCCGCGTCTTGGGCGCGGCGCGCAGCGCATTGACCAGCTTGGCCGTCTCGTCACGCACCTGCCCCTGCCCCAGATGCACCTGCGCAACGGCCTCGCGCAATTCGGCATAGCTGCCCACGCGATCCTTCTCGACCCGCTGCAACCCTTCCTCATAACGTTTGAGCGTGGTTTCGACCGGCGACAGCAGCGTCTTCAACTGCGCCTCGCTCTTTTCATTCGCCTGCGCGAACCGCTGGTCGGCGCGGTCCAGAAACGTTTTCTGCGCCTCGCCCAGTAATTTGCCGCCAATCTCGCTAAATTGCGCCGACAATTGCTGCTTGGCATCCTTGAGCGCCAATATCTGCGCCTCGAACGCTTCGCTGCGCGCCTGCGTGTCGGACTTCAGCGCCGCCAACTCGCGCAGCGCGCCCTCACGCTCGGCCTGCATCGCCTCCATCCGCTGCGCCGCCGTCGCCTGCGCCGCGTCGAGCCGCGCGATGCCAGCCAGCCGTTCCGCATCGATCCTGGCGACCTGCCCTGCGGCCTGCGCGACTCGCTCCTTCTCCACCGCCAGCTCGGCAATCGCGCCGTTGCGCTGCGCGCTCGTCATTTCCAGCTTGGCGGCCAGCTCGGCCCGCTCCGTCACCAACGACGCCAGCCCCTTGCCGCGCAGCACCCAGCCAGCGGCCAGCCCAGCCAGCAAAGCGACCAGAACGAGAAGAATCGGCAGGATTTCCATATATACCCCTTATGGAACGAAAGGGGAACCTAGCGCCCTTCGCCCGGCATCGCAACTGCCCCTTGTCGAAACGCGGCCAGACGCGCGACGGCTTCGTCCAGCACAGCGTCGCTCTTGCAAAAGCATAGCCGCACCAGATGCGTCACCGGATCGTGCGGATAGAAGGCACTGACCGGAATCGCCGCCACGCCTGCTTCTGTGATGATCCGTTCGCAAAAATCCATGTCGTTCAACGCGATACCCGACGCGGGCAAATCGATCGACAGGAACCATGTCGCCCCACCCGGCAGCACATGATAGCCCGCCGCCCGCAAACCGCGCGCCAGCCGGTCGCGCGACGCCTGATAACCGGCGCGCTGCTCCACGAACCAGTCGTCGGCGAAACCCAGCCCCTGCGCCACGGCCCATTGCAGGTTGGGCGGCGTGGTGAAGGTCAAAAACTGATGCGCCCGCGCCAGCAACGTGGCGATCGGTGGAGCCGCGCACATCCAGCCGACTTTCCACCCCGTGACGGAGAAAATCTTGCCCGCCGACCCGATCTTGACCGTGCGGTCGCGCATCCCCGGCAGCGCCATCAGCGGGCGATGGGCCACCCCGTCGAACGTGACATGCTCCCACACCTCGTCGCAGATCGCGATCAGGTCATGCGTGACGCAGACTTCCGCGATCAACGCCAGTTCGTCCGCGCGCATCACGGCGCCGGTGGGATTGACCGGATTGTTCATCAGCAGGAAACGGGTGCGCGGCGACACCGCCGCCTCCAGCATTGTCCGGTCGATCCGCCAGTCGGGCGGGGTCAGCCGGACCACCCGCGCCACGCCGCCCGCCCGCTCGACCAGCGGCAGATAGGCGTCATAGAGCGGGGCCAGCATCAATACTTCGTCGCCCGGCTGCACCAGCGCCAGCAGCGTCGCGGCAATCGCTTCGGTCGCGCCGGACGTGACGATGACTTCAGGCGCAGTCAGGTCCAGCCCCTGATGCCGCGCATAATGCGCCGCCACCGCTTCGCGCAACTCAGGCAACCCCGCCATCGGCGGATATTGGCTCGACCGGGTCAGCAGCGCATCCGCCGCCGCTTCCAGCACCACGCGCGGCCCCGGTCCCTCCGGGAAGCCCTGCCCCAGATTGATCGCGCCCGTCTCCCGCGCGCGGGCCGACATATGTTCGAATATCGTGGTCGGCATGTCCCGGTAGACGGGATGGCCGATTGTGCCGTGGGTCATGTCAGTTCCCAACGCTGCGGCCGCTTACGCGGCCGAGTAAACCGGATGGCCGTCCCCCAGACGGCCATTTTATCCGGTTTTCCCACTCGATTATCAATCGATACCCTAAACAATTGATTTTCATAGTCAAAATATTTTCCCGTTTTCCGCATACCGTTATATAGACCGTCAAAAGTACCGGCCTCTGAAATCATTGGCTTTTTCCGGCAGATCGCGAAAATCGTGGTTCCGCCATCTATCGGCAGGCACGGCAGCGACATCACTCCGAAAGTCGCTTCTGCCCGCGCCGCCGCCTCTACGCTGCACTACGCCGGCCACGATTCAGCCTTCCGAAATTATACCGTCACGGGACCGTCCGCCATCCCCTCTCCTAATGAATGACCTTCGCGCGAGGGCTAGGAAAATTGTAATCTTCGTGCTACATATTCGGCCAATCTGTAGTGCGAAGGTTCCAAATGCCTACACCACACAACCCTCCCGCCGCTGTGCGGCGCGCCCTGCGCAAGCTCGGCGCCGACATCCACGATGCCCGTCGGCGTCGGCGGCTGCCGATGGCTGTCGTGGCGGAGCGCGCCTTCACGTCCCGCTCGACCCTGCAAAAGGTCGAGGCCGGGGACACCAATGTCAGTATCGGCATTTATGCGGGCGTCCTTCAGGCGCTCGGCCTGCTCGACGGTCTGAGCCAGATCGCCGACATCGGCAACGACCCAGTCGGACAAGCGCTGGCCAGCGCCGAACTGCCCAAGCACGTCCATCTCAAGCGAACAACCGGATCGTCTCGCGATGGCTGACTTCGAGGTGCATATCGACCTGGACGGCCGCACGCGCCCCATTGGCCTGGCCAGGAGCAATCGCGTCCGCGGCACGGAGACTATTCTTTTCGAATATGATGGCGCGTGGCTCGTTGATCCCGACCGGTTCTCACTCGAGCCTGCCCTTGCCCTGACCCGCGGTGCCTTCGCCCCTCCTGCCGGACTGGTGACTTTCGGCTCCATCGGAGACTCCGCGCCCGACACATGGGGCCGCCGCCTGATGCAGCGGGCCGAGCGCCGTCTTGCCGAACGCGAAAGCCGCGCCGTGCGCACCCTCGCGGAAAGCGATTACCTGCTCGGCGTCGCCGACGAGACCCGCCTAGGCGCACTCCGATTCCGCTGGGCAGGCGAAGAGACGTTTCAGGCGCCGATCCGCGCCGGTGTCCCCGCCCTGATCGAACTCGGGCGACTGCTCCAGATCACCGAGCGGATCCTCCGGGACGAGGAAACGGACGAGGACCTTCAACTCATCTTCGCCCCCGGCTCCTCCCTCGGCGGCGCGCGGCCGAAAGCGTCGGTCATCGACCAGCACGGGCACCTCTCCATCGCCAAATTCCCGAAGGAGACCGACGATTACAGCATGGAGACATGGGAGGAGATTGCGCTGCGGCTGGCTGACCAGGCCGGCATCACCACCCCTCACCATGAGCTGATTGAGGTCGCCGGCAAGGCGGTGATGCTGTCGCGGCGCTTCGATCGCGCCGGCCCGATCCGCACTCCTTTCCTATCTGCAATGGCGATGATGGGCGCCAAGGACGGTGAGCGCGGCAGCTACCCGGAGATCGTCGATGCTCTTACGCAACATGGTGCGCAGGGGAAGACCGACGCTCATGCCCTCTATCGGCGCGTCGTCTTCAATGTGCTGATTTCCAATGTCGACGATCATCTGCGTAACCATGGTTTCCTTTGGCTCGGCAAGGCGGGATGGTCTCTTTCTCCGGCCTATGACCTCAATCCTGTGCCCTCCGACCTCAAGGCGCGTGTGCTGACGACGAACATCGACCTCGACGAGGGCACCTGCTCGCTTGACCTGCTTGAGGCGGCTTCGGAGTTCTTCGGCCTCACACTGCTGCAGGCCCGAGCAATCATCAAAGAGGTCGCTACCGTGACCGCGACGTGGCGTGAAACCGCCAAGGCGGCCGGCGCCCGCTCTGCAGAGATTACCCGGATGGCTAGCGCCTTTGAGCACGATGATCTCAAGCGGGCGCTAGCGCTATGACCCGAACCTTCATCTACAGCTTCGCACCCCCATCACTTGACCCGTCCCCCGGCGCGACCATCGCGCTGGACGTCTCTGAGATCGAAGACGCCGGCATTCGCGAAGTGCTTCAGACGCCTGGCGCAGCCTATGGCGCGTGGTCAATCTTGGATGCGCTGCTGGCACCGACCGGCGCGGGCACGTCCTTCATTTTCAGACAACCGCTTGGCCAGGCGCGCGAAGTGAAGGTCGCGTTGTCAGGCCTGTTCGGACGGTTCGTTGCCCGCGCTTATCTCGAGCGATATTTCGATCTCTCCATCTTCGCCCATCTCGGCAACCGCATGATCGATCTCGACCGTCGCAAGCAGGTCAGGATCGAGCGCCTCGCCCGAGGCGACCTCCCCGACTGGATCGCATGCAAATCCGATCTGACCTCACTCACGATCGCGGAGGCCAAGGGCTGTCACGACCCGGGCGGACCGGCGAAAGCACTCGCGCGCGCCTGGACGCAAGCCGGGCGCATCGACGTGACGGTCAAAGGCCGAAAGGTCACCGTAAAGCGGATCGCGGTCGCCAGCCGGTGGGGCGTGGCCAATTCCAATCCCGCTGACGCCCACCTGTCGGTTCGCGATCCCATCGACGAGGGCGATCCGATCGATCCGCAAGACAAGGACGCCCCCTTCATCGGCCTGCTTCGTCTGCATGTCGCCAGTATGATCGAACCTCTCGGGCATACAGAACTCGCCCAGGCGCTGCGCGCTCTGACACGCCAAACCTTTCCGCGACCACTCCGGGATGCCGCCGCTCGCGCGCGCGGCGCACTCGACAGTGCGCCGATAGGTCAAGTGGAAAAGACCCACGATATCGGCGGCCTGGTGGGCGGGATCGTCACGCGGGCCGGCCCGATTACCGACGCGGTCGCTAGTACCGTCGATCAGGAGGCCATGGCCCGGCTCAACCTTCGTCCGGTTTTCGTCGGAGTAGACCGGAATCTGATCCGTGCGGCAATCGATGGCGAAACGGAGACCATTCGCGGTCGTCTGGCTGAAAAGGTGAGCCCCGATGAGTTCGCGCGATCGGATCGCGCTGGCGGCTGGATCATCCCGCTCGGCACGGAACGACGCATAGTTGGAGGGGCCTGATGAGGCACGGCCAATTGGAAATATCAAAAAGAGCTGGCCAATCAAAGTAGGGTCAAATGGGGGGAGTCCAGGACGATGAATGAAGAGAGTAATGACCTCTCGAATGAGGCCGAGGCGCTTGCCGATATCCTGACATGGTCAGCCGACCTGCCCGGCTGGCAGCGTGACGCCTTGCGCCTGCTCTGCGGCCAGACGAAGCTTGAGCCCGCTGACATCACCGCCCTCGTTGCCATCTGCAAAGGTGACAACCCTGCTGTTCCGCTGGACACCAGCCACATTCGCGATCCCGCCGCGAGCCACGCCGTCGTCAGCCTGGGCGCCTTGCATGGCCTGGCGAACGTCAACGCCCTCGCGCCGGGCGAGCGGCTGTCCTTCGGTAAAACCGGCCTCACCGTGATCTATGGGGACAACGGCGCCGGCAAATCGGGATACGCCCGCGTCCTCAAGCAGCTCTGCCGCGCACGCTCTCCGAAGGGAGACGCCATTCTGCCGAATATCTATGCCGGCTCTGGCGGCGTACCAACCGCCAGCATCGATTTCTTCATCGGTGGGCAGAAGCGCAGCGCGACGTGGAACCAGGGCGGCTCAGCCGATCCGATGCTGTCAGCCGTCAGCGTCTTCGACTCGCGAACGGCCAACGTCCATGTCGAGAACACCAACGATCTCGCCTATACGCCGCTTCCTTTGCGCATTCTCGCCGGCCTCGCGCAGGCGTGCCAGGATGTGAAGGCCAAACTGTCGGCCGAGATAAAGACGCTGGAACAGCAGACGCCAGTTGTCTTATCAAAACCTGAGTGCAAGCCGGACACCATCGAGAAACTCGCCGGTCTCACCGCGCAGGAAGAGGCGCGGCTCCAGACCCTGATTACCGATCTCTCCGGTGATCCCGCCCGGACCGTCCGTCAGCTTCAGACTCAGGAAACCCGCATCACGGCGGTGATAGACCAGATCGAGCGATTGATTGCCGGCGCTAGCGAAGGGAACCGGACCACCCTGCGCGAAGCCCACCTCCGCCTCGCCACGGCGCGCGACGCGGCTGCGGCCGCCTCTGCCAGTCTCTTTGCCGAAGAACCGCTGCCGGACATCGGCTCGGATATCTGGAAGGCTTTGTGGGAAGCGGCCCGCGCCTATTCGCGCGAAGCCGCCTATCCCGGACAGCCATTCCCGGTAACGGCCTCTGACGCCCATTGCGTTCTGTGCCAGCAGCCGCTGGGCGAAGAAGCCGCAAGGAGGCTCACCAGCTTCGAAGCTTTCGTCCAGGACGAGAGCAAGCGTCGTGAAGAGAATGCCGCCGACGCCTATGACGAACTGATCGAGCAGCTATCGTCTCAGGTCTTCCTGACGAAGAATATCCCGGTGTTCGTCGCCCTGATCCGCGACGATATCGGCGAGGCGGAGCTGGCGAAGGCCCTTCACCGGCAGATCGTTCAGTTGTGCTGGCGCCTGCGGGCGGTGCTGCGAACCCATGCCCGTGAGGTCCTGCCGACGTTGCCACCGGAGGCCGTCGCCTCGCGGGACGAGTTGCGCGACCTACTGGGCGGGATCGCCACCCGGATCGAGGGCCTGCAATCGGAGGCAAACTCCCCGCAACGCGCCGCCCTTGTCGCCGAACGCGACGGCTTGGCCGACCGCAAATGGCTCGGCGGCGTGAAGGCCGACGTGCTTGCCCAGATAGAGCTGTCAATCGGCGTCCAAACGGGACCCACTATCGGCGTGCAAAAGGGAACCACCTTGCGGCGTTGCGCTGGGGTTGATGCCGGGCGCGGATTTCGCGCTGGCGCTGGCGTAGGGAGGGCGTAGCCCGACCGGAGGCAGCGCCAGCGCGAAGCAATTTTTATGGGGGCTTTTGAGGCTGGGTCAGTTGCGGTGTTTGAAGCGCCAGCTGTCGTTGCCGGTCTCGATGATATCGCAATGGTGGGTGGTGCGATCGAGCAACGCGGTGGTCATTTTGGGATCGCCGAACACCGTGGGCCATTCGCCGAATGCCAGGTTGGTGGTGATGATCACTGAGGTCTTTTCGTAGAGTTTGCTCATCAGGTGGAACAGCAACTGGCCGCCGGAGCGAGCAAACGGCAGATAACCCAGTTCATCAAGCACGACGAGTTCGATGCGGCTGAGTTGGGCAGCGAGTGCGCCGGCCTTGCCGATGCGCGCCTCATCCTCGAGCCGGGTGACCAGATCAACGGTGTTAAAGTAGCGGCCACGGGCGCCTGCGCGCACGACGCTGGCGGCAATGGCGATTGCCAAGTGAGTCTTGCCGGTTCCGGTGCCGCCAACCAGTACGATATTGCGCCTGCCGGGCAGGAATGATCCGGCGTGCAGCGCGCGGACCAGTTCCTCGTTGATAGGCGTACCGTCGAACACGAACGCATCAAGATCCTTGATCACCGGCAGTTTGGCCGCACTCATGCGGTAGCGGATCGAGGCGGCGTGACGGTGGGCGGCTTCGGCGCGCAGCAGATCGGTCAGGATCTCGGGCGTGGTGCGCTGGCGTTGCACGCCAGTGGTTACCGCCTCATCGAACGCGCTGGCCATTCCCTTGAGGCCCAGCGCGCGCATGGCGTCGATCATCTCATGCCGCTGCATTGTGGCCTCGCACCGTATCATAGATCGCGCAATCGGCGCGGGGCGGATGCTTGAGCTTGAGGTCGACCACCACGCTCATTGGCTGATCTGCTGGCGGTTCGCGGCGGCGCGCCAGAATATTGAGGATCACCTCGTCGCTGGCAGCGCCGGTATCGAACGCTTCGCCGATGGCGGCCTCGACAGCCTCCAGCCCATCGGTGGATATGGCAGCAAGCACGCGGACAAAACGGCGATCGGCTTCGTCCCCACTGCCCAGCTTGCGCCGCAACCGGGCCAGCGCTGGTGGCAGCGCCCAGTCAAGGAATGGTGCGCCGTTGCGCAGGGCGCCGGGTTTGTGCACCAGCACCGGCAGATAGTGCCATGGATCGTAAATCGTGCGGTCGCGCCCAAAGCAGCGCGGGTGTTCGGCGACGATCTCGTCCCCCAAGCGGACTATGATCCGGTCGGCATAGGCGCGCACCTGAACCGCACGGCGCACCGTCCGCGCCGCCACAGAATAGCGGTTGCGGTCAAAGCTGATCAGGCATGTGCCGGTGACCGCGTGGCTCGTCTCGTGAAAGCCGTCGAACGGCGACAGCATCGGTTGCAGTACGGGCCGTTCGGCCTCCAGCGCCTGCGCGACAGTCATGTCCTTTTGCTCGGGATGCGCGTGCATCGCGGCCCAGCGCAGACATTCTGCCTCAAGCCACCCGTTCAGTTCCTCGATGCTGGCGAACTTCAGCCGAGGCTGGAAAAAGCGGCCGCGGATCGTCTGGACCTGGTTCTCGACCTGCCCCTTCTCCCAGCCTGCCGCTGGCGAACAGGCGGTCGGCTCGACCATATAATGATCGGCCATGACCAAAAACCGGCGGTTGAACACGCGCTCCTTGCCAACAAAGACCGTCGTCACCGCGGTCTTCATGTTGTCGTAGATGCCGCGCAACGGCACCCCGCCGAAGAACGCAAAGCCGCGGGCATGGGCGTCGAACACCATCTCTTGCGTCTCACGCGGATAGGCTCGCACATACACGGCCCGCGACGCGCATAGCCGCATGTGCGCTACCTTCACGCGCATCGGCTTGCCTGCGATCTCTACATCCTCGTGGCTCCAGTCGAACTGGTATGCCTCGCCCGGCTTGAACAGCAGCGGAATGAACGCGGGCACGTCGCCGCCGGGATCCTTGCGTCGGCCATCCGCCCAGCGCCGGGCGTAGCGCCGCACTGCATCATACGAACCCTCGAACCCTTCTCGCAGCAGCAGATCGTAGATCCGCGTCATCCGCAGCCGGTCACGCCGATGCCGCGCTTCGTTCTCGCTCAGCAGCGTATCGAGCTGCTCCTGAAAGGGTCCGATCCGAGGCAGCGGCTGAACCGTGCGATGATAGTCAAACGCACCTTCCAGAGCATTGATCGCCTTGCGCACCACCTTGCGTGACAGCCGCAGATCCCGCGCGATCTCCCTGATCGCCTTGCCACCTGCGTGCTCGCGCCTGATCCGTACAACTGTCTCCACCACCAACATCCCGATCTCGCCACCTGAAAAACCAGGCTGCTGTCTAAACCATCGGAATGGTGGTTCCCTTTTGGACGCCGATCACCCCGCTAACCGGGTCCTTTTTGCACGCCGATCCACAATGAAGATGTCCACCGCCTGCTCCGACAGGTAGACGTTGTGTGCCTTCGACCGCTTCATTCGCTCTTTTGGGATCGACCAGACGGCGTTCTCGAAATCGACTTCGTCCCAGGTCGCGTCCTGCAGCTCGCTTTTCCTGACCATCGTCAGGAGGAAGAGCTTCATTCCCAGCCGTATAGTCGGCAGGGTCG
Source organism: Sphingobium sp. KCTC 72723 (assembly GCF_014280435.1). Taxonomy (NCBI): domain Bacteria; kingdom Pseudomonadati; phylum Pseudomonadota; class Alphaproteobacteria; order Sphingomonadales; family Sphingobiaceae; genus Sphingobium; species Sphingobium sp. KCTC 72723. The sequence goes on along the minus strand of NZ_CP060388.1, from coordinate 4,040,304 downwards.
GCACATGGTCGAGCTGACCGAGCATGACGCGGATCTCCGCCGGTGATAGCGAACGATCCTTCGGTACGAAGGTTGCGATAGACGCGGGCCCAACTTCATCCGCCGGGTTGGCGACCTTCTCGCCATGCAAGATCGCGAACGCAAAGATCAGCTTCACGATATCCCGCACATGGACGGCCGTAGCTGGAGCACCGCGATCCTTCACTTTTCCGCACATCATGCGGAGATCGTCAGGCGCGATCTCCGTCAAAAGCCTGTTTCGAAACGTTGGCAGGATGTCGCGCTCGTAGATCGAGCGCCGCATGGCGCGCGTGCTGTCGGCCATGCGCGACTCCTGGAACCATTTCTCGCCGAACTCGCCGAACCTCTTTGCCTCCTTCAGTCGCCGCTTGTCGTGCTGCTTCTCCTGGGCCGGAGACCGCCCCTCTGAAATGGCCCGCTTGGCATCGATCAGTTTTTCCCGAGCGCGGGCCAGCGAAAGGCCTTCTAGCCCGTACCGACCGAGCGTTAGCGTCTCGCGACGGCCGTTTAGGCGGTAGTCGTACCGGAACAATCGCACCCGACGGCTGCACCACGACGTACATACCGTCACGGTCGCTCACCTTATACAATTTCTGCTGTGCTCTCAGTGACTTAATTGCCGTGTCAGTAAGCATGGGGGCCTCCAAAATCGTCCCAAAATGGGGGAGAAGCGCCAATTATACCGTCAGGCCAAAACAGACGATGCTGGAAGCATGATTCCTTTTTGAAATCAGTCTGTTATGTCCACAAAAATACCGTCAGCAGCTCTCTTGGCCGTGACGGTATCCCGAATTCGCTGATCGAACAAGATTCCCCATACCGTCCGCTATACCGTCAAATCGGAGCACTACCCCTCGATAGATGGCGATAGACCGAGTTTGGATTATCCTTTTCTATCAATGTCTTAAATCGTATCCTGGCGTACAGAGGGATATTGCCGGAGGGGCAAAAATCATTCCCACTCGATCGTACCCGGCGGCTTGCTGGTATAGTCATAGACCACGCGGTTGATGCCCTTGACCTCATTGATGATGCGCGTGGACACCCGGCTGAGGAAAGCGGCGTCGAACGGGTAGATATCCGCCGTCATGCCATCGGTCGAAGTGACGGCCCGCACCGCGCACACGCTGTCATAGGTACGCATGTCGCCCATCACGCCCACGGTCCGCACCGGCAGCAGCACCGCGAACGCCTGCCAGATCGCGTCATACAGGCCCGCATTGCGGATTTCCTCCAGATAGACCGCGTCCGCCTTGCGCAGGATATCGCACCGTTCCTTGGTCACTTCGCCGGGGATGCGAATCGCCAACCCAGGTCCGGGGAAGGGATGGCGGCCCACGAAAATCTCCGGCAGGCCAAGTTCCCGGCCCAGCACGCGCACTTCATCCTTGAACAGTTCGCGCAGCGGCTCGACCAGCTGCATGTTCATGCGTTCGGGCAGGCCGCCAACATTGTGATGCGACTTGATCGTCACGCTCGGCCCGCCAGTGAAAGACACGGACTCGATCACATCGGGATAGAGCGTCCCCTGCGCCAGGAAATCCGCTCCGCCGATCCTGGCGGCCTCTTCCTCGAACACGGCGATAAATTCGCCGCCAATGAACTTGCGCTTCTTTTCCGGGTCGGTCAGGCCCGCCAGCCCGCCCAGAAAGCGGTCCTCCGCGTCCACATGCACCAGCTTGATGCCATAATGTTCGCGGAACAGGCTGACCACCTGTTCGGCCTCGCCCAGCCGCATCAGGCCATGGTCGACGAATACGCAGGTCAGCTGGTCGCCGATCGCTTCGTGGATCAGCACGGCGGCCACGGCGGAATCGACCCCGCCCGACAGGCCGCAAATCACCCGACCGGACCCCACCTGCGCGCGGATTTCCGCGACCTTGGTCGCGCGAAACTCGGCCATGGTCCAGTCCCCTGCCAGCCCGCAGACATGACGCACGAAATTGGCGAGCAGCTTGCCGCCATCGGGGGTGTGGACGACTTCGGGGTGGAATTGGGTGGCGTAGAAACGCCTGGCCTCGTTCGCGGTGACGGCATAGGGCGCGCCCTCGCTGGTCGCCACCACCTCGAAACCGGGGGCCAGTTGCGTCACCTTGTCGCCATGGCTCATCCACACCTGATGCCGCTCGCCCGCTTCCCACAGGCCGTCGAACAGCGCGCATGGCTTTTGCACCTCGATGAAGGCGCGGCCAAATTCGCCACTCTCGCCGCCTTCGACATTGCCGCCCAGCTGCTGCATCATCGTCTGCTGGCCATAACAGATACCCAGCACCGGCACGCCCGCGTCGAAAATCGCCTGCGGGGCGCGGGGACTGTCGTCCCACATCACCGATGATGGCCCGCCCGACAGGATCACGCCCTTGGGCTGCATCCGGGCAAAGGCTTGCTCGGCGCTGTTGAACGGGGCGATTTCGGAATAGACGCCCGCTTCGCGGACCCGCCGGGCGATGAGCTGAGTCACCTGGCTGCCGAAGTCCACGATAAGGATGGAATCCTGAATGGGCAGCGTCATCGAATCGCCTTTATTAGACCGAGGGATAGGGATTCGCGCCCGGTTACTGTCCCGCCGCACTCTTGTCCAGCGGTGGGGCATCATCGCCATGCCGCCCGGCGCGCCACCCCAGCATGGCAGCCCCGGCCAGTACCCCCGCCGCGATCAGGAACGCGCTGCCGATATAGGGCAGTGCCGGGTTGCTACCGACCGACAGCGCATAGACGCCGCCGAAGAACAGGGGCGATATAATCCCCGCAATGCTCGCCACGCTGTTGTTCGCGCCCTGCAACTGGCCCTGCTCGCTTTCCGACACCCGCCGCGTCATCAGCGACTGGATCGTCGGCATCGCCAACCCCCACAGCGCATTGGGCAGCATCGCTGCAACAAACAGCCAGCCGGTCGGCGCCAGCCCCATGGCGGCTATACCGATCGCGCCGAACGCCAGCCCCAGCACCATCGTGCGCCCGTCGCCCAGCCGCTTGACCACCGGGCCGACCAGCACGCCCTGCACCCCCATGTCCATCAGGCCGACCATGGCCAGCAACGTCCCCACCTGCCACGCGCCCCAGCCATAGCGGTCGCCCGCATAGAGAACGAACACAGCCGAAAAGAGGTGATGGGCGAAATAGAGCAGGAAATTAACGGTCGCCAGGCTGGACAATTCCGGGTGCGACCGCAGCAATTGCAGCGCGCCGAACGGATTGGCCCGCCGCCAGCTGAACGCCATGCGCTTTTCGCGCGGCAGCGATTCGGGCAGCACGATCAGCCCATAGAGAAATGCCAGCGCCGAAAGCCCCGCCGCTGCCCAGAAGGGCGCGCGCAAAGACACTTCGCCCAGCACCCCGCCGATCAGCGGCCCGGCGACGAACCCGCCACTGAACGCCGCGCCGATCAGGCCATAGCCGCGTGCGCGCTCCTCCGGCGCGGTAATATCGGCCATATAGGCAAAGACGGACGTGAAACTGGACGATGTCACTCCCGCCAGCAAGCGCCCGACCGCCAGCCACCACAGGTTGGGCGCCACCGCCATCAACAGATAGTCGAGCGCCAGCCCGCAGACCGACACCAATATGACGGGCCGCCGCCCGAATCGGTCAGATAGCGACCCGATCACCGGCGAACAGACAAACTGCATCCCCGCCCACAGCGCCACGAACAGCCCGTTCCACAGCCCCGCCGCGCTGGTGGAACCGGACAATTGCTCGATCAGCTGCGGCAGCACCGGGATGATGATGCCCATCGACATGACATCCAGCCACGCCGTCACCAGAATGAAGGCAATCGCAGCGGTGCGGCGAGAAGATGGAACAATTGTCATTGCCGCCGGACCTAACCGGCGCGCCTGCCCGTGCCAAGCATATCCCTGCGGAAAGGCGCGCGCGTCAGCGGGCCGCTACGTCCCGGCTCAGATAGACTTCGGCCACGCGGCCATCCTTGATGGTGCAGGTAAAGCGGCGAGTGGTGCCGCTTGCCGCACGATAATTGGCGCGGCTTTCGACCTGTCCGTCGATATTATAGCCGTCCTGCACCGCGCGCGGCGCGTCCATCTGCCGCACTTCGGCATAGCCGCCCTGCCCCTGCGCTTCATCACGCGCCGCGACGGCGCAGGCATCGGTCATCTGCGCCTCATCGGCATGGGTGGCCGCAACATCGGAAAAATCATCATCGGCGGACGGCACGCCGCTCGTCGCATCCACGCCATAGTCGGTGCCTTGCGACGGCGGCGGCGCATCATCGTTTCCGGCCGGTGCGGAGGCGCGCTGTGCCTGCTTGTCCTTCGCCATGGACGACGCCACGATCGCCACTGCGCCGATCAGCGCCGCTACGCCCACGGCATCGCCAAAGCCGAACCCGTTGCCGCGATCCCGATGATGATGCCCCCAGCCCCGGTCATAGCCCCGATCGTAACGGGGCCGCGCATCCGCCGCACCGATGCTGCCCAGCATCAGCCCCAGCCCAACCAGCGATCCCGTCATCCAGCGCGTCTTGCCCGTCATGCCCATATCTCCTGCGATGGAAGCAGCCATATCCGCGCCCGGCTGTCGAAAGGCTGAACGATCAGTCCGGCTTCGCCCGCACTTTCAACCCCGTGAATTGCGCGACGAAAGCATAGCTGTCGGCATATTCGTCGATCAGCTTGTCGACCGGCTTGCCTGCGCCATGGCCCGCCCGGCTTTCGACCCGCAACAGGCGCGGACGATCGCCGACATTGGCGGCCTGCAACGCGGCGGCATATTTGAAACTATGCGCTGGCACCACCCGGTCGTCTGTGTCCGCCGTCGTCACCAATATGGCGGGATAATCTTTGCCATCCAATATGTTGTGATAGGGCGAATAGCCGTAGAGCAGCGGAAAATCCCTGGCGCTGCCTGGCGATCCATAATCGTCCACCCAATAGCGCCCGGCGGTAAATCGATCGAAACGCAGCATGTCCATCACCCCCACGGCGGGCAGCGCGGCGGCGAACAGGTCGGGCCGCTGGTTGACCACCGCGCCCACCAGCAGCCCGCCATTGGACCGCCCCTCGATCGCCAGCCCATCGGTGCTGGTGTAACCATTGGCTTTCAGAAACTCGCCTGCTGCGATGAAATCATCGAACACATTCTGCTTGTTCGCGCCCCGACCGGCCTCATGCCATGCCTTGCCGAACTCGCCCCCGCCGCGCAGGTTGGCGATGGCATAGACCCCGCCCTGTTCCAGCCAGGCCAGCCGCGTCGCCGAATAGCCCGGCGTCAGGCTGATGTTGAACCCGCCATAGCCATAGAGAATGGTCGGCGCAGCCTGCCCCTTGTCTGTCAGCACGCGCTTGCGAATGATCGTGATCGGGATCTGGGTGCCGTCTTTTGAAGGGTAGAGCCGCTGTTCGATGCCGAAATCATCGGGGTTGAAGGGCAGGTCGGGCCGCGCGAACAACTCGCTCTGCAACGTCGCGGTATCGAAACGATAGATGCTGGACGGCGTCACGAAGCCTGAAAAGCTGAAAAACGTCTCCGCGTCGCCATTGCGCCCGCCAAAGCCCGCCGCGGTGCCCATACCGGGCATCGGCACGTCGCTGACCTTGCGCCCGTCCAGCTCGACCAGTTCCGCCACGGTTTCCGCCTGCGTCATATAGGCCAGGATCATGCGATTGCCGACCAGCGATCCTCCCGCAAGCGTGTCGGCCCGTTCGCGCACCACTTCCTTTGGTCCCCGGCGCGGGCGCGTGGCGTCCAACGTCACGATGCGCTGATGGGGCGCATGGTCGTCGGTGATGAAATAGAGCGTCGCCCCCCGGCTGCCGATCAGCCGCCAGTCCTGCGCGGGACCACGCACCAGCAGGCGCGGGCGAACCGGCGCGCCGTCGAGCGCCGCGATCTGGATTTCACGGCGCGGGTCGATCCCCTGGAAACTGTTGATGAGCAACCATTGCCCATCGCTGGTCACTTGCGCCTGATGGCTCAATGCCGGGCGGTCGGGCGTGGCATAGACCAGTATATCCGCGTCCTGCGGGCTACCGATCCGGTGGTAGAATAGCTGCTGCCCTTCGCTGGAGGAACGGAACGCCTCGCCCGGTGCGGGCGCTGCGAAGCGCGAATAGAAAAAGCCCTCTCCCCGGCCATCCCAGGCGGTCTGCGAAAATTTGACCCACTCGACCCGGTCCTCCAGCGTCTTGCCGCTGTCGACGTCCAGCACCCGCAATGTGCGCCAGTCGCTCCCCGCCTCCTGCACTGCATAGGCCAGATAGCGGCCGTCGGGCGACGGCGTCCATTCCGCCAGCGCACTTGCCCCGTCGCCCGCCCAGTCATTGGGGTCGATCAGCAAGTGCTGCGCACCGTTCAGCCCGTCACGGACATAGAGCGGCGTCTGGTTCTGCAATCCCTTGTTATAGCCGTAGAAATAGCGCCCGCCCGCCTTGCGCGGCACAGTGTAGCGGCCATGGGCGAACAGCGCCTGCATCCGCGCCTTGAACGCCTCACGCCCCGGCAGCCCGTCGATATAGCGGCGGGTCAGCCCGTTTTCCGCATCGACCCAATCCCGCACCGCCGGGTCGGCGCGCACGTCATTTTCCAGCCAGCGATAGGGGTCTGCGACCTTTACCCCGAAATGATCCTCGACCAGCTCCAGCCGTCTGGCGGCAGGATAGCGCAAATCCTGCCCGCCCGCCGCGATGGCGGCGGCATCCGGTCCCGCAAGGGCCGGGCTGGCCGCCAGCAACAGCGGCAGCAGGAACAGGCGGCCCGTGGCGCGCATCCTCTCACACGTCTTTCATAAACGAACAGGCCGTGGCTCTATAGAGCCACGGCCTGTCGGTAAAGCATCCAGCCGCTACGGGCTGGACTGCATTGTCGGCGAAAACCGATTATGCGGCTTCGTATTCATCCTCATCGGCGCTCTGCACCGGGCCGCTGTCCTGGCCCTTGGCGCTGACGTCGCGGTCGACCAGTTCGATGATCGCCATCGGTGCTGCGTCCGAAGCGCGGATACCGGCCTTGATCACGCGGGTGTAGCCACCGTTGCGGTCCTTGTAGCGTTCGGCCAGCGTGTCGAACAGCTTGATCAGCTGCGCATCGTCCTTCAGGCGCGCATCGGCCAGACGACGGTTGGACAGGCCACCCTTCTTCGCCAGCGTGATCAGCTTTTCGACGTAGGGACGCAGTTCCTTCGCCTTGGGCGTGGTGGTCTGAATCTGCTCATGCTTGATGAGCGCTGCGGCCAAGTTGCGCAGCAGGGCGGTACGATGACCCGAAGCGCGTTGCAGCTTGCGCTGACCCATTCTGTGACGCATATTTTCATCCTTCGTTCGTTAAAGGCCCGTTTCAGGTAGCCCAGACCAGGCAGCGATTTTGGGGCGCTGCCGATACCCCTGCCCAAAAAACAGGCAAAGTTCACACCGTCACACGAAGCATTTTCGCGCGTCCGGCTATCCCCCCTCTCCGGGCGAACCCGGAGAGGGAATAAGGATCAGCCCAGCAGCTCTTGTTCGAGCTTCTTGGCCATTTCCTCGATATTTTCAGGCGGCCATCCGGGGATGTCCATGCCCAGGCGCAAGCCCATGGACGACAGCACTTCCTTGATTTCGTTCAGCGACTTGCGGCCGAAATTGGGGGTGCGCAGCATCTCGGCTTCGGTCTTTTGAACCAGATCGCCGATATAGATGATGTTGTCGTTCTTGAGGCAGTTGGCCGAGCGGACCGACAGTTCCAGTTCGTCCACCTTCTTGAGAAGATAGCGGTTGATCTGGTTGGTGTCGCTCTCGCCTTCCGAAGCCGATGCGACCGCATGGCCACCCTGCGACGGGGCGGCGGTGGGCAGCGCGTCTTCGAAGTGGACGAACAGCTGAAGCTGGTCCTGAAGAATGCGCGCGGCAAAGGCCACGGCGTCCTCAGGCGTTACCGTGCCGTCGGTTTCGACGGTCAGCGACAGCTTGTCATAGTCCAGTTCCTGGCCGACGCGGGTGTTGTCCACCTTGTAGGCGACCTGACGGACCGGCGAATAGAGCGCGTCGATCGGGATCAGGCCGATGGGCGCGTCGGCGGGACGGTTGGCGACGGCGGGGACATAGCCCTTGCCGACGTCAGCGGTCAGTTCCATGTTCAGCGTTGCGCCCTGGTCCAGGTGACAGATCACCAGGTCCGGGTTCATCACTTCGATGTCGCCGACGACGCTGATGTCGCCTGCCTTCACCACGGCCGGGCCGGTCGCGGACAGCTGGAGCCGCTTTGGCCCGTCGCCTTCCATGCGCAGGGCAACCTGCTTGATGTTGAGGACGATGTCGGTCACGTCCTCACGCACGCCAGCGAGCGACGAGAATTCGTGCAGGACGTTCTCGATCTTGATCGAGGTGACCGCCGCGCCCTGGAGCGAGGAAAGAAGAACCCGCCGCAACGCATTGCCGAGCGTCAGGCCAAAACCGCGCTCAAGCGGTTCGGCAACGAACGTCGCCTTGCGCTTGCCATCGCTGGTCGGCTTGATTTCGAGGGCGTTGGGCTTCTTCAATTCCTGCCAGTTCTTCATGTTGACAGTCATGTAATTCCCCTGGGGATGTGGCCGAAACGCTTATCATCCTGGACCCGACAGGACGTTGCGGCCGATGCAGACGGGTAACGGGCAGCGCGTCCGCTGCCCGCCATATCGCGCAACCGTGTTTAGACGCGGCGACGCTTGGACGGACGCACGCCATTGTGCGGGATCGGCGTCACGTCGCGGATGGAGGTGATGTGGAAACCCACAGCCTGCAACGCGCGCAGAGCCGATTCACGACCCGAACCTGGACCCTTGACTTCGACTTCCAGGGTACGGACGCCATGTTCGGCGGCCTTGCGGCCAGCGTCTTCGGCGCACACCTGAGCGGCGTACGGCGTCGACTTGCGGCTGCCCTTGAAGCCCATCATGCCGGCCGAGGACCACGAAATCGCGTTGCCCTGGGCATCGGTGATGGTCACCATGGTGTTGTTGAAGCTGGCGTTGACGTGTGCGACGCCCGCCGAGATGTTCTTGCGCTCACGGCGCTTAATGCGCTGGGGTTCGCGTGCCATTATGCTCTATCCTACTGAAATCGTTTAAAAGGAGAAGTCGCCGGAGGGTCAGGCCAAAAGGCTTGAAACCCTCAACGATTACTTCTTCTTACCGGCGATCGCCTTCGCCTTACCCTTGCGGGTGCGCGCATTGGTGTGCGTGCGCTGGCCACGAACCGGCAGCCCCTTGCGATGGCGCAGGCCGCGATAGCAGGCCAGATCCATCAGGCGCTTGATGTTCATCGCCGTGTTGCGGCGAAGATCACCCTCGACGGTCAGGTCGGCGTCGATCGTTTCACGGATCTGAAGCACTTCGGCGTCGGACAAGTCCTGCACGCGGCGGCTCTGGTCGATGCCCAGCTTGGTGGCGATATCGACGGCAGTCTTGCGACCGATGCCGTGAATGTAGGTGAGCGCGATGATTACGCGCTTGTTGGTCGGGATGTTGACACCCGCAATACGTGCCATGTTACTTAAATCTCCTGCTCCACGGGGCGATTGGCGTCACCCCATCTCAAAGCGTCTAGGCCGGACCCCGATATTGGGGCATCGGCCAATGTTCACCCCCGGACGCAAAAAAGACGGCCAGTGCGCGAAGCACTGCCGCTCACCAGCGTGTCGGGATGTCCGCGCCTTACCGATTCGGCCGCGCCCTGTCAATAATCGCTCCGCCCATTCGTGCATCCGGGCCAGGCAAAATGCCATGGCATGGGATCCGCCCCGCCGCACATCTCCATTCGCCCCTTTACGGTTGAGCAATGCGCCCGGCTTGGGCATGAACGCGCGATGCGCCTTTACCCCTCCCTGTCCATCGCTGCCCCATTCCTCATCCTGCTTGGATCCTGCGTGGGACCGGCGCAGGAACGGGCGCGCCCGGCGGCCCCACGGCCCATCGCCCCGTCCCCGGTCACGACGCGGCCTGCCCCCGTCGCCACGCCCGCGCCCGCGCCCGCCAGCGTCGAATGGCAATATCGCCCGGCAACGCCCGGCAACTGGACCTATCGCGCCGACCCCGCCGGATCGGTCGCCCTGTTCGGGCAGAACGGGGCCGATCCGCAACTGACGATCCGTTGCGACCGGGCGGCGCGGCGCATCAGCCTGATCCGCGCCGGGACCGGCACGGGCGCAATGATCCTGCGCACCAGCTATGGTGCCACCAGCTGGCCCACCACGCCAGCGCCCGCCGCTGCGCCGCAGACGCTGGCCATGCGCGCCGCGTCCGACGCGACGCTGGACCAGATCGCCTATAGCCGGGGGAAATTCGCCATCGAAGCGACGGGGCTACCGCCACTGATCGTCCCCGCCTGGGCCGAAATGGCGCGCGTGGTGGAGGATTGCCGGGGTTGAGGCGCGCCATGCCGCATCGGCCCCGATCGGCGACGCGCAAGTATGATTCCAAAAAAGATTTTTACAAGTCTTGATCCTGTCACGCGCTTGATTCAATCTGCTCTCCGTGGCCGCACGAAGGCGCAAGTCGGAAACGCGGTCATACGGCTTTTCAACTTAGCGAAAGGAGGTGATCCGATGTCTCATGGTTCAGTATTGGGGTCGGTCAAGTCCAGTCGGGGAATGCGCCGCTGAGCGACGCTACGGCGTCGATCCTGCCCTGACGACGGACAATCGCCGACATACAGGCCGATCCGTCGCACAGACAGGATAGCGCGATCATCATTCCCCCATGGGCGGCACTTCCGGCCGCTGACCATGCACATGATGGGCCGTCGGGCTTCGACCCGGCGGCCCCTCTCATGGCTGTGGTTCCTGCCAGGCAGGCCCGCCCATCCGCTACCGTTCGACGCCCCGCGCCTTGCCCCAGGCCCGCGCGGCGGTATAGCCCAGATAGCCCGTGCCAAAGAGCGCGTAGAGCGGCTCGGGCAGCGCGTCGAGATAGGCCCGCATTCCCGCAATGATCGCCGCTGCCAGTTGCGGCCGCACGCCGGCCACCAGGCCCATCGGGATCGACCAGAGCAGCAGGCCATAGATCACATAGAGAAATGTCGGTCGCGCCCGCATCGTCCACAGGTCAGGCGGGGTGCCGCCGCTCTCCGCCCCATGCATCGCGCCACCCGTCACCGCGCCACTCCCTGGCCGATCCGGGTGGCCAGCCAGCCATAGAGAAACGCCTCGTTCGCCGGGCGGCTTTCGGCCAGCGCAATATAACGCTCGCCCTGCATCGCCTCGATCGCCTTGAGCAGCACGGCATCGCCAGCCTTGCCGCGCAGCGCCCGAAACGCCCGCAACGCCGCCAGCGTGCGCGCGCCGATCGCCCGGTCCACGGTCAGGTCGGGATAGTCCTGCTGGTTGCGATTGAGCGCATTGAGCGCCCGCTGGAGAAAGCCGGTCGCGGTGCCGACGCCCATATTCACGGCCGTATCGAACAGTTCAGCGGCAATGGACTGGGCCATTTCAGCAACGAAGCCATAGCCCGGCTGGTCCCAGTAGAGCCGCCGATAAATTGCCACCGCACTTGCACGGGGCAGCGCCCGCATGTCGCCGACAAAGCCATTGGCCTGCGCCACCGCCTGGGTAATGCCCCAGTTGGTCGGGCCGCCACGATCCGCCGGATGATTGCTATAACCGCCCTCGCGGGCGATAACCTCGTCGATCAGGGTGATGATGTCCATGCTGCGCCTCTCAGTCCATGAATGAGGCAAAACATTTATCCCACGGCGCGGGATGTAGGACAGCGCAAAACCGGCAGGCCGGTCGAAATAGGATTTGGGGGAGACTGTGCGGCGCGAAACAGATTAGCGGAGATGTGACGGGACTTAACTCCGCTCATGTTTGACGCATGGGTTAAGCGCGATGTGTGGCCAGGGGTGGAGAGCGCGCACTTTCCGCTGACGACATGGTTGAGGTGGTCGCTGCCCTTCGCAGTTGGGAACATCGCGGGACATGGGGGCAGGCATAGTTTGCAATTGCCCCAAAATGAAAATTTCCGGAAAATCGAGGCTTGAAGTTGTTTCGGTGCCGTCCCATGTTGCGTGTCCCTCGGTATGAGGTTCTTCACGGCGGCAACTTGGTACATCCGGGAAACTGCTTCGGAGCAACATGGGTGACTGGATGACAGTTGACCATGATGCTGCTTTGGTTGGTGACTGGCGCGAGAGAGCAAGGCAGCCGAGGGTAGTGTGAAGGACCCACGGTTATGAAGATGAAACTTCGTTTCGTTCGTTACTGTGGCCTCGCCTCGGGTATTCTGGCTAACGCGCTGAAAGGCGCGTACTGGCTCATGAAGATCCTTGGCGAGGTCACCAACTACGATGCGAGATTTATACGGCCATCATTTTCAGCTAAAGCCCGGCACTCGCGTTTATGTCCCAACCGCAAAGGGGCGAGCGCGTGGTCGCGGGATTAAGCGCGACGTTGAAAATCGCTGGCTGGCACCAAAGAACTTTTTTCACCTACGTGATGGCGGCCATGTTGCGGCAGTAAGATTGCATCACAACGCGCTTTGGGTTGGCTCGTTAGACCTGCTTCGCTTTTTTGACCAGATAAGCCGAGGAAAGGTTTTCCGGGCCTTGAAGCGGGTCGGTTTCACCCAAGCCGAAGCGTGGGAAATGGCCTGTGATAGCACTGTGGACAAGGCTTCTCCCGCAAGGTCATTCAGCCTTCCTTTCGGATTCGTCCAATCCCCCTTGATGGCTTCGATTGTCCTGGCGCACTCCGCCCTTGGTCGATGCATAGAGCGCTTACGGCGCGGCGGGATGGCAATCACCGTTTATATGGACGATATTACAGTCTCAGGCGACAGCGAGTTGCTGGTCCAATCTGCAATTGCTGAATTGACCGCAGCCGCTCATTTGGCGAGTTTCTCATTCAACCCTACCAAAACGCAACCTGCGTCAGCCTCGGTAATCAGTTTCAATATTGAGTTTGGCTCTGGCGCGATGGCTATCATTCCTGAACGTATGGATAAGCTGGAAGAGGCTTTCCTCGAAGGGAATGAATATCAACAGCATGGCATATGTGGGTATGTTGCAAGTGTGAATCAGAGTCAGCTTACGAGACTCATTCCGTAACCTTGGGGGGCGTTTCAATGGCGCTGCTAGATATGCGCTAGACGACGCTAATGGGTGGCGCTGCTAGATGCAGCGACGCTTACTTAACCCATTGCTTTTTCTGGTAAATTTGGTCGGGACGAGAGGATTCGAACCTCCGACCCCCACACCCCCAGTGTGATGCGCTACCAGGCTGCGCTACGTCCCGACCGGAGGGCGCCCAATAGATGCAGCTTTAGCAAGTTGCAAGGGATTCGATGCAGTTCTTTTGCCGCGCCTGCGCAATCCCTAATCATATTGCCTCCCCGCCTGCATATGTGGTAGCCGCCCCGGCTTGATCCGCCGGGCGTTCCCCACGTTTTGCGGCCACGAAATTTAAGGCGCCGCTCCTTTAAGAAAGTCCCACCATGTTCATATCGACAGCCTTTGCCCAGACTGCGGGCGGGCAAGCCTCCGGTGCCGGAATTCTGGTGCAGATGGCCCCGCTGGTCCTCATCTTCGTCGTTTTCTACTTCCTGCTCATCCGTCCGCAGCAAAAGCGGTTGAAGGAGCATAAGGCCAAGATCGAATCCGTGAAGAAGGGCGATCAGGTCGTCACCGGCGGCGGCCTTGTCGGCAAGGTGACGCGGGTCGACGACATTTATGTCGATATCGAACTGGCCCCGGCGGTGAAGGTGAAGGCCGTCAAGTCGACCCTGACCGAGGTGATCGACCCGACCAGCGCCAAGCCCGCGAACGACTGAGCGCAGCCATGCTGAATTTTTCGCGCTGGGCGATCGCCGCGATCATCCTGCCGCTGGCGATCGGCGTGTTGTGCGCCATCCCCAGCTTCCTGCCCGATTCGACCGTTTCGAAGCTGCCCGGCTTCATGCAGACGCGCGTGAACCTTGGCCTCGACCTGTCGGGCGGCAGCCATCTGCTGCTCGAAGCATCGACGCAGGATGTCGCCAGGCAGCGCCTGGTCAATATGGAGGAGCAGGTCCGCACCGAATTGCGCCGGGGTGATCCCCGCATCGCGATCGGCGACATTTCCAGTCGCGACGGCAAATTGAGCTTCATGGTTCGCGAACCGAGCCAGGTCGATGCCGCCGTCGAGCGCATCCGCCAGTTGACGCAGGGCGCGGCCCTGACCGGCCAGCGCGATTTCAATGTCGAAGTGGTGAACAGCTCTACTGTCGTCATCACGCCAACGGATGCGGGCATCGCCGCATCGGTCAAGAGCGCGATGGAAGTCGCGACCGAAGTGATCCGCAAGCGCATCGACGAAATGGGGACACGCGAACCCACCATTCAGCAGCAGGGCGACAACCGCATCGTCGTGCAGGTGCCGGGGTTGCAGGATCCCAAGGCGCTGAAGGATTTGCTGGGCCAGACTGCCAAGCTGGAATTCAAGCTGGTCGACACCAGCGCCAACCCGTCCGAAGTGGCGCAGGGCCGCGCGCCGGTGGGCAGCGAAGTCCTGCCCTATGCCAACAACCCGTCGGGCGTGCCGTTCATCGCGGTCAAGCGTCAGGTGATGGTGTCGGGCGAGGATCTGACCGACGCGACGCAGGGTTATGACCAGAGCAATCAGGCGATCGTCAACATCCGCTTCAATGGGTCTGGCGGGCGCAAATTCGGGCAGGTGACGTCGCAGAATGTCAACCGCCCCTTCGCCATCATCTTGGATGGCAAAGTGCTGTCCGCGCCCAATATCAACGAACCGATTCTGGGCGGCAGCGCGCAGGTCAGCGGCAGTTTCACGGTCGAAAGCGCCAATCAGCTCGCCATCGCGCTGCGGTCGGGCAAGCTGCCGGTCGCGCTGGCGGTGGTGGAGGAACGCACCGTCGGTCCCGGCCTTGGCGCCGATTCGATCCGCGCGGGCCTGATCGCATCGATCGTCGCGGTCGTTGCGGTCGCTGTCTTCATGTTCCTGAGCTATGGCCGCTTTGGCATGTATGCCAATCTGGCCGTCGCCATCAACGTGGCGGTGATCGTTGGCGTCATGGGCATGTTGGGCGCGACGCTCACCTTGCCGGGGATCGCCGGTTTCGTGCTGACCATCGGCACGGCGGTCGATGCCAACGTGCTGATCTACGAACGCATCCGTGAAGAAAGGCGACGCGGGCGCAATGTCGTCCAGTCGATCGAACATGGCTATAAGGAAGCGAGCCGCACGATTTTCGAGGCGAACGTAACCCACGCCATTGCTGGCGGCATCATGCTCGCGCTCGGCTCCGGCCCGGTCAAGGGCTTTGCCATCGTGCTGCTGATCGGCATCGCGACCAGCGTGTTCACGGCCGTCACCTTCACCCGCCTGATCGTCGCGAACTGGGTGCGCCGCACTCGTCCGACCGACATCAATATATGATCGCACCGCCACTCCTCAGTCCGTTCGCCCTGAGCTTGTCGAAGGGTTCTGCTGAGCCGCAGGCGAAGCCACTTCGCTCCGCTCAGCAGAAGGCTTCGACTTCGCTCAGCCCGAACGGTATTAGGTAACGACTATGAAACTTCTGAAACTCGTCCCCGACAATACCAACATCGGCTTTGTCGCAATGCGCAAATGGGCGTTCGCGCTCACGGCGCTGCTGACCGTTCTCGCGGTCGGCGCGACGGCCTATAAGGGGCTGAACCTGGGCGTCGATTTCGTCGGCGGCCTGATGATCGAAGCGAAATTTCCCCAGGCAGTGGAAACCGACAAGGTCCGCGCGACCATCGGCACGCTGGGCGTTGGCGAAAGCTCGCTTCAGCAATTCGGCGATCCCAAGACGGTGCAGATTCGCCTGCCGCTTCCCGAACAGGGCGGCGCAGGCGCGGCCAACGCGGTCGTCGAAAAGACCCGCAACGCCATGACCGCACAATTCCCCGGCGTCACCTTCTCCCGCTACGACACGGTGTCGGGCAAGGTGTCGGGCGAGCTGATCCAGAATGGCGTGCTGGCAGTCGTGCTGGCGATTCTGGGCATCGCGGTGTTCAGCTGGTTCCGCTACGAATGGCAGTTCGGCGTCTCCACCTTCGTCGCGATCGTCCATGACGTGCTGATGACGCTGGGCTTCTTCGCCATTACCCAGCTGGAATTCGACCTCAACATCATCGCCGCCGTGCTGACGATCGTGGGCTATTCGATCAACGACAAGATGGTGATCGACGACCGTATCCGCGAAAATATGCGCAAATATCGCAAGATGGACATGAAATCGCTGATCGACCTGTCCGTCAACGAAACGCTGCCGCGCACGGTCATGACCTCGGTCACGATCCTGCTCGCGTTGGGCGCGCTGCTGCTGCTGGGCGGCCATGTGCTGCGTGGCTTCACTGCTGCCATGATGCTGGGCATCATCGTTGGCACCTATTCGTCGGTCTATGTCTCGTCGTCGCTGCTGATTTCGCTGGGCCTGACCCCGCAGGCGTCGGAAAAGAAGGCAAGCAAGCCCAACATCGCGGCGCAGGCCGAACGGGTCGGGCCGCGCGACGATGGCTCGCGGCCCTGAACCAGCGCATGAGCGAGGGCAAGCGCACCGGCATCGAACTGCGCCGGGACGATAGCGGACAGGGTCCGATCGTCACCGGATTTCAGGGCAGCGGCTTCCGCGTTCGGGACGATGTATTCCCGAACGGCCTGCTGCTCAGCCCGGTGCGCGCGCTGGCGTGGCAGGATGCGCCGAGTATCGACGCCCTGACGCACGAATCGCTGGGCGACCTGTTCGACATCGATCCCCGCCCGGAATTTCTGTTGCTCGGCACTGGCTCTGGCCTGCGCCAGCCCCCGCGCAGTTTCGTGCGCCATATCGAAGCGCTGGGTTTCGGGGTCGAGGTGATGGACAGCCGCGCCGCTGCCCGCGCGTGGGGCGTGTTGCGCGCCGAAGAACGGTGGATCGTCGCGGCGCTGCTGCCGCTCTGATCCGTCCGTCGTTCAGGCGGGATAGGTTTGCGCCATATGCTGCCAGCTTTGCACGATCAGCGCTTCCAGCACGGCCATGTCCACGCCCGACAAACGCTTGATATAGAGGCACCCCACGCCGCGCCGATGCTTGCCCAGCGGCGCGCAGTCCGCATCCGAAACGCCCGACAGATACAGCACCAGCTCCGCCTTGCGCGGGGCAAAGGCGATGCGGGCCGAGTCGCCCTCCCGCCCGCTGTCATAACGGTAATGATAGCTGCCGAACCCGACGATCGACGGCCCCCACAGCCGGGGCCGTTGCCCTGATACCGCCTGCATCAGCGCCGCAATCTGCGCTGCGTCCTCGCGCCGCTCTGGCGGTTCGACGGCGCTCAGAAAGGCCGCGACATCGGCGTTCGTCTCTACCGTCTTGTTGCCATCCTTGCCCATGGCTTGCCTTCCTTCCTCGCCTGCCCTAAAGCCCGCCCCGTCATCTGGGGAGTAGCCCACCGTTTCGCCTGAGCAAATTTGCTTTGGCCAAACGGACCATATGTCAACATATTTGGCCGAGAGGCCGTGGCATATGGGACGCGACAGGGTTCGCGTCGGTCGAGACCAATGGCATCGACGCTTTTCTGTCCGGCCGGGCGGGAAGCGGCGGTGGCATTGCGTCTATCACCTTCCGCCCGGCCCCGGATATTCGCTTATGGAAGCCCTGCTTACCTCCTCCGCCCTCGTCGCTCTTGCTGAGATGGGCGACAAGACGCAATTGCTCGCGATGCTGCTTGCCACCCGGTTCCGCAAGCCGGTGCCGATCATAATGGGCATATTGGTCGCGACGCTGGCCAATCATTTCCTCGCCGCGCTGGTCGGCCATTCGATTGCGGGCATATTGACGCAGCCCTGGTTCCGCTATGCCGTGGCATTCAGCTTCATCGCCATGGCCGCCTGGACCCTGATCCCCGACACATTCGACGAGGACGAACCGCTCAAAGCCCCGTCGAAGGCAGGGGTGTTCGTCACCACGCTGGTCGCCTTCTTCCTGGTGGAAATGGGCGACAAGACGCAGGTGGCGACGATCGCGCTGGGCGCACGCTTCGACAATTTGCTGGCGGTCACGGCTGGCACGACGCTGGGCATGATGGTCGCCAACATTCCCGCCGTCCTGTTCGGCGAAGCGCTGGCGAAAAAAGTGCCGATGCGCGCGTTGCAGGTCGGCGCGGCGTTGCTGTTCCTGGCGCTTGGCCTGTGGATGATCGCCGATCTTGCCGGCTGGATCGGGTGAGCGTGCGCTAGGGAACGCGCCTTCCCGCACCCCCACCCGGCTACCCTACGGCAGTATCCTATGGGTGGCCGGGTGGGGGTGCGGGCCGGTGCGGCTGTAAAATGCGTTCTTCCGCGCATTTTCAAACAACCTCTAAGCGGTTGTCAGCGCCGCGCGGCTGGGGCAAGGGAAGGGGCAGTATTTCCCCTCTCGAAACGGATATGGGTCAGGTGATGAAGGACGATCTGGTTACGATGTTCGGCGGCGGCGGCTTTGTCGGTCGTCAGGTCGCACAGGCGCTACTGGCGCGCGGCGCACGGGTGCGAATCGCCCAGCGCGATCCGTCCACCGCGCTGCGGGTCAAGACGCTCGGCGGGCTGGGGCAAGTGCAGTTCATCGCCGCCGACATCCGCAAGCCCGCCAGCGTAGCGCGCGCCATTACGGGCAGCAGCATCGTCATCAATCTGGTCGGCATATTGGCAGGCGATTTCGACGCCTTCCACCATCAGGGCGCAGCCAATGTCGCGCAGGCTGCGGCCGATGCGCGCGTCAAGGCGCTGGTCCATATGTCGGCGATCGGCGCGGACGCGGACAGCGCATCCGCCTATGGCCGGTCGAAGGCCGCAGGCGAAACCGCCGTAAAGGCCGCCTTCCCCGGCGCGACGATCATCCGCCCCTCCATCATCTTCGGCGCGGAGGATCAGTTTCTCAACCGCTTCGCCGACATCATCAAGATGGCCCCGGTCGTGCCGGTCATCGGCGCCGCGACGAAATTCCAGCCCGTCTATGTCGCCGACGTGGCGCAGGCGATCGTGAACGCTGCCGAAACACCCGGCGTCCATGGCGGCAAGACCTATGAGCTTGGCGGACCGCAGGTGCTTTCCATGAAGGCCATCAACAGCTGGATCGTCCAGGCGATCGGCCCGGACAAGCCACTGGTCGAAGTCCCCCGCGCCTTTGCCTCGCTGCTGGCGATGCTGCCGGGCGGGCCGATCAGCCGCGATCAACTCGCCATGCTGGACAGCGACAATGTCGTGGCGGACGGCGCAAACGGGCTGGACGCGCTGGGCGTGACGGCAACGCCGATGGGCGCGGTCGCCGACAAATGGATGATACGCTATCGCAAACATGGCCGCTTTGCCGGACGTGCCAGCGCCTGAGATACGCTCCTCCCCTGCAAGGGGAGGAATTAGGAAAGAGGCGCATGGACCTGCATTATCTGACCGTCATCCTGCTGGGCATCGTCGAGGGGTTGACCGAATTCCTGCCGGTATCCTCGACAGGTCATCTTATTCTGGCCAGCGAGTTGCTGGGCTATGATGCGTCGACCTGGGCGATGTTCAACGTCATCATCCAGCTGGGTGCGATCCTGGCGGTCGTCGTCCTCTACTGGCGCACTTTCTGGGCAGTGGGCATGGGGCTGTTGCGGCGGGAGCCGGTCAGCTGGCGGTTCCTGCGCAATCTGGTGCTGGCCTTCATTCCATCGGCCATCATCGGGCTGGCGCTGCATGACTATATCGAAATTCTGCTGGGCGCGCCGCAGGTCGTCGCCTGGGCGCTGATCGTCGGCGGCATTGCCATCCTGCTGATCGAGCGGGCGGTAAAGGAACAGCGGTTTCACGGCATCGCCGACATTCCCGTGGTCCGCGTGCTGGGCATCGGCCTCATTCAATGTATTTCCATGATCCCCGGCGTCAGCCGGTCCGGCGCGACGATCATGGGTGCGCTGATGCTGGGCGTGGAACGGCGCACGGCGGCGGAGTTCAGCTTCTTCCTCGCCATCCCGACGATGCTGGGCGCAACGGCGCTGGAACTGCTCAAAAAAGGTGACCGGATTACGAGCGGTGCCGTCGGCTGGGACAGTATCGCACTGGGCTTCGTCGTATCTTTCATCGTTGCTTTGCTGGTGATCCGCTGGTTCGTCGGGCTGGTGTCCAAACATGGGTTCGCGCCCTTTGCCTGGTATCGAATCGTTGCAGGCATTGCCGCGCTGATCTGGCTGGGAATGCGATAGGACCGTTTCGGCCTTTGTTTATCCCCACTAGTTGCGATCAGTTCGCAATTATGGCCTAAAACGGAAGATAATTGGTCAGCTAACCTGACCTAAATGTCAAAATCCGCGTGACTCCGTGTGTTTTTATGTTATGCGCGCACCTGCAACATAGTCAGGGGCGTGTGATGGCCGACAATCCGATGCTGAAATTCGTAGGCAAGGGACAAGCCTACCCCGAAAAGCGCGATGCCGATGCACGCGCCGACGATTTTCTGGAAATCAGCCGCAGCTTCATATTGGACAAGGCGGAAGAACAGGCGTCACGCTGCTCGCAATGCGGCGTGCCTTATTGCTCGACCCATTGTCCGCTGCACAATCATATTCCCGACTGGCTGCGCCTGACCGCCGAGGGCCGCTTGCGCGAAGCCTATGAGCTGTCGAACCTGACCAGCACCATGCCCGAAATCTGCGGCCGCATCTGTCCGCAGGACCGGCTGTGCGAGGGCAATTGCGTCATCGAATTTTCCGGCCATGGCGCCGTGACGATCGGCAGCGTGGAAAAATTCATCACCGACACCGCCTGGAAGGAAGGCTGGGTCGAACCCCTCGTCCCCGGCAAGCCCACCGGCCAGTCGGTCGGCGTCATCGGTGCAGGTCCGGCGGGCCTCACCACGGCGGAATATCTGCGCGTGGCGGGCTATGACGTGCATGTCTATGACCGGCACGACCGCGCGGGCGGCCTGCTGACTTACGGCATCCCCGGCTTCAAGCTGGAAAAGGACATCGTCATGCGCCGCGTCCAGCGGCTCAAGGATGGCGGCATCGTCTTTCACGAAAATTTCGAGGTCGGCCGTGATGCGACGATGGCGCAACTGCGTGAAAAGCATGACGCGGTTCTGATCGCCACCGGCGTCTACAAGCCGCGCGACATCCGCGCGCCGGGCGTCGGCGCGCCGGGCGTGGTCAAGGCGCTGGATTATCTCACGGCCTCCAACAAGGCCGGTTTCGGCGACGATGTGCCTGAACATCGTGACGGCACGCTGCTGGCGACGGGGAAGAATGTCGTCGTCATCGGCGGCGGCGACACAGCGATGGATTGCGTGCGGACGGCCATTCGTCAGGGCGCGACGTCGGTAAAGTGCCTCTATCGCCGCGACCGGGACAATATGCCGGGGTCACAGCGCGAAGTCGCCAATGCCGAGGAAGAAGGCGTCGAATTCGTCTGGCTGACCGCGCCGATCGCCTTTGAAGGCACCGAACATGTCACTGGCGTGAAAGTCACCAAGATGCGGCTGGGCGCCCCCGACGCCTCTGGCCGCCGCGCGCCCGAACCCGATCCGGGCAGCGAACATGTGCTGGAAGCGGACCTCGTCATCAAGGCGCTGGGCTATGATCCCGAAGAACTGCCCAAACTGTTCGGCGCGGAAGACCTGTCGGTCACGCGCTGGGGGACATTGCGTGTCGATCACAAGACGATGATGACCAGCATGGACGGCGTGTTCGCCGCCGGTGACATCGTGCGCGGCGCATCGCTGGTGGTCTGGGCGATCCGCGACGGCCGCGACGTGACCGAACATATGCACCGCTATTTGAAGGCGAAGGCGAAGGCGCGACAGACTGTCGCAGCCTGACCCTGCCCGCCTTTTTCAGAATATCGTCATCGGAAGGAAAGCCCGATCATGACCGAGCAGACGCAATATATGGCAAGCCCCGAAGAACGCGCGCGCATCGCGGCGGAGGGCATGTATCACCCGGATATGGAAGGCGACGCCTGTGGCGTGGGCCTGGTCGCCGCCACCGATGGCCGCCCGTCGCGCCGCGTCGTCGCCAGCGCGATCGATGCGTTGAAGGCCGTGTGGCACCGTGGCGCAGTCGACGCCGATGGCAAGACCGGCGATGGCGCGGGCATCCATGTCGACCTGCCGGTGCGCTTCTTCGACGATGCGATCGCTGATTCGGGCCACAAGCCGCTGCCCAATCGCCTGGCCGTCGGCATGATCTTCCTGCCGCGCACGGATCTGAGCGCGCAGGAAACCTGCCGCACCATCGTGGAAAGCGAAATCATCGACGCGGGCTACACCATCTATGGCTGGCGTCAGGTGCCGGTGGACGTATCCGTCATCGGCGAAAAGGCGCAGCGCACGCGGCCTGAGATCGAGCAGATCATGATCGCCGGGCCAATGCCCGAAGAACGTGATCAGGCCGAGTTCGAAAAGGACTTGTATCTCATCCGTCGCCGGATCGAGAAGCAGGTGATCGCTGCGCAGATCAACGATTTCTACGTCTGTTCGCTGTCGTGCCGGTCGATCATCTACAAGGGGCTGTTCCTGGCCGAATCGCTGTCGGTATTCTATCCCGATTTGCAGGATGAGCGGTTCGAAAGCCGGGTCGCCATCTTCCATCAGCGCTATTCGACCAACACCTTCCCGCAATGGTGGCTGGCCCAGCCGTTCCGCACCCTCGCCCATAATGGTGAGATCAACACGATTCGCGGCAACAAGAACTGGATGAAGAGCCACGAGATCAAGATGGCGTCGCTGGCGTTCGGCGAACAGTCGGAGGACATCAAGCCGGTGATTCCGGCGGGCGCGTCCGATACTGCTGCGCTCGACGCCGTGTTCGAAGCGATCTGCCGGTCGGGCCGCGACGCGCCAACGGCCAAGCTTATGCTGGTGCCGGAAGCTTGGCAGCATGAAAGCGCCGAACTGCCCAAGGCTCATGCCGACATGTATGATTATCTGGCATCCGTCATGGAGCCATGGGACGGCCCTGCCGCGCTTGCCATGACCGATGGCCGCTGGGTCGTGGCCGGTGTGGATCGCAACGCGCTGCGCCCGCTGCGCTACACGCTGACCGGCGACAATCTGCTGATCGTGGGGTCCGAAACCGGCATGGTCGTGGTGCCGGAAACCACCATAGTCAAAAAGGGCCGCATGGGTCCGGGCCAGATGATCGCCATCGACCTTCAGGAAGGCGAACTGTATGATGACGGCGCGATCAAGGACAAGATCGCTGCCGAACGCCCCTATGGCGAACTGATCAAGGATTTCATGGCGATCGGCGACCTGACCGATGCGCCCACTGCCCTGCCCGCCTGGGACAAGGCCGAACTGACCCGGCGTCAGGTCGCCGCCAACCTGACGCTGGAGGATCTGGAACTGATCCTCTCGCCGATGGTGGAGGATGCCAAGGAAGCGATCGGCTCGATGGGCGACGACACGCCGCTGGCCGTCATTTCCGACAAGCCGCGCACGGTCAGCCACTTCTTCCGCCAGAATTTCAGCCAGGTCACCAACCCGCCGATCGACCCGTTGCGCGAACGGCATGTGATGAGCCTGAAAACGCGCTTTTCCAACCTGCACAATATATTGGAGCAGGACGCGCAGAACAGCCATGTTCTGGTGCTGGACTCGCCGGTGCTGACCAGCGCCGAATGGGCGCGGCTGAAGGCGCATTTTGGCCCAGCCGTCGCGGAAATCGACTGCACCTTCCCGGCCAATGGCGGGCAGGAGCAATTGCGCGCCGCCATCGCCCGCATCCGCGAGGAAGCCGAACAGGCCGTGCGCGAAGGCCGCACCGAATTGTTCCTGACCGACGAAGGCGTCAATGCCGATCGCGCTGCTATCGCGGGCGTGCTGGCCGCCGCTGCGGTGCATACGCATCTGGTGCGCAAGGGGCTGCGCTCCTACGCATCCATCAATGTGCGCTGCGCCGAAGCGCTCGACACCCATTATTTCGCGGTGCTGATCGGCGTCGGCGCAACCACGGTGAACGCCTATCTGGCCGAAGCCAGCATCGCCGATCGCCATGGGCGCGGGCTGTTCGGGTCGCTCGACCTGAACGCCTGCTTCGAACGCTATCGCGTGGCCATCAACGAAGGCCTGCTCAAGATCATGTCCAAAATGGGCATTGCGGTCATCAGCAGCTATCGTGGCGGCTATAATTTCGAGGCGGTCGGCCTGTCCCGTGCGCTGGTCAACGACCTGTTCCCCGGTATGCCGGCGAAAATTTCGGGCGAAGGCTATGCCTCGCTCCATTACAGCGCGATGCTGCGCCACGAAAAGGCGTTCGACGCAGCGGTGGTGCGTCTTCCGATCGGCGGCTTCTATCGCCAGCGGCAGGGCGGTGAGAGCCATGCCTATTCGGCGCAGCTGATGCACTTGTTGCAGACCGCCGTGGCGACCGACAGCTACTCCACCTATCTGCAATTTTCGCGCGGCGTGCGCGATTTGCCGCCGGTCTATCTGCGCGACCTAATGGAGTTCAACTTCGCCCGCGAAGCCGTGCCGATCGACGAAGTGGAAGCCACCACCGAAATCCGCAAGCGCTTCGTAACGCCCGGCATGTCGCTGGGCGCGCTGTCGCCCGAAGCGCATGAGACGCTGGCGATCGCCATGAACCGCATCGGCGCGAAGGCCGTGTCGGGCGAAGGCGGCGAGGATGCGAACCGCTTCAAGCCTTATGAAAATGGCGACAACGCGAACAGCGTCATCAAGCAGATCGCGTCGGGCCGCTTCGGCGTCCATGCCGAATATCTGGCATCGGCCGAGGAAATCGAGATCAAGGTCGCGCAGGGTGCCAAGCCCGGCGAAGGCGGCCAGTTGCCCGGTTTCAAGGTGACCGAATTCATCGCCAAGCTGCGCCATTCGACGCCCGGCGTGACGCTGATTTCGCCGCCGCCGCATCACGACATCTATTCGATCGAGGATCTGGCGCAGCTCATCTACGACTGCAAGATGATCAACCCGCGCGCCCGCGTGTGCGTGAAGCTGGTCAGCCAGGCCGGGATCGGCACGGTCGCGGCGGGCGTGGCAAAAGCACACGCAGACGTCATCCTGATCGCAGGCCATGTCGGCGGCACTGGCGCGTCACCCCAGACGTCGATCAAATATGCCGGCACGCCATGGGAAATGGGCCTGTCCGAAGCCAATCAGGTGTTGACTCTCAACGGGTTGCGCCACCGGGTGAAGCTGCGCACCGATGGCGGCCTGAAAACCGGGCGCGACATCGTGATCGCCGCGATATTGGGCGCGGAAGAATATGGCATCGGCACGCTGTCGCTGGTCGCCATGGGCTGCATCATGGTGCGTCAGTGCCACAGCAACACCTGCCCCGTGGGCGTGTGCGTGCAGGACGAAGCGCTGCGCGCCAAGTTCACCGGCACCCCGGAAAAGGTCATCAACCTGATGACCTTCATCGCCGAAGAAGTGCGCGAAGTGCTGGCGCGGCTGGGCTTCCGCAGTCTGGACGAAGTGATCGGGCGGACCGAACTGCTCAAGCAGGTCAATCGCGGGGCCGAACATCTCGACGATCTCGACCTCAACCCCATATTGGCCAAGGTGGATGCCCCCGACGACCAGCGCCGCTTCAGCCTGAACCAGTGGCGCAACGAAGTCCCCGACAGCCTGGACGCGCAGATGATGCGCGACGCAAAGGCCGTGTTCGAACGGGGCGAAAAGATGCAGCTCACCTACACGGTGCGCAACACGCATCGCGCGGTCGGCACCCGCCTCTCGTCTGCCGTGACCGATCGTTTCGGCATGTCCACGTTGGCCGACGGACATCTGACCGTGCGGTTGCGCGGGTCCGCCGGGCAGTCGCTGGGCGCGTTCCTCTGCAAGGGCATCACGCTTGAAGTGTTCGGCGACGCCAACGACTATGTCGGCAAGGGGCTGTCGGGCGGCATCATCAAGGTGCGCACGACCGTATCCAGCCCGCTGTCGTCGAAGGACAATACGATCATCGGCAACACTGTCCTCTATGGCGCGACCAGCGGCAAGCTGTTCGCGGCGGGGCAAGCGGGCGAGCGCTTCGCCGTCCGCAATTCGGGCGCGCAGGTCGTGGTCGAAGGCTGCGGCGCGAATGGGTGCGAATATATGACCGGCGGCACGGCCGTCATTCTGGGCAAGACCGGCGCGAATTTCGGCGCGGGCATGACCGGCGGCATGGCCTTCATCCTCGATGAGGATGGCAGCTTCCCGTCACGCGCCAACCCCGAAGGCATCGTCTGGCAGCGGCTGGAAAGCGCCCATTGGGAGGCACAGGTCAAGGATCTGATCACCCAACACGCGCAGTCGACCGACAGCAAATGGTCCGGCACCATATTGGAGGATTGGGACCGCTGGCGGCGTTACATCTGGCAGGTATGTCCCAAGGAAATGCTCGGCCGCCTCGCTTACCCGCTCAGCGACACAGAAACGCAGGTCGTCGCCGCCGAATAAGCGCGATCAGGGCAGGCTCTCGCCGCTGTCCGTCTCCATCGGGACGGGCAGCGGCGCAGGGAGCTGCAATGGGGCTTGGCTGACGGTCCGGCTGACATGCACGGGCGAATGCGCGTCAGGCGGCGCAGACGGGCGTTGTACGCCCCCTGACGGGTCATGGGATATGTCCCCGCCCGTTTCATGATCCAATCCATAATAAGAGCGCGTGATCGGGTCATCGCCAATGTCCTGCGGCATCGCCGCGTCCGCCATGTCCAGCGCCGCCATGTCGGCGTGCCAGCGCCGGTCGGCCAGCGTCGGCCCGCAACCCGTGCAACGGATGACCGCCGGTCCCTCCTGCACCGGGGCATAGGTGGATGCGTCGCCATAGGCCTGCGCACCATCCGACGTTTCTATCGCCATATCGTCGGCCAGCGCCGATCGTTGCGGGCTAGTGACATAGCCGCCCAGGCCTAGTCCCATCACGGCGGACGCCAGCACCGTCGCCCCGCTTATCATCCAGAAATGCGTCGACATGTTCGACCTCTCCTGCGCGCACCGCCGATCCGGCCAGTCCCGACATCGTCCTTTTCCATCAATCATAACGCGGATGCACATCGGTGGTTGCATGGGCGAAATCCCTTTGCTAAGGGCCAGCGCCTACCAGATGCCGGCCCCGCCGGTTTCCCTTTGAATGTGCGGCCATGGCGGAATTGGTAGACGCGCAACGTTGAGGTCGTTGTGGGCGAAAGCCCGTGGAAGTTCGAGTCTTCTTGGCCGCACCATTCATCCTGATAGCCTGACATTTCCCTTCGGGGACAGCCATATCGCCATCCTGCGCGCGGGCCAGAGCGACAGCGCTTGTGACAGGGCTTGCATGGCCATGGCCGCAATGCCTATCTGACGCGCAAGCCCCTTCCCCCCTGACGAAAGGATGCCGCATGTCCCCCATAGACTGGGACCAGCCCGCCACGATGATCGACCTGGACGGCAAGGCGCCGCTGATCGGCACGATCCGCCTGTGCGCGCAACATTTCGCGATCTTCAAGGCCGAAGCCAAGACACAGGCCCGCGTGCTGTTGACCCAGCCGGTGCATCGCGAAGGGCGACGCACCCGCACCTGGCTGCTCGAACCGTTTGAGATACAGGCTTTGGTGGACCGCCTGCACGCCGAAGGCTGACGCTTCGTCCGACAACAAAAAAGGGGCCGAATAACGGCCCCTTTTTCCTGTCCTGTCCTGACCGATCAGCGGCCCGGCATCGCCTGCGGCAGCGGCGCGCCTTGCGCGCCCTGCTGTTGCTGCATCATCTGCTGCATCTGCATGATTTCCGCGCGCGACTTGAAGTCGTGCAATTCGACGTCGAATACCAGAATCGAACCGGCCGGGATCGGGCCGGCGGCCTGATCGCCATAGCCCAGCTGCGGCGGGATCCAGAGGCGATATTTACCGCCCTTCTTCATCTTTTGCAGGCCTTCGGAAAAGCCCGGCACGACGCCATCGACCGGCATAGGTGCCTGCGGATTTTCGTCGAACACCGTGCCGTCCAGCAACGTGCCCTTATACCCCACCAGCGCCACGTCGGCGGTCGTCGGGCTAGGCCCGGTGCCTTCGGCCAGTACCTTGATCTGAAGGCCCGACGGCGTGGTGGTCACGCCATCGGCATCGCCATTCTGCGCCAGGAAGGTTGCGGGCGAAGGCTCGATGCCCTGCTGCCCGGCCCAGGCCAGACCACCAGCCGCCAGTGCGACGACGGCAACGCCGATCCAGAGTCGCGTCAACGACCCCTTGGCAATGGAACGAAGGGGAACAGCCGTTATCGACATGGCGCAAAGCCTCGCAATTCAAGGACGGAATAGCAGCAGGAAAGCGGGGCAGCGTTTATGGCCGCCCCGGACGACGCTTACTTTGCGCCGTCGCGCTCGGCGCGCTTGCGATCCATCTTGCGTGCGCGGCGAACCGCAGCGGCCTTTTCACGGGCGCGCTTTTCCGAAGGCTTCTCGTAGTGGCGACGCAGCTTCATTTCGCGATACACGCCTTCACGCTGCAACTTCTTCTTGAGTGCGCGGAGGGCCTGGTCGACATTATTGTCGCGAACGATGATCTGCATAAGTCCGTTAATCTCCAATCGAAAACGAGCGATTCGCCGGGATTTTTCAATCCGTCCCGACGGTCCGACCGAATAGCAAAACCAATGAGTCGTCGCAGGTCGCCCTACGCCGTGTGGGGCGCGCCCTACCAGCAGAGTCGCGGCAATTCAACCCTAAAGCCCCCGCGCTCGACACACAGCACGGAAAAGCGCTACGCTTCGTCCCATAAAACAAGTTTGAGAGGATTGCCATGGCCCCCGCCGACATGCCCCCTGCCGAGAGGGAGGCGCGGCAGCAGCTTGCCGCCTGCTACCGCATATTCGACCATCTGGGCTGGTCGGAACTGATCTATAATCACATCACCCTGCGCGTGCCGGGGGAGGACAGCGCCTTCCTCATCAACCCCTTCGGCCTGTCCTATAACGAAGTCACCGCGTCCAGCCTGGTCAAGGTCGACATTGACGGGCAGGTGCTGGACGGCAGCCGCTATCCCGTCAACCGCGCGGGCTTTACCCAGCATAGCGTGTTCCACCGCCATTTGCCCGACGCCCATTGCATCATCCACACCCACACGACCGCAGGCATGGCGGTCAGCGCCTGTGCCGAGGGGCTGCGACCGATCAGCTTCTATGCGGCCGCCTTTGCCGGGCGCATCGCCTATCATGGCTTTGAAGGCGTCACGATCCGGCCGGAGGAAGGCGAACGGCTGATCGCCAATCTGGGCGACCATCGCGTCATGATCCTGCGCAACCACGGCACGCTGGTCATGGCGGAAAGCCTGCCCGAAGCCTTCCTGAAACAATGGATACTCCAGCGCGCCTGCGAGATTCAGGTGGCAGCGGGCGCCGCCGGCACGCCGATGGACATTCCGGCCGACGTGATCGCCGTGCATCAGCGCGACCTGAGCGGCGTGCAGTTGCCGACAGGGCCGGGCGTGCCGGATTTTCAGGCGATGGTGCGGGTGATCGACCGAATCGACAAAAGCTGGCGGGACTAGCCCCGGATAACGCCACAAAGAATCATCATTGCGAGCGAAGCGAAGCAATCTATGGCCGCGCGCTATGGATTGCTTCGCTACGCTCGCAATGACGAAAGAAATCTCACGCTAGAACCCAGGATCAGCCGCCCCATATCCCCCGCCGCCCGGCGTTTCGATCACGAACAGGTCGCCTGCCTTGAGCGCAGCGGTCGCTGTCGATCCGAGCAATTCGACCCTGCCATCGGCCCGCTCCACCCGGTTGCGCCCCACATCGCCCGACGCGCCGCCATCAAGGCCGAAGGGCGGGACGATGCGGCGGTTGGACAATATGCCTGCCGTCATATCCTCCAGAAAGCGGATGCGGCGCAGGCCGCCATTGCCGCCCCGGTGCAGGCCTGCCCCGCCCGACCCGGCCCGGATGGAAAATGCCTCCAACAACACAGGGAAGCGGGTTTCGAGGATTTCGGGGTCAGTCAGGCGGCTGTTGGTCATGTGCGTCTGCACCACGTCCGCGCCGTCGAAATCCGGTCCCGCGCCGCTGCCGCCTGCAATCGTCTCATAATATTGGTGGCGATCATTGCCGAAGGTGAAATTGTTCATCGTCCCCTGCGCGCCCGCCATCACGCCCAGCGCGCCGAACAGCGTATCGGTCACCACCTGGCTGGTTTCGACATTGCCCGCGACCACGGCGGCGGGATGGCGCGGTCGCAGCATCG
The DNA here is from genome assembly GCF_014280435.1 of Sphingobium sp. KCTC 72723. Taxonomy (NCBI): domain Bacteria; kingdom Pseudomonadati; phylum Pseudomonadota; class Alphaproteobacteria; order Sphingomonadales; family Sphingobiaceae; genus Sphingobium; species Sphingobium sp. KCTC 72723. The sequence goes on along the minus strand of NZ_CP060388.1, from coordinate 4,010,194 downwards.
ACCCGTCCGGCACGATGACGCTGATGGGTTTCAGGCACCCGTCATTCATCGGCACGGCTTCGTCGATCAGCGTCCGCACGACATAGAGGACAGCGGCCCGCACGACCGAAACCGGCGCGTTGAAATTGCCCGGCAACTGGGTGGAAGATCCTGTAAAATCAACGGTCGCAGCGCGATTTTCCCGGTCGACATGGACAGCGACATGGACGCTCGCGCCATTATCCATTGCATAGGTGAAACTGCCGTCCGACAGCCGCTCGATCAGGCGGCGCACCGCCGCTTCGGCCTGATCCTGCACATGGCCCATATAGGCGGCTATCGTTTCGATACCGTAACTGTCACTGATCCGCGCCAGCTCCCCCGCCCCCTTGGCGCAGGCCGCGATCTGCGCCGACAGGTCGGCGATATTCTGGTCGATATTGCGCGCGGGCCATGGTCCCGACGCCAGCAGCGCGCGCACTGCCGCTTCGCGGAAAACACCACGATCGACCACCAGCAGATTGTCGAGGATGACGCCTTCTTCCTCCACGCTGACGCTGCCCGGCGGCATGGATCCGGGCGTGATGCCGCCAATATCGGCATGATGCCCCCGCGCCGCGACGTAGAAGGACGGCACGTCTCCCGCCACGAACACCGGCATCACCACCGTCACATCGGGCAAATGGGTGCCGCCATCATAAGGCGCGTTGAGCGCATAGACGTCGCCCGGCAACATCCCCCGACCGTCGATGGGCTGGCCGTCCTCCCCTTGCCCGCGCCGCCGCATGATCGTGCGGATGCTGTCGCCCATGCTGCCCAGATGGACCGGCATGTGCGGCGCATTGGCGACCAGATTGCCCGCCGCGTCGAACAGCGCGCAGGAAAAGTCCAGCCTTTCTCGGATATTGACGGACGAAGCACTATGCTGAAGCGCCGCCCCCATTTCCTCGGCAATGGCCATGAACAGCCCGCCCATCACTTCCAGCCGGACGGGATCGACCATGCTGGCGTCCGCGTCCTGCGGGGCCGGGCGCGCGACATGCCGGGTCAGGATCAGATTACCAAAGCCGTCCAGCCGCGCCCGCCAGCCCGGCTCCACCGCCGTCGTCGATACCGCGTCGATGATCAGCGCAGGCCCATCGATCAGGCTGTCTGCGCACAGCCCCGCCCGGTCGTAAACATGCGCTGGCGCACCGGCATAATCGACGCTGGCGACGGGCGACGCGGCCTGCGCTGCAATCTGCACCATAATGTCCATCTCGCCGTCTACCGAAGCGATCGCCTCCACCCGCGCCATGTCGATCAGGATGCGGCCCTGCCCGTCAAATCCGAAGCGGGCGCGGTGTTTGTTCAGGAAATTGGCGCGCATCGCATCGGCACTGGCCAACGGCACGTCGAACAGGCTGTCGGTGCCGTCATAGCGCAACCGCAACAATGTTTGCGTGCGGTCGGCCTCCGGTAAATCGCCCCGCGCCGCGTGCGCCAGCGCACCGATCGCCTCGTCCAGCGCCGCCATGCCTTCGTCACTCAGCGGCAGCGCCAGCGTCCGTTCCCGCACCGCCCGCCGATCCGCCAGCCCCATGCCATAGGCGGACAGCACCCCGCCCAGCGGATGGATCATCACTCTGTCCATGCCCAGCGCATCGGCGACCAGACAGGCATGTTGACCCCCGGCCCCGCCAAAACTGGCCAAGGTGTAGCGCGTCACGTCATGCCCGCGCGCGACCGATATGCGCTTGATCGCATTGGCCATGCTGGCGACGGCAACGGCGACAAAGCCCTGCGCCGCATCGCGCGGGGTCATGGCCCGCCCGGTTTCGCGTGCGACCTGCGCGCAGATGTCGGCAAAGCGCGCCGCCACGACCTGCGTATCGATCGGCTGGTCGCCATCCGGGCCGAACAGGCTGGGGAAATGATCAGGCTGGATCTTGCCCAGCATGACGTTGCAATCGGTGATGGTGAGCGGTCCGCCCCGCCGGTAGCAGGCCGGTCCCGGCACCGCCCCCGCGCTGTCCGGCCCGACGCGAAAACGGCCGTCCACAAACGTGCAGATAGAACCGCCACCGGCCGCGATCGTGTGTATCCGCATCATCGGCGCGCGCAACCGCACGCCGGCCACCCGCGCTTCATTGTCGCGCTCGTAACTGCCCGCATAATGCGACACGTCGGTCGATGTGCCGCCCATGTCGAAACCGATCACTTGGCGGAAACCCGCCTGCTCCGCCGTGCGCGCCATCCCCACGATGCCGCCCGCCGGACCGGAAAGCACCGCATCCTTGCCCCGGAACAGGTCGCCGCGCGTCAGCCCGCCACTCGACTGCATGAACAGCATGTCGGCCCCGTCGCCCAAGGCATCGCGCAGGCCATCGACATAGGTGCGCAGCACCGGCGACAGATAGGCATCGGCCAGCGTCGTATCCCCGCGCCCGACCAGCTTGATCAGCGGCGCGACATCATGGCTGGCGCTGATCTGGGTAAAGCCTATTTCCGCCGCGATGGCCGCCAGCGCGCGCTCATGATCGGGATGAAGATAGCCGTGCATCAACAGGATGGCGACGCTGCGCAAACCGCGATCATAGGCCGATTGCAACGCCGCGCGGGCCGCTGCGCCGTCGATCGGCGTGCGCACCGTCCCGTCCGCCATCACCCGCTCGTCCACCTCCACTACATCGGCATGAAGCGGATCGGGCAGGATGATCCGCCGCGCAAACAGGTCCGGCCGGTCCTGATAGCCGATGCGGATCGCGTCGCGAAAACCGCGCGTCACCGCCAGCAGCACCGGCTCGCCCTTACGCTCCAGCAGTGCGTTGGTGGCAATAGTCGTGCCGATGCGCAGCGCACAGGGCGGGATCGGCCCCTCGTCCCCATCCGCGCCCGCCCGCGTCAGCCGCCGCACCGCCTCCACTGCCGCATCGGCATAGCGTTCGGGATCGCTGGACAGCAATTTGACCGTGTGCAGCCGCCCGCCGGGGTCGCGCGCCACCACGTCCGTAAAAGTGCCACCGCGATCGATCCAGAATTGCCAGTCCATGGCAGGCGTGATGGCCCGGTAAGGCGGCATTGGCAAGGGAGGGGTGGCCTACGCCAGCGCCTTCAACCGCTCCCCCACCATCAGCAGGTCCGCGACGAAGCGCGCCTGTTCCTCCGCCTGACGGGCGGGATCGGGCAGGCGCAGAAGAAAGCTCGGATGCACCGTGACCCAGGCTTCCGCCCCATCTTCCAGCGGCATCGCCGCCCCGCGCACCTGACCGATCGTGACCGCCCGGCCCAGAACGGCGCGCGCGGCGCTGGCCCCCAGCGCAACGATGATGCGGGGACGTATGATCGCCAGTTCCTGCCCCAGCCACCACCGACACGCCTGCACCTCCCCCGCTGTCGGGGTCTGGTGGATGCGCCTTTTGCCGCGCTGCTCATATTTGAAATGCTTGACCGCATTGGTGACATAGGCGCGGGCGCGCTCCACCCCCGCTTCCGCCAGCGCCGCGTCGAACAATTGCCCCGCCGGTCCGACAAAGGGCCGCCCGGCCAGATCCTCCTGATCGCCCGGCTGTTCCCCCACAAAGACCAGCGCGGCGTCGATCGGCCCTTCGCCAAACACCGTCTGCGTCGCGGGGCCGTGCAACGGGCATCGGGTGCAGACGCGCGCTTCCTCGCGCAGCGCCGCCCAAGCCACCTGCGCATTGCCATGGCGGGCGGGCTTTTCCGCCATCGGCGCAGTGGCGATCATCGCTGCCTCACGCTGTTGCGCGCCTGCGATCAGCGCGGGGATCAGCGCCGCTTCGGGCAGGTTCTTCCAATATTTCTTGGGCATTTCCGACATCATCGCCCCGGTCTTGAGCCGGGCGGGGTTGAAGATCGCGGCATAATAGCCGGTCCACAGCGCCTCGACCGGGTCGTCACCGGGCGCATCGGCACGGGTCGCGCCTGGCCCTTCCGTGATCGTCTCGCCATCCCAGTGGATGCACGCCTCTGGCGTCAGGATCGACCAGCGCATCGTCGTGAAGCGGCGCACGAAGAAACCGGCCGTGGCGCGAACGATATGATGATCCGGTTCGAACCAGGCGACGAAGCGGGTGGCGTCGCCTTCCGCCACTTCGCGGAAACGCACGAAGGCGTGCATCTTGTGGATGTCGCGCCGCACCCCCTTGGCCAGCATGTCGATGCGGCGCAGCAAAGGGGCGGCCTTGTCCTCCATCGCGGCGGGCCTGGCCCGAACACGGATCAACAGCGCATAGAGCAAGGCGAAGCGTTCGGGGTCGCGATGCAAGATCGCCTTTTGCGCCAGATCGACAAAGGCGCGGGGGACGGAGAAAGCGCCATCGCGGCGGGCAGCAGGCAGGGGATCGTCCGCGAACAGATCCCCCGGCGCGTCGCCGACCTGCCATAGGGTATCTGCCGGATCGACCCCGGCCATCGCCAGCCGCCGCGCCGCATCCCGCCACCCGTCATAATCGTCGGGCGCGGTCAGTGCGACGCGGTGCATAATGCGCGCCTTAATCCTGCGCGGCGGCCCGTTCCAGTTCGGCGGGCTTGCGCTTGGCGAACAGCTTGCCCAGCTTGTCCTCTTCTTCCGCCGTCAGTTCCTTGGCGGCGTCGGGGAACATCTCTTCCTCCTCCTCCTCGATATGGTGGAGGTAGCGTTTCTTCATGTCGGCGAATTTCTTGCGCCATGCTTCGCCATTGAATTTGAGGTCGGCCAATTCCTCCAGAAAATCGTCGATTTCCTTGTGTTCGGACACGCTGTGCTGCGCATCCTCGCGCAGGTCGGGGCGCGACAACATGGTGGCGTAGAGCGTTTCCTCCTCTGCGGCGGCGTGGGCCGACACCTCGACCTTGAACTGTTCGAACAGCTTTTCCAGCTGCGCATCGTCCTTTGCGTCCGCCATCTTCTCGAACAGTTGGCGGTGGGTGTCGTGGTCCTGCTTCAGGCGATCGAAAATAGTGGCATTGGCCATGGGACTTGCTCCTCCTGCGTCGAGGGGGAGTAACGCGGCGCGCGCCTAATGGCTCCGTGGGGGAAGCGGATTCAGCCGAACAGGAAGCGGAAGATGATGGCGACCGGAATCCACAATAGCGCGCCCAACAGGCTGGCGCTCCACAATTGCAGCAGGTCGCGGCGGAAGCGCAGCGCCAACCCGTTATGCGAAAGGCCGCCCTGTTCCAGCATGTGCCAGCGCCGTTCCAGTCCGCGCGCGGCAATGGCATAACCGCCGATCGCCACGATGATGCCCAGATGCAGGACGAGCGATCCGCCCATCTTTGCGACAATGAAAATCTGAAGCAGACAGAAAACCACCAGCGCCGCCGCCAGATGCGTGCTGATCCGTTTGGCAAAGCCGTTGCTTCGCCCCGTGCCTCGCCCCGTGCCTCGATTGTCCAGTGCCGTCGCCAAGACCCGACCCCCTTGGTGTGTGACCTAAAGTCCAAGAGTTTCACGAGTCGCCTCTGCAATCAACCGCAAAAATGCCCGTCAGGCAAAGAGTTCGAGCTGATCACGCGGCTGCGTCACCCGTGCGCGCAGGTCGATGCGGTCGATCAACCCGGTCGGTCGCCAGTCCGCCGCGATCAGGAAGGGCCGCAATTTCTTGATGGATGTCGTCATCCGCGCCACATCCTCCAGCCGCAGGCGGCGATGGCGACGGCTCAGGATGATCCGGTCCACCGCCTTCACCCCCAACCCCGGCACCCGCAACAACTGTTCGCGCGGCGCGCGGTTGACGTCCATCGGGAACGTGCCGCGATGCGCCAGCGCCCACGCCAGCTTGGGGTCGATGTCGAGCGGCAGGCATCCGGTCGCCGCATCGGTCGCCGCTGCAATCTCCCGCGCGTCATAACCGTAAAAGCGCATCATCCAGTCCGACTGATACAGCCGATGTTCGCGCATCAGCGGCGGCCGCTGGAGCGGCAGCACGGCACTGGGCGAAGGGATGGGCGAAAAGGCGCTGTAATAGACGCGGCGCAGCCGGTGCCGGTCATACAGGCTGCTCGCGCGCGTAATGATCGCCCGGTCGTCCGCCGCATCCGCGCCGACGATCATCTGGGTGGACTGGCCCGCCGGCGCGAATTTGGGCGCGTGCCGATATTTACGGCGCGCATCGCCATTATCCTCCATCTCCGCCTTGATCCGCCCCATCGCCCCTTCGATCCGCACGCCATCCTTTTCGGGGGCCAGTCGCTTCAACCCGCTTTCGGTCGGCAGTTCGACGTTGATCGACAGCCGGTCGGCATGAAGCCCCGCCTGCTGCATCAGCGCAGGGTCCGCGTCGGGAATGGTCTTGAGGTGGATGTAGCCACGGAAATGATGATCTTCCCGCAGCGATCGCGCCACTTCGACCATCTGTTCCATCGTATAGTCGGACGACCGGATGATGCCCGACGACAGGAACAGCCCCTCGATATAATTGCGGCGATAGAAATTGAGCGTCAGGTCGACCACTTCCTTCGCGGTGAACCGCGCGCGCTTCACATCGCTGGACCGGCGGTTGATGCAATAATGGCAATCGAAGATACAACTGTTGGTCAGCAATATCTTGAGCAGGGAAATGCACCGGCCATCGGGCGCATAGGCATGGCATATGCCCATTCCCTCGGTCGATCCGATCCCCTTGCCGCCGCGCGAATCGCGTTTCGTGGTCCCTGACGACGCGCAGGACGCATCATATTTGGCAGCATCGGCAAGGATTTCGAGTTTTTGACGAGTGGACATCTGGACCATATCGTTCCTGATATGTTCCTTTATCGCCCCTGTCCAGCGGCTTTACACCAGCCCCAGCTTCGTCAATTCGCCCAGCATCGCCACCGGCATCGTGTCGCGCGCATCCACTTCGCCATCGCCCAGGTCCGGCGGCGCGTCGGCCTCGGCCAGATAGCGCCAGCCCTGATGCGCACGCTTGGGGATGGCGCGCACGGGGATCAGGCGCGGCTCCAGCCGGATCCAGTGGCGGCCCTGTCCCGTCTCGGCAAAACCGATGATCGGACTGCGCCCCACCAGCGCATGGCCGTGAATCCAGTAAAGCGACCCGCCCGCCATTTCCTCCACTCGCTTGGGCAGATAGCGGGTGGTCAGCCGCGCTTCGCCCTCATGGCTTTCCAGCCAGGCGCGCAACGTCGCGGGGCTTTCGCTCTGAAACGCGATCTTGGTCATGTGCAACGGCATGGGTGCGATCTGGGGATGCGCGCGCGGCACGTCAACGCAGGAACAGCGTCGCCAGCCCCAGGAAACTCAAAAAGCCCAGCGAATCGGTCATCATCGTCACGAACACGGCGGACGACACCGCCGGATCGACATTATTGCGGTCCAGCGTGACCGGCACCAGCACCCCCGCCAGCCCCGCGACCAGATTGTTGGTCAGGATGGCGCAGCCGAACACGATCGACAGGTCCATCCGCCCATAGACCATATAGGATCCGATCGCGATCAGCGTGCCGAGCGTCGCGCCATTGGCGGCGGCGATGCGAAATTCCCGGCCGATCATCCGCGCAGTGTTGGAACTGGTCAGCTGGTTCGTCGCCAGCGCCCGCACGACCACGGCCAGCGTCTGCGTCCCCGCATTGCCGCCCATGCCCGACACGATGCCCATCAGCGCGGCCAGCATCGCAAACCGCTCGATCGTCCCTTCGAACAGACCGACCACCGACGCGGCCAGCATTGCGGTGCCAAGGTTCACGACCAGCCAGATCAGCCGCGCCCGCACCGTCATCAGGATCGGTTCGTTGATGTCGCCTTCGCCCGCGCCCGACAGGCGCAAAATATCCTCGCCCGCTTCCTCGGAAATGATGTGGACCACATCATCGACCGTGATCATGCCGACCAATCGCCCGCCCGCATCGACCACAGCGGCGGAAATCAACGCATATTTCTGGAATCGCAGCGCGACTTCCTCCTGGTCCATGTCCACCGGGATCAGCGTCTGTTCGCGCTTCATCAAATCGGCCATGGCGATGGATCGGGGGCAGGTCAGGATCCAGCTCAACTGGCAATAGCCGATCGGCCGGTGCGCCGCGTCCACGACATAGATTTCCCAGAAATCCTGCGTCAGATCGCCATTGTCGCGCAGATAGTCGATCACCTGCCCGACCGTCATATGTTCCGGCACCGCGACCAGATCGCGCTGCATCAGGCGGCCGGCAGATTCTTCGGGATAGGACAGCGCGCTTTCGATCGCGGCGCGATCTTCGGGGTCGAGCGCGTCGAGAACGGCCTGCTGGTCGGCCGCCTCCATATCCTCGATCATCGCGACCGCGTCATCGGTGTCGAGTTCGGACGCGAATTCGGCAACCTGTTCAGGCGCCAGATCGCCGATCAGATCCTCACGAACATAGTCGTTCAGTTCCGACAGCACTTCCGCGCCGACCAGATCGCCCAGCGCGGCGGCCACTTTGCCACGACGATCAGCCGGGGTCAGTTCCAGAAGATCGGCAATATCGGCAGGGTGCAGCGGCGACACCAGGTCGCGCGCCTTTTCCCGGTCGCCTTCCTCCACCGCGTCGAGGACGGCGGAAAGAAATTCGGGCTTCATCCGGTCATCTTCGTCCAGGCCGGTTTCGGCCTGTTCGACGATAATATCGTCAGGCTCTGCCCCATGCAGATGGGGATCGGCCATATCGCCGCGCTCGCTCATGGCGCCCCCTACTGTCTGGTTCCTGTAACATGGCTTCGCTTTCGCTTATGCACCATCCAATTGCAATGGCTCGAACGAAGCTGACCCGCTTTGCCACAAGAATCTTCCATCACGCCCTCAAGCCTCTATATGGGGGCAACCCTATTCCTATTGAGAGGACATGCTTCATGGCTGACGAAACACTTACCCTTACCCTCGACAGCGGCGGCGACGTCGTAATCAAGCTGCGCTCGGACATTGCGCCCGGCCATGTCGAACGCATCACCACGCTGGCCAAGGAAGGCTTTTACGACGGCGTCGTGTTCCACCGCGTCATCCCCGGCTTCATGGCGCAGGGCGGCGATCCGACCGGCACCGGCATGGGCGGCTCGAAACTGCCCGACATCAAGGCCGAGTTTAACCGCCAGCCCCACGTCCGTGGCGTCTGCTCAATGGCCCGTTCGTCCAACCCGAACAGCGCCAACAGCCAGTTCTTCATCTGCTTCGACGACGCCACCTTCCTTGACGGTCAGTATACCGCATGGGGCGAAGTGACGTCGGGCATGGAACATGTCGACGCACTGCCCAAGGGCGAGCCGCCGCGCACGCCGGGCAAGATCGTCAAGGCGACCGTCGCCTGACCTGAAATGCCGATGCTTCCTCCCCTTGCAGGGGCAGGGCTATCGCATAGGGAGCCGTGCTTCACTTCGCTCGTCACCCTGAACTTGGTTCAGGGTCCATTTCTCCAGATCAAACAGTTGTCTGGGACGAGAAATGGATGCTGAAACACGTTCAGCATGACGATTGAAGGAGGGCGCATTTTCATATGCGATAACCCCGGCTGCAAGGGGAGGATTTTGCCAGCCTTGCAAAGCCTCTAGAGCGGAATGACTTCATACTGACTCGTCATTGCGAGCGCGTCAGCCTAATGTCATCAAACTCTAACGCTTGCCCGCCATGCCATCGGTCGCCGACAGCGATTGCGCCGGTTCCGCCGCATTATCGGCAACCGGATCGATCGGGGGCTGATAGGGTCCGATCCGCTCGATATGCCAGCGGCGTTGTTCCGCCGTGGATCCTTCCACGTCATTGACCCGGCGCAGCACCACCTGACGCAGCCCATACCACGGCTTGCCACTGGTCGCGAGCCGCCCGTAAATCTGCACCGGCACGGTCACATAAAGCGATCCTGCCGCGCCCTCCGGCTCCGACGGCCCGCCGATATTGGCGTGAATTTCGCTGAAACCCCGGAAGCGCGCGGCGAAATGCGTATCATCCTGCGACCCGATCGGGCCGGTCGGATTCCACAAATCCTGCGCATCCTCGAACCGTTGCTCCTCCAACAGGCCATAATAGCCCTGCACCACCTGCGCTGCGCCCTGTGCGCTGTCGGGGGTGATGCCGCCTTCGGACAAAGGCGTGCGGTCGTCGGGCAGCCCGCCGGGCGTGCCGGGCTTGGGCGGGTCGAGCGGTTCCATCACAGCCATCGCTTCGGCGCGGACGTTATTTTCCACCTGCACGGCGTTGGCCCCATTGGCCAGATTGTCGATCGCGCTTTCCTCCCGCCCGTCGCACGCGGCGAGGAGCAGGAGGGGAAGCAGCGTGGCGGTGGTGACGTTTCGTTTCCGCATCAGTCCGGGCGTTCCTGCCGCGACGCGCCGGGCGCGCGCGATCGCACGGCGCGTTCCGTTCGCTGGGCCGGTGCCGCGCGCGCGCCCCAGTCGCGCTGCGGACGCGACTGGCTTACGCCGGGCTGCGGTGCCGGGCGGGGGTTCTGGCCCACCGCATCATTGCCACGCCAGTTGCCGCGACCACGATCGCCATCGGTCCCTTGCGACGGGCGCGGGCGATTGGTCCAGTTGCCATTGCCCGGCTGGCGATCGGGGCGTTGCCCCTGCCACTGACCGGGGCGGCCATCGCGGTCGGGGCGCTGGCCTTGCCACTGACCTGGATTTCGCCCCGGATTTTGGCCCTGCCACTGGCCCTGATTCCGGCGCTCGACCCGGCGGCCTTCCCAGTAACGGCGCTGGCCGTCGTTCCACCGCTGACGGCGACCACCCCGGTCGTAGACATAATAGCCATTGCCCGGATAATAATAATTATCATACCAGCCGCTATAAAGGCCGGGCTGATAATACCCGGTCTGCCCGTAATAGCCGTCGTCATAATAGCCGCCGCCGCCATAATAGCCGGTGCCGACGCTCACGCCGCCATAGCCAAAGCCGTCATCATAGGCGCAACCACCCAGCGCGAGCGCACTTGCAAGCCCCACAACTGCCAGTAACCGATGTCGGATGCCCGTCATCGCGTCTCTCCTCATGTCCATCTGATACCGGCCTAACGCCTGGCGGTTGAATTGGTTGTGAATGGATTTCACCCCGCCCGTCCAGCGTTTATCGCAGGTTCAGAAAAGTCGCCTTTCGTTCATCGGGGCGAAAGAAACCGTGTCGTTTCCGTCACATAACGCGCTTTTGCCCGATTTTTGGCACTCGTTCAGGAAACCTTCCGGGCGGCCTGTTCATTGTCCCCTTGTCGATAGCCGCCGCTTTGAGCGTGCGCACCGGCCCGGCGGGTCCAAACCGCTGCACCAATCCACAATGTAAAAAAGGGTCCAACCCATGAAGAAACTGCTTTTCACGGCGGCTGCTGCCGCGTCGCTGATCCCCGCCGCTGCCATGGCGCAGGACGACGCAGGCACCTCCACCCGTCGCATCGAACCCTATGTCGGCGTTCTGGGCGGCGTGCATAATTTCGACAGCGAAACCGGCAAGGAAGGCATCCCGCCCGTCGGCTATAAGGGCCGCATGGTCGAAGGCGTCGCAGGCGTGAACTATAATGTTGCCGGGCCGCTGGTCGTCGGCGTCGAAGGTGGCGCGTCCAAGGGCGTGTCGGGCGACATCGACTGGGAATATAATGCGGCGGGCCGTGTCGGCGTAAAGGCTGGCAAGGACAGCCTGATCTTTGGCAAGGTCGGTTATAAGTGGGTCAATTTCGACGCACTCGGCCCCGACAGCCGCGACTATCACGGCACCACCTATGGCGCAGGCGTGGAACTCTCCCCCGCCGACATGGGCGGTTCGGCCCAGAGCAGCAACATCCGCCTGCGCGTTCAGGCCGACACGATGGGCAATTTCCGCTCGATCCGTCCGATGGCCGGTGTCGTCGCCAAATTCTAAAAGCTTCGGGCGGGCTGTAACGGCCCGCCCCACCAGCCCATCCCCGCCACAGGAGAGAAATCTCCATGGCAGGGACCGGGGTCCGGGACGGCGCATTGGACTGCCGCCGTCCCGGATTCCCCCGCATTTCGCCCTCCCCTTGCAGGGCAGGGCTATCGCCTATGGCTTTTCGTTATCCCACATCGTCATCCTGAACTTGTTTCAGCATGACGATTGCAGGTGGGACATTATCATATGCGATAGTCCGGCGGGGTGGCAGCACGGCGCGCTGACGGAGGGATGTAACCCCTCACCGGAGCCGGATTGCCAGCTACCCGCTGTTACGCAGCGCCGTTGCGATCGCGTTGATCGACAGTTCGATGCCTTCCTTGATGCGCGGATCGTCCTCGCCCGCCCGGTGTCGCTTGAGCAATTCGACCTGAAGCAGGTTGAGCGGCTCGATATAGGGCAGCCGCAACCGGATCGAGGTTTCCAGCGCCGGACTTTTTTCCAGCAGCCGCGACTGGCCGGTCGCACTGAGCAGCCCATCATGCGCCTGCCGCCACCCTTCGCGGATACGGCCGAACATCGCTTCGCCCTGCGCCTGATCCTCCACCAGCGGCAGATATTGCGCGGCGATACCAAGGTCGGACTTGGCCAGCACCATTTCCAGATTGGCGAGCGCGGATTTCAGGAAGGACCAATGCTGCGCCATGTCGGCCAACAACGCCTTGTCCTCGAATCCGGCCAGCGCATGGCCCACCCCATACCAGCCCGGCAGCATGACCCGCGCCTGCGCCCAGCTGAACACCCAGGGAATGGCGCGCAGATCCTCGATCGCGGTGCTTTTGGTGCGGCTGGCCGGACGCGACCCGATTTTCAGGCCCGAAATCTCCTGTATCGGCGTCAGTTGCCGGAAAAACTCCTTGAACCCTTCGGTGCCGTAGACAAGGTCGCGATAGGCCGCGAAGGCGTTTTTCGATAGTTCGTCCATCGCGGCGGTAAAGCGCGCGGCGTCCTTTTCCGAAATCCCCTCCGGCTCCAGACTCGCGAGCAGAGTCGCGCTGGTCATCGCTTCCAGATTGGTCATCGCCACGTCCCGCGAGCCGAATTTCGCGGCGATCATTTCCCCCTGTTCGGTGATGCGGATGCGCCCCTGCACCGTGCCGCGCGGCTGCGCCTGTATCGCGGCAAAGGCCGACCCGCCCCCGCGCCCGACCGCGCCGCCACGCCCATGGAACAGCTGCATCGCCGCGCCCGCATCGGCAAAGACCGGCTCCAATGCCTGGCTCGCCTTATACAGGCTCCAGGTCGATGTGATGTAACCGCCATCCTTGTTGCTGTCGGAATAGCCGATCATCACTTCCTGATGGCCACGCGCCTGCACCACACCTGCAATTTCGGGCAGGCCGAAATAGGCGGACATGATGGCGGGCGCGGCCTCCAGATCGGCGATCGTCTCGAACAGCGGAATCGCCATGATCGCGGCCTGCGGCGGTGCGCCATCGACCCCCGCCTGCCACAGCCCCGCTTCTTTCAGCAGGATGCTGACTTCCAGCATGTCGGACACGCTTTCCGCCTTGGAAATGATATAATGGGTGATGCACTGCGGGCCATAGATGCGGTGCGCCTCCGCTGCGGCATGGACGATCGCCAGTTCCGACGCGGTTTCCTCTTCATAAGCGGAAAAGCGCGACCCCAGCGGGCGATTGCTCGCCAGTTCCTTGCGCAACAAAGCGATGCGCGCATATTCGTCGAGCGCCAGATAGTCCGCCTCGACCCCCGCTTGCCTGAGCAGTTCTGCCACCACCCGTTCATGCACCGCACTATTCTGCCGCATGTCGAGCGTGGCGAGGTGGAAGCCGAACGTCTCGACCGCGCGGATCAGCCGCCCCAGCGCGCCGCCGGTGGACAGCGCCCCATCGCCTTCGCTCGCCAGCCCCTGCGCCACGATCACCAGATCGCGGCGGAAATCCTGCGGGCTGGCATAGGCCTCCCCTTTGAGCGCCGATGGCCGCGCAGGCTGCCCGCCCGTCAACGCGGTGCAGGTCGCCGCCAGCCGCGCATAAATGCCCGAAATCGCCCGGCGATAGGGTTCGTCCACCCGGCTGGGCGAAGCATCGCCACTCGCCTCCGCCAGGTCCAGCACCGCCTGCGGCACATGCGCCAGTTCGGTCGAGAGCGAAAGTTCCGCCCCCAGCGCGTGCAGCGCATCGAGATAATAAGCGATCGCCGCCTGACAGCCACGCTTGAGCGCATGGTCTAGCTGAGGTGCCTGCACGAAAGGATTGCCGTCGCGGTCGCCACCGATCCACGACCCCACCCGCAGGAAACTTTGCGGCCGCGCCCCCAACACCCGTTCCCACCGGGCATAAAGCGCAGGCAGCACCGGCAAAAACGTGTCACGGAAATAGGCCAGAACATTGTCGATCTCGTCCGCGACGAACAATTTTTCGCGGCGCAACGGGCGCGTCTGCCACAACAAAGCGATCTGGCGGAATATCGCCTCGTCCAGATTTTCGCCCTCGTCCGTTTCTTCGCGCCCGCCATCTTTCAACAGCATCAGGTCGGCGATGCGGTTCTTGTGGTCGATCATGCTCTTGCGCCGCACCTCGGTCGGGTGCGCGGTCAGCACCGGCACGATCAGGCTGTGCGAGAGCAAATCCAGCACCGCATCGCGCCCGATGCCATGCGATTCGAGCCGCGCCAGCACCGACGCGACATCCGCCCCCGGCTCCGCCGCCACCCCCTGCCGATCCTCGGCCAGATTGGCCAGCATCGAAAACAGCATGAACCCGCGCGTGAAATTGAGCGTATCGTCCAGCGTCAGCGCGTCCAGCCCGGTGTCGGTGACATCGGCCCCCTGTATACCGCGCGCCCGGTCGACCGATGCGGACCTTATATATTCGGTCTGCTTATACAGCTTGTCCCCGCCATAGGCGCGAATGACATCCCCCAGCAGCCGCCCCAGATAGCGAATGTCGGGATTCTGCGTGATCGCAGGAGCGGAGGGGGAGGATGCCAGAGTCGCCATGGCAACGATGCTGCATTGCAACAGGGGAAGGGTCAAGGGACTTGGGGAGTTTGATATGGGTGAGATATCCAAACTGCTTAATTGAAAAAGGGCCGGTTTCCCGGCCCTGATCCTTACTCACTCACCCTTAGGCTTTTCAGGCTCGTCCACATCAATCGTAATGGGAAACGCCTTGCCGGGAGGGCGACAAATACGCTTCCCGTTCTTGAGGGTGATGCACTGACGATAAATCACAACTTTTGCCATTAAGATGGCTCCATAAAACAGGTGTTGACCATCCCGTCAGGAAGTGCGATTCTTGGCTTCTCACAGCGGTTTCACAGCTTCCTAACGGGGCAGAGATCGGGAAAAGGTCGGCCGAAAGGTCGGCCTTTTTTTCGTTCGATCCTTCAGCGC
Source organism: Sphingobium sp. KCTC 72723 (assembly GCF_014280435.1). Taxonomy (NCBI): domain Bacteria; kingdom Pseudomonadati; phylum Pseudomonadota; class Alphaproteobacteria; order Sphingomonadales; family Sphingobiaceae; genus Sphingobium; species Sphingobium sp. KCTC 72723. Next base: position 3,995,030 of record NZ_CP060388.1, on the reverse strand, counting down.
TGCGCTGGCTGGAATGTTAAATGGCGAATCCTCGTTTCAATATTTTAGTAATCTAAATGATTAACACTCATTAAGCAACTCACATATTGTGGAGTCCTCGTTTTGAGTTGACTTTTGTGTCAATATGGCCTTGAAATAGCGCGAGGGAGACAGTCATGGACGAATTGCTTCAAAAGGCATTGGATCGCCGTGACGAACTCCGAAATGAGCTTGAAGCGCTTGATCGCTTTATAGCATCATATCAGGGCATCCGTTCTCGACACGTTCCTGACACAAAACCTGCCTCGCAAGGAACACTGTTTCCGTCGGTGTCACTTCGCGAAAAAAAGGCAGCGATAGTTTCCAGCATGATGGACGAAATTGAACGAGCAATTCTCGCTAACGAAAAGCCAATGACGCGCAGCCAACTTTTGGAGCATGTCGAAAATGCCGGATTTGAGGTTGAAGGGGGGGATAAAACGAAAGTGCTTGGCACTAATATCTGGCGTTCAAACCGCTTTCATAATCTCAAAGGTGCTGGATACTGGCCCAAAAATCGAGACGTGCCGTTGGAATATGCTCATCTGGAACAGCGGACATCAATGCTCGCTCAGAAACCTAAATAGCAATCGTGTAAACCTGCTTGCACTGACACTTTGCGCGCTCCTCCCCCTGCTCGTCATCCCCCTTTCCTACCACCATTGCCTCTGATCTATCCTGTCGGATGCCCCCGCATCCCGCCCCCGACCGCACCCACTGGACCCCCGCCAAGCAGCGCGCTTTCCTCATCGCCCTGCTCGAAACCGGCAGCGTGACGCACGCGGCGCAAAGCGTGGGCATGTCGCGCATCAGCGCGCATCGCCTGCGCCGCCGCCTGACCGGCACGATGTTCGACCGCAGCTGGGCCTGGGCGCTGGTGCAATATGACGCCCGCATGGCGGATCCCTTCGCGCCCGATCTGCCACCGCCTGCGTCCTCCCCAAAGGCGCAGCGCTAGCGTCTCGTGTTGGAAACCTGCACCACTCCCGTCATTGCGCTCCCCGCACTCATGCTCGAACAGCGCGCGCCAGTGGCCTGCCTGTCGCTTTGGCGTAGCGTGCCTGTTACTTTAGCGTGGCTTTACCGTTGCAACTGGCCCGATTGGCCCGACGACGGTGTGAACTTCGCACCGCCCCCGACGCCTGCCCCGCGCCACGCCCCTTGCACTCCCCCCGCCCTCACGCCAAAGACAGTTTCGTGACCGCCAGCATCAGCATAGGAACCGACAGCGCCGGCAAGGCCGTGCTGGTCGATGTAGAGGAATTGCTCGCCACCCGGCTGCTCGTTCAGGGCAATTCGGGTTCCGGCAAATCGCATCTGCTGCGCCGCCTGCTGGAAGAGTCCGCGCCCATGGTGCAGCAGGTGGTGATCGACCCGGAGGGCGACTTCGTCACGCTGGCGGATCGTTACGGCCATATCGTGATCGATGCGGGCGATTATGACGAGCGTGAGATCGTCAAGATGGCGTCGCGCATCCGCGAACATCGCGCCTCGGTCGTCCTGAGCCTGGAATCGCTGGAGCTGGAGGCGCAGATGAAATGCGCCGCCTCCTTCCTGTCCACTTTGTTCGATGCGCCGCGCGACCATTGGTATCCCGCGCTGGTGGTGGTGGACGAAGCGCAGATGTTCGCCCCCGTGTCAGCTGGCGATGTGTCGGACGAAGCGCGCCGCCTGTCGCTCGCCGCCATGACCAACCTGATGTGCCGGGGGCGCAAGCGCGGGTTAGCGGGCGTCATCGCCACGCAACGCCTCGCCAAACTCGCCAAGAATGTCGCGGCCGAAGCCAGCAATTTCCTGATGGGCCGCACCTTTCTGGATATCGACATGGCCCGCGCCGCAGACCTGCTGGGCATGGAACGGCGGCAGGCGGAACAGATTCGCGATCTGGAGCGTGGTCGCTTTCTGGCGCTCGGCCCGGCCATTTGCCGCCGCCCGGTCGCGGTAAAGATCGGCGCGGTGCAGACCAGCACGCGCGGCGGCACGCACAAGCTGATCGCCCCGCCCACCACCAATGGCGAGGATATGCAGGAATTGCTGTTCGCACGCAGCGACGACGCGGCAACCCCTGCCCCCGCCCCCCGTGCCGATCCGCCGCCCCGCCCGGTCGAGGAAATCATGCGCGCGCTGGCCGACACCCCCTCTGCCAAGCCCGCCGCGCCCGAACTGGACTTCGGCCAGAATGAGCCAGTGATCATCGCCGTGCTGGAGGAGATCGTCGCCGATCTGGGCGATGCCGCGCCCGGCGTGTCGGCGCTCTATCAGGATTTTGGCGTGCGCTGCCGGATGAAGGGGCTGCGCACCCCGCCGCTCGATCTGCCCGCCTTCCGCAAGCGGCTGGCGATGGCGCAGGCGGGCATGGCCGATGCCAACGATCCGCGCTGGCAGGACGCGATGAAGGCGGCGCAACCGCTGCCGGAGGATATGCTCGCCCCCTTCCTGCTGATCGCGCGCGCCGCGATGCAGGGCCATCCCTGCCCCGACGACGCGGCGCTGGCCCGCGCCTATGGCACCAGTTCGCCGGGCCGGGTGCGGCGGCTGATCGACTATATGGAAAAACTGGGCGTCATCGTCGCGCGGACCGATTTTTCGGGCAAGCGTTCCATCGGCGTGCCGGGGCTGGGCCTGTCGACGGCGGCGGCGGACGGATGAGCGCGCCTGCTGTCTTGTTCGTCTGCCTGGGTAATATCTGCCGCTCGCCACTGGCCGAAGCGGCGCTCCGGGCGGAAGCCGCCAAGGCAGGGCTGGTGGTGCAGGTCGATTCGGCGGGGACTGGCGACTGGCATGTCGATTGCCCGCCCGACACCCGTGCGCAGGCGGTGGCGGCGCGCCATGGCATCGACATTTCGGGCTATCGCGGGCGACAAGTGACGGCAGCGGACTTCCGCCGCTTCACCCATATTTTTGCGCTCGACAGCGACAATCTGAACAATCTGCGCCGCATCCGCCCGTCCGATGGCGGCGCGGCGCTGGGCCTGTTGATGGATATGGTGCCGGGGCGCGAAGGGTCTGGCGTGACCGATCCCTATTATGGCGACGCCGCCGGGTTCGACGCGACATGGGACGATGTCACCCGCGCCGCAATGGCCATCGTGAAACGGCTCAGCTCGATTCGCGGATGACGAGGGTGGGGGCGATCTGCACCGGCCCGGCCTCTTCCCCGCCCATCCGGCGGAACAGCAGATCGACCAGTTGCCGCGCGCCCGCCTCTATATCCTGCCTTATGGTGGTCAGCGGCGGATGGGACAGGCGCGCAATGGGAATATCGTCGAAACCGATGACCGACAGGTCGCCCGGCACGCCGATACCCTGTTCGGCGGCAGCGGACATGATCGACATAGCAACCACATCGGACGCCGCAAAAATGCCGTCCGGCCGATGACCCGCCGCGAAATAGGCGGACGCGCTCTCCAGGCTGGCTTCGGCCGTGATCTGGCTGTGGACCAGATCGACGTCGCCGCGCACTTCTTCGGGCAAGGCCGCGACGAAGCCTTGATAGCGGGCGGCAAATTCCGGCACGCCGACATTGCCGAAAAAGGCGAGCTTGCGGCGCCCCCGCTCCACCAGATGCCGGGCTGCCAGCGCACCGCCCGCGACATTGTCGGACCCGACGGTGACATGGACATTATCGGGCGCATGTTCGCCCCAGATCGCCATGGGCCGATAGGTCGCAGCGGTACGATCCAGCACGGCGCTCTGGTCCGACTGGCCAATGATGATGATGCCGTCGGTGCGCCCCGCCCGGATGAACGCATCCAGCCACCCGTCCCCTTCGGGCAAAACGCGGGACAGCAGCAGGTCATAACCCCGGTCGGTCAGCGCATCGGCCAGAAAGCCCAGCATCGCCATGAAGAATGGATCGGACAGATGCTGGCCGCGTGCATGGCCCAGCGGCAACAATACGGCAATCGCCCCGGTCCTGCCCAGCCGCAGATTCTGCGCGGCGACATTCAGGCGAAAACCATGGGCATCGGCCAGCGCCTTGATCTTTTCACGGGTATGCTTGTTCAGCGCACCCTTGCCGGTCAACGCCCGCGAAATGGTGGATACCGACACGCCGGCGATGCGGGCCAGATCCGTGATGCTCTTTACCGGGTCGGTTGCACTGTCATCCATGGATTGAACCTAGGCCAAAGCCGCGTCATCGACAACGGCCGGGCATATGATGCAGATCAGGCGTCGGCGATCCGTTCGCGCATCGTCTGGCTGGCGCGGAAGGTCAGGACACGGCGCGGTTCGATCGGCACTTCGATCCCGGTCTTGGGGTTGCGACCCATGCGCTGGTTCTTGTCCCGCAGGACGAAGGTGCCGAAGCTGGAAATCTTCACATTTTCGCCCCGTTCCAGCGCGCCGGACATATGGTCGAGAATGGATTCGATCAGCGCCGCGGCTTCCGCCCGCGACAGGCCGACATGGCGATTGACGCTTTCAGCCAGATCGGCCCGTGTCAAAGTTCCCGTCATCCGACATCCCCCCAGCTTCCCCAAGCGACCGAACACGCGATCGGTCAGCGCCAAATGTGATGCATATGCAAGACTTTGGCAAGCTGGATCGGCCCAATCAGACCCGCAGGACGCAAGCGCCCCAGGTAAAGCCACCGCCCATCGCTTCCAGCACGACCAGATCGCCTGCCTTGATGCGTCCATCGCGCACCGCAAGGTCCAGCGCCAGCGGAACGGAGGCAGCAGAGGTGTTGGCGTGACGATCGACCGTCACCACCACCCGGTCGGGCGACAATTTCAGCTTGCGCGCAGTCGCGTCGAGGATGCGGGCATTGGCCTGATGCGGCACCAGCCAGTCGATGTCGCTGTTGGACAGGCCCGCAATGGCCATGACTTCGTTAAGGACGGAGGCCAGATTGACGACGGCGTGGCGGAACACTTCCTGCCCCTTCATCCGCAATTTGCCCACGGTCTGCGTCGTGGACGGTCCGCCATCGACATAGAGAAGCTGGTTATGGCGGCCATCGGCATGGAGTTTGGCGGCCAATATGCCGCGTGCGCCATCAGCCGTTTCTTCCGCGCCCAACACGACCGCACCTGCGCCATCGCCAAACAGGACGCAGGTGGCGCGATCTTCCCAGTCGAGGATGCGGCTGAACGTCTCCGCGCCAATCACCAGCGCGCGGTTGGCGGCTCCCGACCGGATCATGCTGTCCGCCACGGTGACCGCATAGAGGAAACCCGAACAGACCGCCGCCACGTCAAAAGCGACGCAATCATTGATGCCGAGCGCCGCCTGCACCTTGGTCGCGGTGGCGGGGAAAGTCTGGTCCGGGGTGGCCGTCGCCAGCACGATAAGGTCGATGTCCTGCGCCGCTATGCCTGCCGCATCGATCGCGGTGCGGGCAGCATCGGTCGCCAGCGTGGCGGTGGTTTCGCCCTCACCTGCAATATGGCGGTTGCGGATGCCGGTGCGCTCCACGATCCATTCGTCGCTGGTATCGACGGTCTGCGCCAGTTCGGCGTTGCTGACGGCGCGCACGGGCAGGGCAGAGCCGGTCCCCAGAAGAATGGAACGGCGGATCACTTGACGGGCTGCTCCAGCTTGGTCGCGGCGGCGGACAGCGACGCAATGCCCGCCATGTCGGCGGCGATCCGGCGCGTAATATCCTCTTCCAGCAGGCGGGCGGCGACATGGACGGCATTGGCCACGCCCTTTTCGTCCGCGCTGCCATGGCTTTTGACGACCACGCCGTTGAGGCCCAGGAAAACTGCGCCATTATGGTTGTTGGGGTCGAGATGATGTTTGAGCAGGTGCATCGCAGGCTTGGAGATCAGGAAGCCGATCTTCGAGCGAATCGAGCTGGTAAACGCCTTGCGCAGCACATCGGTGACGAAGCGGGCGGTGCCTTCGGCGGTCTTGAGCGCGACATTGCCGGAAAAGCCGTCGCATACGATCACGTCGGTATCGCCGCGACCGATCTTGTCGCCTTCGGTAAAGCCTTCGAACCGCAGCGGCAGGGTGTCGGCAGCGCGCAACACAGCGGCGGCGTCACGGATTTCCTCCGTACCCTTCAATTCTTCGGTGCCGATGTTGAGCAGGCGGACGCGGGGCCGTTCCAGGTCAAAGGCGATGCGGGCATAGGCCGCGCCCATCACCGCGAACTGGACCAGGTTGCGCGCGTCACATTCGGTGTTCGCGCCCAGATCCAGCATGATGACATCATTATCGCCCAGCGTCGGCAGCATCGCCGCCAGCGCGGGCCGATCGACGCCCGGCATGGTGCGCAGCGCGACTTTCGCCATCGCCATCAGCGCGCCGGTATTGCCGGCGGAAACAGCGGCTCCCGCCTGCCCCGACTTCACAGCGGCAATGGCCATGGCCATCGAACTGTTCTTCTTGCGGATGGCAACGCTCGGCTTGTCCGCGCCATCCACGACCGTTTCGGCGTGAATGACTTCGGACGCCGCACGCAAATGGGGATGGTGGTCGAGCGCCGCCTTTATGCGCGTTTCGTCGCCGAACAGGGAGAATAGCAGCCCGTCATGACGGCGACGGGCGAGCGCCACACCCGCCATCATTACGCGCACGCCTTCATCCCCGCCCATCGCGTCGATTGCGATTCGCGGTTGGCTTGACACCCTAATCACCCCTTTGCGGAGATCGAAAAGTCGTTACGCCCCGACAGCGACGACTTCGCGGCCGTTATAATGGCCACAGGCGTCACACAGATTATGCGGACGCTTGAGTTCGCCGCAGTTCGAGCATTCCTGAAATGCTTCGACGCGCAGCGAATCATGGCTGCGACGCATACCGCGCTTGGAAGGAGAAGTTTTGCGCTTGGGGACAGCCATGTCGGCACCTTATTCCGTGAATTGATCTAGTTATGCGACTGGCCAGTCCCGTTGGATGCTGACGCCACAGGCGCCGCAGACCCTAGCGGCTCTGGGTGATCGCGAAGCCCTGCGCCTATAGCGCTTTTTGATCGGGGTGCAAGTCCTTCCTTGCCCATGGGACCGGGACGGCTAGGGTGCAGATGGCCGGAAACATGGCCGGAATATAAGGGAGACGCCCGATGTTGTTGCCGATCACGCTGACCTTTGCAGCCGCCTGCGCGCTGCTGAACCTGTGGATCGCAACGCGATGCGCGCGGATTCGCATCGCGGACAAGGTGATGCACGGCGATTCGGGCAACAGCCTGCTGGCACGGCGGATGCGGGCGCACGCCAACTTCATCGAATATACGCCAATCGTCCTGATCCTGTTCGCTTTGATCGAAATGGCGGTCGGGGCATCGCTGTGGCTGTGGATCGGCGCGCTGGTCTATGTGCTGGCGCGGGTCGCCCATGCGTTCGGCATGGATGCCGACGCGCCGACCGTGTGGCGGGGCGCTGGCGCGCTGCTGACATGGATCGTCATGGTGGGCCTGGCCATCACGGCGCTGACCATCGCCTATACCGCCACGCGGGAAATGCCTGTTCCCCCTGCTCTCGCCGCACAGGTGTAAGATACAGGCATGTCCGATCGCAGGGATCAGCCCAACACCGAATCGGCGACGAAGGGGTTGGTGCGGCGTTCATGGGCGAAATTGCTCATCTGGCCATGGCCCGGAACGAAGGCGGTATCGCCACCCAGCGGCCATAGCTTGCCAGTGATCGCGTCGATCAGTTGCTGATGGTTGCCGCGTGGAAAGTCGGTGCGACCGATCGACCCCTGAAACAGCACGTCGCCCACAATTGCCAGCTTGCTGGGCGCATGGTGGAATATGACATGGCCGGGGGTATGGCCGGGGCAATGCAGCACATCGAGCGTCAGGGTGCCGACGCTTACCTGATCGCCATCCACCAGCCAGCGGTCCGGCTCGAAACTTTCGCCCGGCACGCCCCAGCGCTTGCCATCCTCGGCCAGCTTGTCGATCCAGAATCGGTCATCCTCATGCGGCCCCTCGATCGGCACGCCCAGGTCGCGGGCCAGCACGCCTGCCTGCCCGCAATGGTCGATATGGCCGTGCGTGACCAACAGCTTCTCGATCGTCACGCCCTGCTGCTGCGCCGCGCGCTTGAGTACCGGCAAGTCGCCGCCGGGATCGACAAAGGCGCCCCGCATCGTCTGCGTACACCAGAACAGGGTGCAATTCTGCTGAAGCGGCGTAACCGGGATCAGCATGGCCTTGAGCGGTCGGTCGGGGGCGTTCGTGGTCATCCGCCCGATGTGGCGAAGCGGCCGGGCAGGCGCAAGCCCTCCTTGCACTATGCCCTATGCGTCCTGGGCCATGGCAAGCGGTTCGGCCAGGCTGATGCTGTCCAGCACCTTGGCGGTTTCGTCGCGCACGCGCAGCATCACCCGATGCAGGCGACATTCCGATTCGGGCAGGCAGTTGGTGCAGCTTTCATGCGCGAACCGGCTGGCGCACGGCGTGAGCGCCAGCGAACCGCGCGTCAGCCGCACGATGTCGCCATAGCTGATGTCGACGGGCGCAAGCGCCAGCCAATAGCCCCCGTCCCGCCCCCGCTGGGTCGCGACCAGCCCTTCGCGCGACAATTCGGACAGGATGACCGTCAGGAATTTGCCGGGAATATTCTGCCGCGTGGCAATTTCGTTCAGCGGCACCGGGCCTTGACGGTAGCGGTCGGCGAGATGCTGGAGCGCGCGAATGGCATAACGGGTCTTTTGAGACAGCATATTTTCGTTATTCGCCCAAGTGGCCGGTTTTACAAGCCGTCAGCCCCAGCTTTCGCTGATCATGGCCAGTCGCGCAACGCGGCCTTTGCCTGTTTGGGGAAATCGCTGAACAGCCCGTCCACCCCGGTCGCGGCAATCGCGCGGACATAGCTGGCGAAATCGCCGCGTCCCTGCACGTCGCCGGGCCGTTGATATTGGACAGGCAGGAAGCTGTTTTCCGTGCGCAACGTCCAGACATGAACCTGCAACCCGGCATCATGGGCGCGCCCTACCAACCCGGTCGCACCTTCGGTCGTCAGCACCTGCCCCGCAGACGGGCCGATGCCGTCGGCATAATCGGCAATGTCCGACAGGCCGCGCAATGCCAGCATATCCGCATAGCGGGTGCCGGGCATGTCGGCCGGGCCACCTTCTGCATCGACCAACTGGATCAGGCGCAGGCGTGAAGCGGCACGAATGGCTTTCAGATTGCCGACCTCGAACGACTGGATGAATACAGGGTCGGCTTCGGTTTGATAGCCATAGCGAGAGAGCAGATCGAGCAGCGCCGCCTGATGCGGCAGGCCAAGCCCGGCAAAATAGCTGGGATGCTTGGTTTCGGGATAGAGGCCGATGCGACGGCCGGCTTCCGCTTCCTTGGCACGGACCAGCTGCAATATCTCCTCGAACGTCGGGACGGGATAGAGCCTGTCGAAACGCACATTGGCCGGCCGCAGGTCGGGCAGCCGTTCGCGCGCGCGCAGGGTGCGCAGTTCGGCGAGCGTGAAATCCTCGGTGAACCAGCCGGTCATGGCCACGCCGTCGATCGTCCTGCTCGTCTTGCGATCGGCAAATTCGGGATGGTCGGCAATATCGGTGGTGCCGCTTATCTCATTTTCATGGCGCGCGACCAGCACGCCATCCTTGGTCAGGACCAGGTCGGGTTCGATATAGTCGGCCCCCTGGTCGATCGCCCGTTCATAGCCGGCGAGCGTATGTTCGGGGCGTTCCCCGCTGGCGCCGCGATGGGCGATCAGGATCGGTTCGGCCATGGCGACCTCCACGGACAGGGCAGCAGCCAGCAGTAACAGGCAGGAGCGGATCAGGCTCCCGACAGTCACGCCGTCACACCCGCCAATGCGTTCTCATAAGTCGTCGCCTTGAAACCGATGATGATCTGCTTGCCAGTGTCGAGGATCGGCCGCTTGATCATCGAAGGGTTGGTGATCATCAGCAGGATCGCCTTGTCCGCGTCGATATGCGCCTTGTCCCCGGCATCCAGCGCCTTGAACGTGGTGCCGGATCGGTTGAGGATGGTTTCCCAACCATGTTCCATCACCCATTCTTCCAGCTTGCCCTTGTCCACGCCCGAAACCTTATAGTCGTGGAAGCTGTAGGGGACGCGCTCATTGTCCAGCCAGTTACGGGCCTTCTTGATCGAGTCGCAATTTTTGATGCCGTACATGGTGATCATGATGCTGACCCTTATTATCGCTTGTAAAAGCGCTTACCCTTTGAAGGCGGTGACTTCGATTTCGATCTTCATGTCCGGCTTGACCAGCCCTGCGATGACGCAGCTGGCGGCTGGACGGATGTCACCGAACACAGGCGCGGTCGCCTGTCCCAATTCGTCCCAATAGGCAGCGTCGGTGATATAATAAGTGACGCGCACCACATCGGAAAAGGCAAAGCCTGCGTCTTCCAGTGCCTTGCTGATCACCTTGAGGGCGTTCTTGCCCTGCTCCACTACGCTGTCGGGCATGACCTTTGTTTCAGGGTCGGTGCCGGTCGTTCCGGCGACGAAGCACCAGTCGCCCTGAACGACGGCGCGCGAATAGCCGACCTGCGCCTCAAAGGGCGAGCCGGAAGTAATGAGCTGGCGGGGCATTTGGATTCCTGTTGCAGTGCGAAAAGGATCGCGCTGGCCTTTGCCCCCTTGGCATCGCGCTGTCCAGCGGTTTCGCTTTTGTGGGAACGGGGCTTGCGCCGGACCGTTGGGGACGCATCAGCCTTTAAGGAGATGCGACATGGACCGCCCTGCCCCGGAAATCGAAGCGGAAGAAAATAGCGAACAGGCCGAAGCGGGAACACAGGCGCAGGATGTTGCGCAGGATGCACGCCATCGCGGCACGCAGATCGGCGGAGACACCGGACGCGGCGGCCATGCCGATCGCGCGCAGATCATCCCCGACGACACCCCCGACCTGGTCGAAACGATGAACGCAATGGAGCGTTCGGGCCGGATCGACATGGACGCCTATGTCGGGGAACCGCAAATGGATGACGAGGATCCCGCCGAGGACGACGAATAGCGGGCGGGCGGCCCCGTGGCGCTCATGAATCGCCTCCATTTCGGAAGAATCGCCCGCGCATGGCGTTGCGGGCGAGCGGCACATTGATCGCCATCGGACCGGACCTGCGCCGGACTGGCGTGAAGATGGCGCGGCTTTAACCCCCTGTTTGCCTGCGCGGCGATACAGCCGGGGGCATGAACAGACAGCGACATGGGTTTGCGTTTCGCGACCAGGGAAGAAGGCGATCCTTTGCAGGGGCAAATGGGCGGGTTGGACAGACGCGCCGTTCCGGCCACCGGGGCGTCAGCGGACCCGCGCTGGTCTATATTCTTTGCCTTGGATTGATGATCGGATGGTTCGGGCCGGACTGGACAGCGCGCATTTCCGTGCCGCAAAGCCTGTTCCCGACGGCTACCCCGCACCAGAGCATGGCTGCCGATGCGTTATCGGCGCAGTTTGGATTTTGCCACAGCGGCGGCGGCAGCAATTGCGTGGTCGATGGCGACACATTCTGGTTTCGCGGCGACAAATATCGGATCGCGGACATCGACACGCCCGAAACCCACGGGCCGCGTTGCGAAGCCGAGGGCGTTCTGGGCGCGCGCGCGACGCAGCAGTTGCAGACGTTGCTGAACGCTGGCCCCTTCTCGCTGGCCAGCGGGGACCGGGACAGCGACCGTTATGGCCGGGCATTGCGGGTCGTGACGCGAAAGGGCCAGTCGATCGGCGAACAGCTTGTCGCCGAAGGACTGGCCCGGTCATGGGATGGCGCGCGCCATCCCTGGTGCTAGGGACTTGTCGCGAAATGCGCTCTTTCGCGCATTTCGCGACAGTCTATTGGGACTTAGCGGCAGTTCACGCCGCCCCGGTCGATTTCACGGCCGATCAGCGCGCCTGCGCCGCCGCCGATCAGCGTGCCAAGGATGTTCGACTGGCCGCGCGCAACCTGATTGCCGAGCAGGCCGCCAAGTGCCGCGCCGACGATCAGGCCGGTCGTGCCATCCGAACGGCGGCAATAATAGCGATCGTCATTGCCGCGATAGATGCGGGTCTGGCGGTTCACGCGGATCGGTTCATAGCCGGTCTGATAATAGCGGTCGGGGCGGTAGCTGCGGCCATAGCGCGGGTCCGGTCGGTTATAGTCGTAATTATAGACGACCTTGCCGGGGCGACGATATTGGGTGCGACGGTCGTCGCGACGATCATCGCGGCGGTCGGCCCGCTGGTCGCGGCGATCATCCCTGCGGTCATCACGCCGATCAGCACGGCGGTCCTGGCGATCATCGCGCCGGTCGTCGCGCCGTTCCTGACGGTCCTGCCAGTTCTGGCCCGGCTGGGCAAAAGCAGGCGTGGCAGCGATGCCGGTCAGCGTCATCGTGGCCAGCGACAGCGCGGCAATCGCGTTCCTGATGGATGGGGTCATAGGTCCAGTTCCTTATATTCGCGGACGGTATGGAGCTAAAACCCGGTGGCGGCAGGAATGTTGCATGAACGCAATAAAACCACCCGTTCAGGGTGGGGATAGATATCAGGATCGTTCGCCGCCTATGCGTGGCCGCTTATCGCACCGACGCTTCATCCCGGTAACGTCCCAATCTGACGCCTCACACACTGCCACCACCCGGAATGATCGGATTTTCAAGCATCTGACCAAGCTGTCCTTTCCCCTGCCCCTTTCAGCCACCCGTTCAGGCTTCCCCTACTTCCCGAACTTCTTCTGCGTCTTGCCATAGCGCAATTTCCGCGTTCCCGGCTTGCCCTCGGTCGCGCGCCCGCGTGGGGCGGCGACTTGCTGCTCGTGCGGCAGGCCCAGCTCCTCGGCCTCCAGCTTGCGGATTTCGTCGCGGATGCGCCCGGCTTCCTCGAACTCCAGGTCGGCGGCGGCGGCGCGCATCTTCTTTTCCAAATCCTCGATATAGGCGCGCAGATTGTGGCCGACCATATGGGGCCGGTCGGCGTCGCCCGTCTCCACCAGCACGCTGTCCTTGTTGGACACATGGGCGATGATGTCGCCGATGTTGCGCTTGATCGTGGTCGGCGTGATGCCGTGGAGCGCGTTATATTCTTCCTGCTTTTCGCGCCTGCGCCCGGTTTCGTTGAGCGCGCGCTCCATGCTGCCCGTGATCCGGTCGGCATAGAGGATGACGCGCCCGTCGACATTGCGCGCCGCACGGCCGATCGTCTGGATCAGCGATGTTTCGGAGCGCAAAAACCCCTCCTTGTCCGCGTCGAGAATGGCGACGAGGCCACATTCGGGAATATCCAGCCCCTCGCGCAGCAGGTTGATGCCGATCAGCACATCATAGACGCCCAGCCGCAAATCGCGGATCAGCTCGATCCGTTCCAGCGTCTCGACATCGCTGTGCATGTAACGGACCTTGATCCCCGCTTCATGCATGAACTCGGTCAGATCCTCCGCCATCCGCTTGGTCAGTGTGGTGACGAGCGTGCGATAGCCGTTCGCCGTCACCTTGCGGCACTCATGGATCAGATCATCGACCTGATCCTCGACCGGCTTGATCTCGACCGGCGGGTCGATCAGGCCGGTGGGGCGAATGACCTGCTCGCTGAACACGCCGCCGGTCTGCTCCATCTCCCACTTGCCCGGCGTTGCCGACACGCTGACCGTCTGCGGCCGCATCGCGTCCCATTCGTTGAAGCGCAGCGGCCGATTGTCGATGCAACTGGGCAGTCGAAAGCCATATTCGGCCAGCGTGATCTTGCGCCGGTGATCGCCCCGCGCCATCGCGCCGATCTGCGGCACGGTCTGGTGGCTTTCATCGACGAACAGCAGCGCATTTTCGGGCAGATATTCGAACAGGGTCGGCGGCGGTTCGCCCGGCAGACGCCCGGTCAGGAAACGGCTGTAATTTTCGATTCCTGCGCATGATCCCGTCGCGGCGATCATCTCCAGATCGAAATTGGTCCGCTGCTCCAGCCGCTGCGCTTCCAGCAGCTTGCCCTCCGCCTCCAACTCCTTGAGCCGCTCGGTCAATTCGAAACGGATCGCCTCCATCGCCTGTTTCAGCGTCGGGCCGGGCGTCACATGGTGGCTGTTGGGAAACACCTTCACATAGTCGAGGCTTGCGACCTTGCGCCCCGACAGCGGATCGAACTCGACAATCTCCTCAATCTCATTGCCGAAGAAGGACACGCGCCAGGCGGTATCCTCATAATGGGACGGGAAAATCTCCAGATTATCGCCTTTCACGCGGAAATTGCCGCGCGCAAAGCCGACATCGTTGCGCTTATACTGGAGCGCGACCAGCTTTCGGATAATCTCCCGCTGGTCCTCGATCCCGCCCTTCTTCATCGAAAAGGTCATGGCCGAATAGGTTTCGACCGACCCGATGCCATAGAGGCAACTGACCGATGCCACGATGATGCAATCGTCCCGTTCCAGCAGCGATCGGGTGGCCGAATGGCGCATCCGGTCGATGCTCTCGTTTACGCTCGATTCCTTCTCGATATAGGTGTCGGACCGCGCGACATAGGCTTCGGGCTGGTAATAATCATAATAGCTGACGAAATATTCGACTGCATTGTCGGGGAAGAAACTCTTGAATTCGCCATATAATTGCGCGGCGAGGATTTTATTGGGGGCCAGGATCAAAGCGGGCCGCTGCAACGCCTCGATCACCTTGGCCATGGTGAAGGTCTTGCCGGAGCCTGTGACGCCCAGCAGCACCTGATCCCGCTCGCCTGCCAGCGCCTGTTCCACCAGTTCGGGAATCGCCGTGCGCTGGTCTCCCGACGGTTCATATTCGCTGACCAGCGTGAACGGCCGCCCGCCCTCGCTCTTGTCCGGGCGCGCGGGACGGTGCGGCACGAAATGCGCCTCGGTATCAGGTTCGTCGAGCGTGGTGCGGATCTGGATGGCCATAGGGCGAATATGGTGTCTTTGCGTCACGACGCAATCAGCGTCAGGGTTTCAGTTCGAACGCGCCGGCAGGCGGCGGCGGATACACCACCGGCTTGTCACCGAAACGCGCGCGCAGGGCAGATTGGCGGCGTTCTGAATCAATCTCGTCGACATTCACCTCTTCGGGATATTTCATGCTGACATGGAATTTTTTGCCTACGATGGCATATTCCAGCACCGACCAACGCATATTGGGTTCATCAGGTTCGAGATACCAAGCCTCCCAAAGCATATCACTAAGACTTGTAGAACGAGGATTATAGTAGCGAATGACATCTCCTTCATCTTTGAAAACACTGGGGCTCACCCATCCGTCGCCAATTTCCACATAAAGAAAAACACCATTCGGATCACCGCCGACCAAGTCGGTCAATTCTGACCCAATCTCGTTCATGAGAGAACCCAACGCATCAAGTTTATCGGTCACGCGCTTTCCCTTTCCTCTCGTTCCAGAAATCCATGGATTTTTCTGCGCCGTTGACGCGCCAAGTGATGTTGATCCGATAAGGTCGTTTGGAGGTTCCTTCATAAAGCGGCACGATGTCCACGACGACTTTCTTTCCGGCGCGCAAGTCTTTGACCCACCCATCTTCCATGGCGCGATAGGCACCGCGATTGAAATTCCGGTCCTGGGCGAAATGGTTGAAGCTGTCGCGGGGCCCGTTAAAGCGAGCAGCGATGAAATGACCGCCATCAACGTCATTGGCACGGCGAGCCGGTTTGCCCGCCTGCGCTTGTCGATACCCTTTGGCCGCATCAACCTTCCCCAAGAATTACCTGCGAACCCTATCGAAATGTTCGAAACAAAACAAGAACAAACAAATCCATCCCTCCCGTTGCATCCCCTCCGTCCCGCGCTATGCTCTGCCGCGACAACAGGGAGGACAGGCCATGCGCCCGACGATCATGACGCTTCTCACGCTCACGGCGCTGCTCGCCGCCTGCACCGACAAGCCGGGCGAGAAGGCAGGCAATATCGCCGCCACCGACGCCATGAGCGAGGCGCAGGTAAAGGCCGCCGTCGACAAGGTGCAGCTGAAGCCGGGCCAATGGGAGGGGCGCTTCACGATCGAGGATATCGACCTGTCCAAAATGCCCGGCGCGCCTGCGGAGATGGAGGATCAGATGAAGCGCATGATGAGCCAGCAGTCGCTCAAATATTGCGTCACGCCGCAGCAGGCTGCCAATCCGGGGGCGGATATGTTTGCGGGGCAGGAGAATAAAGACTGCACCTATGCCGGGTTCGACGCCACCGGCGGCAGCGTGAAGGGCCAAGTGTCGTGCAAGGCGCAGGGCGGCACGATGAACGCCGCCATGTCCGGCACCTACGCGCCCGAAAGCTACACCATGAACATGGACATGAAGATGGAGGGCGGACCACAGGGCCAGTCGATGGCCATGACAGCGAAATCGCAGGGCAAATGGATCGGCCCGGACTGCCCGCCCGCGCCATAATCTGCTTGCGCTTTGCCCCCGGTCGGTAGAGCCTCCCCCCGTTCCGATAAGAGAATATGGAGAGGATATGGACAAGACTTTGCTGGCGGCATGGCCGCTGACGATGCTGGTCGCGCTGACCGCCTGTGGCAGCGAACCGCCGCCCCCGCCGGTGGAGGACGCGCCGGTCCTGATGCAGGCGGGGCAATGGACGCTGACGCGCAAGACGACGGGCTACAACACCCCCACCGTCACCCCTGCCCAATATCAGGCGGCGCTGAAACAGGTGGTCGAGGACAAGGTCTGCATCGCGATCGCCCCCGACGGCCTGCCCGATGCGGATGCGCTGGCGGGCGGCGAAGGCACGGCCTGCACTTACAAGGACAGGCTGGCGCGCAAGGGGCGGCTGATCGCCACGCTGGCCTGCACGGCGGGGGCTGGCACATCGGAAATCGTGGTGGAGGGCAATTACACTGCCGACACGCTGACGCTCGGCACTACCATGACCAAAACG
This sequence comes from Sphingobium sp. KCTC 72723, assembly GCF_014280435.1. Lineage (NCBI taxonomy): Bacteria > Pseudomonadati > Pseudomonadota > Alphaproteobacteria > Sphingomonadales > Sphingobiaceae > Sphingobium > Sphingobium sp. KCTC 72723. The sequence continues at coordinate 3,978,247 of NZ_CP060388.1, read as the reverse complement.
CAGGGCGGGCAGCCAGTGCTGCGCACCACCCACGACCTGACCGGCAAGCGCACTGGGGATTGCGCGACGGCCAACTAGAAGAGCCGCACCGGCCCTCTCCCCCACCCGGCCACCCACAGAATATGCTGAACGGATGGCCGGGTGGGGGAGAGGGCCGGTGCTGAACGCATCTGCAAAAGCCCGGCTGAACCCTCACTCCAGCGCGCGGATCGCCCGTTCGTCGCAGCGGCGGTCGACCCGCTCCACCGGGCTGACGGTCGGCACGACGATTGCCTGCCCGATCCGCACCGGCGCAAAGCGTTTGCGCGCTATCCCCTCGCAACGCAGCGCCAGTTCCAGCATCCGGGGCGGCGTATCCCATTGTTCGTAAGACAGGCGAAACGTCCCCCAATGGATGGGAATCGCGGTCGATGCGCCCAGCCTTTTGAACACCTCGACTGCCTGCACCGGCCCGATATGCGCGTCCGACGCCATCTGCCCTTTCCAGAATCGAAACGCGCCGATCGGGATCAGCGCCAGCCGGATCGGCCCGATCCGCGCCGCCTGCGCCGGCCATCCCATGTCGCCCGCGCCCGTATCGCCGGCAAAGAAGATATTGCCCGCCCGCGTCTCGATCACGAAACTGGACCATAGCGCCCGGTTCCGGTCGGTTCCCCATCGGCTGCCCCAATGATGGTTGCGCGTCACATGGACGCGATAATCGGGGCAATGTTCGTAATTGCCGCACTGGATCACTGCCTGCGGCGCCAGCCCGTTCAGCGCTGCGCCGCTGACCGACTGGCCCCAGTCGATCGCCGTCGCCGGAATCCCATGCGCTTTCAGGATCGCGTCATTGCCCAGGCTGGTGACGATCTTGGGCCGGTCCCGGTCCCACAGGCGTTTGAGCGTGGGCAGGTCCATATGGTCATAATGATTATGGCTGATGACGATCAGGTCGATCTTGGGCAGATCGTCGAAACGAATACCCGGCTGCGCGACCCGTTTCGGGCCGAATGGTGGCAGGGGGCTGGCAAAGTCAGACCAGACCGGATCGGTCAATATGTTGATCCCCGCCGCCTGCACGAGCACGCTGGCATGACCCACCCATGTCGCCACCATGCCGCGCGGCGCGGCAAAGGCGGCCGGACGCGCAGGCTTGACCGCAATCGCGATCGGCCATTCCGGCCGGTCATCATCCCCCAGCAACCAGCGCGCGATAAAGCCGGTGCGGCTGCTGCCGGGCGGCGCAGGCACGTCGATCGTCCCGTCGGGATTGAAGAAATGCGCGCCATCATAATGGCGGCTCGCCGGCCCCTCATAATAGATGCGGTCCAGAAAAGGCGGCACGATGGTAATCGCCAGGCACAGCGCAATGAGCGCAAACAGCAAAGCGACGCCCGCCCCCCACACGATGCCGATCAAACGCCCCCTGGCTGTTCCCGCGATCCTCATGCCCAGCGCCATAGCGCATGGCGGGAACGGAACAAGAGGGACGGGGGCCGCGCGAAGGACGATAAAGGGTGAATTGGGACTGGCAGGTTTTGCTGATATGCCTGCAAAAGCGGGCATCCCCTCCCCCTTCCGTCATGCCAGCGTAGGCTGGCATCTCAGGCGGTAGCGCGCGAGGGTAGGGCATGGAAGCGTGCATGGAAAATCCGGCTTATTGAGGAGAGCAATCCCGAATGGGGTGACCTCTCAGACCTTATCATGTGACCGCCTGAGACCCCAGCCTGCGCTGGGGTGACGGAGAAGGGGCATCCGTTCCCAGACAGAGAAGCGAAAAGGTGCAATGTCTGCGTCTGGCCGTTTCTCAGTCCTCCTCCCCTTGCAGGAAAGGATTTCCACCTCCGCTTCTGCGCGCCGCCCGCCCGCGCGCCAAACCCCTTTCCTAACGGGATTGGCTCTGATCTATCCTGCTGGATGGAACCCCGCGCCGTCCTCCTGCCCTTCACCCCTGCGCCCCGCCCCGCAGGCGCGTTGCGCACGCCATCAGGGCGCGTGGCTGTAGCGTCGCTGTTACTTTTGCGTGGCTTTACCGGCGCTTTACCGGCGCAACTGGCCCAAATCGCCCCACGACAGTGTGAACTTCGTAGGAAAACCGACGCGGCGGCACCGCAAGCGGCCCTATCCCTGATCCTGATAGGCCATTTGCAACACACCCCAATGCCGCCCCTGCACATGGATCGACGCGATCACCTGTTTCAACAGGATGACTTCGCCCTGCGCGGTCAGGCGGCGATAGGCCTTGATGCAGAAAGGCTGCGTGATGCGGCATTGTTCGCGCGTGTCGGGGAAATCGAATATCAATCCCTGACGGGAATGTTCCGCATTCCACACATCGTCGCCGTGCCGTTGCGGTTGCGCCCGTTCGGGCATGGCGACCGCGCCAAAGGCGTTGCGATCGGTAAAGGTCATGCCGAACAGCCCGCCAAAGGCACGGGCCATGTCCTGCCGCGCGCGCGCGACGGGCATCATTACCGCCTGCACCGGATGGCTGAACTGGGTCGGGTGGGTGCCGGGGATCGGCGCATAATCCTCACTGAACAGGGCCGCTTCGCTGACCTGCCCGGCCTCTATCGCCCGTGTCATCGCCGCGCTCACGACATCGGCCGATTCCAGCGCAAACTGGATATAGGGCGAATCGGGGATGGCGACTCCGCTTTCGGCCAGATATTGCAGCAGCAGGTTGGTGTCCTCGCTGGCGGTCGACACGCGGCCCGACAATCGTTGCAGCCCCCCTGCATTGTCGGTCGACGTGCTGGCCAGCGCCGACAGGCCGGTGCGGATTTCGCCGGCCGAACCCACCATCGACGCAATGCGCCCCGCCACTGCCTCGCTATTCTTCGACAGGTCCAGCATCAGCGCGCCCAGCCGGTCAACCATCGCCTCGATCGTGCGGGTATCCGCCTGCGCGGTGCGCGCGGTCTGCGCGCCCTTCGTAATGGAGTCCAGCATACCCCCGGCCTCGCCGGTCAGCGCCGCGATGGATTGTTCGATCTTGTGCGTCGCTGCGCCCGTTTCCTGCGCCAGCTTCTTGACCTCGGCCGCCACCACGGCAAAACCACGCCCTGCGTCCCCGGCGCGCGCCGCCTCTATCGTGGCATTGAGCGCCAGCAAATTGGTCTGGCTGGCAATGCCGCTGATCACCCCGGTCACATGCGACACGGTCTTCAATGCTTCGCCAAAACCGTCCAGTCGCGCATGTATCACGCTGACCTGTTCGATCAGGTCGACGAAGATCAGGTTGGCGGCCGACAATTGCCGCCCGGAATCGTCGATGATGGCACGGGCGGCGACGGCCTTTTCCCGCGCATCCTGCCCGGCCAGCGACACATCCTCACCATCGCGCGACAATCGCGTCGCCGCGCCGCTGATCGCTTCGATCGTGTGCGCCTGATGCGTTACCCGGTCGGCCAGTTCGCTGATGTCGGCCTGCAAATCGAGCGTGCGGATGCCCAGGTCGCCCGACAGGCGCGCGACCTTCATCACCGCTCTTGCGACGGTATCGGATTGAATCTGTTGTCCCACGCCCCCACGCTAAAAGCACATGGTAAAGGAAGCGTTAGGACAGCGCCCCGGCGAGCGCCAGCACCACGCCGCCCGCCACCAGCATCAGGCCCATGCCCTCGCTGCGTCGCATCTTTTCCTTCAGGTAGAAATGGCCAAACGCCATGGTGAACCCCAACTCTACCTGCCCCACGATCCGCACCAGCGCGACCGGCGCGGTCGCAAAGCCAGTGAACCAGCAGGCCGAACCCAGCGCCGACAGCATCCCCACCTGTCCCGACACGCGCCAGGTGGCGAACACGCGCCGCATCTCGCCCGGTTCGCGCCACAACAGCCAGCCGCCCTGCATCACGCTCTGGAGCGCGACCGTCACGACCAGCACGACCAGCGCCGCCAGCACCGGGTCGCCGGTTTCGACCGATTGCGTCGCCCGGCGGATGCCGATCGCCGTCAGCGCAAAGAAAAAGCCCGACGCAATGCCGGTCATCGCCGCAGGCTGGCCCAGCGCGCGCAGGAAATCCACTGGTCCCATCCGCTTGCAGCCGGTCGACAGCAGCATGACGCCCATGACCCCGCACCCTATCCCGGCCCAGCTCATCGCCGACAATCGCTCCCCCATCAACAGGAAGGACAGGATCGCCCCCTGCACCGCTTCGGTCTTGGAATAGGCAGTGCCGACCACGAAATTGCGATGGGCAAAGGCCATGATCAGCAGATTGGTCGCCACGATCTGCGCCAGCCCGCCCGCGATGCAGAAAATCAGGAACAGCGGCGCGGTCCCCGGCCAGCCTGCGCCGGTGGTCAGGCTATACCCGCCCAGCAACAGGAAAGTGAAGGGAATGCCATAGAGATAGCGCACCAGCCCGGCGGCATTGAGCGACAGGCTCTGGCTCACCCGCCGTTGCACCGCCGTCCGCCACGCCTGCACCGCGCCCGCCAGCAAGGTGGCGGGCAACCAGATGGGAGAAGTAATCATGCCCGCCCTATACCGCTCCGGTCACAGGTTCATGCCCCAAAAGCCGCCAGGCAGCGGCAGCGCGGGCATGGGCGACTGGCACCCCGTCCTCCCCATCCTGCGACGGGGAGGACGGACGCAAATCACGCCCCTTCGAGCAGCTTTTCGCGCTTGATCTTTTCCTGCCACACCAGCGGGGCGAGGCGGTGGACATTCTGTCCCTCGCTGTCGACCGCGACGGTGACGGGCATGTCCTCCACATCGAATTCGTAGATCGCTTCCATGCCCAGATCCTCAAAGCCCACGACCTTGGCCCCCTTGATGGCGCGGGCGACGAGGTACGCCGCGCCGCCGACCGCCATCAGATAGGCACTTTTGTGGACGCGGATGCTCTCGGTCGCTGCCGGACCGCGCTCGGCCTTGCCGACGCAGGCGGCCAGACCCTGTTCCAGCATCATGTCCATGAAGCTGTCCATACGAGTCGCCGTGGTGGGACCAGCCGGGCCGACCACTTCGTCGCGGACCGGATCGACCGGGCCGACATAGTAGATCACCCGGCCCTTGAAATCGACCGGCAGGCTTTCGCCCTTGGCCAGCATATCCTTGATCCGCTTGTGCGCGGCATCACGCCCGGTCAGCATCTTGCCGTTCAGCAACAGCCGGTCACCATGCTTCCAGCTCTGCACCACTTCGGGCGTCAGGTTATTAAGGTCGACGCGGATCGCTTCCTTGCTCGGCTTCCAGTCGACCTGCGGCCATTCCGACAGTTTGGGCGCTTCCAGATAGGCCGGACCCGACCCGTCCAGCGTGAAATGCGCGTGGCGCGTCGCCGCGCAATTGGGGATCATCGCTACTGGCTTGCCTGCGGCATGGCAGGGATAGTCGTAAATCTTGACGTCCAATATGGTAGACAGGCCGCCCAGACCCTGCGCGCCGATACCCAGCGCATTGACCTTGTCGAAAATCTCGATCCGCATCTTCTCGATGTCGTTCTGGGGACCGCGCAATTTCAGTTCGCCCATGTCGATGGGTTCCATCAGGCTTTCCTTGGCCAGCGCCACGGCCTTTTCCGCCGTGCCGCCGATGCCGATGCCCAACATGCCGGGCGGGCACCAGCCCGCGCCCATCTGCGGAATCATGTCCAGCACCCAATCTACGATCGAATCGCTGGGGTTCATCATCTTGAACTTGGTCTTGTTCTCCGACCCGCCACCCTTGGCCGCGACGTCTATGACGACCTTGTTGCCCGGCACCATTTCCACGTTCAGCACGCAGGGCGTGTTGTCCTTGGTATTCTGGCGGCCAAAGGCCGGATCGCGCAGGATCGACGCGCGCAGCCGGTTTTCGGGGTTGAGGTAAGCCTTGCGCACCCCTTCATCGACCACATCCTGCATCGACCGGCTATTATCGTCCAGCCGGCACTCCATGCCCCATTTGACGAACACATTGACGATGCCGGTGTCCTGGCAGATCGGGCGATGCCCCTCCGCGCACATGCGGCTGTTGGTCAGGATCTGGGCGATGGCGTCCTTGGCCGCCGGATTGGCCTCCGCCTCATAGGCTTTGCCCAGCGCGCGGATATAATCCATCGGATGATAATAGCTGATGAACTGAAGCGCGTCGGCGACGCTGTCGATCAGGTCTGCGGTCTTTATGAGCGTCATCTTGCCCTTTTCCCTTGTCTGCGGCGCGCCTCTGCACGGCGTTGGTCCAGCGCGTTCGCGGCTAATGGGGAATCGCGCTCAAGTCCAGAGACGGCCCGCAACAGGTTAAAGAGCGGCCGGGCGGAAAGAGTCTTTTTCCGGCCCCGACGGATTTGCGTGGCAAGCCAAATTTATTTTCTCCGCCCGATATGCCCTCTTGTCTTTTCGAAGGTGCAGGGAAATCCATGCGTCGCTGCGCCACGCCATGCAAAATCGGCGACGAATGGTTGGAATTGGCCACGCACGGAGTCCCTAAACCGTCATTTACCCTCTTGCGTCCAAAAAGCGCTATGGCACTATCTGTGGTATCGGGTTAACGGGGGCTACCCAACAGATTGTGATTGCGTCGCTGGACATTGTTTCGGCTCGCAGGGGTTTTTGCCCCATAATCCGGTCGGTTGGCGCTTCTTTGGTCCCGGCGATGGGGGCGATGCTGCGACGGACTGCCAATGGCATGTTCGCGGGCTTGACCGAATCGAACGGAACATGAACATTTAGGGGCGACTTATGGATTTTCGGGATAGCGGACAGGGTGGTATAAGCGACGTGGCGACGATGATGGACGATCTGATCGAAAAGGCAGCGGAACAGGTGAAGGCACCTGCGCCCCAGGCCAAGGCTGCGCCCCTGTCCTCCTCTGCGGTGGCGGAACGGCGCTTCGATGTCGTGACCGATCCGTCGCGCGACGCGCTGCTGACCGAATTCGGCAAGGATACGCTGAACGACCGCTATCTGCTGCCCGGCGAAAGCTACCAGGATCTGTTCGCCCGCGTCGCAGCCGCCTATGCCGACGATCAGGATCATGCCCAACGCGTCTATGACTATATTTCGCGCCTGTGGTTCATGCCCGCCACCCCTGTTCTGTCCAACGGCGGCACCGGGCGCGGCCTGCCGATCAGCTGCTATCTCAACAGCGTTGACGACAGCCTGGAAGGCATCGTCAACACCTGGAACGAGAATGTCTGGCTCGCCTCGCGCGGCGGCGGCATCGGCACCTATTGGGGCAGCGTGCGCGGCATCGGTGAGCCGGTCGGCCTCAACGGCAAGACCAGCGGCATCATCCCCTTCGTCCGCGTCATGGATTCGCTGACCCTCGCAATCAGCCAGGGCAGCCTGCGTCGCGGATCGGCCGCCTGCTATCTCGACGTATCCCACCCGGAGATCGAGGAGTTTCTCGAAATCCGTAAACCTTCGGGCGACTTCAACCGCAAGGCGCTCAACCTGCACCATGGCGTCCTGCTGACCGACGAGTTTATGGAGGCTGTCCGCGACGGCGCCGAATTCCATCTGCGCAGCCCCAAGGACCAGTCGATCCGTTCCACCATCGACGCGCGCGCCCTGTTCCAGAAGCTGGTCGAAACCCGCCTTGCCACCGGCGAACCTTATATCGTGTTCAACGACACGGTGAACCGCATGATGCCCAAGCATCACCGCGACCTGGGCCTGAAAGTATCCACCTCCAACCTCTGCTCCGAAATTACCTTGCCGACGGGTCGCGACCATCTCGGCAATGATCGCACGGCGGTATGCTGCCTGTCGTCCATGAACCTGGAAACCTGGGATCAATGGAAGGACGAAAAGCTTTTCGCCGAAGACATCATGCGCTTCCTCGACAATGTGTTGCAGGATTATATCGACCGCGCGCCGCCCGAAATGGCGCGTGCCAAATATAGCGCCGGGCGTGAGCGCTCGGTTGGCCTTGGCGTCATGGGCTTCCACAGCTTCCTCCAGGCACGCGGCATCCCGTTCGAAGGCGCGATGGCCAAGTCGTGGAACCTGCGCATGTTCAAACATATCAAGGGACAGGTCGACGAAGCCTCGATGCAACTCGCCATCGAACGCGGCCCCTGCCCGGACGCCGCCGATCAGGGTGTGATGGAGCGCTTTTCCTGCAAGATGGCGATCGCGCCCACCGCGTCGATTTCCATCATCTGCGGCGGCACGTCCGCCTGCATCGAACCGATCCCGGCGAACATCTACACCCACAAGACGCTGTCGGGCAGCTTCTCGGTCAAGAACCCCTATCTGGAAAAGCTGCTGGTCGAAAAGGCCAAGGACAGCACGAACGTCTGGAACTCGATCCTCGAACATGGTGGCAGCGTCCAGCATCTCGACTTCCTGAGCCAGGAAGAAAAGGACACGTTCAAGACCAGCTTCGAAATCGACCAGCGCTGGCTTCTCGAACTGGCCGCCGACCGCACGCCCTATATCGATCAGGCGCAGTCGCTGAACCTGTTCATCCCCGCCGATGTTGAGAAGTGGGATCTACTCATGCTCCACTTCCGCGCGTGGGAACTGGGCATCAAGTCGCTTTATTATCTGCGCTCCAAATCGGTTCAGCGCGCCGGTTTTGCCGGCGGCGTGGAGGCCGACAACACGATCGACGCTCCCAAATTCGAACTGAGCAGCGAAAGCACCGACTATGACGAGTGTCTGGCCTGCCAGTGAAGCTCTGATCGCCTCTCCCGCTGCGGGAGAGGAGGGGGATATTGCATCCTCCGTGCCAGCGCATGCGCATCCAACATAATTTACCGTCCCCCCGGCGCAGGCCGGGGTCTCCCTTACAGGATCGAGATGTCAGCTTTCACTGACAGGACCGCATATCAACAGGACGAAACCCATGTCTCTTCTTCAAGCCTCCAAAGTTTACAAGCCGTTCGAATATCCCTGGGCCTATGAATTTTGGAAGCGCCAGCAACAGTTGCACTGGCTGCCCGAAGAAGTGCCCTTGGGGGAGGATTGCCGCGACTGGGCGCAGAAGCTGTCCGATCATGAGCGCAACCTGCTGACCCAGATTTTCCGCTTCTTCACCCAGGCGGACGTGGAAGTGCAGGATTGCTACCACGAAAAATATGGCCGCGTGTTCAAGCCCACCGAAGTCAAGATGATGCTGACCGCGTTCAGCAACATGGAAACCGTCCATATCGCCGCTTACTCGCATCTGCTCGACACGATCGGGATGCCCGAAAGCGAATATAGCGCCTTCCTCCAATATAAGGAGATGAAGGACAAGCATGACTATCTGCAACAATTCGGCGTCGACACGGACGAGGATATTGCCCGCACGCTGGCGATGTTCGGCGGCTTTACCGAAGGCTTGCAGCTGTTCGCCTCCTTCGCGATGCTGATGAACTTTCCGCGCTTCAACAAGATGAAGGGGATGGGCCAGATCGTCACCTGGTCGATCCGCGACGAAACGCTGCATTGCGAGGGCATCATCAAGCTGTTCCACGCCTTCTGCGCCGAACGTCAGTGCCTGACCCCTGCGGTCAAGGACGACATCATGGACATGTGCCAGAAGACGGTGCGGATCGAGGATGCGTTCGTCGATCTGGTGTTCGAAATGGGTCCGGTCCCCGGCATGACGCCCAAGGACATCAAGAAATATGTCCGCTACATCGCCGACTGGCGCCTGGGCCAGTTGGGCCTCAAGCCCATCTACATGATCGACGAACATCCGCTCCCCTGGCTCGCCCCGATGCTGAACGGCGTCGAACATGCCAATTTCTTCGAAACCCGCTCGACCGAATATTCAAAAGGCGCAACCCGCGGCCAATGGAACGACGTCTGGGAAAGCTTCGACCGCCGCAAGACCCGCGCAGTGCCTGCAAATCTGGATGAGATGGGCGACCCGGACATGTTCAAGGCGGCGGGGATCGCGGCGGAGTGATTGAAATGGCGAAAGGCGGTACCACTGAAACGGTGCTGCCTTTCGACCGATACCTGTCCATTGTCATAAAGCAGTAACCCGCGCTGGATAATCCCGCGCTGCGCTCTACATAGCGTCCATGCCTCCTGACATGCCCACTTCCGCGCCCCTGCCCCCTATATGGGCTACGTTTCGCCGGTTTTTGCCCTATTTATGGCCAGCGGACGCACCCGCTTTGCGGCGACGGGTGGCGATAGCGATGCTACTGGTGGTGGCGGCCAAGGCGCTGAGCCTGACCATGCCGTTTGCCTATAAGGCCGCGATCGACGCGATGGCGCCGGGGATGGAACCGGGATTCGGCATCGCTATCGCGCTGGTGGTCGCCTATGCGGGCGCGCGCTTTGGCAGCGTGTTGTTCGACAATCTGCGCAATGCGATTTTCGAGAAGGTGGGGCAGGAAGCGAGCCGGCGGTTGGCCGACGATGTGTTCGTGCATCTGCATCGCCTGTCGCTGCGCTTTCACCTCGACCGTCGCACCGGGGCCGTCACCAAAATCGTCGAGCGCGGGACCAAGAGCATTGATAATATGCTCTATTTCCTGCTGTTCAACATCGCGCCGACCATTATCGAGCTGGTCGCGGTGTGCGGCATCTTCCTCGTCAAGTTCGGCGCGGGCATGGTCGGCGCGACGCTGGCGATGGTGGCGCTCTACATCTGGTTCACGCGCACCATCACCGAATGGCGCAACCAGTTGCGGCGCGACATGGTGGACATGGACACCAATGCCGTCGCCCATGCGGTCGACAGCCTGCTGAATTTCGAGACGGTCAAATATTTCGGCGCGGAACAGCGCGAGGCGGACCGTTACAGCGGGGCGATGCGCCATTATGCCAAGGCGGCGGTCAAGAGCGAGAATAGCCTGGCCTGGCTGAACATCGGCCAGTCGCTGATCACCAACCTGATGATGGCAGGCGCGATGGCGTACAGCGTGTGGGGCTGGAGCGTCGGCAAGTTCACCACAGGCGACGTAGTGCTGGTCAATACGCTGCTGGCGCAGTTGTTCCGGCCGCTGGATCTGCTGGGCATGGTGTATCGCACGATCCGGCAGGGGCTGATCGACATGGAGGCGATGTATCAGTTGATCGACACGCAGGCCGAGGTGGCCGATGCGCCGGGCGCGCGCGTCTTGCAAGCACCCGGTGGTGCGGTGCGGTTCGACCATGTGCGCTTTGGCTACGACCCGGATCGGGAGATATTGCATGATGTGAGCTTTGCCGTGCCCGCCGGGCATACGCTGGCGATCGTCGGGCCATCGGGCGCGGGGAAATCCACCATCGCGCGCATATTGTTCCGCTTCTACGATATTCAGTCGGGCGAGGTAACGATCGACGAGCAGGACATATCGGCGGTGACGCAGGCATCGCTGCGCGCCGCGATCGGTATCGTGCCGCAGGACATGGTGCTGTTCAACGATACGGTCGGCTATAATATCGGCTATGGCCGCGAAGGCGCATCGCAGGACGAGATCGAGGCTGCGGCCAAAGCGGCGTCGATCCATGACTTCATCCTCAGCCTGCCCAAAGGCTATGCCACGCGGGTGGGCGAGCGCGGGCTGAAACTGTCGGGCGGGGAAAAACAGCGGGTGGCTATTGCGCGCACGCTGTTGAAAGACCCGCCTTTGCTGGTGCTGGACGAGGCCACCAGCGCGCTGGACAGCCGAACCGAGACGGAAATCCAGACCGTGCTGCGCGATATTGCGCGCAAGCGCACGACATTGGTCGTGGCGCACCGGCTGTCCACCGTGGTCGATGCAGACGAAATCATCGTGCTGGACCAGGGACGCATCGTGGAGCGTGGGCGGCACGCCGACCTGGTGCGAGCGGACGGCCTTTATGCGCTGATGTGGAACCGGCAGGCGAGCGAGCGGGATGACGGACCTGGTATTGAAGACATGGTCATAGAAGTCGAACCGGCCGGGGTGCGATAACCTGCTTGCAGGTGTCGCGTTTGGGAAAGCCGCGCCTGAGCCTGAAGGCCGCTTTCCAAATGCCCCAAAACGGAAAAGGCTGCCTTACGGCAGCCTTATTAGCTATCGGCACATCGACCGAAAACTGGAGCGGGCGAAGGGATTCGAACCCTCGACCCCAACCTTGGCAATTTGATTCAAGCGCTACGCCACAGTTTCCGGCATTACGATTTTATACGATATTTCAATTAGATATTGATTTTCGCTTACCACGCCATATCCTGCAATACGCCACGAAACGGCGTATTCTGGAGACAATATGGAGACAATGGCTGCCGTTTGGAGCTTTGTCTCCAAATGGAGGTGGCCATGCCAACTGCCAAGCTGAACAAGCGTTCGATCGATGCGCTTAAGCCCCCAGGGGAAAAGCAGTTCGTCCTGTGGGACAGTGAGATTCGAGGTTTCGGCGTTCGCGTGCTGCCATCAGGCCTCAAGACATTCATCATCCAGTATCGGAATGCCGAGGGCATCAAGCGCCGCGTCAATATCGGTCGCTTTGGCGTGATCACTGCCGAGCAAGCGCGCGATCTTGCCAAGATCAAGCTTGGCGCGGTTGCCGCCGGGGAAGACCCGGCGGATGACGCTCGCCGCGCCAGGAACGAGATGAACGTTGCTGAACTGTGCGACTGGTATCTGACGGAAGCCCATGCAGGCAGAATCCTTGGTCGACGAAACCGGCCAATCAAGCAGTCGTCACTCGCGATGGATGAGAGCCGAATCCGGACCCACATCAAACCGCTGCTCGGTAAGCGGATCGCCCGTCATCTGACGATTGCCGATGTCGAGGCGATGCAAAACGATGTGGCGACTGGAAAGACGAAAAAGCCTCGACCGGACGGTCGGGGCGGCAAGGCCACCGGAGGGCCCGGTGTTGCAGCACGCTGCCTGGCGACCCTTCAGGCCATCTTGGGCCACGCAAAGCACAAGGGCTTGCTCGCCGAACACCCAACAAAGGGTGCCAAGAAGCTCGCTGGCAATAAAAAGACGAGACGCCTCAGCGTCGCCGAGATTGAAGCGCTGGGCAAGGCGATGGTCTATGCCGAGCAGCAGGGCGTTAGCCTGACCGGCATTGCCGTCATCAGACTATTGCTGCTGACCGGCTATCGTCGCGAGGAGGGACAAGCCATGCAGCGGGCATGGGTGAATCCGATGGGAGGCTTCGTCGCTTTCCCTGACACCAAGACAGATGGACAGATCCGAGCGATCGGGCCGGAAGCGATCAAGGTTATCGTGGCGCAGCCGCAGATCGTATGCAATCCTTATGTGTTCACCGCGACCACCGGCGATGGCCCGTTTACGGCAGTCAGCGCCTGCCTGCAGCGGGTTTGCGGGTTTGCCGGAATTTCCGGCGTTACGCCCCACGTTTTGCGGCATACCTTCGCCAGCGTCGCAGCTGAACTGGGTTTCTCCGAACTGACGATCCGCGCGATGCTGGGGCACGCTTCGCAAAATGTGACGCAGGACTACATCCACGTCGATGAAGCCCTCAAGCTGGCCGTACGACGGACATCCGACGAGATTGCTAAGCTGCTCGCCCAAGGGGCTGCGAAGCTGGACCGCCTCCGTCTGGTTGCTTGAGCGACAAAGACCACTAGACAAATGGTAACATATACGTTACCGGAAAGGCCATGAGTTGATCGTACAGGAGTATATCCGCGAGGACGGCTCCAGCCCGTTCCGCTTATGGTTCGATGATCTCGACACCCAGGCCGGGGCCAAGGTGGCGACGGCGATTGTCAGGCTGGAGCTTGGCAATCTGTCGAACGTCAAATGGATCGGCGGCGGGTTGGGAGAATATCGGATCGATTGGGGACCAGGCTATCGCCTTTATCTTTCACAGGATGGAGATGAACTGATCATCCTGTTTGTAGGGGGAACGAAGAAGCGACAACAGGCCGATATCGATCGTGCCAGTGTGCTGTTGACGGAGTATAAGGGCCGTAAGGCAGCTGCGAAGAAAGCCAAGGGATAGAAAGATGGTACTGACGCGGGATTTCAAAGAAACGGTGAAGGAACGCAGCGTGCGCGACCCTGCTTTTGCCGCGGCCATGCTCGACGAGGCGGCGACGGCTTTTCTTAACGGTGACCCCCGTGTTGCGCGTCTGATCCTTCGTGATCTTGTGAATGCATCGGTCGGATTTGAAGCCTTGGCGGCTGAAACAAATCGACCAAGCAAGAGCCTGCACCGAATGCTGTCAGCGCAAGGCAACCCGAACATGGACAATCTCGCTGCGATTTTCGGCGCAGTCCGCAAGCGTTTGGGCGTGGCTTTCGAAGCGCATGCCATCGAAGCCGCCTGATATCTGAAATGTGGTGCGGGCAAGCCAAACTCGTTCTGCATATGACAGAAAAAATGTGGCCCCCCTCCCGAAAATAGCATCACACAAGTCCGTCATTGCCGAAATATCGCGTGCATCGATGCCAATATGCCGATGCAGAACCAGCGAGACAGCACAAGAACGGCAGGGAGGTGATGCCAATGGGCGATTATATAATTCGCCGATTTGTAGTCAGGCAGAAATGGGACGAATGAGCTCACATCACGGATGTATAGCGTAGAACTATGATCCCATAGTTTTTTAGCGTTTTGCCTTCTTATGGCTCTCGTTCGCTAGTTTCAGTCTCAGGAGAGATGATGACAGACTTAACAAGACGACAACTCTGGGTGGCAGGTGCCAGTGCGCTGGCATTTACTGCATTGCCATCTGGCGTCATGGCAGCCGGTCCGGATGTCAGCTTCGTTCATCCGCAATTGCGGCCCTTCGCGTTGCAAATGGTCAAAATGGCGGCTGTTCAACCGCCATTGTCTCGCGCAACTCTGGCTGGCCGTCGCGCAGCGATGCAGGCTTTTGCGCGTCCGGCAGCAGCCAGTCCTGCTTTCGAAAAGCATTTCGTAAAGAGCCGCCATCAAGGCTATGCTGTCCCGCTTTATGCCATTAACGCCGTAGCCGGAGCATCGCGCCCGGCGATTATTCACATGCACGGTGGCGGCTTTGTTGCAGGTGAGCCGGTCGGCCTGATTTCCGACATGCAGAAAATGGCGGCAGAACTGGACTGTCTGGTCGTTACCGTCGATTATCGCCTTGCACCGGAAACCACCTATGTCGGTTCGATGGAGGACAATTACGGCGCGCTTAAATGGGTTTACGACAATGCCGAAAAACTGGGTGTTGATCGCAACCGTATTGGCGTGATGGGAGGAAGTGCAGGAGGCGGCCATGCCGCCCTGCTCGCGCTGACGGCGCGTGATCGCGGGGAAGTTCCGCTGGCTTATCAGGCATTAATCTATCCCATGCTCGACGATCGGACAGGGTCCGGCATCGCGCCACCCGCACCTGTTGGAACGTTGCTGTGGACAGCGGACCAGAACCGCTTTGGCTGGGAGTCATTTCTTGGCCAGACGCCAGGGACAAAGGACGTCCCGTCGATTGCTGTTCCGGCACGCTATGCAGATTTGAAAGGGCT
Source organism: Sphingobium sp. KCTC 72723 (assembly GCF_014280435.1). Lineage (NCBI taxonomy): Bacteria > Pseudomonadati > Pseudomonadota > Alphaproteobacteria > Sphingomonadales > Sphingobiaceae > Sphingobium > Sphingobium sp. KCTC 72723. The sequence continues at coordinate 3,962,963 of NZ_CP060388.1, read as the reverse complement.
GCCACCGACATTTATCGGCGTGGGTTCAATCGACCTCTTCGTCGATGAAGATATTGACTATGCCCAGCGCCTGATCGCGGCCAACGTGTCGACACAATTGGTTGTCGTTCCTGGAGCATTTCACGGCTTTGACGGAGTAGCCTCCGAAACGCAGGTCGCAAAATCCTTCAATGCAACTTTGATAGATGCTTTACGGCAGGGACTGCGCGGAGACTGAAAGGTACATTCACGCCATATCTTTCTCCAGACAACAAAGTTGCATCGGCTGGTAAGCAGCACCTCGCCCAGACGCACAATGACCCTGGTGGATAGGTGACGAATTTGGCTGACAGCTAGTAGCCTTATCGGCGCGGTGCAGACCGTGACGCCCACATAGTTTTTTAATGCCGCCAGACCCAACTTGAACAGTGCTTTTGGAAAAGGCATTTTTGTTCAATGACATGCACGCACCGGCGCGAGTGTTACCACTACATTTTTGGGTTTGGTTGAGCTTGCAGAGGCTCAGGTTCGCGGCGGCAGTTCGCTGATATTGGCCGGCAGCGCGATGCCGGTTGCCTTGAAGACATTCCCCACCTGGCCCGAAACGTGGGTGCGGGTGGTAATGACCTTGCCGTCCTTTTCGATGGTGGCTTCCTGAAGGCGATCGAGATCGTTGAGGAGCGGCTGCCATTCGGGCTGCAAGCCCTTTTCCTGACACAAGCGGGTCAGTTCCTTGGCCAGCGTCAGGGCCAGGAACGAGACAAACACATGGCCGCGGATAGCGGCATCGGACTGATGGAAGATGGGACGGGTATCGAAGCTCGCCTTGGCAACCCGGAACAGGGCCTCGACCTGAAGCAGGTCACGGTAGCGGATGACGGCCTGCAGCGGGGTGATCCGGGCATTGGTGCGCAGCACGCTGATGCCGTCGTAGCGCGCCTCGTCGGCAAGCTTTCCCATGTCGATCTCGAAGGTCTTGCCGCTGGCCTTGAGATAGCGGCGATAGGCTGAGTTACCGACCAGGGCCTTGTCGCCCTTCTTCAGCTGGGTTTGGAGGCCATCGATGATCGCTTGCCGGTCGGCCTTGTCCTTCCTTGCCTCAGCTTCGTTGAGCGTGACGACGTAGCGCTGGGCATCTGCGCCTTTGCCAACGCGCACTTCCTTGACCCACAGCTGGGTGTCTCCTGCCTGTCGCTCGAGGACCAGGGGCACCATCGGAGCAGTGTCGGCAAGCACGACATCGCGGATGACGTTGCTGGTGCGCTCTCGCGCACCCAGGATGTATTCCATCCCCAGCTCTTCAAGGGCGGCGATCGTACCGGCACTGATCATGCCGCGGTCGGCCACGACGCACGAGCGGGTTATCCCAAAGCGGGTACGCAGGCGCGTGACGATGGGCATGAGCACCTTCACGTCGGCCGTGTTGCCCGGGACCATCTCGGTGCAGATCGGACGCCCCTCGGCGTCGATCACCACGGCCAGGATCATCTGGGCAAGCTCGGGCCGGTGGTCCTTGGAATGACCACGCCGACCCAGCGTGTCGCCGCCTGCACCGTAGAACGAGAGCGACGTCGTATCCATGAACACCAGGCTGAGATCAGTGAACAGGTCCCGCCGGCGATCGAACAGCTTCTCCTCGATCACGTCCTTCACACAGCGAGGTGCCAATGCGCCTTCTGTCTTCTCCTCGATCTCCTCGCCGAGCCAGGCCATGGCGCGATAGAAGTGATGAAGGGCAAGATCCTCGCTGCCGTCGATGGCGTAGCTCTCCATCCAGTCCAGGCAGGCTCGGTCCGAGCCGGAGACAAACAGGCGGTGCAGTGTGGCGACAAACACGGCGCGCTCCACGGCAAAGCCGAACTGGCGGCCTTCCAGCACCTCTTCCATTACAGCATCGATGCCAAACCGCTGCCACAGGCGCCCGAACAGCAGCGGACCGCCTATCCGGCGGGCTGCGATCCGGCCTGCATCAATGTCAGACAGAATGACACTGCGTCCCGCGTGACGTGCGATCGAGGCGGCCAGCCTGTCGAGTTCGCCACTGGCGGCCAGCACATCCTTACGGCCCAGAGCCTTGATCGTGCGCTGGCGGACGGCTTTGCCCTCGCGCACGCTCTCGACCAGGTACAGATAGCGGTGCCCGCGCGCGACTCGTTCGACGACATACATAGGCAGGTTGTTACTGCCTGCACCCGTAAAAATAAACCAAGCCGCCAGTCACAGGCAAAATGTTGTTAGCACACCCGGTTTTGCCACCAAATCCACGCCCAGCAATATCAGATACTTACTAGCTCACGTTCTCTGCGTGTTCCGCTGGCACTGTTCAACTTGGGCCAGACACTTGGCTTAACGTGGCGGGCTCCCGCCTTCCAAGCCTATCCAAAGTCAAGGATTGCGGGTTACCATTGTCAATCGGCGTCCAAACGGGACCCACTATCGGCGTGCAAAAGGGAACCACCTTGCGGCGTTGCGCTGGGGTTGATGCCGGGCGCGGATTTCGCGCTGGCGCTGGCGTAGGGAGGGCGTAGCCCGACCGGAGGCAGCGCCAGCGCGAAGCAATTTTTATGGGGGCTTTTGAGGCTGGGTCAGTTGCGGTGTTTGAAGCGCCAGCTGTCGTTGCCGGTCTCGATGATATCGCAATGGTGGGTGGTGCGATCGAGCAACGCGGTGGTCATTTTGGGATCGCCGAACACCGTGGGCCATTCGCCGAATGCCAGGTTGGTGGTGATGATCACTGAGGTCTTTTCGTAGAGTTTGCTCATCAGGTGGAACAGCAACTGGCCGCCGGAGCGAGCAAACGGCAGATAACCCAGTTCATCAAGCACGACGAGTTCGATGCGGCTGAGTTGGGCAGCGAGTGCGCCGGCCTTGCCGATGCGCGCCTCATCCTCGAGCCGGGTGACCAGATCAACGGTGTTAAAGTAGCGGCCACGGGCGCCTGCGCGCACGACGCTGGCGGCAATGGCGATTGCCAAGTGAGTCTTGCCGGTTCCGGTGCCGCCAACCAGTACGATATTGCGCCTGCCGGGCAGGAATGATCCGGCGTGCAGCGCGCGGACCAGTTCCTCGTTGATAGGCGTACCGTCGAACACGAACGCATCAAGATCCTTGATCACCGGCAGTTTGGCCGCACTCATGCGGTAGCGGATCGAGGCGGCGTGACGGTGGGCGGCTTCGGCGCGCAGCAGATCGGTCAGGATCTCGGGCGTGGTGCGCTGGCGTTGCACGCCAGTGGTTACCGCCTCATCGAACGCGCTGGCCATTCCCTTGAGGCCCAGCGCGCGCATGGCGTCGATCATCTCATGCCGCTGCATTGTGGCCTCGCACCGTATCATAGATCGCGCAATCGGCGCGGGGCGGATGCTTGAGCTTGAGGTCGACCACCACGCTCATTGGCTGATCTGCTGGCGGTTCGCGGCGGCGCGCCAGAATATTGAGGATCACCTCGTCGCTGGCAGCGCCGGTATCGAACGCTTCGCCGATGGCGGCCTCGACAGCCTCCAGCCCATCGGTGGATATGGCAGCAAGCACGCGGACAAAACGGCGATCGGCTTCGTCCCCACTGCCCAGCTTGCGCCGCAACCGGGCCAGCGCTGGTGGCAGCGCCCAGTCAAGGAATGGTGCGCCGTTGCGCAGGGCGCCGGGTTTGTGCACCAGCACCGGCAGATAGTGCCATGGATCGTAAATCGTGCGGTCGCGCCCAAAGCAGCGCGGGTGTTCGGCGACGATCTCGTCCCCCAAGCGGACTATGATCCGGTCGGCATAGGCGCGCACCTGAACCGCACGGCGCACCGTCCGCGCCGCCACAGAATAGCGGTTGCGGTCAAAGCTGATCAGGCATGTGCCGGTGACCGCGTGGCTCGTCTCGTGAAAGCCGTCGAACGGCGACAGCATCGGTTGCAGTACGGGCCGTTCGGCCTCCAGCGCCTGCGCGACAGTCATGTCCTTTTGCTCGGGATGCGCGTGCATCGCGGCCCAGCGCAGACATTCTGCCTCAAGCCACCCGTTCAGTTCCTCGATGCTGGCGAACTTCAGCCGAGGCTGGAAAAAGCGGCCGCGGATCGTCTGGACCTGGTTCTCGACTTGCCCCTTCTCCCAGCCTGCCGCTGGCGAACAGGCGGTCGGCTCGACCATATAATGATCGGCCATGACCAAAAACCGGCGGTTGAACACGCGCTCCTTGCCAACAAAGACCGTCGTCACCGCGGTCTTCATGTTGTCGTAGATGCCGCGCAACGGCACCCCGCCGAAGAACGCAAAGCCGCGGGCATGGGCGTCGAACACCATCTCTTGCGTCTCACGCGGATAGGCTCGCACATACACGGCCCGCGACGCGCATAGCCGCATGTGCGCTACCTTCACGCGCATCGGCTTGCCTGCGATCTCTACATCCTCGTGGCTCCAGTCGAACTGGTATGCCTCGCCCGGCTTGAACAGCAGCGGAATGAACGCGGGCACGTCGCCGCCGGGATCCTTGCGTCGGCCATCCGCCCAGCGCCGGGCGTAGCGCCGCACTGCATCATACGAACCCTCGAACCCTTCTCGCAGCAGCAGATCGTAGATCCGCGTCATCCGCAGCCGGTCACGCCGATGCCGCGCTTCGTTCTCGCTCAGCAGCGTATCGAGCTGCTCCTGAAAGGGTCCGATCCGAGGCAGCGGCTGAACCGTGCGATGATAGTCAAACGCACCTTCCAGAGCATTGATCGCCTTGCGCACCACCTTGCGTGACAGCCGCAGATCCCGCGCGATCTCCCTGATCGCCTTGCCACCTGCGTGCTCGCGCCTGATCCGTACAACTGTCTCCACCACCAACATCCCGATCTCGCCACCTGAAAAACCAGGCTGCTGTCTAAACCATCGGAATGGTGGTTCCCTTTTGGACGCCGATCACCCCGCTAACCGGGTCCTTTTTGCACGCCGATCCACAACGAACAACTCGATGCATGGCAGATTTGCGACAAGTAAAGTGACTGCGATCAGGCGCGGGAACGGTCTACCGCATTTCTGTCAGAAAATCAGGAGGGGACCCTAGTCAGGGTAATGGGTAAGGGGTGACCTGCGGGCTCAGTCACTTGGATTCAGAAAATCCTCGAATATTTCTGTCTGTTCTTTCGAGAGATACGCCAGCGCGCTCTACCGTCGCGTCTGGCTGCTGCGAGCCTTGGGGCTGTGATGATAGGGAATCTGGTCGAGCTTAGCCATCAGGTCGGCGAAATGATCGTCGCTCTCGATAGGGAAGTGGCGGCTGAACCCGTCGCCTAGCTTGCGTAGGTCCTGCTCTGTCAGGAACCCGATCGACACGACCTTGTCCGGCATGATTGCTCTCCTTGGCTAAACAACCGCCTATGCTGGCGGAAGTGCCAAGGATTCCACGTGCGACACAATCGACCGCGCCGACATTTGACGGGCTATCTGTAGCCCCCGCCCCGCGCCTCTATAGACTCTCCGATCTTTCGCAAATTCTCCATGTTGCCGACTTTAAGATGATCATCGGCATGTTTGTCGTCCTGCGCAGCGACGCAGATCCGATCGATGATCTGCTCCCCTACAACTGGGTAGATAGTCGCGCCGCCGCCAGCGCCGTCATCGATCAAGCCGCTTAGCGCCTCCCGGTGGGGGTATTTTAGCGCTTAGTTTGGGTGACCAAGCCGGTGACAATGAGAGACCCTTCAGCCGATGAGATATCGCCAAGGGAGGACGTTGCTCTAATGCGCTTTGTTCCAAAAGTGGCTTCAGACGCGATGATATGTTCAAGGCAACATAGGCCGAGCCCGCAAATGTCAAATGCCCATAGTCAAACTGGACCGGCACATCTCCTATTTGAGTACGGCAAATGGACGTTGGACACAGCGCCCGCGTCAGCGAAACAAACGACACATCATATCGACGTGCGAGGGCTTCGACCTTCTGGTCCACTTTAAATCTCGCCGCTATCAAGTGTCTTTGGGGCAGTGTTGGAGATTTGCGGTCATGCGCGAAGGCAAGGAGCCGCGGTAGCGCCTGATCATATTCCGGCACCGGTCCGACAATGACCATCGGGACATGCCGCTGCCTTGCCCACTGCAGGGTTGCTTCAAAACCCGCCATGTCGTCGTTCTGCCACCTTCCCGCTAATATCACCGCGTCGACGGCATGCGTAGCCACAACATCGTTATAAATGCGACCGATCATGCGCGCGCATGCCGACGTATCACTTTTGTCGGGATAGACCGGACGGCACCCTGAGATTGTCGCTTGCATGATATTGGCCTGCGCATGCCTGTTCAACCCATACCAAAGATGCGCCGCATGGCTATCTCCCAGCAGCAGTACGTTCTTCCGCGCTGCCGCGGAGGTTGCGGCAAGACATGTCTTCTTGTCGAAAGCCTCAAAGCCTCCGCTGGGCAAGAAACACGATCCGCGACGAAAATATCGGCTGTCGTCATAGTTTAGAAAAGTCCCTAGCCGATTGGTTTTCCCGTCAAACCGGGCTGACCATCCATTCGACAGGATCGCGGCGCTGGCCAGCACGATCAATCCTGCCCCACCGATCCCGCCCAGCGTAAAAACGCTTCGAGGAGAAAAAAGCGTCTTCGAGCGAAAGGGGGTCTCGACAAAGCGCCAAGATAGATAGCCCATACCGATGGACAACCCTACAACGACAAGACCCCACATTCGTCCTTGGCTGACTGAGACCTCGGGCACAAGCTTGACAAAGACAATCAGTGGCCAATGCCAAAGATAGATCGAATAGGAGCACAACCCAACCAGCACTAAAGTCCTGTTTGCAATCCAGCGGCCTGCGAGCGATGTGCCAGTCTGACCGGCAGCCAGTAGAAGAGCGCTTCCAGCAACCGGGATTGCGGCCCAGTAGCCAGGAAAACTCATTTTATCATCAAATCCGATGCAGGACCCGAGAATGGCCGTAAGGCCGACCAGCGATAGAATGTCTCTGCTTGGTTTCCGCTTAGGTGTAGGCACAACTTCCAATGATACCATTGCGCCTGCCAGCAGTTCCCAAGCGCGCGTATGAGGAAAGTAGAATGCGATCGAGGGGTGGGTCTGGGTAATCCAGATACACAGGAGGAACGATAGGGACAAAAGCAAGAGCAGGCTGGCGTGGAGACCCTTGGGGCAAAATCGAAACATCAACCAGAGGTAAATTGGGAAGAAGATATAAAATTGCTCCTCCACCGCCAATGACCACGTGTGCAGCAAAGGTCGCGTATTGCCGCCGTCAAAGTAATTTGTCGTTAGGAAGAAAAATATGTTCGAGGCAAACAGCAATGTTGCCTGAACGCTCGATGAAAATTCTGCAAATTCTGATGGCAAAAGGATAATCGCGGAAACAATAAAGGAAATGGCGATCATCGCATAAAGCGCTGGGACGATCCGTCGGACGCGTCGTTCGTAGAACCGGACGATCGAAAAGTGCCCATCGGCAAATTCGCGCGTCAATATAGCGCAGATGAGATAGCCGGAAATGACGAAAAAAACGTCAACACCGACAAAACCGCCGGGCACCCACGACCCCAGGCCAGTATGAAACATGACGACAGACAACACGGCAATTGCGCGAAGTCCATCAATATCTGGGCGATATACTACCGACACTAAAAGTCCGATCCGAAAGTTGTTGAGCAACACCAGTATTTTATGATTCACGCCTCTTTGCGAAGAGATGGAGTGAGTGGCAACATGGACTGGTGTTGCCCCGCGCGAGCATAGCCGGGAGGGACTGCGATATCCATCGGATATGACCGATGTTGAGTGGGCGCTGGCAGCGCCATTCGTGCATCGGCCAATTACGCCCTAAAACGGCTCAGTGCCCGCTTCCACTCGCGCTCGTCCGGCATCCTGAGCCGCACGTCGCTGGCCTGCTCTCGAACCAACTCTAGCCGTGCCGGTCGCACGCGCGTGCCTATCTGCCGCGCACATTCTCGGCACCAAAATCGCTGACGGGCAGCCTCCAAATGATCGTCCCAGCCCTTGCGGTGGAAAAGCCACCACAGCCCGTGCGGATTGAACGCCGCGCTGTGCGGACATCGGCTGCACACCACGCGCACAGCGTAGTGCCAGGCGGCAGCCTCAAGAATTTGCGTCGCCCGGCGCAGGCCCTCTCTATTCTGGCTCACCGGCCGTTACAGCAGCCGACCGTCGCCGGTGTCGGAAAGCAACATGCTGGCGTGGCGTGCCGCCGCCAGAGCGTTACGGTAATGGACCGTCTCGCACCGCTCAGCTTCCTCGAAGCCTACCGGTGCCCACTCCTGCCCCGGGTACACCGCGTCGTATATGGCGCGCGTGGCGTCCCGAAGAACATTCTGACGCGCCGTTGCACAGTCCCGGGTCATTACCATGGCCAGATTCTGGCAGTCGTAACCAAGCTGGCGTGGCAAGCCAGCCCTGTAGCTATGGGGTGATTAAACATCTGTGTCATGACGTTCTCCTCCGCGACTCGACGTGGCGGTTATAGAACAAACCAGGAACACGCAAAAGACGGTACCTGGCGTGTAACTTGGTCCAGTCCAGATTCTCGGAAACTGTTCCGACAGCCGCGTCGTTTAGCCCACTCAATTGGAGAGCAAAGCAATGACGCACAAGCCAGCCGTGCCGCCCGGCAGCACACCGCCCTATCCCGCGCATCCCGCGCCGCACGCACATAGTGCGCAAGCCGATCCGCCGCCTCGAGGCAGCGACAACGAGCAGGACGCGCCCCAGGCGGCTGGAAGGGTCACCGCACTAGGGGCAGCGGTTGGCATAGGCTCGGCGGCTATTGTGGCAGCGCTGCTATACGTTCGGCACAGGCAAGCATGACGTAAAGCTGAAATTCCTTGATCGCGCATGGCCAGTCCGGCGCGATCATTCCTTTTCTGCAGAGTTATCGTCCAGCACCAGCCGCTCGCCCTGCTTCCGAACGATGGCGGAGATCGGCCCTGCCATCAGCGCGAGCATGCCGGGCAGTTCCAGCGTAACCCGCAGCATATTGTCCTCAGCGTCTACAGTGCACGGCACTTCCACCCCCATAGTCGCCACGGTCAACGCCAGACGGTCGGCGCTAGGCCAGGAGTGTGTCACGGTGGCAGCGCCGCCGGGGATGTGGGAGGCGAGCTTGCCAACGCCCCTGGCCATGCGGCGGCGGACCTCCTCGCGGTCAAGGCTATGGGAAATGTCGATTGTGGTTGGATTGGGCATGGCTAGGGGACGCGCGGCTGCAGGGGTTGTTCCGGCAATTGTCGATGGGTATCTTGCGAGCCCTATCGCGGACAGCAATGACCTTTCATTCCCGCCCGTTGGCCATCCGTCTGCCATAGCCGCCGCGCCGTCTGCCACTCCTGTGGCACAGTAGGCGTGGAAGGGGTGGCAGACTAAGCCACTCTAACAGCTCGCTAATTTCCGGTCTGCCATAGCTGCCATAGCTTATCTCTTTAATATTGCGGGAGAGATATACCGGTAGAGTAATGTAGCCCCAAAGAGCTCGCCCTATATATGTAGACAGTCGAAGCCCCTAGCTACGGCAGCTATGGCAAACGCTCTACAACCCGCGCAAAAGCTCGGTTTTTTCTGCCACTGTTGGGATGTCCAGCCGTGGCACCGGTATGGCAGAACCATGGCAGGCAGTGGCAGTTGGCCTTGCGTATTAGCCCGGGCACCGAGCCCGGGGAGCCAAGTCCGCCCTAAACCGTTATGCTTGCTCACCAAAGGGAGAGACCGTCATATCGGCACTTTGGTCTTTCACCTCGGCGTGCGCCAACATACAGCTAGGGTCTATGCAACCACGAGAACCGCATGCCTGATTCTGATCCCGAAATAGTCGAATCCCCGCTCTCGCGCACCGTAAGCCGCGACGGCATAACTGTTTGTGTCCACATATTTCGCTTGGAGAGCGAGCGTCTATGGGGCTTGGAGGTTATCAACGACTGCGGTACGTCCATCGTGTGGGACCAGATGTTCAACAGTGACACCGCCGCCTTCGAAGCATTTGCACGGGCGGTCGTAACCGAGGGGATGGCGACGTTTCTCGACGACGAGAACGACGTGCCAGCCGGGGCGACCCTACACTGAATATCGCCACTTTATTCCTCTGCTCGGCCCGTCGCAGAAAGCAGGGTTAACGAAGCATCCGTGTTGAACCATTTGTGCGGTCGCAGCATTGTGCATGCCGATGACCCTGGAAAACCAAATTCTTCAGCAGTTGGGGGGTGGCCCCATACCTCTTCCAGAGTTGGCTGAGGTGAGCGACGAAGCGTTCCACCAGACCATAGCCGTAATGGAAGCGCGGCGTCAGATTTGCGTGCGCGACCAACAGGTTGCCCTTTTCTGGCATCGACACATGATTTTCAGCGGTGGGCAGCGCCCGTTTCAGAGTGTGCCGCGCACACCCGCCTGACGCGACGGTCGCCGGCATGTATGGGCGGGCAGCTATGACGGTCAGTCCGCGATATGCGTCAGCCGCGCGTCAAACCGTACGCCCGGTACCTGCTTAGACGTGCCGCGCAGCCGCAGTGTGGCGTCGTCGGTCCGGCCGCCGATTTCCACGACGATGTTGTTAAATCCCAGCACGTTCATAACAGCACCGGGCACCCGCCGATGCTGCGTCACGCTGACCTGCATGGTCAGCACCTCGCCGTCCTCCTCGTAGGTGCCGACATAGGCGTTGCCGCTGTCGCCGCCGCGCAGCTTGCCACCGTCCTGCAGGACCAGGACCCCAAAGTCGGTGCCGTATGTGGAGGTGAAGGCTATCTTGTAAAGGCCGGTGGGTAGGGACATTCTCTGGCTCCTGCTGTTGAACAGCTGGGCCGGAGGGGCTGGGCGTGGGGCGGCCGGGTCCGGTCCGGCTGGGGATGTGGAGGAGTCGATAGCGGGATGGGGTGGTGGGGACCAGTGATGGCAGGGACTGGCCGGTAACGGAATGGCGGCTCCCGACGCAAAAATGATGAAAGATGGTATATCGCGGCGGCTGCTTTTCGACAGCAGATGAGATTCCAGCCCCTTTCAGGCCCGAACGATCGACAGAATACGCGATTAATTGCCGACGCTCTCCTTCGCTGTAGGCCATTCTTTATACCGATGGGGGCCAAGGGCGATGCCTTGAATAGCTTCTTTCAGTTTGTCCGCCTGCCACCCCTTGCGAACCGATCGGTAGTGGTTGCTCAGAAAAAGATATGTATCAGCAAGCTGGATCATTCGGGAATGGTGCGACCGTGCAAAGTGTACTGCATCGAGTATGCCACCAATCTTGATGCCGTAGCTCCAAGGCGTACCGTTCGCCCGATATGTAGCAAAGCTGGCGATCATATGTTTGTAATTCTCGTCGTCTTGGTCGCCTATCAGGATCGTCTTCGTACGCGGAGGCAATGACTTTTGAACGCGTTCGCAGAAATGCATGAAGGCGTATTCGGGAGCTTTGCTTGCGCTGTAGAGCTCGGGCGTATTGATGGATGCGTAAATGCGCGAAACGCCCTCAGCTTCACCAATCAGCTGACCTAGCCGCTGGAGAATCTCGACCCGCCGATCGACAGCCATCCCTTTAAAATGCGATTTACCTGAATAGAGATGTGAAGCGTGAAATTCGGTATTGGGGCGAAGATCGCGAGTGCCGAACACCTCCTCGGCGAGATCATTCGCTTTTTCTTCCAGTGACGCAATCGCGTCCGGCGAAGCTGACAGCCCACCTACAATATACCAAGGGAAGCCGATGGCGACATTAGCTTTAATCTCATCAAAGTACGTGATCCGCATCTCAGTTACGGGTATAATTTCCGCCTCAGCCATCCTTCAAGCCTAAGATCGCCCGCTGGATGCGCTTCTCTGCTTCCGTCAGCCGCTGAGCCACCTCTCTGCATCTCCACCAGATGATCGTTGAGCAAGCTACAAAGATGGCGACTGGCAGAACGAGGTAGAAGCCGAATATGAACCATGTGCCGCCTTGGAGGGCCTGCGCCTCCTGCCAAACCGTACAGTAGGCGAAGTAGCTTACGCTTATGGCGAACAGGCTGAACACGATCCAGAGCAGCACACGATTAAATTTGTGAAAGCCGATCTCTAACCCGCTGACTTGCCCGGCCAAGGTGCGGACGTTCCTGGCCTCGGTCTTCATGAGGTTTGCCGTCACCGCGCCCTTTAGCGTCGTTACCCGCCGGGAGAGGCCAGCCACGCCGGTCGCTGATACGGCTTGAATAACCGCGAGCGCGAGATACAGTCCGATCCCTACCGTCTGGACGTTAGCCAGCTGCGCGAAGGTCAGCCCGGTTGTCGTCGCTTGCCAAGGCCATAAGTTGATACACACGTGAAGATCCCTGCTGGCGCCCTCTCTAACGTCCTTAGCGCGCGCGGCCTCGATCTGGCTACCCTCGCGTCTCGCAGTGGAGTGTCTCGGTCTAAGCTCAAACGAGTCGTGGACAACGGCGGCGAATTAGACGACGAGGAAATTACATCCGTTGCGGATGAATTGGCTGTGCCGATGCAGGCGCTTTTTACTCAGCGCGAACTGCCGCTGTTCGCCTCCGTCGACTTCCGCACCGTCAGCCCCAAAATCGCCGAGTTTGAGAAAGGCACGCTCCAAGCCATTGGCTATGTGGAGAAGCTGTCCAACACCCTGTCTGCGCTCGACCTTGACGTTGGGCTTGACGAAACTGTCGAGCAGATAAAGCCCAAGGGCTACTCTGATGAAGAAGCGATCCATCTCGCTGCGAAGTGGCGTGCCCGTTGGGGCATTACAGATGATCAGCAACTAGATTGGCAGGACGCCAATAAGCTGTACGTCAGCCTGCGCTCATTCATCGAGAGTCTTGGCGTTCTGGTTCTGCACCGTCCCTTCAAGACCGACGAAGCTGCTGGCCTGTACGTCCATATTGATGACGGCCCTCACACAATCGTCATCAACACGACAAACAGCAGCAAGGCTCGCAAGCTGTTCACGCTTGCTCACGAGTTTGGGCACGTCCTCCTTCGCAAGGAAGGCGCATCCAACCCCTCTATCATCCGGAATCGAGTTGAGCGTTTCTGTAACCGCTTTGCAGCCTGCTTACTGGCACCCAAGCGCCTCATCAAAGCGGCACTTGCCCGCTTTCGCTACACACCCATCCCTGACGATGATTTCATCCGCTTGTTTGCGAAAAAGTTGGGGATCAGTCAGGAGGCGACTTACGTCCGCCTAGTTCAAACTGACTTCTTGGCTCGCGACGACTACAAGGCATGGAAAGCCAAGTTCGGCAACCGCAACTTCGTGCCTTCTGGCGACCAGGGCGAGAAGAGTAGCGGAGGAACACCTGACCCTTTGCGTGACAAGCGCACGCAATATGGCACGCGACTTTTGAGTTTGCTCAAGCGCGCACGGATTACTGAACAGCTAGACGAGATCGACATTTACCGCTTGAGCGGGCTTAAACCTGTCTATCAAGATCAGCTTTTTGGGGCTGCCTAGCGAATGGCGGCCGCTTCCTCTAGCGCGGTTACGCCTAAGTGGGTCATCGACCTGCACGGCATCAAGGAAGCGCTCACGACAACGTCAAACTCGGCGAAGAACCGGGTAATCAGCGCGATCCAAAGTGGTGAAATGCTCATCATGCGATCGGTTTCGAATGAGCTGAAAGACCTTTATCCTCATCTGTGGGCCGCGTTCACCGCGATCCAGCCGAGAAAGTACGTCCCAACCACTGTCGCCAACAATCAGTCAGCCACGCTCTTACAGGAGCAGCACGGTTCTGGCATACTCGGCGGGCTTCCGCTATTCGAACACTTCGAGGCGGTGGCAGTAGCGCGCAGCAAGAAGTGCAAGCTAGTTTCAGCTGGCAAGGCGCTGAAAAACTGCAAGCAGAGAGGTGGCCTGGCAAAACTGCACATGGGGATAAGTGGATATTCTGCCTGACAGCGGCCACAGGGGCTGCATGACAGGAGAGCAGATGAGCAGAAGACCACGCCGGAACCACAGCCCGGCCTTCAAGGCGAAGGTGGCATTGGCTGCCGTGAAGGGCGAGAAGACGCTGGCGGAGTTGTCGCAGCAGTTCGACGTTCACGCGAACCAGATCACGACATGGCGGACGCAGTTGTTGGAAGGGGCTGCGGGTGTTTTCGGCGTGGAAGGCGCCAGCGAAGCGGCGGAACCAGCGATCGATGTAAAGACGCTGCACGCCAAGATTGGCGAGTTGACGCTTGTAAACGATTTTTTGGCCGGCACGCTCGGGAAGGCGGGACTGTTGCCGAGCGCAAAACGATGATCGACCGTTCGCACGCGCTGCCGCTGACGCGGCAGGCACGGGAGTTGGGGATGAGCAGGGGCAGCGTCTATTACCTGCCCAAGCCGGTGTCGGTCGCCGACTTGGGCACCATGCGCCGGATCGACGAGCTGCACATGGAGTTTCCGTTTGCGGGCAGCCGGATGCTCCGCGATCTGCTGTTGCAGGAGGGCATCAAGGTCGGGCGTCTGCACGTTGCAACGCTGATGAAGAAGATGGCGATCGAGGCGATCTACCGCCGCCCGAACACCTCGAAGCCTGCGCCGGGGCACAAGATCTACCCCTATTTGCTGCGCAAACTGGCGATCGTGCGGCCCAACCATGTCTGGGCAACCGATATCAGCTACATCCCGATGGCCAAGGGCTTCGTCTATCTCGTTGCCATCGTTGACTGGTTCAGCCGCAAGGTGCTGGCCTGGCGGGTGTCGATCACGATGGAGGCCGACTTTTGTGTCGAGGCTCTGGAAGAAGCGCTGGCCCGCTATGGCAAGCCAGAGATTTTCAACACCGACCAGGGCAGCCAGTTCACCAGCATGGCCTTCACCAGCGTGCTGCTCCGGGAGGAAATTGCCATCAGCATGGACGGCAGAGGCGCCTGGCGCGACAACGTCATCGTCGAGCGTCTGTGGCGTTCAGTAAAATATGAGGAGGTGTACCTGCACGCCTATGGCGCGGTCAGCGAAGCACGGGGCTCGATCGGTCGGTATCTGAACTTTTACAATAGCCGCAGGCCGCATTCGAGCCTGGCCGCGAAGACGCCGGATCAAACCTACTTTGACAACCTGCCGCTGATGCTGGCAGCATGAATTTGGCCGCCGATATGGGCCGTCATTCCGGTCGGGCTACGCCCTCCCTGCATGACGGCCCATATCGGCAATTCGACGAAACAACCGGCAGACGATCCACTTATCCGTTGCCGATCCCTGTGCAGACAAACCGAGCCACCTCTCAGATCGCGAACGGTTGTGGCATCCCAAACGGCGACGTAACGGACATAACCGGCGTCTAGCCGTCCCTACGGGTGCCATGCAAACAGTTGCCATGCTGGCTCTGCTGCCTTTCGGACAACAGGCGTAGAGCGGACGGTCAGCAGTCAGAAAGCGTCGTTGGGCTCAGCAACTGCGACAAATGGCGCATTGGTGCCCAACGCCCCGGTCATGCGTTTCTTCAATATGACCGACACGATCAAGACCCTCCAGGCAAGAATGGACGCTGCGGCTCGCGCCTTGGACTTTGAGGAGGCGAAACGATGCCGCGATATGATCAGCCTGATGCGGAGCGGTGCCACGGCCACCGAGGCGGAGCGGGCAGACCTGTCAGGCATTGAGCGTCAGCAGCCCGGGGCTATGGGCTTGGGAACCAGCCGCCAGCGTGTCACTCCTCCCCCGGGCTGGAAGCCGCCTGCTAAGCCAGACCTGATGACTACCGGCGAAACCACTCGCCGAGGACGGCGGCGATAATGACAGCCAGCGCGCGGGACGCGGCGCTGGCGTTGCTCGCCGCGCGGACACAGGGTGCGACTGTTTGCCCGAGCGAGGTGGCCCGAGCCATTGCCCCCGGCGAAGCATGGCGTGCCGCGATGCCAAACGTTCACGCCGCAGTGGACCGTCTAAACGCTGACGGCCTTGTTCGACTGAGCTGGAAGGGGAAAGCCCTGCCGCAACGGAGCGGGCCATATCGTATCGGACGCGTGGATAGCTACGGGAAGATACCGAGCATGTAGTTCAGGCCGCCTGCGGCACCGCATCGGGCAGCGTCGCTGTGGCCCGCCGCTCCGGCATACTGCCCAGCAGCCGGCCAAGCGTAGGTAGCCGCGCGCTCAGGCGACTGGCGATGAAAAGTCCCGGCACCGAAAGCGCCAGCATCATGCCCGCCCCCGCACCGCCCGCCATGAGCAGCGCCATGGCGAGCGGGTGCCAGAGATAGAAAAATAGGCTGTCTCGGCCAATGGCGTTGAGCGGCGGAACCCTTACGCGCACCAACGACAGGAGCGGCAGCAGCGCGATGAAGCCCAGGCACATCAGCAGCCGCGCCGCCATCAAGGTCATGCTGTTGCTTCCAGTACCCAGTCCGATCCACCATGCCATGCCAAGCCCCCCGGCCAGCAGCGCCGCGCCCAGATAGCGCCGGGAAATACCGCGCTCTGCCATCAGCATGCCGAAGAAGAAGTAGACCGGATAGCGCAGGAAACGGCTGTCGGGGGCCAGCAAACTTGGCGCGATCGGGCCATGGTCCAAGCCGAAACTCGCCATGATCGACAGGCTAAAGGGCGTACCGATGGCCAGTAGCACGATCGGCGGCAGCGGCACCAGCCGCGCGATCAGCACTAGAAAGAACAGGACTGGTATGTACCAAAGATGAAAGGGCGGTCGCAGCAGCATGTCCAGCGCCATGCTCCAGCCGAGCGGCCAGCCGCTGATCAACATATAGACGAGCATGGCCACCAGCCAGGGCAGCAGCATCCGCTCGCCATAGTGGCCGAAAATGCGCTGCATCCCCGCCGCGCGCAGTCTGATGAGGTTCAGCAGATAGCCGGAAATGCCGATCATTAGAGGCATACGAAATCCAGCCCCGACCCACAGGGCCGGATGCTGATAATGCGTGATCTCCATGCAATGGCCGATCATGACGAGCAGGATCAGCACACCCTTCAGCAGATCGACCGACGGATTCTTGCCCACCTGCGAACTCCTTAACCCGGTCTTTCCCCTAACTGCGGCCCCTCTACGACGACTTAACGCGAATGGTGAACGAGAGGACGAACAACGCTGTCGCTTTAGCGTTGAGACCAAATGCGCTAGCCTGCCCGTCCCTGCCTGCTGCCACCGGAGAGCAGATTGCCGATTCCCAGCGCCTCGCCTCTTGTCAAATTCACTGTTTCCGTGCTGGTCTTCGCCGCAATTGTCAGCGGCTGGGCGACTTTCCAGCATTATCGCGCGACCAGTGTCACCCTCCCCGACGCCGACCATGCCGACGACGGGTGCATGCTCTGGTTCGTGGGCAGTTCGTCGATCCACCGCTGGACCGATCTTGAAAAGGATATGACACCGTGGAGCGTCCATAATCGCGGCATCAACAGCGCGACCCTGACCGATATCATCCCCCGCTTCGCTAACATCAACGTCAGAAAGGAAGGACGCCCGCGCGCCATCATCGTCTATGCCGGCGAAAACGACATCGCCAATGGTGTACCGGTGCGCACGGTGATCCGCCAGCTCGCAACCCTACTCGACCAGCGCACCCGGCTGATGGGCGACGTCCCCGTGCTACTGCTCTCGATGAAGCCCAGCCCCGGCCGCGCCGCTAACCTTCCCCAGCAGGTTCTGTTCAACCGCGCTGCCCAAGGGCTTATCTCACACGCCCAGCAGGTTCACTATGTCGACATTACTACACCGCTGCTGACTGACGGGAAGCTGGGCGACAATTACCAGCCCGACAGCGTCCATATGAACCCGCAGGGCTATCGCATCTGGGCGAAGGCAGTTCGCGCGCGACTCCATGCCGTTCTGCCGGCTGCGACGTTGGCCCGCTGCGCACCGAGCGGCTAGTCCGCTCCCAGTTCTTCCGTACGCATAATTGGCCCGCTGAGTGGTCCAGAGACTATGATCATGGACCGAGAAAGGGACATTGGATGCCATTCGCGAAGCAAGCTGGAAGAGATTATCGGCAGCGCCCATGTTAGCCGCGAGAATCGGACGGCCCGCCTCAGGAGGTTAGGTACCGGCGTGGGCGGCTGCGGTCCTCGAGGCCCGTCGAGAGCGGAAATAGAAGGAACTGCGGCTGTTATGCCCACTTGGGCGTGGCAATGTGCAGCAAAGCTTCGCCGCATTAACCCGCCAGCTTTAGGTGCTGGATGGAACGCTGACAGAGGCACTGAGCGGGGAGTTGCCAACACCGCGCAGACGCAGTCCGGCCCAGCCTAGCAAAAAGGCAATGTTACCCCAGCGTTACCCCGGTCGGGATCAGGCCTTTGCCCATTAGGGCTAAGTTGTTGTTATTGCTGGAGAAACTGGAGCGGGCGAAGGGATTCGAACCCTCGACCCCAACCTTGGCAAGGTTGTGCTCTACCACTGAGCTACGCCCGCTCGGCGCTTGATGGAGACTTAGTCCCCGTCGGGTGAGGCGGGCAACTAGCAGCGCTTTTGGGGATGGGCAAGGGGTGAATTGCCATTAAAATGAAATTCCTTGTCGCAGACATCAAAAAGCACGCTTTTGCGCCATTTTGTACAGGCGGAAGGCATAATGGACGCGCGCAGCGCTGCGAAGATGCGGCGATGGCCCTGCCCCGATGAGCAGAAAAACATGCTTTGGGTAGCAATTGGCAACTTTGCGGACGCCATCTTTCTGTTAATCTGCGTCCATCACCCCATATTTATGCGCAGCGGCGGATCATTTGCCGCTCCCCTTCGTATCACAGCCAACAGGAGGAAGGACCAGCCATGACGTCCGATCATCTCACGCGCCGGGGCTTGCTGCGCGGCAGCGCCGCCCTGGCCGCCGCGACGCCGGTTCTTGCACCCTCAGCAGGCGCAGCACCATCGACGCGCCCGCCAGCCAAAGAAGGAGCGCCCATGTCGCCGGTGGAATTGACCGTCAACGGCCGCGAAGTCCATTTGCAGCTCGACCCGCGCACGTCATTGCTTGATGCGCTGCGCGAACATCTGCACCTGACCGGCACCAAGAAAGGGTGCGACCATGGTCAGTGCGGTGCCTGCACCGTGATCGTCGAAGGGCGGCGGATTAACAGCTGTCTGACGCTGGCGGTAATGCATGATGGCGACAGGGTTACGACGATCGAGGGGCTTGGCACGGCTGAAGCGCTGCACCCGATGCAGCGCGCCTTCATCACCCATGACGGCTATCAATGCGGCTATTGCACGCCGGGGCAAATCTGTTCCGCCGTCGCGGTGCTGGACGAGATAGCAGCGGGCATTCCCAGCCACGCAAGCGCAGACCTGAACAAGATCGCCCTGTCCGACGCCGAATTGCGCGAGCGGATGAGCGGCAATATCTGCCGCTGCGCTGCCTATCCCAACATCATCGCGGCCATGAACGATGTCGCCAAAGGGGAGAAGGTGGCATGAAGCCCTTTACCTATAGCCGCGCGACCAGCGCGCAGGATGCCGCCAGGACGGCAGCATCGGTGCAGGGCACGCGCTTCATCGCGGGCGGCACCAACCTGCTGGACCTGATGAAGTTGCAGATCGAGACGCCGACTCACCTGATCGACGTCAATCATCTGGGCCTCGACACGATCGCCCCGACCCCCGAAGGCGGGCTGCGGATCGGCGCGCTGGTGCGCAATACCGATCTGGCCGCCGACAAGGCCGTGCGCCGCGACTATGCGGTGTTGAGCCGGGCGCTGGTTTCCGGCGCTTCGGGGCAGTTGCGCAACAAGGCGACGACGGCGGGCAATCTGCTCCAGCGCACGCGATGCCCCTATTTCTACGACACGCGGATGCCGTGCAACAAGCGCAAGCCGGGCAGCGGTTGCGGCGCGATCGGCGGGATGAGCCGGGGTCTGGCGATATTGGGCGTCAGCGACGCCTGTATCGCGCAGCACCCCAGTGACATGGCCGTTGCGATGCGCCTGCTGGACGCGCAGGTCGACACGATCGGCGCGGATGGCGCTGTGCGGGCGATCCCGATTGCGGATTTCCATCGCCTGCCGGGCGATACGCCGCATCTGGAAACGGCGCTGAATATGGGTGAGATCATCACATCGGTGACGCTGCCCAAGCCGATCGATGGCACCCATGTCTATCGCAAAGTGCGCGACCGGGCATCCTACGCCTTCGCGCTGGTGTCGGTAGCGGCGATATTCGGCAAGGGCGGGACAGCGCGTTTCGCCTTTGGCGGGATCGGCGCGAAACCATGGCGAACGGAGGCTGCCGATGCGGCAGCGAAATCGGGCGCGAAGGCAGTGGCCGAAGCGGCGCTGAACGGCGCGCGCACGACCCATCACAATGAATTCAAGAAGGTGCTGGTCGAGAAAACGCTGGCGTCGCTCTATCGGCAGCAGGAGGCACGGGCATGAAGTTCGACACACCCGCCGGGCCGAACCCGATCGACCGGGGCAAGGTGATCGGCATTCCGCACGACCGGATCGATGGCGCAGCCAAGGTGACCGGCGCGGCTCCCTATGCCTATGAACGCCATGATGCAGCCCCCAATGCGGCCTATGGCTGGATGGTCGGATCGGCCATCGCCAAGGGCAAAATCGCGTCGATGGACCTGCGCGCGGCCGAAACGGCGTCCGGCGTGCTGGGCATCGTCACCCATGCCAATGCCGGAAAGCTGGGCAAAGGCAATTTCAATACCGCCCCGTTGCTGGGCGGGCCGCAGATCGACCATTATGAGCAGGCAGTAGCGCTGGTCATTGCCGACACGTTCGAAAATGCGCGCGATGCGGCCAAGCTGGTGCAGATCGACTATGTCGTCGAAGAGGGCAGCTATGATCTGGCTGCGGCCAGATCGAGCGCGGTAAAGCCGCCCGAAGGCGGGTTCGGCGGCGCGCCCGACACGGCTGTCGGCGATTTCGACGGTGCATTCGCCAAGGCAGCGGTGAAGGTCGAACAAACCTACACCACGCCCGACCACAGCCACGCGATGATGGAACCGCACGCCACCACGGCGGCGTGGAATGGCGACAAGCTGACGCTGTGGACATCCAACCAGATGATCGCCTGGGGCGTGGGCGAAGTCGCCAAGACGCTGGGCATCCCCAAGGATAATGTGCGGCTGGTGTCGCCCTATATCGGTGGGGGCTTCGGGTCCAAATTATGGGTGCGGGCCGATGCCTTGCTGGCGGCGCTGGGTGCAAAGCAGGTCGGGCGGCCGGTCAAGGTCGCGCTTGCCCGGCACCAGATCCCCAACAATACGACGCATCGCCCCGCGACCATCCAGCGCATCCGCATCGGCGCAGACAAGGATGGGGTGATCGACGCGATCGGTCATGAAGTCTGGTCGGGCGACCTGCCCGGTGGTGGCCCTGAAACGGCGGCGCAGCAGACACGCTTGCTGTATCGCGGGGCAAACCGGATGACGGCGCACCGGCTGGCGACGCTGAACCTGCCCGAAGGCAATGCGATGCGCGCTCCGGGTGAGGCCGTCGGCCTGCTGGCGCTGGAAGTAGCGATGGACGAACTGGCCGAAGCCTGTGGCGTCGATCCGGTCGAACTGCGCATCCGCAACGATGTGCAATATGACCCGGAAGCCGGGACGCAACGCCCCTATTCCAGCCGCAAGCTGGTGGAATGTCTGCGCGCGGGGGCCGAACAATTCGGTTGGGAAAAGCGCAAGGCCAAGCCGGGTCAGGTGCGCGACGGCCGCTGGCTGGTCGGCATGGGCGTGGCGAGTGCGTTCCGCAACAATCTGGTCGGCAAATCGGGCGCGCGGATCGGCGTGGATAACAAAGGCCATGTCATCGTCGAAACCGACATGACCGACATCGGCACGGGCAGCTATACCATCATCGGCCAAACCGCAGCCGAGATGATGGGCGTGACGCTGGATCAGGTGACGGTGCGGCTGGGCGACAGCCGATACCCTGTGTCGGCCGGGTCGGGCGGGCAATGGGGGGCGAACAGCTCGACTGCCGGGGTCTATGCCGCTGCCATGGCGCTGCGTGCCAAGATGGCGGAGAAAGCGGGCTACCCCCCCGATCAGGCGGAATTTGAGGACGGGCTGGTCCGCCATGCCAACAAGTCGCAGACGCTGGCCGCACTGGCCGGGCGCGAGGGCGTGTGGGCCGAGGATAGCATGGACTATGGCGACCTCGACAAGCGCTATGCGCAGGCGACGTTCGGGGCGCATTTCTGTGAAGTGGGCGTCGACATGGACACTGCCGAAGTGCGCATCCGCCGCATGGGCGGGGCGTTTGCGGCTGGGCGCATCCTGAACCCCAAATCGGCGCGCAGCCAGGTAATCGGTGCGATGACCATGGGCGTGGGCGCAGCGTTGATGGAATCGCTCGAAGTGGACACGCGCTTTGGCTTCTTCGTCAACCACGACATGGCCGAATATGTGGTGCCGGTCCATGCCGACATTCCGCAGCAAACGGTGCTGTTCGTCGACGAGCTGGACGACAAAAGTTCGCCGATGAAGGCCAAGGGTGTGGGCGAATTGGGCATTTGCGGCGCGGGCGCGGCAGTAGCCAATGCCATCTACAACGCCACGGGTCTGCGCCTGCGCGACTATCCGTTGACGATCGACAAGCTGTTGAAGGCGCAAGCCGCCTGACGAACAGGGCGCGCGTCCACGACGCGCGCCCTGTTCATATTTCTGGCACAGGACCGATCGCATAGGACCAAAGGTCAATTGTGGCCGCCCCCCTCCGGCCGCACTCTCCCTGGTAATCCGGCCGCAAAGGCCGTTCGATTCCATGGAGAGTGCCTTGTTCGACCTGCGTTTGCCCCACGCTATCCTTGCCACCGCCGTCCTGATGCTGTCGCCATTGCCCGCCGCAGCGAAGGAAATCACCGTCCAGATGAAGAATCAGGGCGCAGACGGCGCGATGGTGTTCGAGCCATCCTTCGTGAAGGCGTCCCCCGGCGATACCATTCGTTTCAAGCCGACCGATGCCAGCCATAATGCCGAAACCATGGCCAACATGCTGCCCGCAGGCGCAACGGCGATGAAGGGCGGCATGAACAAGGAAGTCGTACTGACCGTCAGCAAGCCCGGCCTCTACGGCATCAAGTGCCTGCCCCATTATTCGATGGGCATGGTCGCGCTGGTGCAGGTGGGCAAGGTGTCACCGGCTGATCTGACCGCAGCCAAAGCGGTCAAACTGCCGCCCTTCGCCGCCAAGCGCATGACGGCCGCGCTGGCCAAGGTGAAATAGAAACGGGTGAGATAGACCCAAGGTGCAATGGCCCGGCATCGGTCGCCGCGCCATCCTTTGAACCAATTCGAACAATTTGGGAGTAGGACAGATGCTGCAACAGGCGATGGAGCGTTTCACCGGCAAGACGTTGATCCGTGACCAATATGATAATTTCATTGGTGGCCAGTGGGTCGCGCCGGTCAAGGGCGGCTATTTCGACAATGTGTCGCCCGTGACGGGGCAGGTCGTGGGCAGAATCGCGCGCGGCACGGCGGAGGATATCGAGCTGGCGCTGGACGCCGCGCACCAGGCGAAGGACGCCTGGGGCAAGACGTCGTCCACCGACCGGTCGAACATCCTGCTCAGGATCGCGGATCGGATGGAGGCCAATCTGGACCTGATCGCAATGGCCGAGACGATCGACAACGGCAAGCCGATCCGCGAGACGACCCATGCCGACATTCCGCTGGCCATCGACCATTTCCGCTATTTCGCGGGCTGCGTGCGCGCGCAGGAAGGGTCGATCAGCGAAATCGACCATGATACGATCGCCTATCATTTCCACGAGCCGCTGGGCGTGGTCGGCCAGATCATTCCGTGGAACTTCCCGATCCTGATGGCGGTGTGGAAACTGGCCCCGGCGCTGGCGGCGGGCAATTGCATCGTGCTGAAACCGGCCGAGCAGACGCCGATGTCGATCCTGGTGCTGATGGAAGTGATTGGCGACCTGTTGCCGCCCGGCGTGCTGAACGTCGTCAACGGTTTTGGCGTGGAAGCGGGCAAGCCGCTGGCCAGCAACAAGCGGATCAGCAAGATCGCCTTCACCGGCGAAACGACCACCGGCCGCCTGATCATGCAATATGCGTCGGAAAATCTGATCCCGGTAACGCTGGAACTGGGGGGCAAATCGCCCAACATCTTCTTTGCCGACGTGATGGACGCGGATGATGATTATTTCGACAAATGCCTGGAAGGCTTTGCGATGTTCGCGCTCAATCAGGGCGAAGTCTGCACCTGCCCCAGCCGCGCGCTGATCCAGGAATCGATCTACGAGAAGTTCATCGAACGCGCCATCGCGCGGGTCAAGGCGATCAAGCAGGGCAGCCCGCTCGACCCCAGCACCATGATCGGGGCGCAGGCGTCGAACGACCAGCTGGAAAAGATCCTCTCCTACATCGAGATCGGGTTGAACGAAGGCGCGGAATTGCTGACCGGGGGCGCGCGCGCCATGCTGGATGGCGAATTGAGCGAGGGCTATTATGTGACCCCGACGGTCCTTAAGGGCCACAACAAGATGCGCATCTTTCAAGAAGAGATATTCGGCCCGGTGCTGGCCGTCACCACTTTCAAGGATGAAGCCGAAGCACTCGCCATCGCCAACGACACGCTGTACGGGCTGGGCGCTGGCGTGTGGACCCGCGACGGGACGCGCGCCTATCGCATGGGCCGGGGCATCCAGGCGGGCCGGGTGTGGACCAACTGCTACCATGCCTATCCTGCTCATGCCGCGTTCGGTGGCTACAAGCAGTCGGGCATCGGCCGCGAAAACCACAAGATGATGCTCGACCATTATCAGCAGACCAAGAATCTGCTCGTCAGCTACAGCCCAAAAGCACTCGGATTCTTCTGAGCTTTCGGGTCGCAGCGAAGGCGCGTCTTCCTCTTTCAACGCGCCTTCGTCTCCGGCGGGCGTCCTTCACGGACGTCCGCCGTTCGGGCTTTCAGCAAGGACAAGATCATGGCCGCACTTCCCTCCCGCATCCTTGCCACTCCGTCGGCGGAGGCGTGGATGCAGCGGCTGACCGTTCAACATGGTCCGCTGATGTTTCACCAGTCGGGCGGCTGTTGCGACGGATCCGCGCCGATGTGCTTCCCGCGCGGGGAGTTTCGGGTCGGCGGGCAGGACGTGCTGCTGGGCCATGTCGCAGGCGACGTGCCGGTGTGGATCGGCGCGGCGCAGTTCGAATATTGGCGGCATACGCAGGTGACGATCGACGTGGTGCCGGGGCGTGGTGCGGGGATGTCGCTGGAAAGCCCCGAAGGCGTCCGCTTCATCGTGCGGTCGCGGGTTTTCGACGATGCTGAGAATGACGCGCTGGTGGCGGCAGGCGATCCGCCGCGCGGCGACACCGTGCCAGCATAGCATCGCCGATTTGCGCAGATGACAATCCGGCACGCGCCGGTGCATACCCCTTCCCACAAGAGGGAGGATATATGGAGGAGAGCGACATGGGCAGGCGCGCAACCGGGATCGGCTTTGCGTCGAGCCACGCCAGCGATCCGTCCGCTGCCATGGCGCAAATCGTTGCGCAGCTGGGCGATGCGCCACTGGCCGGGATGCTGCTATTTTGTTCCCACCGTTTCGATCGGGACGCATTGGCCCGCGCGGTCAACCGGCATAGCGAGCAGGTCGTGGCCATCGGTTGCACCAGTTCGGGCGAGTTGACCGATGTGGGGTATGATGAGGACAGCCTGAGCATCATTGGTTTTCCGGCCGACGCCTTTCACCTCATTTCCCATTGCTTCGACGATATCGACGCATTCGATCCCGTTGCCGCGCGCGAGACGATCCGATCGCTGGCGGCCGTGGCCGAACGCGACAGCCGCCATCTGGGCGACAAGGTCAATCATGTCGCGCTGTTCCTGGTCGATGGCCTGTCGCATCGCGAAGAATTGCTGACGATGACCATTCAGGATGCGCTGGGCGACATTCCGCTGATCGGTGGATCGTCGGGCGACGGGCTGGCATTTCGCGAAACGGCGATATTCCAGGGCGGACGCTTTCGCCACCGTGCCGCCGTGATCGCCATCCTGTCCACCCCCCGGCCGCTGCATGTGTTCAAGGGGCAGCATTATCGCCCCGGTGCGGCCAAGATGGTCGTGACAGGTGCCGTGCCGCAGGACCGGATCGTCACCGAAATCAATGCCGAACCGGCTGCGCAGGAATATCTGCGGCTGGCCGGCCATGCGGGCGAGGCTCTCGGTCTGGCCTTCTATGCCGCGCATCCGCCGATGGTGCGGGCAGGCGGCGACTATCATGTCCGGTCGATCCAGAGCGCCAACCCGGACGGCAGCCTGACATTCTACTGCGCGATCGACGAGGGTATCGTGCTGACGGTGGGTGAGCCGATCGACCGGATCGCGGGGATGGAGGCGATGTTCATCGACATCGCCGCGCGGGTCGGCACAGTGGACCGGATCGTCGCCTTCGATTGCGTGTTGAACCGCATCGACGCGGAACAGCGGCAGATCAGCCGGGCCGTATCCGAACTTTATGGCCGTCACAGGGTGATCGGTTTCAACACCTATGGCGAGCAATATCATGCGCTGCACGTCAACCAGACGATCAGCGGACTGGCGATCGGCCGATGAGCGTGGAACCGTTCATTGGCGACAGCGACATGGACATAGAGTCGCTGCGCGAAGCGAACCGGAAACTGCGCAAGATCAACGCTGCGCTGATCGACCGGGTCGAACGGTCGAGCGACATGGCGGGCAATGCCTTTTCGATGTTCGAGACGGCCATCACGCTGGAAGCGATGGTGCGCGAGCGGACGGGAGAATTGGAGGATGCGCTGGGGCGGCTGGCGAGCGCCAACGCGGAACTGGCGCAGGCCCATGCGCGCGCGGACGCCAACCGGATGCGGCTGCGCGATGCGATCGATTCGATCAACGAAGGCTTCGTCCTGTTCGATGCGGAAGACCGGCTGATCCTGTTCAACGACGCCTATCTGGGGTTCTGGCCCGAAATCGCCGACCAGTTGCGCGAAGGCATGTCCTTTGCCGACGTCGCGCGGCTGGCAGCGGCGCATCACCGGCCGATCGGCGCGCTGGTCGCGCCGGACCGCTGGGTGTCGGATCGGCTGGCGCGGCACAGCGTCGCCGATGGCGGCCATGTGCAGGCGCTGGCCGACGGGAGATGGGTGCAGATCAACGAACTGCGCACCAGCGAAGGCGGCATCGTCGGCATCTATACCGACATTACCGAGGTCAAGGCGGAGGATGCCCGCGCCCGCGCGCTGGAACTGGCCGAACGCAATCTGGTGTTGCAGGCGACGCTGGACAATTTGTCCGAAGGCGTGTGCCTGATCGATGCGGAAGGCCGGGTTGCGGCATGGAATGAGGCGCTGCGCCCCCTGCTGGGGCTGGCCGATGACTGGGTTCAGGATGGTGGCACCCATGCGACACTGATTGGATGGTGCCGGGACGGCATGGGCATGGTGGATCAGGGGTGCCTAGACTGGCGCGGCCATGGCCTGACCAGCGATACGCGCCATGCGCTGGTCCATGCCGGCGACCGTAGCTTTGAATTGCGCAGCACCGCATTGGAACGCGGGGGGCAGGTGATTGGCTTTACCAACGTCACCGACATGCTGCGGGCGCAGGCCAGTTTGCAGGAAACCGCCGAAACGCTGGAACGGCGGGTAGCCGAACGCACGGCCGAACTGGAAGCCGAAGTCACCGAACGGCGCGAGATAGAGGCGCAGTTGCGCGACGCCAAGACGGCAGCGGAAAAGGCGAACCTGTCCAAGACCAGTTTTCTGGCCGCCGCCAGCCACGACCTGCTCCAGCCGCTCAACGCCGCGCGCCTGTTCGTCGCGGCATTGGGCGACCGGCGGCTGGCGCTGCCGACCCGCGCGCTGGTCAACCAGACATCGACGGCGCTGGATTCGGTCGAGGATCTGCTGGAGGCGCTGCTGGAGATCAGCCGACTGGACGCGGGCGCGATTCAGCCGGAGATTGGCGATTTCAGGCTCGACCGGCTGCTCGATACGCTGCGCGTCGAATTTGCGCCGGTGGCGCGGGCGGCGGGGCTGACGATGACGATCGCGAGCGAACCGGCCTGGGTCCGTTCAGACATTCGCCTGGTGCGCCGCATCCTGCAAAATTTCGTATCCAACGCCCTGCGCTACACGCAGCAGGGATCGGTCCGGGTCGACTGCACGATCGATGGCCGGGGGGTTTGCATCAGCGTGAAGGATAGTGGTCCAGGCATCGCACCGGACAGCCAGGCCATCATATTCGAGGAATTTCGTCGCCTGGACAGCCGGACCAGCGGCAAGGGGTTGGGACTGGCGATCGTCAAACGGGCAAGCGACATGCTGGGCCATCCCGTCACGCTGGAGTCCGCGCCCGGTCGCGGATCGACCTTTGCCATATGCCTGCCCATTGGCGAGCCGGTAGCCGACCCGGTCGACGGCGCCGAGATGCCGGGCCGTGACCGGACGATGCGCGGCCTCAACATATTGGTGATCGACAATGAACGGGCGATCCAGACGGGGATGCGGACATTGCTGGGCGGATGGGGCTGCACCGTGCAGGCAGCGGGCGGCTTTGCCGAAGCGACCGGGCTGTTTGGCGATGGCGCAACGCCCGACATCATCCTGATCGACTATCATCTGAACGAAGGGGAGACAGGCGACCAGACGCTGGACCGACTGCGCGCCCATTTCGGCGGGCCGGTGCCTGCGATCATGATTTCGGCCGATCGCGGCAAGGAATTGAAAGCGCGACTGGATGCGTGCGGCATCCCGCTGCTCAATAAGCCGGTGAAGCCCGCACAGTTGCGGGCGCTGTTGAGGACGATGCTGAAATAAAACAGCCGGAGCGGATCAATCGCCGCCGAAATGCACCCGGTTGGCCTTGATCACAGCCTGCGTGCGGCTCAGCACGCCCAGCTTTTGCAGGATGGCCGAGACATGGGCCTTGATCGTCGTCATCGACACATTGAGGTCATGGGCGATCTGCTTGTTCAGGCGACCGTTGACCAGATGACCCAGCACCGTCTTTTGCTGCGGCGTCAGGCTGTCGATGCGGCGCACGATCTCATCCTCCTCCGGTGAAGCGACCGGCGCATCGCCCATGGTTTCGGGCAGATAGATTTCGCCCGACACCACCCGATGCAGCGCATCGACGATGGCGCTGCGCTTCAAGGATTTGGGAATGAAGCCCGCTGCCCCTGCGGCCAGTGCTTCCTGCACGATGGCACGGTCGAACGCGCCCGACACCATCACCACCGGCAGGATGGGGAAACGGTCGCGCAGCAGTTTCAGCCCTTCGAGCCGCCGGACGTCGGGGATGTGGAGGTCGAGCAGGATAAGGTCGAAATTATCCTGCTTTTCCAGCGTAGCGACTGCCTCCTGCAAGCTCGCCGCTTCGAAAATCTCGATATTGTCGAAGCTGATCGCGATCACGCTGCGCAATCCGTCGCGCACCAGTGGATGATCGTCGACGATCAGCACCCGTTCCATGATCGCTTCGCCGCCCATATACTGGCCCATATTTTGCCCCCCGCCCGAATGATCGGGCAAGTCGTGAAACGTGGCAAGTCGCAATGCGCCCGGTGGCGGGACCGGGACGAACCGGACCGGCGCAGGCGATTGATGGTGGCCACGTCCCATGACGATCATGATGCTGCCTTTGCTATCGCGCCCGTGCCGCAACTGGCCGGGGCGTGGCGATCACCCTTCATGCTTGGTTTCGAGCCAGGCGCGAATCGCCCAGCCCGCCTTTTGCCCCAGCACATTGCCAAAGGGGGGCATATAGACTTTTCCGTCATGGCTGGCCCCGTTGCGAAAGCGTTCGGCAAACCACTGGTCGCCCGAATCGCCCAGTTCCAGATAACGCAGGTCCGGCGCGATCCCGCCCGATTGCGCGTCCAGACCGTGGCACCGCGCACAATTCTGGCCATAGGCCGACTGACCGATTTCGATCGCCTTGCCATTGCCGCTATAGGGGTTTTTGGCCAGCCACGCTTCGCCGATCTCAGGCAAAGCGGAAGTGTTCACTGCCTGCGGCACGACATCGCCATGCGCCAGCAGCGCGCTGGTCGTGGCAAGGCCCAGCGTAGCGATTGCGCCCAGCAGCGCCATGCGTCCCAACCTCATCTGCACATCCTCACCCGGTAGGTTATCCCTCACTCGTCCACGACTGTATGACAGGATGGCCAAGCCCCCCATTGGCCATTGGTATAAGGGGAATGGGCGATTGCAGCGACGCGCCGCCGGTGGCATGGCGAAAGGATGACGCGCATCGGCCTGCTCGGCGGTTCCTTCAATCCTGCCCATGACGGGCATCGGGCGATCAGCCTGTTCGCGGCCAGGGCGCTGGGGCTGGACGAAGTGTGGTGGCTGGTGTCGCCGGGCAATCCGCTCAAACCCGCCAAGGGCATGGCGCCGCTGACCGCGCGGCTGGCACGGGCGCAGCATGTCGCGCGACGCGCCCCGATTCGCGCCACGGCGATAGAGACATATCTGCGCACCCGTTATACAAGCGACACGTTGAAAGCGATTGCGCGCCAATATCCCCGCAATGACTTTATCTGGTTGATGGGGGCCGATAATCTGGCGCAATTTTCGGCGTGGCGGCAATGGCGCGACATTGCCCGCGAAATGCCCATTGCCGTCATCGCCCGTCCGGGTTATGATAGGCACGCTCGTGGCTCTGTGGCGATGAGCTGGCTGCGGCGCTTCGTCCGGTCCGCGCGCCAAAGTGCAGACTGGACGAGTTGGAGAACACCGGCGCTCGTGCTTTTGCGCTTTCGCCCTGATCCAAGATCGGCGACCCTGCTTCGGCAGGCGGACCCCCTCTGGCATCGCGAATATAGTGAAGCCCGCGTGCGTGATCCGCTCACGCGCCGGTTGATTGTCTAAAGCATTTGCGGGGGCTTGCTCGCACATGCGGCCACGAAGAAGAAATGGAGTTTTTTTGACCAGACCCGCCCCTGCCAACGATACGGCCCCACTGGCCGATTCCGTGGCCGCCCTGCACGCCCTTGTCATGCAGTCGCTTGACGACGACCAGGCGCAGGAAACCATCTCCATCCCCTTGGAAGGCAAGAGCAGCATCGCCGATTATATGGTGATCGCCAGCGGCCGTTCGTCGCGTCAGGTCGCAGCGATCGCCCAGCATCTGGCCGAACGGATCAAGAAGGAAACGGGCCGTTCGGCACGGGTCGAAGGGTTGCCGGTCGCCGACTGGGTGCTGATCGACGCGGGCGACGTGATCGTCCACCTGTTCAAGCCCGAAGTGCGCAGCTTCTACAATCTGGAACGGATGTGGGGCTTTGTCGACGCGCCGGTCGCGGGCAACGCCTGAGCCGGACGTCAGATACACGCGCGATGAAGGGTTAGAGGCAGCTTCATGCTCCTGCACATCATCGCGCGCGGCAAGATCGGGCGATCGCCCGAATCCGAACTGGTCGACCGCTATCTCAGGCGGTTGACCATGCCGCACAAGATCAGCGAAATGCCCGACCGGGGGGGCAAGCTGCCTCCGCAAGCCCCCGGCACCGTCACGGTGATGCTGGACGAAAAGGGCAAGCAGTTGTCGTCCATGGACTTTGCCCGGCGGATCGAGGGTTGGCGCGACGCGGGGACGCGCGAGTGCCGCTTCCTGATTGGCGCGGCGGACGGGTTCGACGATGCGGACCGGGCGAACGCGGACCTGCTGATCGCATTCGGCAACATGACATGGCCCCACATGATGGCGCGCGCGATGCTGGCCGAACAATTGTGGCGCGCCTGTTCCATCCTTGCCAACCACCCCTATCATCGCGAAGGGTGATGCGGACGGTCGGGGGTTGGGGCTGAAGTGAAGCAGGCGACGATCATGGTGGCGATGCTGGTGGGCGGAATGGCCCTGGCAGCGACGCGCCTGCCTGCTGCCGGGGATACGGCCATCATCCTGTCCGGCACGGCCGCCACCACGCTGGAGCAGGAGCAGGCCGCGTTGAAGGCCGCGCGCCGCCAGTCGGACGAGGCACGCGACCGATCCGCCCGGCTGGAGCAACAGGCCAGCGCCGCGCGCGACGATGCGCAGCAGGCGCGCCGCCGCGCCGCCGCCACTGCCGCACGCATCCAGCAGGCCGAAGCCGATATTCAGGCGGCGCAGGCGCGTATCGCCATCATCGCGCGGATGCAGCGGGCGCAGGCCGCGCGGCTGGCGGTCAAGCAGGAGCCAGTCGTGCGCCTGACCGCCGCGCTCCAGATGATGGCGCGCCGCCCGCTGGCGCTGGCGTTGATCCAGCCCGGATCGGTGAGCGACGCGGTGCATATGCGCGCGGTGCTGGCACAGGTGCTGCCAGTGATCCGCCAGCGCACCGCCGGGCTGCGCGACGAACTGGCGCGCAGCCGGGGATTGCAGGCAACCGCGCAGCAGGCCGCCGATGCGCTGGGCAAGGCGCAGGCCGACCGGCGGGAACGGCAGGGCGCGCTCGCCACGCTGGAAGCGGCCAAGCGGGTTGCGGCGCGCGACTATCGCACCAATGCGGGGCTGGAAAGCGAACGGGCGCTGGCGCTGGGTGAGCGGGCGCGCGATATTGTCGACCTGATGGACCGGCTGGAGGATGCTGGCGACCTGCGCGAAAAGCTGGCCGCCCTGCCCGGTCCGCTGCTGCGTCCCGCCCGGCCAGACCAGACAGGCGCACCACCGCCCGAAGCCACCACCGCGTCAAGCGGCCCGCCGCCCTATCGCCTGCCCGTCATCGGTCAGCTGGTGACGGGCATGGGGGAAGTGAATGACGGCGGCGTGCGGTCGCGCGGGCTGACGCTGGTGACGCAGCCAGGGGCGCAGACCGTCGCGCCGACGGCGGGGCGCATCGCCTATGCCGGTCCCTATCGCGGCTATGGCCAGATATTGATCATCGACCATGGGCAGGGCTGGACCACGCTGATCACTGGCCTGCACCGCGTCACCGCGCAGGTGGGCGAGCGCGTCGCTCAGGGCGAGCCGGTGGGCATCACGGGCCAAGGCCGCCCGACCGTGACGATCGAACTGCGCCGCAATGGCCGCCCGGTGGACATCGTGCCGCTGGTGGGGCTGGGGTGAAAGCAAGCCATTAACCCGACGCTCATCGAGCCTGCGCAACATTGGTCGAAGCAGGCTTTTGCGTCGGGACGCGAATCGGCTTATGATGGGACGCAGATGCCGGAATCAAGGAAACCCATGAAGTCCACTTTCCTCCAGGGCGCCGTTGCGCTCGGCGCGCTTGCGCTCATTCCCGCCACCACGGCCGCGCTGGCCGATGGGGAGGCGTCGAGCTACAAGGCGCTCGATGAATTTATGGACGTGTTCCAGAAGGTCCGCAGCGACTATGTCGAGAAAGTCGACGACGAAAAGCTGATCAAGGGCGCGATCGACGGGATGCTGGCCAGCCTCGATCCGCATTCATCCTTCCTCGACGCGCGCGATTTCCAGAATCTGCGCACCCAGACGGAGGGCAGCTATGGCGGCCTGGGCCTGTCGGTCACGCAGGAGGATGGCGCGGTCAAGGTGATCGCCCCGACGCAGGATACCCCGGCCTGGCGCGCGGGGATCAAGGCGGGCGACTATATCACCCATATCGACGGGCAGTTGATCTATGGCGGCACGCTGGACGAAGCGGTCGACAAGATGCGCGGTGCGGCAGGCACGTCGCTGAAGCTGACGATCGTGCGGGCGGGCCGCGACAAGCCGATCGACCTGACCCTGACGCGCGAAATCATTCAGTTGAAGCCCGTCAAATGGGAAGTGAAAAACAATATCGGCGTCATCAACATCGTCAGCTTCTCCGCCAATACCGGCGCGGACGTGCGGCAGGCGATCCGCAGCATCGACAAGTCGCTGGGCCACAAGCCGACCGGCTATGTGCTGGACCTGCGTTCCAACCCCGGCGGGTTGCTGGACGAAGCGGTATCGGTCAGCGACGCTTTTCTGGAGCGGGGCGAGATCGTGTCGCAGCGCGGCCGGACCAAGGGTGATGTCGAACGCTATTATGCCAAGGCGGGCGATGATGCCAAGGGGCTGCCGGTCATCGTGCTGGTGGATGCCGGGTCCGCTTCCGCATCCGAAATCGTGGCGGGCGCATTGCAGGACCAGCATCGCGCACTGGTGATGGGCGAACGCAGTTTCGGCAAGGGCAGCGTGCAGACGATGTTGCCGCTGTCCAACACCACCGCGCTCAAGCTGACGACGGCGCGCTATTATACGCCGTCGGGCCGCAGCGTGCAGGAAGGCGGCATCCAGCCGGACATTCGCGTGCCGCAACTGTCCGACCCCGATTACAAGAACCGCCCGAAATATCGCGAAAGCGACCTGCGCCGTCATTTGATCAACGAGATCAAGACCGACGACAAGGTGCTGGAAGAAGATGCCAAGGACGATCCGCGCTTTGCGATGTCGGCCGAGGATCTGAAGAAGAAGGGCGTGGAGGATTTCCAGCTCGACTATGCGCTGCGCACGATAACCCGGCTGGCCAGCACGCCGGGCGCGGCCATCGCGCAGGCGCAGGGCGTGGCGCGCAAGCCGGGGGCGAAGTAATCCTGTCCACTCCTGTGCCTATAGGCACCGCATGTTCCCGCGCAGGCGGGAACCCAGTTCAGACGGTGGGACTGGGTTCCCGCCTGCGCGGGAACACACAATGCCTTGTCGTCCATCCCGCAAGTTCAGCATGACGAAAGGTGCCGGGGCGTTTAAGCGGGGATGATGAGCAAACTCCCCCTCGCCCGCGCGCTGGCGCTGTTGGTTCCCGTCGCGTTGCTGGGCGGTGCCTATGCGTCGCAATATGTCGGTGGCCTGCATCCGTGCGAAATGTGCTGGTGGCAGCGTTATCCCCATATGGCGGCAATCGCTCTGGCGCTGGTGGCGTTCGCGGCGAAGGGCAATCCACGGACCAGCGCCCTTTTCACGACGCTGGCGGCAGTGGCGATCGGTATCAGCGGTGGCATCGGCCTGTTCCATGCCGGGGTCGAATATGGCTGGTGGGAAGGGCTGACCGCCTGTTCCACATCGCCGACCGGGGGCAGCGCAGCCGACATATTGAACCAGATCATGGCGACACCGATCACCCGGTGCGACGTTGCGCCGTGGAGCCTGCTGGGCATTTCGCTGGCGGGCTATAACGGCCTCTTGTCGGTGGGCGGGGCGCTCGCCATCTTGGTGTTGCTTGGCAGGAAGGGATGGCGCGCATGAGTGGAGACACGGATTCTCCCCGGCCAGGCCGTCGCATCAGCGACACGGCGCGCGCGTCCATGCTGCGAGTCGATCAGGCGGGCGAGTTTGGCGCGACGCGCATCTATGCCGGGCAACTGGCCGTGCTGGGCGACCGGCATCCCTATGCCCGCATCATTGCCGGCATGGCGGCGCAGGAGGAGCGCCATCGCGCCACGTTCGACGCGATGATCGCGCGGCGCGGCGTGCGGCCGACGATGCTGGCACCGATCTGGGATGTGGCGGGCTTTGCGCTGGGCGCGGTAACGGCAGCGATGGGGCCAAAGGCCGCCATGGCCTGCACCGCTGCGATCGAAACCGAAATCGACCGCCACTATGCCGAGCAATTGGTGGAACTGGGCGACGACGACAGGGAACTCTCCACCGCCATTGCGGATTTTCAGGCAGAAGAGGTCGAGCATCGTGACGCTGCGCTGGCGCATGGCGCGGAGCAGGCGCCTGCCTACCCCCTGTTGTCGGGCGCCATCCGTCTGGGATGCCGGGCCGCTATCGCGCTGTCGAAGCGCATCTGAAAAGGACCGACGATGACCAAGACTCCGCTGATCGCCGCACTGTTGCTGACAGGCTTTGCCATGCCCGCCATGGCGCAGCCGTCCACTGCGCCGACCGCCGCCACCGTGCCGACGACCGAGAAAGTGAACCTCGTCATCGTCTATGGCGAGGATGCCTGCCCGCAGAGCCAGGGCGACGACATCGTCGTGTGCGCGCGCAAGGGGGAGGAGGAACGCTATCGCATCCCCGAACCGCTGCGCGGCAACCCCAATGAACCGAGCAAACAGGCATGGGGCGAGCGGGTGCGGTCGATGGAATATATCGGCCGCAGCGGCACCGAAAGCTGTTCGCCAGTCGGCAGCGGCGGGGCGACGGGCTGCTTTGCGCAACTGTCGCGTCTGGCCAAGGCGGAACGGCAGGCGCTCGACAATGCCAGCTGGAAGGATCTGGTCGAGGCGGAGCGTGGCCGTCGCCTGTCCACCATCGACGCGGATAGCGACGCAATCGAAGCGCGGGTGAAGGCGGAGGAAAAGGCGAAGGCGGCGACGACGACGCAGCCGTGACGGATCGGGACGCCGCGCGGCGTCCTGACTAAACTGCCGGGGCATTGGGCCGCCCCGGTCCACCACAGGGGCGAGAAGGAATTGACCCGATGCGACGCTCTGTCGTGCTGCCCCTATCTGGCCTGCTGCTCGCTTGCCTGATGCCATCCACCGCGATGGCGCAGGCGGAACCGCCACCCGAACGCATCGTCAACCTGCTGGTCTATGGGGACGATCCCTGCCCGGAAAGCAAGGGCGACGACATTGTCGTGTGCGCGCGCAAGCCGGAGGCGGAGCGTTATCGCATTCCCAAGAAGCTGCGCGAAAAGCCCGCCGTGTCGGGTGGTCCGGGCTGGGGCAGTCAGGTCGCGACGATGGAACAGGTGCAGCGCCAGACATTGCCGGGCAGTTGTTCGGCGATCGGCAGCAACGGCTTTACCGGCTGCACCGCCAAGATGCTGCAACAATGGTTCGCCGAGCGGCGGATGCAGGAATCGAAGGGCGAACCGTAAAGGGTTCAGCGCGGGACGCCTGGCTGATAATGCTGCTTGGCGGCGTTGACCTTGGCGATCAGGCTGGTCAGCGGTTCGGGCGCAGCGATAGCATGGCCCGGCGCGGACAGGCTGTTCATCCGCTGGCTGAGCGCGCGAAAGGCGTGGTCGATGCGATCCATCTGGCTGGTCCCGAACAGTTGAGACACCTGCCTTCGCCGCTATATGGTTAAGGAAGGGTAAGCCGCCCTGCCCCTTTGCGGCGAAGCGAATCAGCCGTGCGGCGATTCGCAGGCAACCAGCCCCTCGCGGTAGGTCGGGTAGCGCGGCACCCAGCCGAGCAGGCGTTTGGCGCGACCATTGGCGACGCGGCGATTTTCCGCATAGAAGCTGCGCGCCATGGGGGAGAGAGCGGCTTCCTCCAGCGACAGCAGCGGCGGATGGGGCAGGTGCAGCAGGTCGCACGCCGCCTCTATCAGCCGGTTCTGGGCGCAGGGCAGGTCGTCGGCCAGATTATACACGCCCGCCGGACCGTCGAAGGACGCGATCACGCCGGACAGGATGTCATCGACATGGACGCGGCTGAACACCTGATCGCGCAGGGCGATACGGTGCGCCTTGCCCGCGCGCACGCGGTCGAGCGCGGAGCGGCCCGGACCATAGATGCCGGGCAGGCGGAAGCGGCGCATGTCCGGGCGCAGGTCGCCCCACGCAATGTCGGCACTGGCGCGGGCGGTGCGGCGACCGGAGCCGACCGGACTGGCTTCGTCCACCCACGCCCCGCCCACGTCGCCATAGACGCCGGTGGAGGAGAGATAGCCGGTCCAGAGGGCAGGCGCGGTGGCGATGGCATTGCCATAGCGGGCCAGCACCGGATCAATGTCCCCTTCGGGCGGGACGGAGGAGAGGATGTGCGTGGCGCTGGCAATGGCGGCGCGGACGGCGGGGTCGTCGGCGAAGGCAAGCGCGTCGGCATCCGCGCTGCGGCGCGTGGCAGTGATGCGCCA
The DNA here is from genome assembly GCF_014280435.1 of Sphingobium sp. KCTC 72723. Lineage (NCBI taxonomy): Bacteria > Pseudomonadati > Pseudomonadota > Alphaproteobacteria > Sphingomonadales > Sphingobiaceae > Sphingobium > Sphingobium sp. KCTC 72723. Next base: position 3,925,424 of record NZ_CP060388.1, on the reverse strand, counting down.
GCCCTGTGCGCTCAGCCGGGCGGCGAGGCGGGACGCGGTATAACCCAGGCCGAAGATCAGCAGATGGGGCATGGCCCGCGCGCCGTCAGACCGTGAAACTTTCGCCGCAGCCGCAGCTACCCTTGGCGTTGGGATTGACGAAGGTGAAGCCGGCAGTGAAATCATCCTCCACCCAGTCCATGGTCGACCCGATCAGATAGAGGACCGATCCGCCATCGATGTAGAAAATGCCGCCGGGCGTTTCGATCTTCTCGTCATATTTCACTTCGTCGGCGACATAGTCGACCGAATAGGCAAGGCCCGAACAGCCGCGCTTAGGGGTCGACAGCTTGACGCCGATCGTCCCTTCGGGCGCGGCGGCCATCAGGTCGGCGATGCGCCGCTCTGCGCTCGCCGTCAGGATGACGGCGGCGGGGCGGGCGCGGGTCTTGGTCTCGGTCGTCATTCTCATTCCTTTCTCACCCCTCCCCTTCAGGGGAGGGGCCGGGGGTGGGGGCTATCCTTTTGGCGTGGTGCTTGGGTGCACGCCCCCACCCCAACCCCTCCCCTGAAGGGGAGGGACTAGATAATCATTACAGCATCCCCAGTTCGAGCTTGGCTTCGTCGCTCATCTTTTGCGGATCCCATGGCGGATCCCAGATCAGGTTGACCTGTGCATCGCCGACGCCCGGCACCGCACCGACGCGCATTTCGACTTCGCCGGGCATGGATTCAGCGACCGGGCAATGGGGCGTGGTCAGGGTCATGGTCACGACGACATGGCTGTCGTCGGTGACATCGACGCCGTAGATCAGGCCCAGATCATAGATGTTGACCGGGATTTCCGGGTCGTAAATCTCCTTGAGCGCGTCAATCACCGCGTCATAGAGATTACCGCCCGGTTCGCCCGCCGCCACAGGCACAGGCTTGGCCGCCAGGAAGCCGTCGAGATAGTCGCGCTGGCGCTCGCCAGGCTCCGACGGGGCATCCACGCGCGCCTTGGGCGGGGTTTCCACGGTGTCGACTTCCTCGACCATGATCTTGCGTTCCTCGGTCATCATCCGAATATTTTCCTTACCCGCTCAAGGCCGCTTACCAGTGCGTCCACGTCGCTTTCGTCGCTATATATGCCGAAACTGGCCCGTGCGGTCGCTTCGACACCCAGATGGCGCATCAGCGGCTGGGCGCAATGATGCCCGGCCCGGATCGCGACACCCGTTTCGTCCAATATGGTGCCGACATCGTGCGGATGCACCCCCTCCACCGCGAAGGAGAGGATGCCCGCGCTATCGGCGGGACCGAACAGGCGGATGCTGTTCATGCCGCCCAGCGCGGCGCGCGCCTTTGCCACCAGCGCACATTCATGGGCGTGGATATTGTCCAGCCCGACGGACTGCACATAGTCGATCGCGGCGGACAGGCCGACGACGCCAGTGATATGCGGCGTCCCTGCCTCAAACCGGGTGGGTGCGGGGGCGTAGGTGGTTTTTTCGAATGTCACCGTGTCGATCATCGACCCGCCACCCTGATAAGGCGGCATGGCGTCGAGCAGTTCCCGGCGGCCCCACAGCACGCCGATGCCGGTCGGGCCGTAGAGTTTATGCGCGGAAAAGACGTAGAAATCGCAGCCCAATGCCTGAACATCGACGGCCAGCCGAGGGACGGCCTGGCACCCGTCGATCAGGATCTTTGCGCCCACCATATGGGCAATGTCGGCGGCGTGGCGGCAATCCAGCACGCTGCCCAGCACGTTCGACACATGGGCGAGCGCGACCATGCGGTGGCGCGGGGTAATCATCGCGCGCATCGCGTCGAGGTCGATCCGGCCATCGGCGGTCAGGGGAATGACGTCGATATGCGCGCCGACTTTTTCCGCCACCATCTGCCACGGCACGATATTGCTGTGATGTTCGAGGGTGGAGAGCAGGATGCGGTCGCCGCTTTTGAGTTGTTCGCCCGCCCAGCAGGTCGCGACAAGGTTGATCGCCTCGGTCGCGCCACGGACATAGACGATTTCGCTGTCCGACGCTGCGCCGATGAACCCGGCAACCTTGCGCCGTGCCGCTTCATAGGCGAGCGTCATGTTGGCCGAGCGCTCATAGACGCCGCGATGGACCGTCGCATAGTCCGGGCCATAGGCGCGGGCGATCGCGTCGATCACGGCGGTCGGCTTTTGCGCGGTGGCCGCGCTGTCGAGATAGTGCCAGTCGCCGACGCCGGGGAAGTCGTGGCGGAGGGAGAGGGTCATACCAGCGCCTCCAGCTTGGCGATGGCGGCGGCTTCGAACCTGTCCTTCACCGCCTCGTCTGGCATGTCGTCGAACACACCCGCGACGAAGGAGCGCAGCAGCAGGGTCTTGGCCGTGGCCGGATCCATGCCGCGCGAGGCCATGTAGAACAAAGCCGCCTTGTCCAGTTCACCCACGGTCGCGCCATGGGCGCATTTGACGTCGTCGGCGTAGATTTCCAGTTCCGGCTTGGCGTTCGCGGTGGCCGTGCGGTCGAGCAGCATGGCCTTGATCGACTGGACGGCGTCAGTCCGCTGCGCGTCGCGGGCGACATTGATCGCGCCAAGATAGCTGCCGGTGGCGTGGCTGCCCAGGATCGAGCGGATCGTCTGGCCGCTGGTCGAATCGGGGTGGGCATGAGTGACAGATGTGATGATTTCCAGCGTCTGGTCGCCGCCGCCAATGATCGCCCCGTTCAGCCCGAAATGGGCATGGCTGCCCAGCGTGACGGTGAAGGTCACGCGGCCCAGCTTGCCGCCGATGTTGAGCAGATGGAAGTCGCAGCGCGCGCCGTCGGCGATGGTGATGACATAGTCATGCACCGCCGCCGTGCCGTCGGCCGCATCCTGCAACAGGCAATGGTGCGCGCTTTGCCCTTCGCTCACGACGATAGGGGTGGGCGCAGGCAGCGGCCAGACGCTTTGCAGCGCCGAAAGATCGCTGTAGCGCCAGCTTTCGTCGCGGCGGGTGGGGAGTTGCAACATGCTCATCGCCTTGTTTTCAATAGCTTATGGTTCAAACTCGTCTAACTTCGTCCAGTTGGGCCATGCTGAACATATAAGTTATTGAATATATTACCTATTATTCAAATCCGCGCCCGATAGGACAGATGTTCTATCATGCCGCCACTTCGGCATAGCCTTCGCGTTCCAGTTCCAGCGCCAGTTCGGGGCCGCCCGATTTGACGATGCGACCGGCGGCCAGGACATGGACGAACTCGGGCTTCACATAGTCGAGCAGGCGCTGATAATGGGTGATGAGCAGCACCGCCCTGTCGGGTTTGCGCATGATCGCGTTGATGCCTGCACCCACGATCTTCAATGCGTCGATGTCCAGACCGGAGTCGGTTTCATCGAGGATCGCCAGCTTGGGGTCGAGGATGCCCATCTGCACCATTTCGGCGCGCTTCTTTTCGCCGCCCGAAAAGCCGACATTCACCGGGCGTTTGAGCATGTCCATGTCGAGGCCGAGCAGCGCAGCCTTTTCCTTGGCCAGGCGGATGAATTCGCCGCCGTTCAGTTCCTTTTCGCCGCGCGCGCGTTTCTGCGAATTGAGGCTTTCGCGCAGGAATTGCAGGTTGGACACGCCGGGAATTTCGACCGGATATTGAAAGCCCAGAAACAGACCGGCAGCGGCGCGTTCATGCGGGTCCATGTCCAACAGGTCGGCCCCGTCCAGCGTCGCGGTGCCGCCGGTCACTTCATAGCCCGGACGGCCGCCCAGCGTATAGGCCAGCGTCGATTTGCCCGCCCCGTTCGGTCCCATGATCGCATGGATTTCGCCCGGATTGAGCGACAGCGTCAGTCCTTTAAGGATCGGTTTGTCCGCGACGGTGGCGTGGAGGTCATCAATTTTGAGCATCATCATCCCGTTCCGCAAGGCGGTAGCTGTCGAGGAAAGTCTGGCGGCCGGCCGCGACACAGTCGAGGAAGGCCGGGCGCTTCTTGGTTTTGCCGATACAGGTCATCGCGACATTGCACACAGCGTCGTCGATCACGGCGTCGCCGCTGGATTGCGACACGGTGCAGGTCATCTTTTTCGAAAAAACGCTGCGGCTGAGCTTACCATGGGTTTCATCGAAACGGCGGGCGACAACCAGGATCGCCGCATCCTGCTCCACCGGGGCCATGGCGGCGCCTTGCGCGAAAAGTGCCGTCGCCATGAGCGCCAGTGTCGTCATCCCCATGGCTTAGCCCTCATGCGCGCGCTGGAGCGTGCGCGCGGTCCAGAAGGCCATGTCGCGCACATCGCCGGGTGCCGGAAACAGCGTATCGATATGGCGCTTGACCGGCATGTAGGGCCACCAGTCGGCATCCTTTTCCGGCGGGCCTTTTTCCAGCAGCGCGACGACGAATTCGCTGACCGGACCCATGCGGGCCAGGTTGGGCGCCTTGGCTTTGTGGAACGCCTTATCCTTGCGCAGCTTTTCCGTCATCGCGGCGTCGGATTTTTGCAGCGCGTCGCGGCTGGTCGCCTCGAACGCATCAAGATCGCCGAAATCGGCGCGGGCGCGCGGTTCCAGTTCCCCCTCTTCCAGCTCATAATCCTCGGTCAGGATACGGATCGCGGCGGTCCATGACTGGCCGTTGCCAACATCCTCCGCGAAATCCGCGAGGGCATCTTGAATATCGTCTTCGTCGCTCAAAATTCTTGTCCTTGAGAGTTTGAAAGCCCCTCCCCTTCAGGGGAGGGGTTGGGGTGGGGGCTGTGCCAACGATCAGGTGCCAACTCAAGCGTGCGAAATATCGTTTCGCACACACCGTCAAGATTGCGGATCACATCTGTATTGCCAAAGTGCAGCACCTTAAGATCCAGCCTGTTCAACGCCGCATCACGCTTGAGATCCGCCAGAATATCATGGGTGTCACCATCTACTTCGATGACCAAACCTTTTTGCGGACAAAAAAAATCGGCAATGAAGGGACCGATCACAGACTGCCGACGAAATTTATGACCGCCCAGTTGAGAGCGGGACAATCGGGTCCACAGACGCTTTTCCGGTTCAGTCGGATCACAGCGCATGTCATGAGCGAAACCGTTCAGCTGAGCCAAGCGCTCAACCGATAGCCCCCACCCCCGGCCCCTCCCCTGAAGGGGAGGGGAGTTGCTACGCGCACTCGTCTCGCGACTGCTCAAGTCCCTCCCCTTCAGGGGAGGGGTTGGGGTGGGGGCGTGCATCACCCGACCGACCCCTCAAGCGAAATCCCCAGCAGCTTTTGCGCTTCCACCGCAAATTCCATCGGCAGTTGTTGCAGCACTTCGCGGGCGAAGCCGTTGACGATCAGGCTGACGGCGCTTTCGGCGTCCAGCCCGCGCTGCATCGCGTAGAACAGCTGGTCATCGGAAATCTTCGATGTAGTCGCTTCATGTTCGATCTGCGCGCTGGGGTTGCGGACCTCGATATAGGGGACGGTGTGTGCGCCGCACTGGTCGCCCAGCAGCAGGCTGTCGCACTGGGTGAAGTTGCGCACGCCTTCCGCGCCGGGTGCCACGCGCACGAGGCCGCGATAGGTGTTGTTCGAGCGCCCCGCCGAAATCCCCTTCGACACGATGGTCGATCGGGTGTTCTTGCCGTTGTGGATCATCTTGGTGCCGGTGTCGGCCTGCTGCATGTTATTCGTCAGCGCGACGGAATAAAATTCGCCGACGCTGTTTTCGCCGTTCAGCACACAGGACGGATATTTCCAGGTGATCGCCGATCCGGTTTCGACCTGCGTCCAGGAAACCTTGCTGTTCTTGCCCTGACAAAGTGCGCGCTTGGTGACGAAATTATAGATGCCGCCCTTGCCATCCGCATCGCCGGGATACCAGTTCTGGACGGTAGAATATTTGATCTCCGCATCGTCCAGCGCGACCAGTTCCACGACGGCGGCGTGCAACTGATTCTCGTCGCGCATCGGCGCGGTGCAGCCTTCGAGATAGCTGACATAGCTGCCTTCATCCGCGACGATCAGGGTGCGTTCGAATTGCCCGGTATTTTCCGCGTTGATGCGGAAATAGGTGGACAATTCCATTGGGCAGCGGACGCCCTTGGGGATGTAGACGAAGGTGCCGTCGGAAAAGACCGCGCAGTTGAGCGTCGCGAAATAATTGTCGTGCATCGGCACGATCTTGCCCATCCACTTCTTCACCAGATCGGGATATTCGCGCACCGCTTCGCTGATCGAGCGGAAGATCACGCCCGCTTCCTCCAGCTCCTTGCGGAAAGTGGTGGCGACAGAGACGCTGTCGAACACTGCGTCCACGGCGATACGGCGGCTGCCCTTTACCCCGGCCAGCATTTCCTGTTCGGCAATCGGGATGCCCAGCTTCTTGTAGGTGGCGAGGATTTCGGGATCGACTTCATCGAGCGAATCCAGTTCCACCTTCTTTTTCGGCTCGGCGTAATAATAGGCGTCCTGATAGTCGATCGGCGGGACGTTAAGCTTCGCCCAGTCGGGCGGCGTCATCGTCTTCCACATCGCAAACGCCTTCAGCCGCCAGTCGAGCAGCCATTGCGGCTCTTTTTTCTTGGCGGAAATGAAGCGGACCGTGTCTTCGTTCAGCCCCTTGGGCGCGAAGTCCTGTTCGATGGCGGACGACCAGCCATGTTCATAGGTGGACGCGCGATCGGCGGCGGCCTGCGCTTCAGCGTTGCGAACGGTGGTGATGTCTTCGGTCATGCCATTTCTCGCGTAAGGCTGGCGATCGTCACACCGGCAAGCGCGGCGCGGATCGCTTCATTGGCGACGTTCATATGCGGGCGGATGCGGCAGTCCGTTTCCAGATTGCAGTCATGCGCGCCCAGTTCGTTGCAGGCGGTCATGGCGATCGGTCCTTCGACGGCCTCCACCACATCGGCCAGCGTGATCGTGGCGGGCGGGCGCGACAGGCGGACGCCGCCGCCGGTGCCACGGCTCGATTCGAGCAGGCCCGCCGACGACAGACGGCTCACCAGCTTTTGCGCGGTCGGCAGCGGAATGCCGGTTTCGGCGCTTAGCGTGGTCGCATTCATCTTTGCCGCGCCGCAATGGCGCGCGGCGGCGGACATCAGCACGACGGCATAGTCAGCGAAGCTCGATAATTTCATATCAGTTGCGAACCATTCTAAAATCGGATCGAATCCGTCTGATTGCGCATTTGGTCCTGCCGGGGTCAGGAATCAACCCCTAATATGCCGATATGGTCAGGACAGCCGGTTCAGAATCGCCACGTCGCTGCCCAATGACCGGCGCAGCAGCGTGAGTTGCGCGACGGCGGACGGTTCGGTCTGCAACTGGTGCGGAGTCAGGCCGATGAAATGCTTGATTTCACGAATGAAGTGGGACTGGTCGTAGAAACCACCATCTTCGCATAATTGCTGCCAGCTTTCGTGGTCGAGCGCGATCCGCGCCGAACAGCGCAGCGCGCGATATTTGCGCGCCAGCAATTTGGGCGGCGCGCCATAATATTTGTTGGTCAGCCGGGCCAGTTGACGGGGGGACAGGCCAGTCGTCTGGGCCAGCACCTCCGGCCGGGGCGACCCTTCTCCCATCAACCAGGCATCGACCGCAGCCAGCAGATCCCAGCTTGCAGGACGCAGCGGCTTGACCAGTTGCGCAAGCCAGTCCCAGCACAGCGCGACCATCGCATCGGCATCGTCCGGGTCGAAGGCGCGCAATTGTTCCAGCAACCGGGCATGGCCTTCCTCCTGCTGCGCCAGGTCGCACAGGCGGTCGGCCATCATGCTGGCGTCGCCGCCGTGCAGCGTAACCCAGCCAGCGGGCAGCAGCGAAATGCCCAGCACCCGCGCCGGATGATCCAGCACGAACCGCGTCGCCCCCATGGTCGGTCCCAGCAGGCAGACGTCGGGCGTCGCCATCACCAGCCCGTCCTGAAAATGATAATGCCCGCCGCCCGCCAGCATGAACCGCAGTTGCGGCGCGTCGGCGCGAGTCGCATCGGCATAATGGTCGGCCGAAACAGTGAAGTGATAGATCGACCCGAAATAGGCGCTGAGATGTTCAGGTGGCGCGAAGTAACGCAGCCGAACCGGACCCTGCGCCGCTGCCACGGTGTAGGATAATGGTCCCCCTGCGTCCGGCATGGCGACTGCGCCACCGGCTATGTCGTTCAGATGCGACCCCATTTTTTCACCCCAAGGCATTCACTATGCGCCAATCGGAGCCGCACGCAAGACGAATGGTTAACAAGCTCTTATATTTATGATGTTTTGCGCCGGTCAAAAAAATGACCCGGCAGCTTGCGCTGCCGGGTCAGGAAAAGGTCTCATCGGCCAAATTGGCCTAAGAGCCTTCGGGTCGCAAGGCGGCTTTACGCCTGAGTCAGGGACATATTATTGGACGGATCGGACATTTTTCGACAGCAAACGGTTTCATTCATGACGATTCCTGTCATGAAATAACATTGAAGGCCGCTTGTTGCCGTGCAGCAACAGCGACTCGACGGGCGGGCGCCCCGCTGGCATAGCGCGGCCATGTCTTATCGCCTGATCCGCCCCCTGCTTTTCGCCCTGGATGCCGAGCGCGCCCATAATCTGTCGATCGCTGCATTGCGGATGCTGCCTGTCGCAGCGCCCGCTGCGCCCGACCCGATGCTGGAAAGCCGTGTTGCGGGCCTGCACTTCCCCAATCCGGTCGGGCTGGCGGCAGGTTACGACAAGGAAGGCCGAGTCGCGCACAAGATGCACGCTCTGGGCTTTGGCTTTGCCGAACTGGGAACGCTGACCCCGCTGGCGCAGCCGGGCAATCCCGTGCCGCGCCTGTTCCGGCTGGTCGAGGATGCGGCAGTCATCAACCGTTTCGGTTTCAACAATGGCGGACAGGGCGCAGCGGCGGACCGGATCGCGCGCTATCGGCGGCCTGTCGGGCAAGGCCCGGTGATCGGCATCAATATCGGCGCGAACAAGGATGCGACGGCGGCCGGGCGCGGCATCGCCGATTATGTGACGGGGGTGCAAGTGATGGCGCCGTTGGCCGATTATCTGACGGTCAATATCTCGTCCCCCAACACGCCGGGGCTGCGCGCGTTGCAGGGGCGCGCGGCGCTGGACGATCTGCTGGGCGCGGTGATGGCCGCGCGGGTGCCGGGCGGGCCGCCCATCTTCCTGAAAGTCGCGCCCGACCTGGAACCGGCCGATGTGGACGATATTGCCGCCGCCTGCATCGACCATGGCATCGACGCGCTGATCGTGTCGAACACCACGATTACCCGGCCTGCGCTGCGTTCTGTGCATGGCGGCGAGGCGGGCGGGCTGTCGGGCGCGCCACTGACCGACCTGTCGCTGGCGCGGCTGCGCGATTTCCGGCGACTGCTGGGCGCGCGGCTGCCGCTGATCGGCGTGGGGGGCATTGGCAATGCGGAGCAGGCCTATGCCCGGATTCGTGCGGGCGCGTCGCTGGTGCAGCTTTACAGCGCGCTGGTCTATGAAGGGCCGTATCTGGCCAAGCGGATCAATGCCGCATTGAAGGCGCTGATGAACCGCGACGGGGTGCGCAATGTGGCCGATATAGTGGGTGTCGACGCCTGATCCGTTCAAAAGGGCGGAAAGGGTTGCGATCGGCAACCTTTGCTTTAGGGTAGCGGCCATGACATTTCGTTCCGTCGGCCTGCTGGCCCCCTTCGCGCTTCTGGCCCTCAATCCTTTGCCCGTGCTGGCGCGTGAGCCAGTGTCGACCAATGCCACCGTGTCCGCTGCCGATCCGCGCGCGGCGGCGGCGGGGCAGGAGATATTGCGCAAGGGCGGTAGCGCGACTGACGCGGCGATTGCGATGATGCTGACGCTCAACGTGGTGGAGCCGCATAATAGCGGGATCGGCGGCGGCGGTTTCCTGATGCATCATGACGGGCGGACCGGGGTGCTGGAATCCATCGACGGGCGTGAAACCGCGCCCGCCGCCGCGCGGCCCGATCGCTTCATGGACGCAGATGGCAAGCCTTTGTCCTTCCGCGACGCATGGCCGGGCGGCTATTCGGTCGGAGTGCCGGGCAACCTGCGCATGGCATGGGACGCACATAAAAAATGGGGCAAGCTGCCCTGGGCCGACCTGTTCGCGCCCGCGATCCGCGCGGCGGAGGACGGGTATGAGGTGCGCCAGCGGCTCGACACCGCGATGAAGGCGACGGCGGGGGTGTGGGCGGACTTCCCCGAAATCCAGAAATATTTCTGGATCGACGGCAAGCCCGCGCCGATGGGGACGATGCTGAAGAACCCGCCGCTGGCTGCCCTGTTCAAGCGGATCGCGGCCGAGGGGCCGGACGCTTTCTATACGGGCGAGCAGGCAAAGCTGATGGCGCAGGCCGTCACTAACGCGCCCAAAAACCCGGTGCCGATGACGGAGGCGGACATTGCCGCCTATCAGGCCAAGCCGCGCAAGCCGGTGTGCGGGAAATATCGCGTCTATACCGTGTGCGGCATGGGTCCGGCGTCGGGCGGGGGCATCACCGTGCTGGAAATATTGGGCATGGTGGAGCGCTTTCCGCTGAAAGCCTGGGGCAAGGATGATGCCCGGTCCTGGCATGTGATCGGCGAAGCGATGCAACTGGCCTATGCCGACCGGGGCAAATGGCTGGGCGATCCCGATTTCGTGTCGGTGCCGATCGCCGGGATGATCGACCCCGCTTACCTCAAGCAACGATCCGCGCAGATCCGGCTGAACAAGGCGCTGAACCTGTATCAGCCCGGCACGCCTGCGGGTGCGGCCCCGCGCACGGCGTCTCTGCCCCAGCCCGAAAGCGGCACCAGCCATTTCGTCGCGGTCGATCGCAATGGCGACATCGCCGCCTGGACCTCCACGATCGAGAGTTTCTTTGGCAGCCAGTTGGTCGCGGGCGGGGTGATATTGAATAATGAGCTGACCGATTTCAGCTTCACGCCGGAAGAGGACGGCGCGCCGGTCGCCAACCGGGTGGAGCCGGGCAAGCGCCCTTTATCGTCCATGTCGCCGACCATCGTCTATGACGAGAAAGGCACGCCGATCTTCACCGTGGGCGCAGCGGGCGGCAAGACGATCATCATGCAGGTGGCCAAGGCGCTGATCGCCCATTTCGACTGGGGCCTGTCGGCGCAGGAATCCATCGCTCATGGCCTGATCTTCTTCAATGGCGAAGGGATCGTGCTGGAACAGGGGACGTCGCTGGAGGCGATGAAGGAACCGCTGGAAAGACTGGGCCACCGCGTGTCGGTCAACCGCATGGGGTTGAAGGCCAATGCCGCCGAGCGGATGCCCGACGGTCGGTGGGCCGGCGCGGCGGACCCGCGCAGCCCCGGCGTGTCCTTGCAGGAGTGAAGCGCGCCTAGCCTTTGAACGCCAGCCCGTCGACGTTGAAGGTGAAGGGCGCGGTCTTGTCCTGCGGGCCGACGACCAGATCGACCTTCACGTTCTTGGCGGCACGGATCGCGTCATAGGCGCCTTGCGAGGGCAGGATGGTGATGCCGTCCTTATTTTCCGTCATGCGGCCCTGCCATTCGTGACGCTTGCCATCGTCGGTGGTGGCGGTGATGCGGCAGGCGGACAGATCGCAGGTGAAGGGCGCGCCGACCAGCTTGACCGTGACGTCGGCGGAGCCTTCCTTGAGCGGCTGGACCAGCAGGACGGAGAAGGTGTCAGGCGCGGTCATGGTGGCCATGGTGTTGACACTGCCGATATAGGCGACCTTGGCCGCTGCGCCCTCCCCGCCTTCATATTTCCATGTCTGGCCGATGGTTTCGCGCTGGGTCGGGCCTTCGGCTTCCTTCGCGCAAGCCGCCAGTGTCAGAGCCAGCGCGAACGGGGCCGCGATTATAAAGGTGGCGCGCATCGCCCATCTCCTTGTGGTTGTTACGCAAGAAGAACGGGTGGGCGGCGCGAAAAGTTGCCTCTGTTCAGCCGGTGTAGCGGCCAGCCGTGGCGCGGATGAGGGCAATCATGTTGGGAATACCCTGCGTCCGGTTGGAACTGAGCTGGTTTTTGAGGTCGAACGGAGCGAGCGCCCCTTCGATGTCGGTTGCGGCGATGGCGGCGGGGGTCTGGTCCTGCACGGTCAGCAGGACGAGCGCGATGATCCCCTTGGTAATCGCGGCATTGCTGTCGGCCAGAAAATGCAGCCTGCCATCTTCCAGCACAGTGGGATAGACCCAGACGGCGGCGGAACAGCCCCGCACCAGTGTCGCGTCGGTCTTGAGCGCGTCGGGCATGGGTTCGAGCGCACGGCCAAGGTCGATCAGCAGCCGGTAACGGTCGTCCGCGTCGAGAAATTCATATTCTTCGCCAATGTCGGCAAGGCTGGGCTGATCGGTCATGACAGCCATATAGGGGGATTTGCGTGAGGGGAAACCCCCGACCGTTACAGATCCACGCCCGCCGCAATCGCTTCCAGCTTGCGGATGCGTTCCTTGAGATCGGCGACCTCGATCCGCGCGGCAGCGGAGGGCGGCGCGCTGACCTCTACCCCATGAGTCAATTCGGCGCGTTTAAGGTCGAGCCAGCCGTTCCAGCCGCGCAAACCCGCAACTGCAATGATGGCCAGCCCCGCCAAAGTCGTGGCGGCCAGTGTCAGATAGAGAGTAGCGTCCAGCATATCAGCCTCCCTTATAATATCCGCTGCCTGGCGCTCAGTCGCGCTCGCGCAGCTTGTCGAATTCGCGGTCCAGCGCAGTGCTGCTGTCGGTCGCCAGCCGTTCCAGCACGGCGACCCGCTCTTTCAGTCCCTTCACCTCGGCGCGGAGCCGTTCGGCTTCCGGGTCGGGGCCGCGTGCGATGAACTCCTCACCCTTGTCGCGGCGCACGACACCATATTTGGCGCGCAGCACGCTGGCGATGGCGGTGATCGCGACGATGGCGGCAACCATTTCAAAAGGATTCATGGCGCTTCACTCCCTGTTTGGCGCATTATGCCTGGCTTTAGTTGGCGGGGCTGCGCAGCCGTTCGATTTCGCGGGTCAGCTGGTGGCTTTCATCGGTAACGATGCGTTCGACCACGGCGAGCCGGTCCTTCATCGATCCGATTTCGGCGCGCAGCTGGGCATTTTCCTGGCTGAGCAGCTTGATCCGCTCGGCCATTTCCTCATTCTTCTGCGGATAGACCGCCTGCCCCCATGCCCCGTCCAGCGGGTAGCCGTTCTTGACCCGCAGCCAGGTGGTGAACACCCAGCCCGCGATCGCCAGCGACCCGACGGCAAACACGACCGGCGCGAAATCTGCGAATGGAAACATGCTATTCACTCCCCCTGTTCGGGCCTTGGATCATGCTGCGGTCAGCGCAGCGCCTCGATTTCGCGCGCGGTGCGGGCGGCAGGATCGGTGGCGATCCTCTCCAGCACGGCGATGCGTTCCTCCAGGCGGCTGATGCGGCCGGTCAGCTTTTCGTTTTCGTTCGAAAGAAGGTCGATTTTTCGATCAGCGTCGGCGTCGGTTCGATGAACGGTGTTCCCGTTGTCGTCGGTCAGCGGATAGCCGTAGCGCGCCCGCAGCCAGGTGGTGATGACCCATGCGCCCATGGAAAGGGCGACGATGGCGACGATGAAGCCGGGTCCGGCGAAACTCATGATCCTTAACTCCCCTGTTTTGCCCCGGAACTATTCAGCGCAGACGGTCGATTTCGTCCGCCAGGCGCGTGTTGCGGCTGGTGTAATAGATTTCGATGTCGGCGAGGCGCCGGTCGATGTCGCGGAATTTGGAGCGCACGTCGCGGGTCGAGCGGGTCGGGTTGCTGCGCACCCCCTGCCAGAATTTCTCGTCGTCGCGATCGGCGTACAGGCCGACCGGCTTGTTCTCCGCAAAATAGACGGCAGCGAAATAGGCGATCAGGGTCCAGGGGAACGCGCCCATCAGGGTGATGAGTACCGCGCCGACGCGGACCCATACCACGTCGATCCCGCTATAGTCGGCAATGCCGGAGCAGACGCCCATCCATTTGCCATTGGCCTTGTCGAGGTAGAATTTGGTGCGGCGGGCAGTCATCTCAATTCCTCCGGTCGAAGCTGTAGTCGTCCGGTTCCTGCGACCGGGCGGGACGGAAATCGGGGTTGTCGGCTGCGACGATCCTTTCGACCGTCTGAAGCCTTTCTTCCATCCGACGAGCAAGAAGATGAAGTTCATCCAGCAGCTTCTCATCCTCGTCGGTAATCTTGGGGGACTGTTTCCACTTGGTGACATAGTGGAAGATCAGCCACGGCATACCGATGAACAACATGCCGCAGATCATGAGGGGTAAAAGTACGTCTTCCATCACGGATCAGCCCTCCTTGTTCATGCTGGCTTTGAGAGCCGCCAGATCGGCATCCACCTTGTCGGCGGATTTCAACTCGGCAATCTCTTCTTCCAGCGTCTTGGGCGCGCCGCCCAGATTCATGGCATCGGCGCGGCCTTCGGCCATATCGACGCGGCGTTCCATCAGGTCGAAACGCGCGAAAGCGTCGTTCACCTTTTCACCGGCATAGGCTTCACGCACGCGCAGACGGTTTTCCGCGCTCTGCATCCGGGTGACCAGGCTGTTCTGGCGCACGCGGGCTTCGCGCAGCTTGGCCTGCAACTTGGCGATATCCTCTTCGGCGGCCTTGAGCGCATCGTCGAGGGTCACGATCTCATGATTGAGATGATCGGCCATGTCGGCGGCTTTCTGCCGCTCGACCAGAGCGGCCTTGGCCAGATCCTCGCGGTCCTTGCTCAGGGCCAGCTGCGCCTTTTCGGTCCAGCTGTCCTGCAAACCGGCCAGCTTGGCGATGTGGCGGCGCATTTCCTTCTGGTCGGCGATGGTGCGGGCGGCGGACGCGCGCACTTCCACCAGCGTTTCCTCCATTTCGAGGATGATCATGCGGATCATCTTCGACGGATCTTCCGCCTTGTCGAGCAGGTCGGTCACATTGGCGGCGATGATGTCGCGGGTGCGGGAGAAGATACCCATTAGAACGTCACTCCTGGTCTTGGCATTTGGGGGGCGATGACCTCAGGCAAGATAGCGCAAGGTCATGGGGGTCGTGTCACTGGCGAGCATCGGGGCTTCGCTGGCGCGGGCCGGGCCGACCGCCGCAAGGATCAGGGTCGATCCAAACAGCAGGGCGGCAAGCGCGACCGACATTAGCTGGCCGATTTCGCGAACGCTGTTGCTATGCTTGTCCATCTTATACACTCCCTGAGCCTTGGCCTTCATATGGTTCCGCGATTGGTTGCGGATTGCCTGTAGCATTGCAGGGGTCGTGCCAATTTGCGGAAAGGCACGGATTTCCTTCATTTTCGGTTCATCCGGCACCGCCGCGCCCGAATTTCGCTTGCGATAAGGTGGGAAATTTCACCATAAGTTGGGGTATGGAGAAAAATACCCAATTTGTCGGCCAATCCTTCGCGTTTCTCGACGCGGTGGAGCAGGCCGGGCGCGCTGCCGAACTCAATCGCCCGGTGCTGGTCATCGGCGAACGGGGGACCGGCAAGGAACTGATCGCCGAACGGTTGCACCATCTGTCGCCGCGCTGGGGCGAACCGCTGATCGTGATGAATTGCGCGGCATTGCCCGAAACCCTGATCGAGGCGGAATTGTTCGGCCATGAACAGGGTGCTTTCACTGGCGCGAACCGCGCGCGGCCGGGCCGGTTCGAGGAAGCCGATGGCGGCACGCTGTTTCTGGACGAACTCGGCACGCTGTCGATGGCGGCGCAGGAACGGTTGCTGCGCGTGGTCGAATATGGCGAAGTGACGCGGATCGGCGCGTCCAAGCCGGTGCGGGTGGATGTGCGCATCGTCGCGGCGACCAATGATGATTTGCCCGCCGCCGCTGACGCCGGGCGCTTTCGCCCCGACCTGCTCGACCGGCTGAGTTTCGAGGTCATCACTTTGCCGCCGCTGCGCGCGCGAGAAGGCGACGTGCCAGTGCTGGTCGATCATTTTGGGCGGCGGATGGCGGCGGAAATCAACTGGCCGCAATGGCCCGGCTTCGACGCGGCGACCATGGCGGAATTGGAGGGCTATGGCTGGCCGGGCAATGTGCGCGAATTGCGCAACGTGGTGGAGCGGGCCGTCTATCGCTGGGACGCGCCGGGGCGGCCGATCAGCAAGATCACCTTCGATCCGTTCGCATCGCCATGGAAGCCCAAACCACTGATGCCGACGCCCGCCGCGCCATGCGACGGGCCAGTGGCGGCGGTCGCATCGTCCGCCCCGGTCACCGCCGCTCTGGAGGAAATCAGCGACCTGCGCGCGGCAGTGGACGCGCATGAAGCAGGCATCATCCGCGCCGCGCTCGACCGCTACCGCTACAACCAGCGCGCGACCGCCAAGGGGCTGGGCCTGACCTACGACCAGTTGCGCCATTGCATGAAAAAGCATGGGCTGGGGGTGGGATAAGCCGCCCCCAGCCCAGCATGAATCAGCGCGTCGGCACGGGTTCCGCGCCCGAATAGTCGTAGAAGCCGCGCCCGGTCTTGCGGCCGTACCAGCCCGCCTCGACATATTTGACCAGCAGCGGGGCGGGGCGATATTTGGGGTCGCCGGTGGTGCTGAGAAAAACGTTGAGGATTTCCAGCGCGGTGTCGAGGCCGACGAAATCCAGCAATGTCAGCGGACCCATCGGGTGGTTGAGGCCAAGCTTACAGCCCTGATCAATATCCACGACGCTGCCCACGCCCTCCCCCAGCACGAACACCGCTTCGTTCAGCATCGGCAGCAGGATGCGGTTGACCACAAAGCCCGGCGCGTCGAAAGCGTGGACGGTGGTCTTGCCGATGCGCGTGGCAAAACCTTCCACCGCCGCGACCGTTTCGGGCGTGGTGGCAAGGCCGCGAATAACCTCTACCAGCACCATGACCGGCACGGGATTGAAGAAATGCACCCCCACAAAGCGCCCGGCGTCCGGCGCGGCCTGCGCCAGCCGGGTGATGGGGATGGATGATGTGTTGGTCGCCAGTATCGCGCCGGGGGCAAGGATCTTGCCGACATTGGCGAAGATCGCGCGCTTGACCTCCTCCCGCTCGGTTGCGGCCTCGATCACCAGTTGCGCTTCGGCCAGTGGTGCGATGTCGCCGACCGGCGTGATGCGGGCAAGGGTCGCGTCGGCGTCGGCCTGTGTGATCTTTTCCTTCTCCACGCTGCGGGCGAGCAGTTTGGCGATGCCCGCCAGCCCCTTTTCCGCGCGGGGCAGGTCAATGTCGGACAGGATGACGGCATAGCCCGCTTGCGCTGCGACCTGCGCAATGCCTGCGCCCATCTGCCCCGCGCCAATGACTCCAACCGTGCGAATGTCGCCCATATGCCTGTCCTTCCCCTGTTTCATGCTGCGTTGGCATTCCCATAGCGCGGCATGGCAGCGGGAACCAGAGGCGGCCGATTGGCAAGCCTCGCGCATTTTACGCCTTTGCCACGGCGCGACACCATGGTTAAAAGCCGCCCATGTCCTTTGCGCCGCCCGTTTCTCTGCCAATCCTCGCGCCCGCGACCGGACGGTTCATCGCCGCCGTGCATCATTTCCCGCTGCGCATCTATTTTGAGGATACCGACCTGTCGGGCGTCGTCTATCACGCCAATTATCTGCGCTATATGGAGCGCGCCCGGTCCGACATGCTGCGCATCGCAGGCATCGACCAGCGTGCCAGCCATGAGGGCGGGGCGGGTGCCTATGCCGTTACCGATGTCGCGATCCGCTATCGTCGCCCCGCCCGGCTGGACGACGACCTGATGGTCGTCAGCCGGGTGACGCAAGTGGGCGCAGCGACATGCGCCATTCATCAATCAGTCATGCGCGACGCCGAACAGATAACCGACGGCACCGTGTCCGTCGCCTGGCTGTCGCCACAGGGCCGCCCGCAGCGGCAGCCCAAAGCCTGGACCGATATTTTCAGCCGCCTTTGCCAAGGGGAAGATTTCCACCCATGACCCTCAACCTGCCAGATGTCGGCGCGGTCGCGCAAGCTGCCACCATTTCCCCGCTCGCTTTGTTCCTTCAGGCCGATATCGTCGTGAAGGGCGTGATGGCGGGCCTGTTGCTGGCCAGCATATGGACCTGGGCGATCATCATCGGTTTTTCGGTGACGCTGCGCAAATCCAGCAAACAAAGCCAGACGTTCGAGGCGGATTTCTGGAAAGCGGACGATATCGACCGTTTCTACGAAGCGCGCGGCAAGGCCGATTTCGCCGCCGCCCGCGTGATGGCGGCAGGCGTCACCGAATGGCGGCGTTCGACCGCGCAGAAAGTGATCGACCGCGACGGCACGCGCGATCGCCTGTCCACCATATTGTCCAGCACCATCGCGGCAGAGGTGGATCGCCTGTCCGACCGGCTGAATATTTTGGCGACGGTCGGGTCGGTCGCGCCGTTCGTCGGCCTGTTCGGCACGGTATGGGGCATCATGCGCGCTTTCACCTCCATCGCGGCGGAACAGAATAGTTCGCTGGCCGTCGTTGCGCCGGGCATTGCCGAGGCGCTGTTCGCGACTGCCATCGGCCTGTTCGCGGCCATTCCGGCGGTCATTGCCTATAATCGCTTCAGCCATGGCATCAATCGCCTCGAATCACGGCTGTCGCGCTTTGCCGACGGTTTTTATTCGACGCTGAGCCGCGAACTGGAGGCGCAGCGGTAAATGGCGATGTCCGGTCCCCCTTCCGCCCGGCGCGGCCGTGGCCGTGCGCCGATGGCCGACATCAATGTGACGCCGCTGGTCGACGTGATGCTGGTGCTGTTGATCATCTTCATGGTCACCGCGCCGCTGCTGGTCACCGGCGTCCCTGTGAACCTGCCCGAAACCCGTGCCAAGGGGCTGGACCAGGACGCCAAGCCCACGATCGTGTCGATCGACCGCGATGGCGCGACCTATGTCGATGAAGATGCGGTGGGCGACGCCGACCTGCCCGGCCGTCTGGCTGAAATCGTCGCGGCCAATGCGGGCAAGGCGCAAGCGCCGCAAATCTTCCTGCGCGCAGACAAGGGACTGGATTATGGCCGGGTGATGCGCGTGATGGCCGAATTGAACCGTGCGGGTTTGAACAAGGTATCGCTGGTGTCCTCGCCCGATACGGCGGACAGCGACAGTTCAGAATAGGGACCATAGGGTTTGAGCATGGAGCGCGCGGAAAAGATCGGCCTTGGCGTCGCAACGGCGGGACATGTCCTGCTGTTCGGGCTGTTGTCGGCCGGGTTTCTGGCCACGCCCAATCCGTTGAAGCTGAAAACCCCGCCAATGGAAGTGTCCATGGTGGACGAAGTCGCGCTGCAATCGACCGCGCCCAAAATCTCGGCCGCCCCCCCCCCGCCCAGCGTCGCGCCGGAACAGGGACCGACGCAGGATGCCAAGCCATCGCCTGAACCGGAAATATTGCCGGAGCCTGCGCCCGAATCTGTGCCTGCGCCGCCAAAGCCGCAGCCCAAGCCCCAACCCAAGCCGGTGCCAAAGCCGACCCCGCCCAAGGAGGTCGCCAAGCCCGCCCCGGCAAAGCCCAAGCCTGCCCCGCCCAAAAAGGAAGTCGCCAAGGTCGCGCCCAAACCCAAGCCCGCGCCGGAAAAACCCGTGGCTAAAGCGAAGCCGACCCCGGCCAAGCCAAAGCCCGCCGCCGCTGCGCCCGCCCCCGCCCCCGCCCCCGCAAAATCCGCCGCCAAAGCGCCTGCCAAGACCAGGACTGACGCCCCCACGCGCGCATCGGGCCAGGGCAAGGCGGACAAGCCCAAGGGATCGCTGCTGGGCAATGATTTCCTCAAGGGCATCGACACCAATGCCGACGCGCCGCGTCGTCCACCTGCGCCTGCGCCCGCTGCCGCCATGGGTCCGGCGCAGAAATCCGCATTGAACTCCGAAATACGCCGTCAGTTGAAGCCGCATTGGAAGGCACCGACCGGCGCCGATGCGGAACTGTTGCGCACGGAGCTTCGCGTCGAATTGTCCAAAGACGGTTCATTGATCGGCACCCCGGAGGTCGTGCGCCAGACGGGCATCACGGCGAGCAATAAGACCCAGGCCAAACTCCACGCGGAACAAGCGATCAAAGCCGTTCGCCTGGCTTCTCCCTTCAAATTACCTCCGCAATTTTATGATGAGTGGCGCGTTCTTGAACCACTCGGATTTGATAGAAGGCTATCGCAATGAGAAGCTGTTTTTCGTTTTCTGCGCTCATTGCCGGCGCTCTGCTGGCTCTGGCGTCCAGCGCACATGCACAGCTTGCAGTAGACGTGACGGACGATAGCGCGACGGATAACCTGAAAATCGCCGTGCCGCCGCTGCCCGCGCAGCAGGATGTGGCGACCCCCGCAGGATCCGCCACCGAACTGGGCCGGAAGATCGCCGAAGTGATCGCGTCGGACCTTAAAGGATCCGGCCTGTTCGATCCGTCCGGGCCGGGCGGGTTGCCGGCAATCCCCTTTTCCGAAGTCACATTTCCCCAATTCGACAAATGGGGCGCCTATCAGGCGCTGGTGCAGGGGTTCGTGCGCACCACCGGCGGGGAAGCCGACATTACCGTCGGCTGCTACCTGTACGACGTAGCGCTCAAGCAGGAATTGACCCGGCAGGGCTATGTCGTCGCCCCGCGCGACTGGCGGCGGGCCGCGCATAAATGCGCCGACGCCATCTATGCGCGCCTGTCGGGCGAAAGCCCCTTTTTCGACAGCCGCATCGCATATATCGCCGAAAGCGGGCCAAAGGGCGCGCGGGTCAAGCGCCTCGCCATCATGGATTCGGACGGGGCCAACCACCGCTTCATCACCAACGGTCAATCGATGGCGCTGACGCCGCGCTTTTCGCCCGATTACAAGTCGATCCTCTATGTCAGCTATCTGGGCAGCCGGGTGCGCCTCTATGTCTATGACATCGGCGCGGGGAAGCAGACGCTGGTGACGGAAAGCAACAATCCGACCTTTGCGCCGCGCTGGTCGCCCGATGGCCGCAACATCCTATTTTCGATGGCGGTCGCGGGCAATACCGACATTTATCGCGTGTCGGCCAATGGCGGCACGCCCGTGCGCCTGACGACGACGCCGGGCATCGACGTGGGGGGCAGCTATTCGCCCGACGGCAGCCGGATCATCTTCGAAAGCGATCGGTCCGGCGGGCAGCAGCTTTATGTCATGAACGCCGATGGCAGCAACCAGCGGCGGATCAGCCATGGCGGCGGGCGTTATGCCACGCCCGAATGGTCGCCGCGCGGCGACCTGATCGCCTTCACCAAAATGTCGGGCGATTTCAAGATTGCCGTCATGAACCCGGACGGCGGCAACGAACGCACGCTGACCAATGGCTGGCAGGATGAACAGCCCACATGGTCGCCCAATGGCCGCGTGCTGCAATTTTTCCGCACGACGCCGGGCCGCGACGGCAACAGCCAGGTGTGGCAGGTCGACCTGACCGGGGTGAACGAACGGCGCATCCCCACGCCATTGAGCGGTTCCGACCCGGCATGGGGTCCGTTGTTGCCCTGATACGGAACTATGTCGTCTTGACAGCGTAACGAACTTCACGGACCTTTTGCCATCCTTGGCGGAGGCAAGCCCATCTATCGAAGGAGACAGCCATGAAACTTTCCCGGACCTTGCTGGCCGCCACCGCGATCATCGCGCTTGCGGCCTGTTCCAAAAAGCCGCCGGCCGAACTGCCACCTGCGCCGGGCGCGGAAACCAGCATTCCTGCCGGTCCCTCTACCCCCGCCGGGCCGGTTAAGGGCAGCCAGGAAGATTTCATGGCATCGGTATCGTCCGACCGCATCCTCTTTGGCCTGGACCAATATGATGTCGATGCGGAAGATCAGGCGACGCTCCAGAGCCAGGCCGCATGGCTGCAACAAAATCCGCAGGTGCGTGTCACGGTGGAGGGCCATGCCGACGAACGCGGCACCCGCGACTATAATATCGCGCTGGGCGAACGGCGTGCGAATGCGGCGAAAAACTATCTCGCCTCGCTCGGCATCGATTCCAGCCGGATCACGACCGTCAGCTATGGCAAGGAACGCCCGGCCGCCCTGGGGTCCGACGAAGCGTCCTGGGCGCAGAATCGCCGCGCGGTGACGGTGACCATTCAATATTGATGATGCCCCGCGCATGATGACAGCAAAGCCCGCCGGTCAGGACGACCGGCGGGCTTTCTTGATCGAGCAACAAAATAGCTGACAATCCATCCCGATTGGCCGATATGCTTCCTCTATATGGAACGCATCCACATGATGGGATGCCTGTCGGGTAGAAGATGATGCAGGACAGCGACGAAAAAGCGGAACAGACCGTCAAGGGGACGCAGACGCTGATGCGCGCGCTCGACATCATGGACGAAGTGATCGACGGGCCGATCCGCGCCGCTGACCTGGCCCGCAAACTGGGCATGAGCAAGACGACCGCGCACCGGCTGGTGCAGGCATTGAAGTCGCGCAACTATCTGACCGTGACGCGCGACGGTTTTGCCCTTGGTCCCAAGCTGCTGCAACTGGGCGTGCTGGCGACCGAGCAGATCGACTATGTTCGCGTTGCGCGCCCCTTCATGGAATTGCTGTCCGAACGCACCGGATTTTGCGTGTTCGTGGGCAAGCGCGAAGGCGATTTTTCCCGCCATCTCGACCGGGTGACCGGGACGCAGCGGCTGCGCGTGGCAACCGCGCCGGGCGACCGCCGCCCGATCGCCGAAACCGGCCTGGGCAAGGCGCTGCTGCTGGACGAAGCCGAAGCGACATGGGCGCAACTTTATGCGCAGGCGCATGGCGGCAAGGCCACGGCCCGGCAGGTCGATGCCTTCGTCACGGAAATGCAGGGTCACAAGGCGCGCGGCGAAGTGTTGCACGACAGCGATCTGGGCGATGGCGTGCGGTCGATCGCCACGCCGATCCGCGACGCCAAGGGGCAGATCGCCATCGCCATCTCCATCGCCAGTGCCGCCCATTATCTGACCGACGACCTGCGCCCGTCGCTGGCCGAACAGGTGATGCGGTCGGCCGAACTGATCAGCGCGGCGGTGGGCTATAGCGGGCCACGCTGAACCGTCCCCGCGACCACAGAAACAATAAGGGCGCAGTCACCGCAGTGGCCGCGCCCTTTAGTTTGGGGGAGAGGGAAATTACATCCGGTAGGTCACGCCAAAGGTGAAGGTGCGGCCGATCCGGGTTTCGAACAGCGTGTCCTGACGGTTGCTGTCGGTATAGAGGCGGTTCTGTTCATCGGTCAGGTTCTGCGCCTCGACGATGATCTTGAGGCGATCCGTCACGTTGAGCGAAGCCGAGGCATCCATGTAAAATGTCTTGGCATTGCCGACCAGATCGCTGCCCGGCGAAGCGGGGATGCCGCGAATGAACTTGTCGCGGAAATTGCCGGTGGTGCGGATGCTGAACTTTTCATCCTCATAATAGAGCGTGCCCGATGCCGTCCGCTTCGACAGGCCGACAAGGTCCGCCGTGGTCGTCACGGTCGGCACGCCGCCGACGCTGGCGAGGATATATTCGATCTTCGACGTCACCTGCGTAAAGTTGGCGAGCAGGCCGAAATTGCTGATGAACCCGTCGAAGAATGTGAAAGGGATCTGCGCATTCAGTTCGAAGCCCTTGAGCGGGCCGCCCGGCGTGTTGAACGGTTGCGACACAGTGAACAGTTCGGACGGCAGAGTATTGCTGTTTTCCAGCAGCGCGTTGGGCAGGCCCAGCTCGCTAAATGGAACCTGGCTGTTCACATTCTGAACGAAGCTCTTGATATCCTTGTAGAAGAAGGCAGCCGAGAGCAGCGATCCGGGGCGGAAATACCATTCCACGCCAACGTCGAAGGTGGTCGCGCGGATCGGGTCCAGGAACGGGTTGTTGACGTTGCCGACGCGCGTGACCGGGTTGACGCCGCTGGTGGGGGTCAACAGGCCGAGTTCAGGACGGGCCAGAACTTTGGCACCTGAAAAGCGGATCAGCAGGTTCTGCACCGGTTCCACCACGATGTTGGCGGACGGCAGCCAGTCGTCATAATTGTTTGTGGCCGAACCGAACTGGCCGGTCAGGCCGGTAGGCGAACTGGCCAGCGCCACCGCGACATAGCCCGACGACGTCATTTCGGTCTTGACGTAGCGCACGCCCGCATCGCCGCGCACGCCAAAGCCGATCGCGTCCTCCAGGTCGAAATTGGCCATCACATAACCGCTGGTGACTTCTTCGCGCACCCGGCTGCGGCCGCCGCCACATTCGACGCCGCAATAGCGCACCGAATCGAAGCCGAAGGTGCTGGCCCATTTGTCCGGGTCGATCGCGGCCCAGCTGGCAGGCGCGCCATTGCCCCACAGTTTGTCCACGCCGCTGATGTTGCGCGTGATGCTGGCCAGCGTCGTGCCGGCGGGCAGCGCGCGCACAACCGTGTCGGCATTAAAGGGACGCAGGAAAGTGGAGAGGAAGTCGCTGCGCCGATATTGCCCGCCGGTGCGGATCGAGAAGGCCGGGCTAAGCGTCCATTTCAGGTTCGCTTCGGCGGTCAGATTGTCGGTCGTGTTCTTGGAAGGCTTGCCCTGATAGCTAAAGCCGCCCAGCACCGTGCCATCGGCAAGGCCGGGGGCGTAGGTGAAGCTGGCAGGGTTACTGACGTCCACGCCAAAGCCCAGCACCGGCGTCGTGCCGCCATCGCGGAAGTCGATCGAGAAATTGTCGGTGTCGATGGCGTCCATGAACGTCTGGAGTCGCTTCTTGCCGTCCCAGATCGAACGGTTGAAGCCGACGAGGCCGCTGACTTCCAGACTGTCGTTCAGCACCCGCTTGAAGTTCACGTTGGTCTGTTTGAAGGTCGAGACGAAATTGTCGACCAGCCCTTCGGAACGGACATCGACGCCGTCGAACACGCCCTGAACCAGCGATCCGTTGGCGTCGAACGTGATGTCGCGCACCGACGTCATCGGCTGGCCATTATTGGCGGCCGAACGGGCGAAGGAGATGGCGGCGATATAATTGTCGCGGCGCGTCACTTCGAAACGGGAATAGAGGAAGTCTACCGAAATGTCGGTCTGGTCGTCGGGCTGGAATTGCAGCGTCAGCGACCCGCCGATCCGTTCCTGATCCTGTTCGCTGTTGAGGTAGCGCGGGATACGCGGCAGGAATGCGCCGCTGCCCGGCGTGTTGGGCAGGTCGGCGCGGCGCAGGCCCTGGATCGTATTGTAGGCAGCGACCGATCCGGTGCGCGGATTGCCCGTGGAACAATTGGCCGCGTCGGCACCCTTGGCCACGTTGGTCGCCGGGTTTTGCGGCGCAAAGCCGAGCGGCGAACAGAAGCCGCCATTGGTGTTGGCCGACAGCAGATCGACCGCCGAATAGCCCACTTCGCGGATGTTGCGCTTCTGATAGGCGACCGAACCCAATATGCCGAAGCCGCTGTCGCCAAACTGCTTGGAAATCAGCAGCGATGCGCGCGGATCGACCTTCTTGGACAGTTCGTTGTAAATACCGCGCGCGGTCATGGAGAGGACGAAATCATCCTTCTGATCGAACGGCTTGGGCGCGGTCAGATCGACCGTCGCGCCCAGCGATCCTTCCTCGATATCGGCCGAGGGCGTCTTGCGCACCGACAGGGCCGAGAAAATCTCGGTCGGGAACACGTTGAAGTCGAAGCTGCGGCCATTATTGCCCGCGCCGTAAATGTCGGAACCGCCGGTCTGCGCCGTGCCTTCCATACCGTTGATGCGGACGCGGGTGAAACCTGCGCCAAGGCCACGGACGGAGATGTTGCGGCCTTCGCCGCCATCGCCGCGCGCCAGTGCCACGCCGGGGACGCGCTGCATCGATTCGGCCAGGTTGGAGTCGGGGAATTTGCCGATGTCTTCGGCGACGATCGAATCGACCGCAGCCGCTTCGTTGCGCTTCATGCCAAGCGCACTGTTGAGCGAGGCGCGGAAGCCGGTGACGACGATGTCGGCGGCTTCGGACTGATCGGCTGCGGGCTGATCTGCGGCGCTTTGGGCGATCGCAGGTGCGGCGACCAGCATGGTCGTGGCGATCGCGATGGCCGAACTGCGGCGCGCGAACGCGGTACGGGTGGCGGTATGCAACATATAATCCTCCCCTATCACTGGGCCGCCAATCCCTTGGCTGTCACCCAAAATGTCCCACTATGTGAACTCAAGTATCATCTTATAACGCTTGTCCGACAAATGCCAGAAAAATCATCATGTGATTTTACGATCCATATTGTGGGACTAATCGTCTGTTCGTTTCACCTCCGCCGCATAGACATGCGTCGCGCCCTCCATGTTCGACCGGAACAGCAGCCAGCGGCCGTCGGGCGTAAAGGTGGCATTGGGTTCCAGCCGGTAATCATGGCCGCGCAGGTCGACGATCTTCTCCACCTCCAGCCGCGATGGCTGAATCAGCGCATCGGCATTGTCGGCGCGGATGCCCGCCACATCGGGAATGGGCCGGGGGGTGAAGCGGTAGAGATATTTGCCGTCCCGCGCGCGGGCGACCATCTCCGCGTCCCCGCCATCGCCGGAAAAATGCGCGCCATCGGGCGAGGGACTATAGTGGACCGACCATTGGTCGCGCGGCACTGCCATTTGTCGGCGCTTGCCGGTCGCCAGTTCCAGCCCGGCCAGCCAGAATATTTCGCCGCGTGGCGTTTGCAGATCATACCAGACCCATTTGCCGTCGGCCGAGAAAAACTCATGCCCCGCAATTTCCATCGCCATCGTCCGCTGGTGAACCAGCCGCTTGTCGCTGCCATCGGTGCGGATCGTCCAGATGCGATCGACCCGGTGCCATGGCCCCTCATGGCAATAGAGGATGCGCGTCGGGTCAGTCGGCGAAAACTGGACATGGTTCAGCCAGTCGGTGGACGCCACTACTACCCGCCGCGCGCCGGTGCGGATGTCGATGGTGAAGATTTCCATCGGAATCCGCGCTTCCAGCCGCTGGTTCAGCCGCACTTCCTTGGCATCGGCATAGGATAAAGGCTGCCCGTCTGCCCCGGTCGCGGCAAAGGCAGTTTCACCCGGACGCGCGCCCTCCCCGCCCGGTTGCAGCGGCGGCGCGGATTGCGCCCATTGTCCCAGCAGCAGCGTTTCGTCGCTGTTGATCGCACCGATCGCCCCGCTGTCGATCCGCGCGATGCGCCGGGTGCGCCCGGTGTCGATATCGACGGCATGGATCGCGCTGCCCTTGCCCCACGGCACGCTATAATAGGCTGTGCGCGTCCTTCGCCCCGCAAACAGCAGCTTTGCGTCCGCGCGGCGCACCAGCGGCGTCACGCGCCAATCGGACAGCCGCACCCGCGCGATGCCGTCGGGCGTCGTCATCACCATCGCGTCGCCCTGCGGCGTATAGCTGTTCTGGTGGAAATAGAGCGACAGGCTGCCCGGCTGCGTGCTGATCCGCACGATGCGGTGGCCGGTTGTGGCGTCGATCCAGCTTTGCGGGGCAGTCGCCATTTGCGCCGATACGACAGGGGCGGCCATGCACAGCGCGATCAGCATCGCCACGGCCGTGCGCATCCCCATCATCCCATTCTCCCCACAGGCCCGTTCTATATGGTGCAACTGCGTCCTTATATATGGTTCAAAATCATGCGGGGCGGAAGAGGAAAAGCGATTGACGCGCCATATGATCCCGATATATGGATCATATGGCTATTTAACGGGATTATATCCGACACGCCTCTGCACGGGCGTTGGATATTTGGGGGGAGCGTCACGGCTTCCGGGGCGCTCCCCTTCTCTTTGTCTCTTGCTGCGGATTGCCCGATCATGCCGTCCAGCGCCATCATCGCCCTGATGCTGTCCGCCGCTGCCCCATCGGGTGCGCAGACGATCGACCTGTCGCCCGGATCGCCCGACCGTACCCAGCCCTATGAACAGGGCGGCCATGGGATGGAACCGGGCAGCAGCGACGCAGGCTTCCTCTATTCCATTGCCCTGCCCGAAGGCCGTTATCGCGTGACCGTGCAGCTGGGCGATGCAAAGCGGGCAGGCAACACTACGGTCAAGGCCGAAGCCCGCCGCCTGATGCTGCGCAATGTCGCCACGCACAAAGGGCAAAGCGTCGAGCGCCGCTTTCTGGTCGATGTCCGCACCCCGGCGCTGACGCCCCCGCCTGCCACTGCGCCGGGTGGCGACCGGGTGCGGATCGACGCGCGCGATGCCCGCGAATATAGCTGGGACGACAAGCTGACGCTGGAGTTTCTGGGCCGGCCCGCCGTTCGTTCCATTCAGGTGGAACCCGCCGACGACGCCCCGACCCTCTTTCTGGCGGGCGATTCCACCGTGACCGACCAATATGCCGAACCGGCGGCCAGTTGGGGGCAGATGCTGCCCGCGCTGCTGGACGATGGCATCACCGTCGCCAACCATGCCAAATCGGGCGAAACGCTCAAATCCTTCCTCACCGGGCTGCGCTTCGACAAGCTGCTGGGCGCGATGAAGCCGGGCGACTGGCTGTTCATCCAGTTCGGCCATAACGACCAGAAGCAGCAATGGCCGCAGACCTATGTCGCGCCCGACACGACCTATCCCGCTTATCTGCGCGCCTATATCGCCGAGGCGCGGCGGCGCGGCGCGCATCCGGTGCTGGTGACATCGCCCGAACGGCGCAATTTCTATGCGCACGGGCGGATTGTCGATACGGTGGGCGATTATGCAGCGGCGGTGCGCAAGCTGGCGGCCGACGAAGCCGTGCCGCTGATCGACCTTAATGCCGACAGCCGGACAATCTATGAAGCGCTGGGACCGGCTATCGCGCCAAGCGCCTTCAACGATGGCGGCCGGGACAAGACGCATCACAATAATTACGGCGCATGGCTGCTGGCAAATGCGGTGGCGCAGCGCATCCGCGACACCATATCCGCGCTGGCCCCGCATGTGACCGCGCCACCCTTCATGCCCCACCGCCCGCCAACCGCCGCGCAGGCCGCCATCGTCCCCAGCCTGATCCACAGCGATCAGCGACCCCTAGGAAACTGATATGGGGCAGAAACTGATATGGACATGACGCGCCGCGACCTGACGCTGGGGCTTGCAGCCCTCGCGCTCCCCTTCTCCGCCCATGCGGCGCGGCGTTTCGATGTGCGCGATCATGGTGCGCGCGGCGATGGCGTCACGATCGACAGCGGCGCGATCAACGCTGCCATCCTCGCCGCATCGCTGGCAGGCGGCGGCACCGTCATCCTGCCGCGCGGGCGTTATATGTGCTTCTCGATCCGCCTGCAAAGCCGCGTGACCTTACTCTTGTCGCAAGGTGCGGTCATCGAAGCGGCGGACCCCGCGCGCCATGCCGGGCGCTACGACCTGCCCGAAAGTGGCATCGACCAGCTCTATCAGGATTTCGGCCATAGCCATTGGCGCAACAGCCTGATCTGGGGCGACGATGTGACCGATGTGGCGATCATCGGTCCCGGCATGATCCATGGTATCGGCCTGACCCGCGACGGACCAGGCGCGCGCTGGAAGAAGCAGGCAGGTGAGCGCCCCTTGTCGATGCGGGCCATGACGCAGGCGCAGATCGACCAGTTGGAACCGGACGCGCGCGCCATGGACGGGCTGGGCAACAAGGCGATTGCGCTCAAAAATGGCCGCAACATTCGCCTGTCGGGCTTCACCATATTGAAAGGCGGGCATTTCGCGATTCTCGCCACCGGCACGCGGGCCTTGCGCATCGACGGGCTGACGATCGACACCGACCGCGACGGCATCGACCTGGACTGCGTGCGCGACGTGGTGGTGGAACGGTGCCGGGTGAACTCCCCCAATGACGATGGCATCGTCGTCAAATCCAGCCACGCGCTGGGATCGGCCATCGCGGCGGAGGACATAATGATCCGCGACTGCGACGTGTCGGGCTATGACATGGGATCGCTGATCGACGGCACCCGCACCACCCGCCAGCAGACTGCGCCCGATCAGGATCGGGTGACGGGCCGGATCAAACTCGGCACCGAAAGCAATGGCGGGTATCGCAACATCCGTATCGAGGATTGCCGCTTCACCCGCTGCCGGGGGCTGGCGCTGGAAACGGTCGATGGTGGCGTCATGGAACATATCGTCGCGCGCGGCCTGACCATGCGCGACGTGACCACGGCGCCTATCTTCCTGCGGCTGGGCGACCGGCGGCGCGGGCCGGACGGCACAGGCATCGGCGCGATCCGTGACGTCATGATCAGCGACATGGACGCACGCGGCATAGACCATCGCTTCCCCGCGACCATCGCGGGCCTGCCCGGCCATCCGATCACCGACGTCACGCTGCGCGCGATCCATCTGGCCTATGATGGCGGCGGCACGGCGGCGGACGCGGCGCGCCAGCCCGCCGAACTGGCCGACGCTTACCCCGAACCCAGCATGTTCGGCGTGCTGCCCGCCTGGGCTTTATGGGCGCGCCATGCGGATCGGCTGACGATCGACCGCTTCACGGCGGAAACCCGCACCCCCGACCAGCGCCCGCCCTTCATGATCGAAGATGTGCAATCGATTTCCGTGCGAAACACGCCGCTGTGGCGTTGACGAACATATGGGACAATGTTACCAAATATAGGTCAAGCGTTCCATAATATGGTTCATAAGGGGGGAGCCGGGGTGGCCATTCACGCCTTCAAGATGCAGTTGAAGCCCGGCGTCGTCGACGAATATCGCGCGCGTCATGATGCCATCTGGCCCGAATTGTCGGCGCTTCTGACCCAATCGGGCATCTCCAACTATTCGATCTTTCTGGACGAGGATACGCTCAGCCTGTTCGCGGTGCTGACGCTGGCCGACGCGAATCAGCGCGACACCCTGCCCGATCATCCGGTGATGCAGCGCTGGTGGGCGCATATGGCGCCGTTGATGGAAGTCGAGCCGGACAATCGGCCCAGGGAATGGCCGCTCCCCCTGCTGTTCCACATGGATTGAGCCGAACGATGCGCGCCCTCCTGCCTGCCCTGTTGATCGGTTCCGCGCTGGCCATGCCCGTGACGGCGCAGGTCGCCAAGCCGACCGCAAACCTGACCGCGCCGGTCAAAACGTTCGGCCGCGTCTCCTATGACGCGCGCTCTTTGATGGTCGATGTCCAGCGGCTGGTCGTGTGGGGCGGCGAGTTCCACCCCTTCCGCCTGCCCTCGCCCGACCTGTGGCGCGACATATTGCAGAAGATGAAGGCGAGTGGCTTCAACACCGTCGCGCTCTATTTCGACTGGGGCTATCACAGCCCCAAACAGGGCGTCTATGATTTCAGCGGCATCCGCGACATCGACCGGCTGCTCACCATGGCGGAGGAGGAGGGGCTTTACGTCATCACCCGCGCCGGTCCCTATGTGAACGCCGAACTGTCGCGCGGCGGTTTCCCCGGCTGGCTGGTCAACCAGCGCGCCCGCGCCCGCACCGACGACCCGGCCTATATCGCGGCGGTGGACGAATGGCTCGACCGCATCAACCCCATCATCGCCCGGCATCAGATCAACAGCGACCCGAAGCGCAAATATGGTATCATCCTGCACCAGATCGAAAACGAACTGGCGCTGACCACCCCGTCGCAACGCCGCTATATGGATCATCTGGCCACCAAAGCCCGCGCCGACGGCATCACCGTGCCGCTGTTCCACAATGATCAGGGTCGCAACGGTTACTGGACGCCCGAATCCTCCAAGATCACCAATGTCGTTCCCGGCCCGAACGACATGTATGCGTTTGACGGCTATCCCGGCGGCACCTGCACCGTGCAGGGCCAGCCGACCCGCGACGTCGCCGCGCCCGACTGGGGCTATTATGGTCCCGGCGGGGCAAAGGGCGGCGCATCCGCCAGCCCCAACACGCCGGGCTTCCTGGCCGAATTTGGCGGCGGCTGGTTCGATTATTGGGGGTCGAACGGCGGCTATGACTGCAACGCGATCCAGCGCGGCAAGCGGTTCCAGCGGGTATTCTATGGCACGAACCTGGCCAATGGCATCGGCATCCAGAGCTTCTACATGACCTATGGCGGCACCAGCTGGGGCTGGTTGCCCGCCCCGGTGGTGTTCAGCAGCTACGATTATGGCGCAGCCATTTCCGAACCGCGCGTGCTGCGCGAAAAGGCGCTGGAAATGAAGCAGTTGGGCGGGCTGATCGCGTCCGTCCCCGATCTGGCGGGCATGATCCCCGCCGGGCCGGTCGAGATTTCATCGCCCAACATCCAGATTTATCACAATAAAAGCCCCGAAAGCGACGCCCGCTTCCTGATGGTCACGCACAAGCCGTCCAACGGGCAGACGAACGATGCTTTCCGCTTCACCGCCGACCTGCCCGATGGCCGCTACACCGTGCCGATGCAGCTCAATGACTTCGACGCGAAATGGCTGGTCGCGGGCGTTACGTTGGGAGGGCAGCGGCTGGTTTATTCGACGTCCGAACTGCAATCGGCGCAGCGGCAGGACAAGGGCGACCTGATCCTGCTCTATGGCCGCGCCGGGGAAGCGGGCGAAACCGTGCTGCGTTACAGCGTCGCGCCGACCGTCACCGTGCTGGAAGGACAGGCGAGCAGCGCGTTCGACGCCGCAAAAGGCGACCTCACACTCCGCTACGCGCATCAGCGTCGCGCCGTGCTGCGGATCACGGGCGGCGGGCGTCCCCCGCTCACCCTGATTCTGGCTGATGAGGCCGAGGGCGCACGTTATTGGCGGCAGGGCGATGCGCTGGTGCGTGGTCCCACCCTCGTCCGCAGCGCGGTGGCGAAGGGCAGCACGCTGGCGCTGACCGGCGACACTGCCGCGCCCGAACCGCTCGAAATCTTCGCGCCATCCGCGATCCGCGCCATCACATGGAACGGCGCGAAAGTCGCCACCCGCGCCACCCCGGCAGGCAGCTTTGTCGCCACCCAATCGCTATCCGGTCCCGCCGCGATTGCCCTGCCAGCCCTTACCGACTGGCGCATGGCCAAGGGATCGCCCGAAACAGACCCGGCTTTCAACGACCGCGCCTGGCAGGCGATCGACAACCGCCCCAGCGCCAGCATCACCGCCCGCCCCGATGGCCAGCCGAACATGGGCATGGACGCTTATGGCTTTCATGATGGCGATGTATGGTATCGCGGCCGCTTCACCGGCACGCCCGACGCAAAAACGCTCTCGCTCTATTATGGCGCGGGCGGCGCGGGGCTGGTGCAGGCGTGGGTCGACGGGCAGTTCGTCGGCGAAGCGGAAACACCGTCCGGCCTGCCCCGCCCGATCACCACCGGCACCGCCAAATTCGCCCTGCCTGCCAGCGCGCAATCGGGCGACCATGTCCTGTCCGTCATGGTCCGCAACAATGGCCATAACTGGGATCTGGACAGCGACGATTTCCACAAGGAAGCACGCGGGCTGATATCGGCCTCACTCGAAGCGCCCGGCGGGCGCAGCTTCACCATCCCCGTCGCGTGGAAGATTCAGGGCAAGCGGGGCGGCGAAACCCTGCCCGATCCGGTGCGCGGCCCCGCCAATAATGGTGGCCAATATGGCGAGCGGATGGGCTGGCACCTGCCCGGCTTCAACGGTGCAGGCTGGACGAAAACGACCATCCCCGCCGCGCAAATCGACGCCGGGACAAGCTGGTATCGCACCCAATTCGCGCTCAATGTGCCAAAGGGGCAGGACGCTACCATCGGCCTCAGCTTCGGCGACCCCGCCACGCCGCGCTCGCCGGTGCGCTACCGCGTGCTGATCTTCGTCAACGGCTGGAACATGGGGCAATTCGTCGCCCATGTCGGCCCGCAACGCACCTTCCCCATCCCCGAAGGCATCCTCAACCATCGGGGCCGCAACCATATCGCGCTGGCCGTCACGTCCGACGGCCAGCCCGGCGATGCGCTCGAAAGCGTGCGCCTCGTCACCCTTCATTCCGTGAAAGGCGGTCTGCCAGTGCAGATGGTTACCGCGCCAAACGCACCATCAGACCTTAAGGAGACACAGTAAGTGGCCGCTACCCATCATGACATCCCCCGGCCCCAGGTGGTCGATGCCATCGACCGGCTGATGGACAATCTCGTCAATATCAAGGATGAGACAGGCGAATTCCTGCTCCATCTGGACGATGGCCGCATCATCGACACCAAGGGCTGGGCCGGGTGGGAATGGACCCATGGCGTGGGCCTGTTCGGCATGTGGCGCTATTATGAGCAGACCGGCGATGCCAAGGCGCTGGCGATCATCAAGCAATGGTTCGAGGATCGCTTTGCCGAAGGCACGCCGACCAAGAATATCAACACAATGGCCCCGTTCATCACGCTCGCCTATCTGTATGAGCATGAGCCGGATCCGCGCTACATCCCCTATCTCGACAGCTGGGCCGAATGGCTGATGGCCCCCGACGGCCTGCCCAAGACGGAGGAAGGCGGCTTCCAGCATATCGTCTATAATGACGAAAATCCGGGCGAAATGTGGGACGACACGCTGATGATGTCGGTGCTGCCGCTGGCCAAGATCGGCCTGCTGCTGAACCGCCCCGCCTATGTCGAGGAAGCCAAACGGCAATTCCTCATCCACATCAAATATCTGTTCGATACCAAGACCGGCCTGTGGTTCCACGGCTGGGATTTCAACGGCCGCCACAATTTCGCCGAAGCGCTGTGGGCGCGCGGCAATTGCTGGGTGACGATCGCGATCCCAGAGATCATCGAGATTCTCGACCTGCCTCATGGCGATGCGTTCCGCACCTTCCTGATCGATACGCTCGCCGCGCAGGTGAAAACGCTGAGCGAAACGCAGGATGCCGACACCGGCCTGTGGCATACGCTGATCATGGACCCGTCCAGCTATCTGGAAGCGTCGGCGACCGCAGGTTTTGCCTATGGTATCCTCAAGGCCGTGCGAAAGGGCTATCTGCCACGGCACTATGAAGCCGTCGGCATCAAGGCCGTGCGCGGCGTGCTGGCCAATATCGACGACGCGGGCGAATTGCAGCAGGTCAGCTTCGGCACGGCGATGGGCGACACCCAGCAATTCTACAAGGACATTGCCCTGACATCCATGCCCTATGGCCAGAGCCTGGCCATCTGCGCGCTGGGCGAATTTCTGCGCAGCTATATCTGACGCAGGCAATAGCTTGGACGGCGGCGGATTCGTGGAAGGACCGTCGCCGTCCGGGGACGAGAACGATAAAATGGCGGAGGAGCCGAACATGCCCGAAACAGCGCCTATCCGGCCCGTCCGCCTGCAAAACTACCTCGCCTACGGCTCCAACGACGTGCTGGGCGCGGGGTCGATGGCGGTCATTTCCGGCTGGGTGCTTATCTTCTACACCCAGTTTTGCGGACTGTCGGCGGGTCAGGCAGCGACCATCTTCGCGGTCGCGCGCATCCTCGATGCTTTCGCCTCGCCGATGATCGGCTATATTTCCGACCATTTCGGCCGCACCCGGCTTGGCCAACGCTTCGGCCGCCGCCGCTTCTTCATCCTCGCCGCCATTCCCCTGCTGCCCAGTTTCGCGCTGATGTGGCTGCCGGGGCAGACATTCTGGTACTATCTGGTCAGCTATGTGCTGTTCGAACTGGTCTACGCGATGGAGATCATCCCGTTCGAAACGCTGGCCGCCGAAATGTCGTCCGACTACAGGACCAAGGCGAAATTTGCAGGCGCGCGCATCCTGTTCGGACAGGCGTCGGCCATCCTCGCCGGTTTCCTGCCGCTCTGGCTGATAACCACGCTGGGCCGCGACAGCGCCGACACATTTTTCTACATGGGCATCATCTTCGCCATCCTGTTCATGGTGACGGCGGGTCTGCTCTATCTGTTCAGTTGGGAACGGCACATGCCCGGCACAGCGGTTGCAGCGCAGGAAGCATCGTCCGGCGGCGCGGGGCAGGCGTTCAAGGCGCTGTATCGCAACCTCTTTTCCACCATGCGTATCCGCGCATTTCGCCTGCATCTGGGCATGTATCTGGGCGGCTATATCAGCCAGGATATTTTCAACGCCGCCTTCACCTTCTTCGTCATCTTCGCGCTGGGCGGGTCGATGGCAGTCGCGTCGGGCCTGCTCGGCACCATGTATATCGTCCAGTTCGTGGCGGTCATCATCGCCATCAACCTGGCCCTGCGCGCATCCCCGTCCCGCGCCTATCAGGTCGCGGCGGCCAGCTTCGCAGGCGGCGCATTGACGCTCATCAGCCTGTGGGCGCTGGATATTCCCGCCAGCAGCGGCATGATCTGGCTGCCCATCATATTGGCGGGTCTGGGCCGGGGCGCGCTTAACTATATCCCTTGGGCGACCTATAATTATATGGCCGATGTGGACGAAATCGTCACTGGCCAGCGGCGCGAGGGCAGCTTTGCCGGTGTCATGACCTTCGTGCGCAAGGCGACGCAGGCCGCCGCCGTCGCGGGTGTCGGCTTCCTGATGCAGGCGGGCGGCTTCGTATCGGGCGCGCCGGTGCAAAGCGACGGCGCGATCCACACCATCGCGCTGCTGCTGGGCATCGGCACGGTCGGGATGCTGGGCTTTGGCATCCTGGTTTCCACCCGTTTCCGCCTCAGCCCCGCCACCCACGGCGTGCTGATGGCGGAAATCGAACATCTGCGCAGCGGCGCGCGCACCCCCACCAGCGCACAGGCAGGCCGCATCGTCGAGGATCTGTCGGGCTGGCGCTATGACCAGCTGTGGGGCAACAACCCGGTCGCACGATAATCGAAGGAAGTGCTATGCGTCCCGTCCTGCTCCTGACCGCCCTTGCGCTTGCCACCACCCCCGCCACCGCGCAGCATTGGTCGCGCAGCTGGATGGCCGCGCCGCTGGCGTGGAAAGCGCCCGCCGACAAACGCCCGGACCTGACCGACCGCACCATCCGCCAGGTCGTGCGTATTTCCAGCGGCGGCCAGCGCATCCGCCTGCGCCTCTCCAACGAAATGGCGAACGAGCCGCTGACCATCGGCGCGGTCCATGTCGCGCTGGCGGGGGCGGACGGCGCGATCCTGCCCGGCACCGACCGGATCGTCGCGTTCAACCGCGTACAGGGCGCGACTCTGCCCGCCCGCGCGCCCTTGCTGAGCGACCCCATCGACCTGCCGGTCCAGCGCTCACGCGCCTGACCGTCAGCATCCATTTGCCACAGGGGGCAGCAACTCCTACCGTCCACGCCTATTCTGCCGCGACCAACTGGATCGCGCCGGGCGACCAGACCAGTGCGCCGGTTCTGACCGGGGCCACCACCATTGCCCCGCGCCTGATCCTATCCGCCATCGAAGTGGAATCCGCCAAGCCCGCGCCGACCATCGTCATGCTGGGCGATTCCATCACTGACGGCGTGCGCGCCACCCCCGACAGCAACCGCCGCTGGCCCGACCTGCTGGCCGAACGCTTTCAGAAAGCAGGCCGCAAAAATGTCGCCATCGCCAATGCCGGGATCAGCGCCAATCGCCTGCTGTCCGAAGGCGACGGCTATAATGCGCTCGCCCGTTTCGACAGCGACGTGCTGGCCGTGCCGGGCGTCAGCCATGTCGTCATCCTCGAAGGGGTCAATGACATCGGTTCGGCCCACGCCCAGCAACGCCCGCTGCCCACCGCGCAAGAGCTGATCGGCGCCTATCGCCAGATGATCGCCCGCGCCCATGGCAATGGGGTGAAGGTCATCCTCGCCACCATCCTGCCTTATAAGGGCGCAGGCTATTGGAGCGAACCGGGCGAAGCGGTACGTGTCGCGGTCAATAACTGGATCCGCACGACCAAAGAGGCCGACGGCTTGGTCGACCTTGCCAAGGCCATCGCCGATCCCGTCGACGCCGCGCGCATGGCCAGGCTCTATGATGTGGGCGACGCGCTTCACCCCAATGATGCGGGCTTCGCCGCCATGGCCGCCACTTTCGACCTGCGGCTGTTCCGATGATCGCTACGCTGCTCCTGCTCGCCGCCGCCAGCGCGCCGGTCGCACCCAAACCGCTGTTCCGCGATCCGGTGCATGACGGCGCGGCCGACGCCTCTACCGTCTATGACAGCAAGGCCCGTGAATGGGTGATGTTCTACACCAACCGCCGCGCCGACCTGCCGCAAGAGGATGCGAAGGACGTCCGCTGGGTCCATGGCACTGCGATTGGCACCGCCCGGTCGAAGGATGGCGCGCACTGGACCTATGGCGGCACCGCCAATATTCCCAAAAGCTGCACCGGCGACACGCTCTGGGCGCCCGAAGTCCAGTATCTGGCGGGCCAGTGGCATATGTGGCTGACCGTCGTACCGGGGGTGTTCCGCGACTGGAACGCGCCGCGCTTCATCGTCCACCTGACCAGCCCGGACCTTGAAAACTGGACCTGTGGCGACCGGCTCGACCTCGGCTCCGACCGGGTGATCGACGCCAGCGTAATCGCACTGCCTAAAGGCGGCTATCGCCTCTTCTTCAATGACGAGCGGCAGAACAAGGCGATCGTCACTGCCGACAGCGCCGACCTGATCCACTGGACGGTGGGCAAACGCCTGACCGACACGCCGGGCGAAGGGCCAAAGGCGTTCCGCTGGAAGGGCCGCTGGTGGCTCATTTCCGACGCATGGAAGGGGTTGCTGGTCATGCGCTCCGATGATGGCACCGCGTGGACGACCCAGTCCGGCCACATCCTCGACACGCCCGGCACCCACCCCACCGACCGCGCCAAGGGCCAGCATCCCGACATCATCGTTGCGGGGCCACGCGCCTATATCCTCTATTTCGTGCATCAGGATGGGGAGGATGCCGCCCGCACCAACCCCGACTGGAAACGGCGCAGCGTCCTCCAGATCGCGCAGTTGCAGGAAAAGGACGGCGTCATCACCGTCGATCGCAATGCCCCGGTGCCAGTGCGCCTGAAACCCTCGCGCCTGAAACCCTTGCGCCTGAAACCCTGATGGTTCTGGCGCGCAAAAGCGGCTAGGACCATCGGCGATGCAGAGCAACGACCGGAAAAAGCCGCCCACCATCCGCGAAGTCGCCGCCCGCGCGGGCGTTTCGGTGATGACCGCGTCGCGCGCCGTCAATGGCAAGGGGCCGGTCAGCGCCAAGGCGAAGCAGGCAGTGGAACAGGCCGTCGCTGCACTCGGCTATATCCCCAACGCTTCCGCCCGCGCGCTGGCGGGCAATGCCGACCGGCGCGTGGCTTTGCTCCACAGCAATTCCACGACATCGGCCTATCTGGGCGAATTGCTGCTGGGCGCGATGGGCGAAGCGCCCCAGCGTCACCTCCATCTGGTGGTCGAACAATGCGCACCGGGCGCCTTTGCGCAGGAAATCGCCGATCAGGTCGCCCATGCCCATGTCGCGGGCGTCATCATGCCGCCGCCCTTGTGCGACTGGACGGAACTGGTCGATCTGCTGCGCGCGCGCGACATCGAAGTCGTCCGCCTCGCGCCCGATCAGGACATGCCCGGCACGCTGGCCGTGGGTATAGACGATCGCCATGCCGCCCACGACCTGACTCGCCACCTGATCGACCTGGGCCATCGCCGCATCGGCTTCATTCAGGGCAACCCCCGTCACCGCGCCAGCGCCCGCCGCTTGCAGGGGTTTCGCGATTGCCTGGCCGACCATGGCATCGCCGTGGACGAAAGCTGGATCGCGCCGGGCGATTTTACCTATCGGTCCGGCATGGACGCGGCCGAACGGTTGATGAGCATGGCGGACCGGCCCACCGCCATCTTCGCCTGCAATGACGATATGGCCGCCGCCGCCATTGCCGTCGCGCATCAACGGTCCATCAACGTACCCGCGCAAATCACCATCTGCGGCTTTGACGACACCCCGCTCGCCAGCGCGATCTGGCCCGCGCTCACCACCATCCGCCAGCCGATCCGCGACATGAGCCGCGAGGCGATCGGCCTGCTCGCCATGCGTTTCCGCAATCAGGACGAAGGTGCCGACGCAACGACCCTCGGCCGGGTAAAGCTGGACTATCAACTCATCCGCCGCCAGTCCGACGCGGTGCCTGCCCGGCATTGAGGATTTAGAGAAAACCGACCTGCCGCAACCAGCCTTCGCATAAGGTCGGCCAGACCGACACCGGCAGGCCCGGCGTATCCAGCGCAAAGCCATGCGGCGCATCGGCGAACACATGCAGTTCGACCGATCCGCCGGCCGCCCTCAACGCCAGGGCCAGCCGATCCGCATTGTCCACTGGCACCACCGGGTCATTGCCCGCATAGACGATGAAGGCGGGCGGCGGCGCAGGCAGCAACTGCGCATCGGGCTGCAATGCGTCATAAAGCGCCTGTTTTTCCACCGGCGGCAGCGGCGGCTTGTCGGCGATGATCGTGCGCCCCCACGCATTGGTGGAAATGGGCGCATAGCCGACCACCAGCACATCGGGTCGCTGCGGCGCGGCCTGCCCCCATGCGGGGGGATATTCCGCCGCCAGACAGGCGGCCAGATGCCCACCCGACGACAGGCCGACCACACCCAGCCCTTTGTCGGCCAACCCGCTCGCCCGCGCCAGCGCCATCGCCGCCAGCGCATCGTTCAGCGGCGCGGACGGGCCATTGTCCGCATCGGGAAAGCGGTGGATCAGCACGAACGCATAATAGCCCAGCGCATTGAGCCACCGCGCCACCTGCACCCCTTCGCGCCCCGCCATCAGCGCGACATAGCCGCCCCCGCCCAGCACCAGCATCGCCCGGCCATTGGGCCGTTGCGGCGCAAAGCCCAGCAGCACCGG
This sequence comes from Sphingobium sp. KCTC 72723, assembly GCF_014280435.1. Taxonomy (NCBI): domain Bacteria; kingdom Pseudomonadati; phylum Pseudomonadota; class Alphaproteobacteria; order Sphingomonadales; family Sphingobiaceae; genus Sphingobium; species Sphingobium sp. KCTC 72723. The sequence continues at coordinate 3,885,004 of NZ_CP060388.1, read as the reverse complement.
CTGCGCCACGGCGGTAACGACTGCCTGGTCGGGCGCTGCCGCATCGTCAGCCAGCGTGAATGCGCCCGCCGCCGCGCCATGCAGCGGCCACATCCTGTCAGCACCCAGCATCCTGCACTCCCATCGGGCAGCCATGAGTAGGATAGGCTTCCCCGTCCAGTTCCACCGCTTCGCGCATCACCTCCACCCGGTCGCCCGCGTCTCGCATCTCGTAAAATTTCGCCAGCGCTCGCTTGAACGGCCGATGCACGACCATCATCAACCGCCCGTCAAATGCGCGAAACATCATGCCATGCCCGCTGTCCCGCTCGACCAGCGGACCCAGTTGCTCCCATGGTCCCGCTAACGTGCCGGACTTTGATCGCGCCTGCGCCTGGACATAGCCATCCTTGCCATAGCTGGACCATAGCATCAGCAGCGTGCCGCTTTTCGTGCGGAACAGTTCGGGGCCATCAGTGACATGGACGGTATCGCCTTCGGGCTGTTTCTGCCCCACCACCCAGTTCGCCTCATCGGCGCGGAACAGCAGGCGCGGCGGCCCGGCGGACGACAGATCATCCTTCAGCGGTATGGCCTCGATTGTGCCGGTGCCGGTCTGCATCCACTCATGGGCATAGACCAGCCACGGCTTGCCCGCCGCATCGACATGTAACGTCCCATCCAGCGTCATGTCATTGGCTGGCGCGATCGGTGCGCCGCCACGCACCAGCCTGTAGGGGCCATCAAGCCGGTCCGACACCGCCAGCAATGTGGTGCGTCGATAGGTCGGGCGCTTGCCATTCCTCGCAATCGCCGCGCCTTCATTGTGGAACGTCGCCAGCAAGTGCCAGCGCCCCTTCCACCGATGCACTTCGGGTGCCCATGCGCCATCCTTGGCCCAAATGCCGTCGGGCAAGGTAAAGACGACGCGCGGCTTGCCCCAATGGGCCAGGTCACGGCTGGCATAGGCCATGATGCCCAGCCTTTTGTCGCCCGTCACTACCGGATCGTTACGGCTGAACAGCCAATATGTCTGGTTGTCGCTATCGGCGACGACCCAGGGATCATGAATGCGCAGATGCGAGGTCAGCAGCGGTGCCTCTGCCACGACCGGCACGGCAAACGCCAGCGCCAGCGCGGTCAATATGCGCAGGATCATGCGAGCTTGTTGCCATAGCCGATGATCAGCGTAGCGAAGATGAGCAGCGCCACCCCGCTCCACACCATCCGCCGCACGGCAGGCGCGGCATCCTTCCACTCCCTGAACGCAAAGCCCCAGCAGGTGCCGAAGATGATGATGGAGGCCATATGCAGCGTCCAGCTGGAAAAGCCGAAACGGCCCATCTGGCTTTCGCCCATCGTGTAGAAGAAGAACTGGAAATACCAGGCCGTCCCCGCCACCGCGCACAGCAGGAAATTGGGCAGCAGCGCCGGGCGCTTGCCGTCGCTATCGACCGCACCGACCCATTGCCCCGCCGACCTGTTCTTGACGATCAACCAGCCGCACCACAGCGTATTGGTGACAAGGCCGCCGAACATGACGAGGCACAGGGTGGGCAGCCCGGTCCACAGAGGCCCGGTGCCAGCGGCGGCGGACAGCGCCTTGACCGGCTCGCCCGCCGCCAGCCCGAAGGCGAAGCAGGACGACATGATGCCGGAAAAGATGGCGACGGCGATGCCCTTTTTGAAATCAAATTCCGCGACCGCTGCCGCCTTCTGCTCCGCCGACAGCGCCGCATCCTTGCGCGCGCCCGCCATCGCAACGACGACGATGCCCAGCACCGTGACCGCCAGCCCCAGCAGCACGATCTGCCCGTGCAGCGTCCCGGCAATCTCCGTCATGAAACTGCCATCGACGATCGGCGGGATCAGCGTGCCGAACACGGTACACAGGCCGAGCACCACCGCCATGCCCAGCGACAGCCCCAGATAGCGCATCGTCAACCCATAGGTCAGCCCGCCAAAACCCCACAGGAAACCGAAAAACACGCACCAGCCCACGACGCTGCCCGGCACCTGACGCATCACGCCCATCAGGTCATGGGTCTGCACCGACGCAAAGAACCAAGGCGCGATGACCCAGGAAAATATCCCCCCGGTCAGCCAGAAAATCTCCCAGTTCCACCGTTTCACCCCGCGATAGGGGACGTAGAAACTGGCCGACGCCAGCCCCCCCAGCCAGTGAAACAACACGCCGAGCAGTGGATTGCCGATCATAGATCAATTCCCAGACGATAGAGGCGATTGGCGTTGCCCGCAAAGAGCGCGCGGCGGTCCGTTTCCGGCAGGTCCGCGACGATGGCGTGATAGGCTTCCATATAGCGGTCGATTGGCCCAAACAGCTTGTCGGTCGGCGTGTCGCTGGCGAACATGCAGCGTTCGACGCCGAACAGGTCGATCGTCTCGCGAATGAAGGAGGCGATATTCTCGCGGCTCCAGTCGCGCCGGATAAAGCCCATGCCCGACAGCTTGACTGCGACATGCGGCAGCGCGGCGAGCGCAGCCATGCCCCGCCGCCAATCGTCGATCCCCTGCGGGTCGGTCAGCACCGGCATACCGATATGGTTGATGATGACCGGAATGTCGGGATGCCGTTCGATCAACGGCACCAGCCCCGGCATCTGCCCCGGATAGCATTGCAGGTCGAAGGACAATTTATGTTTCGCCAGCAAGCCATAGCCCGCCTGCCATTGCGGATCGACGGTCAGGTCGGCGGGCGTATAGCTGCGTCTGGGATCGCCATGCCAGTTGACGATATGGCGGATGCCCTTGACGCGGGGGTGCGCGGCCTGCGCGGCCAGCAGCGCATCGACATCCGGGTCGTTCAGCGCGGCAAAGGCGACCATGGCCGTGGGCAGCCCCTCGATCGCGGCCAGCCCGTCGAGCCATTGGGTTTCCCGCAACGCGCTTTCCGCCGCCGCACCCGCATCGACATGCACTGCGCCGACGACATTCCACCGGGTCAGGTCCGCGCGATAATCGGCCACGCCATAGTTGCGCGCAATGGCCTCGACGCTACCGTTCGGCCCATCCTCGGCAAAGGGCGGGCTGAGCCAGTCGTAGCGAATATGCGCCAGATCCCACAAATGGATATGCGCATCGACAAAGGGAATCATGCCCGTCCTCTCCCATGGGAAAGCGGCGCTCCGGCTCTTGGATGGCCAGTTGCGCCGCGCAACTTTGCTTAAAAGGTCGTGCGCCCACCCGACGTGTCGAATGTCGACGCGGTGGTGAAGCTGCACTCCTCGCTCGCCATGAAGCACACCATCGCGGCGGATTCGCTGACTTCGCCCAGACGGCCCATGGGGATTTTGGATCGCATATAATCGACCTGGCTCTGGGGCAGTTGCGCCAGAATCGGGCTTTCGAAGGTCGCGGGAGTCAGCGCATTGGCAATCACGCCCTTGCCCGCCAGCTCCTTGCCCAGGCTCTTGGTCAGGCCGATCACGCCCGCCTTGCTCGCGGAATAGGCCGACGCATTGGGGTTGCCCTCCTTGCCAGCGACCGAAGCGAGATTGACGATCCGCCCATAGCCATTTTCCAGCATGTACGGCACCACTGCCCGGTTGCAGTAGAACAGGCCGTTCAGGTTGATGTCGATGACCCGCTGCCAGCTATCGAGCGGATAGTCCCATACGCTCGCGGTCGCGCCGGTGATCCCGGCCGAACAGACGAGAATGTCGATCTTGCCCAGCGCGTCGGCGCTGGCCTTGGCCGCTTCTTCCACCGCCGCCTGATCGGACACGTCCAGCGCGGCTACGGCGCTCGCGCCAACCTCATCCCCGGCGGCCGCCAGCGCTTGCGGGTTCACGTCCCACAGCACCACCTTGCCGCCTTCCGCGACGATCCGCGCGGCCACCATTTTGCCCAGCCCCGACGCGCCACCCGTAACAATGGCGCAGCGCCCGTCATAGCGTCCTGCAAAAATGCTCATCCCAGCACCTCGTCGCCCAGATGCCGCCATTCCACGACATTCTGCGTCTGCACGCCCAGCTTGGCGATGCCCAGTTCCATGACGTCACCGGCCTTGAGGTAAATGGCGGTCGGCTTCTTGCCTTCGCCCACGCCCGGCGGGGTGCCGGTGATCATCAGGTCACCCGGATACAGCGTGATATATTCGCTGACATAGGAAATCAGCTGCGCGACGTTGAAGATCATGGTCTTCGTATTGCCGGTCTGCATCCGGTCGCCGTTCAGGTCCAGATACATGTCCAGATCCTGGGGTTCGCCCACTTCGTCGGGCGTCACCAGCCAGGGACCAGTCGGGCAGAATGTGTCATGCCCCTTGCCCTTGCTCCACTGCGTGCCGCGCTGCTTCTGGTTGAAGCGTTCGGACACGTCGTTGACCAAAGTATAGCCCGCAACCTTCGACAGCGCGTCCTCTTCCGACACGAAGCGGCAGGTTTCACCGATGATGACGCCCAGTTCGACTTCCCAGTCGCCATGAGTCGCCCCCTTGGGCAGCATCACTTCATCATTCGGCCCGTTGAACGACGACAGCGCCTTCATGAACATCATCGGTTCGGACGGGATCGGCAGGTTGGATTCGATCGCATGGTCCTCATAATTCAAACCAATGGCGACGATCTTACCCACGCCCTTCAATGGCACGCCATAGCGCGGCGTCCCCTCCACGATCGGCAGCGAAGCGACATCGGCCGCCTTGGCAGCGGCCAGCGTCTCGACGGTCAGGTCGGCGACCACGCCCGACAGGTCGCGGATGTTGCCATCGGCATCGACGATACCGGGCTTTTCCTGGCCACGCGGACCAAAACGGCAAAATTTCATGGGATCAGTCTCTCTCTGGCAATCAATGACTATAAGGGCGGTGCATCGCGATATCGCGGTTCAGTTCGACGCCGAAGCCGGGCGCATCCAGCGCACTGGCCTTCAACCGGCCATTTTCCGGCACCGGCTCGCCGATCAGTTGCGGATGGAACATCGGCACCACCTCGGTCGGCCCCGGATGCATCATCAGGAATTCGGCGAAGGGCGAATTGTGGCGCGTGATGACGAAATGATAGGAATAGACTGATGAACCATGCGGCACGACCATCTTGCCATGGGCGTCCGCCAGCGCGCTGATCTTGAGCAATTCGGTCACGCCGCCGCACCAGCCGACATCGGGCTGGATGATGTCGCAGCAATCCATTTCCAGCAACATGCGGAAACCCCATCGGGTCGCCTCATGCTCGCCGGTCGTCACCAGCATCCCCTTGGGGACGTTGCGCTTCAACTGCTGGTAACCCCAATAATCGTCGGGGCTGATCGCTTCCTCGATCCACTTCAACCCATGTTCGTGCGCCGCGATGGCCAGCCGCGTGGCATAATCCACGTCCAGCGCCATCCAGCAATCCCACATCAGCCAGAAATCGGGACCGCATTTTTCGCGCATGTCCGCCAGTTCGGCGATATTCTTTTTCAGCCCCTCGATCCCCTCGGCCGGGCCATGGTGCAGCGGCATCTTGCCACCGATGAAGCCGAACTCCTTGGCCACATCGGGCCGCGCGCCAGTGGCGTAGAATTGCAATTCGTCGCGCACCGCCCCGCCCAGCAGATGATGGACCGGCTCCTGCCGCAACTTGCCCAGCAAGTCCCACAGCGCCAGGTCGACCCCGGAAATCGCATTCACGACCAGTCCCTTGCGCCCATAATATTGGGTCGAAAAATACATCTGGTCCCAGATTTTCTCATAATCGGTGGGGCTACGGCCTTCCAGAAAGCGCGCCAGATGCTTTTCCACGATGAACGCCGCCGGTTCGCCGCCGGTCGTCACCGCAAAGCCGATCGTGCCGTCCTCCGCCTCGATCTCCACCACCAAAGTTCCCAGCACATTGATGCCGAAGCTCTGGCGCGACTGGCGATATTCGGGATAGCGCGACATGGGCGTGGCGATGTGGTCGTCGATCCAGTGGCCTTCGCCCTGGTCATGATAGTCCGCCCCGCCACCGCGCACGGTGAAGGCCCGGACATGCTTGATTTTCGGCAATTTTTTAATCGGGGTCACGATCGGCACACACCACTCCCTGAACATCGCCGCCGTCCAATATGTGGGAACAGGCGACAAAAACTTTCAACATATGATCAAACCGCCGATACAGCCTGGGTATCGGGCCGGGCATCCGGGGAGGGGACATGATCGAAAGAATCATGCTCATCCTCGCCTTCACCCTTGTTTTTCTCATTTTGTGGGATAGAGTATTAGTAGATGAGACAAAATACGTCAAATCCAGAATCGGGCGAAACGAAAATCGTTGAGGTTGAGGAAAAAACGAAAGCTGCTGGCTCGCAGACCCTGCATCGCGGGCTGGACCTGCTCGATCAGGTGATCGACGGGCCGATCAAGCTTGCCGACCTGTCGGAACGTATGGGAATCACCCGATCGACCACTCACCGCCTCGCCAACGCCATGGTGGAGCGCGGCTTCCTGACATTCCTGCCGCGCGAAGGCTATCAACTGGGGCCAAAGCTGCTGCAACTGGGCTTTCTGGCACAAGCCCAGGCGGACGTGGTGCAGATCGCCCGCCCGCATCTGGAGGCGCTCGCCGCCGCCAGCGAGGATACGGTCCATCTGGGCCGGCTCGACGGCGATCAGGCGCTCTATCTCGACAAGATCCCCGGCCGCCGCCGCGTCGACATTTCCAGCCGCATCGGTGATCGCCATCCCCTGACCTCCACTGGCCTTGGCAAGGCGCTGCTGCTGGACGACGGCGAAGCGGTCTGGACTCGCCTTTTCGATGCTGAACGCGCCGATGGCACCCATGATGCCGATCCGGCCCTCTGGTTCGAGCGGATGCGCGCCTATGTCGGCAATGGCCGCGCCTTCGATCTGGAGGAGAATGAGGACCAGATACGCTGCGTCGCCGCCCCGGTGCGCGATGCGTCGGGCACAATCGTCGCCGCCATCAGCCTGTCGAGCGCCGCCCAATATATGGACGACGCGCGGATGCAGGCGCTCAGCACCGACGTCCGCGCCGCCGCCCACGCCATCAGCGCCGACCTGGGCTGGACCCCCGGCGTCAAACCCCGCCGTGCAGGGCGACGGTAAGTGAGATGATCGAGCCTTGGATCGTCATTGCGAGCGCAGCGAAGCAATCCACCGGAGCGACAATGGATTGCTTCGCTGCGCTCGCAATGACGAACGGTGTGAACTGTTAAACCCTTTGAACACAGGAACCCCCACCCCATGAAACTGCTTGAAGGCAAAACCGTCCTCGTCACTGGCGCATCGACTGGCATCGGCCGCGCCGCCGCCATCGGTGCCGCGCAGCATGGCGCCAATGTCGCGATCAACTACGCCAATAGCGACGGTCCCGCCGCCAGCTGCGTCGCGGAGATCGAGGCGCTGGGCCAGCGCGCCATCGCGATAAAGGGCGACGTCGCCGACCCGCAAACCGCGCAGGACTTCGTGGCCCACGCCGTGGACGCCTTTGGCAAGGTCGACGTGATGGTCAGCAATGCGGGCATCTGCCCCTTCCACGCCTTTCTCGACATGCCGGTCGATGTGGTGGAACGCACCTTCAAGGTGAACCTGCACGGCGCTTACTTCATGGTGCAGGCCGCCGCGCAGCAGATGGTGAAACAGGGCCATGGCGGCTCCATCGTCGCCGTCTCCTCCATCTCCGCGCTGGTCGGCGGCGAATATCAGACGCATTACACCCCCACCAAAGCAGGCGTTCATTCGCTGATGCAGTCCACCGCCATCGCGCTGGGCAAGCACAACATCCGCTGCAACAGCGTCCTGCCCGGCACCATCCTCACGGAAATCAACAAGGATGATCTGGCCGACGTCGAAAAGCGCGAATATATGGAAAAGCGCGTGCCGCTGGGCCGCCTCGGCGCACCCGAAGATCTGGCCGGGCCGATCGTCTTTCTGGCGTCGGACATGGCCGCCTATGTCACTGGCGCGGCGCTGCTGGTGGACGGCGGCATGTATGTGAATTTGCAGTGATGCCCCGACCTACCCCCGTCATCCCCGCGAAGGCGGGGATCCATCTCCCGCCATCTCACCAGCCGCAAGGCCGGGAGATGGATTTCCGCCTGCGCGGAAATGACGACCAAGAGGTAGGCAAATGAAGCGCGCCATCTTGCCATTCGCCGCCCTCCTCCTCACCACCCCGGCACACGCCACGCGCCCCGGCGACACCATCCTGATCGCCAGCGATTCCACCGCTGCCGATTATGCCCCGGCCCGCTATCCGCAAACCGGCTGGGGGACGATGCTGCGCTGCGCCGTGGCCCCCGACGTGCGCATCCTCAACCACGCCATGGGGGGCCGCTCCACCCGCAGCTTTCTGGCCGAAGGGCGCTGGGACCGGCTGCGCGCCGACATTATGCCGGGCGACACGGTGCTGATCCAGTTCGGCCATAACGATCAGGCGCGCGCTAAACCCGAACGCTGGGCGCCCGCGCAGACCGACTATCGCGACAATCTGCTGCGTTTCATCCGCGACGTGCGGATCGCCGGCGGCATCCCCGTCCTCGTCACCCCGGTTGCGCGGCGCAACTTCGGGCCAAACGGCCACGCCATCGCCGATTATCCCGCATGGTCTGCCGTCATGCGCGACCTTGCGACCATCACCGCCACGCCGCTGATCGACCTGGAATCGCGCTCGCGCGCCTGGCTCGACCGCGCCGGGCCGCAAGCGTCAAAATCGCTCTATCTCCATTACAGCGCGCAGGACGCTATCGCCGCCTTCCCCAAAGGCATCAGCGACGACACCCATTTCAGCGAGCTGGGCGCGCGGCAAATGGCCGATCTGGTCGCCGCTGGCCTGAAATCCCTCGCCCTTCCCATCGCCGCCAAAATAGCCGACCCTCGCCCGGCCCTGACCCGCACCAGCCCGCTTGGAAGGACGGATTGCCAATGACGCTCCCCATCGACCGCCGCACGCTTATCGCCGGAACCCTCGCGTCCGCAACGCTCGCGGCCCCTGCGCTGGCGCAAAGCTTCCCCCTGCCGCAGGGGTTCGAGCGTTTCCCGATCTGGCCCGGCAAAGCGCCGGGCGGCGAACATGTTACGGTGCAGGAAGTCGAATCCCTCCGCCGCCCCGAAAGCACCCCGGACGATGGCGTATTCGCCCATGTCGTCACACCCACGCTCACGCTGCTGCGGCCCAAAGATGTCGGCGCGAAACCCAATGGCGCGGCGATCCTGCTCATCCCCGGCGGCGGCTACACCCGCGTCGCCATCGGCCATGAAGGCTATAATATCGCCCGCCGTTTCGCGCAGGCGGGCTACACCTGCTACTCCCTGCTCTACCGGCTGCCCGCCGATGGCTGGACCGCCGGGGCGGAAGCGCCGCTACAGGATGCCCAGCGCGCCCTGCGCATCGTCCGCGCGCTCGCCCCGCGTGAGAAATATGACGCAAACCGCATCGGCGTGATGGGCTTTTCCGCCGGTGGCCACCTCGCCGCCTGGCTCACCAGCCGCCCCCCTGCGCCAGCCTATACGCCCATCGACGCCACCGACCGGGAACCGATCAAAGCCGCGATCGCCGCCTATATCTACCCCGTCATCCAGATGGAGGGTGCCTTCGTCCACACCGGCTCGCGCACCCAGTTGCTCGGCCCCAACCCGACGCCGGAACGGATGCGTGGCCTCTCGCTCGATCAGAATGTCAGCGCGGAAACGCCCCCGGTGTTTCTCGCCCACGCGCTGGATGACAAGGCGGTGCCGCCCGAAAACAGTCTCGCCATGCTCGCCGCCCTGCGCGCCAAGGGCATAGCGGCCGAATGCCACCTGTTCGAAAATGGCGGCCACGGCTTCGGCCTCGTCGCCCCGCCCGCTGCGCCCGTGCCATGGCCCGACCTTTTCCTGAATTTCGCAAAGCGCCACGGCCTATGACCCAGAACGTCGCCCTGTTCGTCACCTGCCTGGTCGATGTCATGCGCCCGCGCATCGGCTTCGCCACCATCCGCGCCCTCGAAGCGGCAGGCTGCACCGTCGTCGTGCCACAGGGGCAGACCTGCTGCGGCCAGCCCGCCCTCAACAGCGGCGACCGCGACCATGCAATTGCCCTCGCAAAGCAGACCATCACTGCACTCGAACCTTATGAAGCGATAGTCGTCCCCTCCGGCTCCTGCGCCGGGACGATCCGCTGCCACTATCCCGAACTGTTCGAGCATGACCCGGACTGGCTGCCCCGCGCGCAGGCGGTCGCCGAAAAGACGTTCGAGGTCATGGCCTATCTGGATGAAGTCTGCGGCTGGAAACCCGAAGGCGTAAGCCTGCCCGCCACCGCCACCTATCATGACAGTTGCTCCGGCCTGCGCGAACTGGGCATCAAGGCGCAGCCCCGCCGCCTGCTCAAGGCCATTGACGGCCTGTCGATGGCACCGCTGGCGGGCGCGGAAACCTGTTGTGGCTTTGGTGGCACCTTCTGCGTCAAATATCCCGCCATTTCCAACGCCATCGTGGGAGAAAAAGCCGCCGCGATTCAATCCACCGGCGCGGACCTGCTGCTGGCGGGCGACCTCGGTTGCCTGATGAACATGGCGGGCAAACTCCACCGCGACGGCTCCAAAATCCGCGCCTTCCACGCGATCGAACTGATCGCGGGCATGGGTGACGGCCCGGCGATCGGCGAGGAAGCATGAGCGGCTTTACAGAACGCGCCGACGCCGCGCTCGCCGATCCGATCCTGAAAATCGCGGTCGAACGCACCGCCGGGACTTCGGAGGCCAAGCGCGCCATCGCCATCGACGCCTTCCCTGATTTCGAAGCCGCCCGCACCCGCGCCGCCGCGATCAAGGATCATGTGATCGCCCATCTCGGCCCCTATCTTGAACAATTCGAAGCCAGCGCCATCGCGGCGGGCGCGCAGGTCCATTGGGCGCAGACCGCCGACGAAGCCTGCGCCATCGTCATCGCCCTCTGCAAGGCGGCAGGCGCAAAGAGCGTCGCCCGCTCCAAATCCATGCTGGGGGAGGAAATCGGCCTGCCCCACGCGCTGGAGGAAGCCGGGATCGTCCGGGTCGAAACCGACTTGGCCGAACATATCATCCAACTGGCCGACGAGCGCCCCTCGCACATCATCTGGCCCGCCATGCACAAGACCCGCGAGCAGGTGTCCGCCCTGTTCCGCGCAAAACATGCCAACCCCCACAAAGAAGAAACCATCGCCGCCATGGCCCAGAGCGCCCGGCGCGAACTGCGGGCCAAGATGCTGGGCGCGGATGTCGGCATATCGGGCGCGAACTTCCTGATCGCGGACACAGGCGCAGTCTGCACCGTCACTAATGAGGGCAATGCCGAACTCTCGCTCGTCCCCCCGCGCGTGCATATCGTGACGGCGGGGATCGAAAAGATCGTGCCGTCCATGCCCCACGCCATTCACATGCTGCGGATGCTGGCCCGCTCCGCCACCGGCGCGGCGCTCACCCAATATACCACTTTCTACACCGGCCCCAAACGCCCCGGCGACCGCGACGGGCCGGAGGAAATGCACATCGTTCTGGTCGACAATGGCCGCACCAAAATGCGCGATGAAGGGCTGGCCGAAATGCTGCGCTGCATCCGTTGCGGCGCGTGCATGAACCATTGCGTCGTGTTCCGCCAGATCGGCGGCCATGCCTATGGCGGCACCTATCCGGGGCCAATGGGCGCGGTCCTCACCCCCGCGCTCGACGGCCTCGCCGCGACCCGCGACCTTGCCCATGCCTGCACCCTCAACGGCAAATGTCAGGAGGTCTGCCCGGTCAAAATCCCCCTCCCCACCCTGCTCAAGGGCTGGCGCGAGAAAAGCTGGCGCGAAGGGCTGGAGCCGACCTCGATGCGCTGGGGGTTGGGCCTCTGGGCCTTCGCTGCCACGCGCCCGGCGCTTTATCGGCTCGGCACGGCTATCGCCATCCGGGCGATCCGGCTGATCGGCCGCACCGGCTGGATCGCCAGCCTGCCTTTCGCAGGCGGATGGACGAAACATCGCGATCTGCCAAAACCCGCCGCGCGCAGCTTCATGGCCCAATATCAGCAGGAGCAGCGCAAATGAGCGCCCATGCATTGGATAGCAGGGGGGCGATCCTCGCCCGCCTCAAAAGCCCCGCGCCTTCTCTTAACCAAGCCACCGCCCTGCTCGGCACGCCCGAACGCCCTGCGGTGAACCCCGCCAACCTCGAATCCGAATTTCTCGCCCGCCTCGCCTTGCCCAGCGTCAACGCCAGCCATGACCGCATCGCCAGCATCGCCGATCTGCCCGCTGCCATTGCCCGCTACCTGACCGACCAGAACGAACCGCTGGCGCTATGCTGCCCGCCCGACCCGCGCCTGACGGCCTGCGACTGGTCCGCCTTCACCCTGCACGCCAACGCCGCGCCCGACGAAGCCGCCACGCTGGCCATCGCACGCAAAGGCATCGCCGAAACCGGATCGCTGATCTTCGAAACCAGCCCCATTGCGCCGATGCTGCCCAATTTCCTGACCCTCCACCACATCGTCCTGCTGCCGTCCCGCGACATCGCCGCCCATCTGGAGGACGCACCCCTGCCCGGCCCGCAACCGCGCGCCCATTACTGGATCACCGGCGTGTCCGGCACTACCGATATCGAAGGCACCTATGTCCGGGGCGCGCACGGTCCCCGCTTCCTTCACGTCATATTGCTTGCAGATATATAACCGCATGTCGGACCATCATTCCACATTCAGGGAATAAACTATTCCTTTCACGCCATCGGCCGCTATAAGGGGCGCAAACGCCCCACTGGAGACGTCCGATGTTCGACAAGACCTATTACGCGACACACCCCGACATGATGGAATGTGTGAGCAATGATGAGTTGCGCGATCGCTATCTGATCGGCGGGCTGTTCCGCGATGGCGAGTGCGTGCTGAACTACACCCATGCCGAACGCTTCGTCATCGGCGGCGTCGCGGTCGTGGACGCGCCCGTTGCGCTGCCTGCCCAGAGCGAACCGGCCTCCGCTGCGGGCCACCCCTTCCTCGAACGGCGCGAACTGGCGATCGTCAATGTGTCCGGCGTCACTGGCACCGTCACCGTCGATGGCGAAGCCTTCACGCTGGGCAACAAGGATTGCCTCTACGTCACCATGGGCGCCAAGGACGTGGTCTTTTCCGGCGCAGGCGCGCGCTTCTATCTCGCCTCCTGCCCCGCGCACAAGGCGTTCACCACCCGCCTCATCTCGCTGGCCGACGCGACCACGCTGGAACGCGGCTCCCTCGAAGAATCCAACGAACGCACCATTTTCCAGCTGGTCATCCCCGGCATCTGCGACAGCGCGCAACTGGTCATGGGCCTCACCGTCCTGAAACCCGGCAGCGTCTGGAACACCATGCCGCCGCATATTCACGAGCGGCGCAGCGAGATCTATTTCTACTTCGAGCTGGACGGTCCCGCCGACCGCGTCTTCCACTATATGGGCGAAGGCGACGCGATGCGTCACATCGTCATGGCCAATGAGGAAGCCGTAATCTCGCCCCCCTGGTCGATCCATATGGGGTCCGGCACCAAAGCCTATGCCTTCATCTGGGCAATGGCGGGCGAGAATCAGGACTATACCGACATGAACGTGCTGGACATCTGCCAGCTGGCCTGACCGAGCCTTCTCCCTTCCCGTCTGCGGGAGGGGCCGGGGGTGGGCTTGCGACGCCAGCCCCCCGCACGACAGCGGAGCCAAGACATGACCAACCCCTTCGACCTTTCCGGCAAAGTCGCCATCGTCACCGGCGCGAACACTGGCATCGGGCAAGCCATCGCGCTCTCGCTGGCACAGGCAGGCGCGGACATCGCCGCCGTGGGCCGGACGCCCGCGACCGAAACGGTGGAGAAAGTCCGCGCATTGGGCCGCCGGGCGCAGATCATATCCGCTGACCTCTCCACCATCGAACCCGTCCAGCGCGTCGTCGATGAAACGCTGGAGACGCTGGGCGGCCTCGACATCCTCGTCAACAATGCCGGGATCATCCGCCGCGCCGACAGCGTGGACTTCACGGAAGAAGACTGGGACGCGGTGATCGACACCAATCTCAAAGTGCTGTTCTTCCTCTGCCAGGCGGCGGGTCGCCACATGATCGCGCAAGGCAGCGGCAAGATCGTCAACATCGCCTCGCTCCTGTCCTTCCAAGGCGGCATCCGCGTCCCCAGCTACACCGCGTCGAAAAGCGGCGTCGCGGGCCTGACCAAGCTGCTGGCCAACGAATGGTCGGCCAGGGGCATCAACGTCAACGCGATCGCGCCCGGCTATATCGCCACCAACAACACCGCCGCACTGCAAGCCGACGAGACCCGCAACCGCCAGATTCAGGAACGCATCCCCGCTGGCCGCTGGGGCGACCCGTCCGACATCGGCGGCGCGGCGGTGTTCCTCGCCTCCAGCGCCGCCAGCTACATCCACGGCCACACCCTCGCCGTCGATGGCGGATGGCTCGCGCGGTAAAACACCGACCGACCGAACGGAGAGGGCGCAAAGCCCCCCGTCCACACAACAGGAGGATGGATGCCCGACATCGACAGGCGCGCCGCGCTCACTGCCACCGGCCTTGCCACGCTGGGCCTCGCCCTCCCCGCCAGCGCCGCCACGTCCGCACCCCTCAGCCTCGACGCGCGCAACCCCGGCCTACCGCTCAAAAGCGGCCACCTCCGCATGGGGACCGCCACTGGCCCGCACGGCAGCATCGGCATCACCAACCGCACCCTCACCCGCGATGGCCAGCCCTGGCTGCCGGTCATGGGCGAATTTCACTTCACCCGCTTCCCCGCCGCCTATTGGGAAGAGGAATTGCGCAAGATGAAGGCGGCGGGCATCACCATCGTCGCATCCTATATATTGTGGAACCATGTCGAACTGGAACCGGGCCGTATCGACTGGACCGGCGACCGCGACATTGCCCGCTTCGTCCGGCTGTGCGACGCCAACGGCCTGCTTTTCTTCCTGCGCCCCGGCCCATGGGGCCATGCCGAAGCGCGCTTTGGCGGCATCCCCGACTGGATCGTCTCCGCCACCAGCCCGCGCAGCAACGACCCGGCCTATATGGCACAGGTCGACCGCTTCTGGCGCAGCCTCTACGATCAGGTGAAAGGCCAGATGTGGAAGGATGGCGGCCCGATCGTCGGGATGCAGATCGAAAATGAATATAATCTCGACGGGCCGGGGCAGGGCCGCGCCCATATCGCCGCGCTCAAGCAACTGGCGCTGGCCATCGGCTATGACGTCCCGCTCTACACCGTCACCGGCTGGGACCAGACGCTTTACCCCAAGGGCGCAGTCGTCCCCGTCCATGGCGGCTATCCCGACGAGCCATGGTCGGCAAAGACCACGCCCCTGCCGCCCAAGGAAAATTACCTCTTCCGCTTCGACAGCAGGGTCAGCGGCGATCTGGGCGCGCAGACTCGCAACAACCGGCGCGGCGACGCCGACAGCGACATGGACGACACGCCCTTTCTGGGCGCGGAATATGGCGGCGGCGTCCCGGTCATGTATCGCCGCCGCCCCTTGCTGGACCCCAAGGATGTCGCCGCCGCCGTCACCACGCAGGTCGGGTCCGGCGTCAATCTGCTGGGCTATTATATGTTCCACGGCGGCGCGAACCCGCTGGCCCATGGCCGCACATTGGAAGAAACCCAGCGTTCAGGCGGCTATAATGACTGCCCCATCATCGGCTATGATTTTCAGGCGCCGATCGGCCAATATGGCGAAGTGAACCCGGTCAGCGCCGCGCTCCGCCCGCTCCATTATTTTCTGGCCGCCTATGGCGATCGCCTCGCCGCCATGACCGTCCACGCCCCCGCCCGCCTGCCAAAGGACAAGGACGACCTGCACAGCCTGCGCTGGTCGGTCCGGGCGCAAGGCGACAGCGGCTTCCTGTTCGTCAACAACCATGTCCGCCAATATGACACAGCCGCCCACCCCGGCACGCAATTCACGGTCCAACTGCCCAACGGCCCCGTCACTCTGCCCGTCCGCCCGGTCACCATCGCGCCGGGCGACAGCTTCTTCTGGCCGATCGGCATGGATCTGGACGGCGTGCGGCTCGATTGGGCCACCGCCCAGCCCGTCACTCGCCTGACCGATGCCGACGGCCCGGTCCATGTGCTGATCGCCACGGCCCCCGGCCCGGTCGAACTCGCCTTCCCGTCCGGCACGCGCCTCTCCGCGTCATCGCGCGCCGACAATGGCCGCGTCATCGCCTATGTCCCGCCATCCCCTGACCGGCTGCTGACCGTCACTGGTCCCGATGGCCGCCGCGTCCGCCTCCTGCTGCTGGATCAGGCGTCCGCCCGCACCCTCTGGGTCGGCGACCATGATGGCCAGCGCCGCCTGATCCTGACTGCCGCCGACACGATCTTCGCGCCCGCCGCCCTCATCCTGCGCCAGCGCGGCAATCCCGCCTTCCGCTACAGCATCGTCCCCGGCACCAGCGGCAGCGCCACCGCCAAAGGCCCGGCCTCCACCGTCCTGCCCTTTACCCAAAGCCGCAAAGCCGGTGAAGCACCCCCCATCGCCATCGGCGGCCCCGCCAATGCCGCGATGCAGCCCCTGCCCGAAGCGCATCGTGCCGCCGCCGCCTTCACCTTCACCCCGCCAAAGGATGCGCTCGCCACCGGCGACGCCTATCTCGAACTCGACTGGCGCGGCGACATTGGCCGCCTGTTCGACGGCATCGACATGCTGGACGACGCCTATTGGGACGGCCGCGTCTGGCGCATCGGCCTCAAACGCTTTGCCGACCGGCTGGGGCGGCCATGGACGCTGACCATCCTGCCGCTGCGCGCCGACGCGCCCATCTATCTGGACGCCAGCGCCCGCGCGAAACTGCCCAAAGCAGATCAGGTCGCCGACCTGCTGACCATCCGCCTCATCCCCGAATATCAGCTGGAGATCCGCGCATGACTGCCCTGACCCGCCGCGCCACGCTTGGCCTCGCTGCCCTGCCGCTCCTGACCACGCCTGCCCTCGCAGCGCCGAAAAAGACCGGCGCACGCCCCGGTCCCTATCTCATCGGCGCGGACATCAGCTGGATTCCCGAAGATGAAGCGGCGGGCGCGCGCTTCTTCGTCAAGGATGAACGCAAAGACCCAATCATCCTGCTGCGCGACGCCGGGTTCAACGCCATCCGCCTGCGCATCTTCGTCGATCCGGCCAAGGGCTATTCCAGGCGCGAACCCGACAAGGCATGGGCGGGCCTTGCCCAGACGATCAAACTGGGCCGCCGCATCCGCGACGCGGGCCTCTATCTGGTGCTGAGTTTCCACTATAGCGACACATGGGCCGACCCGGAGCATCAGGGCGTCCCCGCAGCCTGGGCGGGCTATGACCTGCCCCAACTCGCCAAAGCCGTCGAAGCCCACACCCATGACACGCTCGCCGCGATGCGCGCGGGCGGCGCGCCGGTCGATATGGCCGTGATCGGCAACGAAACCACCTTCGGCATATTGTGGCCCCATGGCCGGGTGAAGCTGTCCACCCCCACCGGCAACCCCGTCACCGACGCGAACCATGCAAAAGTCGGCGCCGTGGGCGGCTTCGACGCTTTCGCCGCCCTGCTGCGCGCAGGCATAGCGGGCGCGCGCCGTGCCGAACCCGCAATCGCGATTCAACTCCACAATCATCTGGGCCGCCACTGGCCGATCGTGCGCGAATGGACTGACGCGCTGGTCGCCCGCAACGTCGATTTCGACGTGATCGGCTTCTCCTGCTACCAGCAGCGCGCGCAGGGCGACTGGGCGACGACCTTCGACCAGTTCCTCAAACGCTATCCGGGCAAAGGGCTGCTGGTCGCCGAATATTCCAGCCGCAAACGCTACCTCAACGATCTGGTCCACGCCCTGCCCGACAGGCGCGGCTGGGGGACGTTCATCTGGGAACCGATCCGCCATCAGGAAGCATTGTTCGACCGCGAGGGCAAAAATGCAGGCGGCGGCGGCAAGCCCGATCTTCTGTCTCAAGGCATCAACAGCGCCGAAGCCCCCGGCGGCCTCGCCACCGGCGCACCCCCCGCGCCAAAGCCTGCCCCCACCGGCCCGATGGGCGAAGGCGGCGACTATATCGCTAACCCCCTGCTCGACCTCTACGGCCAGATGGCGCGGGATTATAATCCATGAACCGACGCGATTTCGTGGCGGGGGCAGGCGCGCTGACCCTGACCGCCTGCGCTACCCGGCCCGCCACCACCGACCCGCTGGTCTTTGCCTATTTCATCACTGGCAAGGGTGAGGCGGACGGCCTCAAACTCGCCACCAGCGACGACGGCTTCACTTTCCGCACCCTCGCGCAGGGCCGCAGCCTGCTGGTCCCGCAAGTGGGCGAGAAAAAACTGCTGCGCGACCCCTTCCTGTTCCGCGACGGCGCGACCTATCATCTGCTCTGGACCACCGCATGGGAAGGCGTGACGATCGGCCACGCCACCAGCGCCGACCTGATCCACTGGTCGCCGCAACAGGCGATCCCGGTCATGGCGACCATCCCCGGCACCCGCAATTGCTGGGCGCCCGAAGCGATCTACGACCCCCGCGCCCGCCACTGGATGATTTTCTGGTCCAGCACCGTGACAGGCCGCTACATGGAAACCGCAGGCACGTCAGAGTCAGACTATAACCATCGCCTCTGGTCCGCCACCACGCGCGACTTCCGCGCCTTCTCGGCCCCGCAGCCTCTCTACGACCCCGGCTTCAGCGTCATCGACGGCAGCTTTGCCCATGCCCCGGACGGCAGCCTGCACCTGATCGTCAAGGATGAGACGCTCGCCCCGCCGCGCAAATGGCTGCGCAGCGCCCCTGCGCCCGGCCCGTCCGGTCCCTTCGGCCCGCTCTCCTCCCCCTTTTCGCCCGGCTGGGTCGAAGGACCAATGACCGCGCGGATCGGCGACGCGCTGATCTGCTATTATGACATGTATAAGGATGGCCGATGGGGCGCGGCGTCCACCCGCGACATGGTGACATGGCAGGATGTCAGCGCCCGCCTCACCCTGCCGCCCGGCGCCCGCCACGGATCGCTATTGCGCGTTCCCCGCAGGCTGGTCGACGCCATCGGCTGACGTCCATCCCCCGCCCAGCGCCAGGAACACCGCAATCTGGTCCTGCACCAGTTGCGCCCGCGCGCTCGCCGCGCTGACCTCGGCACTGGCCAGGCTCCGCTGCGCATCCAGCAGCGACAGGAAATCCCCCCGGCCAAAGCGGAACAGCTTGCCCGCCTGCCCGGCCGACACCGCCGCACTGTCGCGCGCCCGGTCCAGCGCCGCCGCCCGTTCAGCATCGCGGCGATAGCTTTCCAGCGCGCTTTCGACCTGCCGCAACGCTTCCAGCACCGCCCCATCGAACCCGGCGATCCGTCCGCGCAACTGCGCATCCCCCTGCGCGATCCGCGCCCGCACCACTGGCCGGTTGGGAAAGGACCAACTGAGCAACGGCCCCAGACTAAACCCAAAGGCCGACCCGTTACCGAAATCCTTGAGCGGCCCCGACAGTCCCACCGACCCGCCGATGCTGACCTGCGGATAGAGGTCCGCCATCGCCACGCCCAGCCGCGCGCTATCCCCAGCAATCTGCCGCTCCGCCTGCCTGATGTCGGGCCGCCGCGCGATCAGCGCCGCGCCATCCCCCACCGGCATCGCCGCGCCCAGCGCCGGTAGCGCCGCGCAACTTTCCACCCCAGGCGGATAATCGCCCGGCGCGCGGCCCAGCAATGTCGCCAGCAAATATAGCCCATTCTGCCGCTGCGCGACGAAGGCCGGCAGCGCCGCCGCGCTGGCATCCACCGCCGCCTGCGCCCGGCTCACGTCGAACGCCGTCCCGCGCCCGCCCCTGGCCAGCCGCCGCGTGGCATTCAGCGTATCGCCCTGCAACCCCACCACCTGCCGGTTCACCGCCAGCGCATAATTGGCCGCGCACACCTGCGCATAGGCCCGCGCCGTCGCCGCCGCGACGCTGACCCGCACATAGTCGCGCGCCGCAACGCTCGCCTCCACATCCGCCGCGCCCGCCTCGATCGCGCGCTTTATCCGCCCTTTCAGGTCCAGCGGATAGGCCGCGCTCAACCCCAGATCATAGCTGACCGATCCCGGCAGATGCTGCGCGACCCCCGATGGCCGCGACAGCGTCTCGCCCCCACTAATGTCGGTGCTGATCGCCCGCCCCGCCTGCGCCTCGTCCAACACCGTCTGCGCCCGCGCCAGATTGGCGTCCGCCACCCGCAGGTCCGCATTGGCGGCCAGCGCCTGCTCGACCAGCCCGTCCAGCGTCGGATCATCATAAAGCCGCCACCAATGGTCAGGCAGCGGACTTTGCGAAAAGCCGCTTCCCTGCGCCGAATGAAACGCCCCCTTCGCCACCGCAGACGTCGCCACGCCCCCGTCTGGCGGTCGATAATCCGGCCCCGCCGTCGCGCACGCCGACAATGCCAGCGCCAGTAGGGGCGCAGCCCAGCGCTTACCCATGGCGACACGCCCCCGCCTTCGCCTTATCCTGCGGCTGCACCGTCACCGTCACCGTCCGTCCGCTGATCAACCGCATCCCCACCGGCACTTTCTCCAGCCTGACCCGCACCGGAATCCGTTGCGCCAATCGCACCCAGGAAAAGGTCGGCTCGACCGAGGGGAGCAGATTGCCCGCATTGCTGCGACTGTCGTCATTGATGCCGAACGCAATGCTCTCGACACGCCCGTGCAAATCCTGCGCCTCGCCCATCAACCGCACCGTCACTGGCGCACCGACGCAGATCGACCCCAGCTTGGTTTCCTCGAAATAGCCTTCCACGCGGATCGAATCCCCGTCGATCAGCGCCATGGCCTGCGTCCCCGCGCCGACATAATCGCCCGGATGCAGGTCCAGGTTCGTCACCACGCCATTGACCGACGCCACCACCCGCGTGCGTTGCAAATTCAGCGCCGCACCCTCGCGCGCGCTCATCGCTTCGGTCAGCGCCGCCTGCGCCGTCTCCACCTTGGCGACATTTTGCTCATGGGTTTCCGCCGCCACCAGATCGCCCAGCGCCAGGTCGCGCCGCGCCTCCCGCCGCGCCTGTCCCAGCACCGCCTGCGCGCTGGCAATTTGCGACCGCGCCTGTTCCAGCGCCAGATGGTATCGCGGCGTGTCGATCACGAACAGCAGGTCGCCCGCCTTCACCCGCTGATTGTCGCGCACCGCGACGGAGGTGACGAGGCCGCTTATGTCCGGCGTCACTCGCACCACATCGGCCCGCACCCGCCCGTCGCGGGTCCAGGGGCTGCGCTCATAATGGGTCCACATCCATATCGCCACGACCACAGCGGCAACGACGATCAATATGGTGGCAAGGCTGCGCAACAACGCAGCGGGCAGGCGGTTCATAGCGAATATCCGGTTTGGGGAAAAAGGAAGGACAAGGCGCCCAAAATCAGCACGAACAGGCCAAGGTCCACGGCCGCGCGATAGGCAAGGAAGCGATAGAGGCCGAGCATCGCGATCAGCCGCGTCAGCCCCCAGGTCAGCGCCAGCGCCAACAGCGCCAGCAGCAACAGCGTCGGCACATAAACCCCGCCCAGCGCGATTTCTCCGGTCATGACGTCACCCTTTGATACGGCGCGGCATCGGCAAACAGGTTGCGCCGCAAACTCACCAGCGCCAGCACCGCCGCGCGCCGCACGTCCCGCGCCGGATGCACCGCCAGATCGTCGATCGCCGCGTCGATATCGTTAAGCAACGCCGGTTCGGCGGGCGCGGGCGCATCCGGGTCCAGCGCGCGATAATGGCGGCTCACCCCGTGCAGCACCTGCGTCAGCGGCACGCCCCGGTCAGGGGCCAGGTCGATGCGCAACTGCCGCAATTCGCCGATCGCCACCCCGGTCCGCAAATCGCGCAGCGCATCGTAAAGCGGCTTCCCCCCGTCGCCGCGCGTCGCTGCGAGGCGCGGCGCAAGCAAGGCGATCCGGTCCAGCATCCGGTTGATCCATCCGCGCAGGTCCGGTGGCGACATGGACGTCGCGCGATTGGCAATGTCGGCCCACCCCGCGCGGATCGTCCGGCGGATCGCCCGCTCGACCCCTGCCGACTGCAACAGCCCGGCCATGATGATCGCAAACCATATGCCGACGATCTGCGCCACCGCGCCATTGGCATAGCTGGCAAAGGCGCTGATATAATGATCCGACAGCAGCACCGGGCTGCCCAGCCCCAGCAGCGTCGGCAGCGCGATCCCGGCCCAGCGCGGCGACGCCATCATCGTGCCGAGCAGCAGCAGCGCGGGCGCATAGGCCGCCGCCAGCATCGCAAACCCATCCAGCCGGGGCATGATCGCATAGCCATAGAGCGCGCCCAGCGCCGACGCCGCGATCGTCCCGATCATGAAGCCTTTGAGCGGCGCAATCGGATTGTCCACTGCCGAAAACAGCGCCAGGAACACTCCGGCCAGCATCACGGCGGTCCCGCCATCCTTCCACCCGCTGCCAATCCACAGCGCGCAGCCCAAAACCACGGTCAGGAACGCGCCGAACGCACCACGCGCCGCGCCGCCATAGTCGCGATGCAGTTCGCGGTTGCGCCGCCCCTCCAGCAATGCGCCCACGCGCGGCGTCACCGCAGCCCGGCTATGCGTCGCCATCTGGTCGGCCAGGTCGCGGCAATCGCGATGCACCGCCACCAATGTCGCCAGCCGCGCGTGGAGGCTCAGGCGCAACATGTCGGCCCATCCCATCGCCGGGGCCGCTTCGGGTTCCAGCGCTGCGCAGCGGTCGATCAACCCCTGCGCCCGCGCTGCGCGCGTGGCATGGTCCACCACCGGCGAATCCAGCCAGTCGCGCACATCGGCGATCAGCGTTTCGACCGCTTCCGGCACGCTCCCACCATGCGCCGCCTTCAACTGCGCCAGCCGGTCCTCCACCGCTGCGCCCAGCGGCAACAGCATCGACAACTGATCCTGCAACGCCCGCACCGTCCGCACGCGCGGGGCCAGCCGACTGATGTCGAACGGCAGATGCACCGACATCTGGTGCAATTCGGTAATATCCTGCGCCAGCCGCCGCCGTTCCGCATCCAGCCCCACGACCGGATCCGTCGCAATCGCGTCGCGCGACCAGCGTTCGGCATCGCGCAGCATCGCTTCCACCCGCGCCAGCAGTACGCTGCTGATCGACCCCGGCAGCACCACGCCATGGACCAGGCTGCCGCACGCAATGCCGATGATGATTTCCTGCACCCGCAAAGCGGCCACATTGAAGATTTCCTGCGGCATATCGACATCGGGAAACACGATCAGACAGGCAGTATAGCCCGCCAGCACGAACATATAGGATCGCGGCGTCCGGTCGAGCAGCGACACGAACACGCACAGCGCCAGCCATCCCGCCATCGCCAGCGACAGCAATTCGGGCGCATTGACCAGCGGCGGCACGATGGCGACGGCGAACATCGCCCCTACCAGCGTGCCGATCACCCGGAACACCGCCTTGCTGATCACCGCGCCCGCCAGCGGTTGCGCGACGATATAGCTGGTCAGGAACGCCCAATAGGGCCGCTCCAGCCCGATACTGAACGCCACATAGAGCGCCAGCATCGCCGCGCCGTAACATTTCAAGGAAAACAGCGCGGCGGGTAATCCGAACCGCTCGCTCATGGCGCGTTGCGGCGCTCGGCGATCCGGCGGCTCAGCAGGTCCAGCACTTCGACCATGATCTCGATCGCCGGTTCGGGAATCCCGTCCAGCATGGCGTTGCGCAGCGCGTCCAGTTCCGCCTCGATCCGCCCAACCAGCTCCTGCCCCGCCGGGGTCAGCAGGATATGGTTGGACCGCTTGTCCTCCGGGTCCGCCTTGCGCGCGATCAGCCCGCCCGCCTGCAACTGGTCCAGTGTGCGCACCAGCGACGGCTGGCTGATGTCCAGCGATTGCGCCAGCGCCGCCTGTCGCACTTCGGGACCGATCCGGTCGATATGGATCAGGCACCATGCCGCACTGTTCGACACGCCGAACTGCGCCAGCGTCGCATCGGCAAGGCCACGCCATCCGCGCGCCACCGGGGCCATATAATGCGCCAGCGCGCGCTTGGGATCGGAAAGAGGCATTTTCGTTAGATAGCTAACTAACGAAAAAATGCAAGAGGGCGAGTCTATGTCTCTGTCGTTGTCTACTTAGCGCCTGTCTCGAAATGCGCGAAAGAGCGCATTTCGGTTACCGCACCGGCCCTCACCCCCACCCGACCGCCCACTATGTGTATCCTGAATGGGCGGTCGGGTGGGGTTCAAACGAGTCACGTGCCTCGTTTGAAGGCCGGTGCGGATGCGCCAAAGGCGCATTTCAAAACAAACTCTGAAAGGGTCCGGGGCGCACCCGGACCCTGCATCATATCAGGCCCGCCGCGTGCCGTTGAACGCCGACGCGCCGAACGCGCCAAGCTGCATCGTGCCGGTGATCGCGTCGCCGCTCACCGTCGCTTCGCACTCCAGCGTCATTGGCATCGGCATGGTCATTTCCATCTTCCAGGTCAGCATATCGCCCGCGACCTTGCCATCGACCACGTCCAGCGATCCCATCATCCCGGCGAAGGTGCCGTTGAACCGCTCCCCGCTGCTAACGACGGTGAACACGCCCTTCTGGTCGCCCATCGGCGTCTTGGCGACGCAATCATAAGCGCCATCGACATTTGCCATTACATTCACTCCTTTACGTGGCCGTCAATCAGCCAATGTGCCTGTTTCCACCGGCGAACCCACCGCGTCAAGCTGTGGGCGCACCAGCTTGGCATCGCCGACTACGACCCAGATCAGCCCGTCGGCATTGATAGCCTCACGCGCCGCCTTGTCGAAATCGGCCGCCGTCATCGCCCGGTAAATCTTGGGCAGCGTCTCATAGAAATCATCCGCCCGGCCGATCAGGTCGTTGCGCATCATCGCGCCCAGCAGGTCGGAGGAGGTCTCGAAACTGCCCGGCAGCGACAATATCTGCCCGTTGATCGTCTGGTTGCGTTCGGCCTCGCTCGTCCCCTTGGTCGTCAGGAAATCCTTGATGTCCTGCCGCGCCGCGATGATGGATTCGCCGGTCTTGTCGGTCTGCACCGGGGCATAGACCAGCAGCGGGATCGTGTCCTTGACACCGGGCAGCGACGTCCCGGCGCCATAGGCCCACCCCTTGGCTTCACGCAGGTCCATGGTCAGCCGCGACGTGGTGCTGCCGCCCAGAACCTCATTGGCGGACTGGAGCGTCACCGGATTGTCGGTCCCCTTTTTGCTCGTCAGCACGCCCGCCAAAATCATCGACTGCGGGCTTTGCGGCTTGTCGATCAGGATGATCCGCGCCGGGCGCGCCATCCGGTCCATGCGATATTGCTTCACCCCCTTGGGCGCGGCAGGCGCGGTCCAGTCGCCGAACCGCTTTTCCAGCAGCGGCAGCAACTGCGCCATGCTGGTGTCGCCGGTCACGAATATCTTCGCATTGTCGGGCCGCAGCCAGCCGTCATGGAACGCTACCAGATCGGCCCGCGTCACCGCCTTCACCCCGCTTTCCGTGCCCGACCCGGTAAACGGGATGCCATAGGGATGCGCCTTTCCGTATAGCAAGGGCGGCAACATGCGCTGTGCGATCGCCATCGGCTCGGTCTTTTCCGCGGCGATCCGGGTCAGCATCTGCCCGCGCAACCGCTCGACCTCGCTTGGCGCAAAGGCGGGGTTGCGCACCACATCGGCCAGCAGGCCCAGCGACGCATCCAGATTGGGCTTGAGCGCGAACAGCCCCACCGTGGTCCGGTCCATGCTGTTGCCCGCGCTCACCGCCGCGCCCAGCCGCTCCTGCTCCTGCGCAATTTCCAGCGAACTGCGCGTCTTGGTCCCCTCGTCCAGCAACGCCGTGGTCAGCGCCGCCGTGCCAAGCTTGGCGCGGTCATCGGCGGCGTTACCCGCATCGAACGCCACCGACACCCGCACCGTCGGCACGGTCGCCCGCCGCGCGAACGCCACCTTTATCCCGTTCTTCAGCGTGGCATGTTCCACCGTGGGGAAATCCAGATCCGCGACCGGCTCGATCGGCGGCTCGGCAATCTTCGTCGGCTTGGGCGGGGTTCCGGCGGCAGGCGCGGCGGCTTCGGGATCACGGAAATAAGCAGGCTTCATCGTCGCATTGCCCGCCAGCGCATTGTCCGCCGCCGACCGCTCGCCCGGCGCAACGGTCAGCCTGAACACGGGCCGCCCCAGCCATTTGCGCGCAGCGTCGCCGACCTGCGCCGGGGTCGCGGCAGCATAAGCGGCCAGATCCTTGCGATATTTCTCCGGGTCGCCCGAATAGACTGCGCCCTCGGCCAGCGTCACCGCCTTGCCAGTAAAGCCGCCCACCTGCTCCAGCCCGGAAATCGTGCCTGCCACCTGCTGCGTCGCGGCGCGCTGCACCTCGTCGGCGCTCGGCCCCTTGGCCAGATAATCGGCCAGCAGCGCGTCGAGCCGCTTGCCCACCGCCACGGCATCCTGCCCCGGCTTCACGTCGACGGTAATCTCCGCCATGCTCAATTTCTCGAACGGCTGGACGCTGGCCTTCACGCCCACCGCCACCTTCTCATCGCGCACCAGCGTCGAATAGAGGCGCGAGGAACCCAGCCCGCCAAATACCGACAGCGCCAGATCGAGCGCCGCCAGATCCGGGCCATTGACGCCCGGCACGATCCAGTTGCGATAGAGGCGGGTCGCCGCGACATTATCCTTCATCACCTTCTCGACATCCTTGTCGAGCGTCGGGACAGTCGCATCCATATCCTGCGGTGCCGGGCCAGCGGCGATATTGCCGAACCAGCGTTCCACCTTCTTCTTCGCGGTCGGCACGTCGATATCGCCTGCCAGCACCAGCACGGCATTATTCGGGCCATAATGGGTCTTGAACCAGCTTTGCACGTCGGCAAGGCTGGCGGCGTTCAGGTCCGCCATCGACCCGATGGTGGAATGGCGATAGGGGTGGCCAGCGGGCAGCATCGCGTCGAGCTGCGCATATTCGACCAGCCCATAGGGTTCATTCTCCCCCATCCGCTTTTCATTCTGCACCACGCCGCGCTGGGCATCCAGTTTCGTCTGCGTCACTGCCCCCAGCAAATGGCCCATCCGGTCGGATTCCAGAAACAGCGCCCGGTCGAGCGCGCCGGTCGGCACTGTTTCGAAATAATTGGTGCGGTCGAACCATGTCGTCCCGTTCCAGTCGGTCGCGCCAATATCTTCCAGCCGCCCGAAAAACGGCCCATCGGCATTTTCCGAACCATAGAACATCAGATGTTCGAACAGATGGGCAAAGCCGGTCTTGCCCACCGGCTCATGCCGCGACCCGACATGATACCAGATCGACACCGCCACCACCGGCGCCTTGCGGTCGGTATGGACAATGACGCGCAGGCCATTTTTCAGCGTGAACTGTTCGTAGGGAATGTCGACCGCCGACACCAGGCTGGACAGCGGCGCAGGCTTGGCGGCGGCAGGCGCGCTCTGCGCCACCGCCTGCGTCACCGGCGTCATCGCCAGCGCGGACAGGCCGATCAGCAGGGGCAGGCGGCGCGACAAATGGGACTGGATCATGAACTGGCCTCTGGCAAAAGCGGGCGGACCGGACGGCCCATGGATGGCAGTAGAATAGCGGGGCGTTTTAGCAGCGCAATACGCATCAGGCTGGACAGCGCGAAGGACCGCGATAGGTTCCGTGCGATCATGCACTGCAAAGGGTTACCATGTTCCGCCGCCTGCCCGTCCTCGCTTCCCTGCTTGCCCTCTCCGCCCCCGCGCTGGCGCAGGAAGCGACCTTTTCGCCCGATGCGATCCGGTCCGACATCACATTCCTGTCCGACGACCTGCTGGAGGGGCGCGACGCCGGGACGCGCGGCTATGACATTGCCGCCCGCTTCGTCGCGGCCCGCTTCACCGCGCTCGGCCTGCAACAGGCCGTGAAGGACAGCTGGTATCAACCGGTCACGCTGGCGCTGGCTGACCTCGACAAAGCCACGCCTGCCGCCCTCACCATCGGCGGGCAGCGCTTCGCCAATGGCGGCGAAGTCGCCATTTCCGGCTTTGGTCGCGAAACGAAACAAAGCATCGCCGCCCAAGCAATATTCGTCGGCTATGGCCTGCAATCGGACCGGGAAAAGATCGACGATTATGCCGGCCTCGACCTGCGCGGAAAATATGCCGTCGTCCTGTCCGGCTCGCCGGTCGGGATGCCCAGCGAAGTCGGCGCGCATCTTGCCGCCGAAAAAGGGCTGGCCGCGCAAAAGGCAGGCGCGATCGGCCTCATCACCATCCCCAGCCCCAGCCTGCTGGCCCGGATGCCCTGGGAAAAACTGCGCGACCGCAGCAATGATCCCGTCGTCAGCTGGCTCGACGCGCAGGGTCAGCCCTATGTCCGCACCCCCGCCATTCGCGGCAGCGCCTCGGTCAACGGCCCGGCCGCCGACGCCCTGCTGGCCGGATCGGGCCGCACGCTGGCGGCGATCATGAAAGAAGCCGCGAAGAAGGGCGGCCGCCCCAAAGGCTTCGCGCTCAAGCCGCTCGTCACGCTGGAACGCGCCAGCACCGTCCGCACCGCGCCATCGGCCAATGTGCTGGCGGTGTTGCCGGGGTCAGACCCGGCGCTCGCCCATGAATATGTGCTGCTGATGGCCCATCTCGACCATAATGGGGTCAAGGACAGCGCGAAGGGCGCGGACAAAATCTATAATGGCGCGATGGACAATGCGTCCGGCACCGCCACCATGCTGGCCGTCGCCAGGGCATTTGCGCAAGGCGGCGCACGCCCCAAACGCTCCATCGTGTTCGCAGCGGTCACGGCGGAGGAGGACGGGCTGCTCGGCTCGCAATATCTGGCGAAGAACCCGGTGCTGCCCGCTGGCGGCAAGCTGGTCGGCGTCGTCAATCTCGACATGCCGATCCTGACCTATGATTTTGCCGATGTCGTCGCGTTCGGCGCGGAACATTCGACCCTTGGCCCGATCGTGGACCGCGCCGCCAGGGCCGCAGGCGTCACTCTCTCGCCCGATCCGCTCCCTGCCGAAGGATTGTTCACCCGATCGGACCATTATCGTTTCGTGCAGGAAGGTGTGCCGTCGGTATTCCTGATGACCGGCTTTGCGGGGCCGGGGAAAGCCGCGTTCGAACATTTCCTCAAGACCAACTATCACCAACCATCCGATCAGGTCGATCTGCCCTTCGACTGGAACGCCGCGGCCAAATTCGCCCGCGTCAATTACGCCATCGCGCGTGAAATCGCCGACGCGGCGGAAGCGCCACGCTGGTATGCCCACGATTTCTTCGGTGACGCCTTCGCCGGGGACCAGCCCAAAGCACCCGCGCCACGCTGACCCCAATCCATTGCGGAAATTGCGTATCGCCCCTTGTGTGGCCTTTGGGCAACACCACATGAGGGGCAGTTATACGAAGGGCATCTTATGAACCTCGAAAAATTCACTGACCGCGCCAAAGGCTTCCTGCAATCGGCGCAAACCGTCGCGATCCGCATGAGCCATCAGCGGATCAGCCCGGAACATCTGTTGAAAGCGCTGCTGGAGGATGAGCAGGGCATGGCGTCCGGCCTCATCAAGGCCGCTGGCGGCGACGCGCCCACCGCGCTGCGCGAAACCGACGCGGCACTGGCCAAAGTGCCGTCCGTCTCCGGCTCCGGCGCGCAACAGACCCCCGGCCTCGACAATGACGCCGTGCGCCTGCTTGATTCCGCCGAACAGGTCGCGGCCAAGGCAGGCGACAGCTTCGTCACCGTCGAACGGCTGCTCCTTGCCCTGACGCTGGCCACCACCACGGCGGCGGGCAAGGCACTGAGCGCCGCAGGGGTGAAGCCCGAAGCGCTCAACGCTGCCATCAATCATCTGCGCCAGGGCCGCAGCGCCGACACCGCAGGCGCGGAGGATCGCTATGACGCGCTCAAGAAATTCGCCCGCGACCTGACGCAGGCGGCGCGCGACGGCAAGCTGGACCCGGTCATCGGCCGGGACGAGGAAATCCGCCGCACCATCCAGATTCTCGCGCGCCGGACCAAGAATAACCCGGTCCTGATCGGCGACCCCGGCGTCGGCAAGACAGCCATCGCGGAGGGATTGGCGCTGCGCATCGCCAATGGCGACGTGCCAGACACGCTCAAAGGGCGCACGCTGATGGCGCTCGACATGGGATCGCTGATCGCAGGCGCGAAATATCGCGGCGAGTTCGAGGAACGCCTGAAAGGCGTGCTGGACGAAGTGAAAGCGGCCGAGGGGCAAGTCGTCCTGTTCATCGATGAAATGCACACGCTGATCGGCGCAGGCAAAAGCGAAGGCGCAATGGACGCGGGCAATCTGCTCAAGCCTGCGCTGGCACGCGGCGAACTCCATTGCATCGGCGCAACCACGCTCGACGAATATCGCAAATATGTCGAAAAAGACCCCGCGCTCCAGCGCCGGTTCCAGCCCGTATTCGTGGGCGAACCGACGGTGGAAGACACCATCTCGATCCTGCGCGGGCTGAAGGAGAAGTACGAACTGCACCATGGCGTGCGGATCACCGACGGCGCGATCGTGTCCGCCGCGACGCTTTCCAACCGCTATATCACTGACCGCTTCCTGCCCGACAAGGCGATCGACCTGATGGACGAAGCGGCCAGCCGCCTGCGCATGGAGGTGGAGTCCAAGCCCGAAGAAATCGAGAATCTCGACCGCCGCATCATCCAGCTCAAGATCGAGCGGGAAGCGCTGAAAAAGGAAAGCGACCAGCCGTCAAAGGACCGGCTCGCTACGCTGGAATCGGACCTTGCCAATCTGGAGGAGCAATCCACGACGCTGACGACTCGCTGGCAGGCGGAAAAGGACAAGATTGCAGGCGAAGCCAAGGTCAAGGAACAGCTCGACGCCGCACGCCTCGAACTGGAACAGGCGCAGCGGGCAGGCGACCTCGCCCGGATGAGCGAGCTGTCCTACGGCGCTATCCCCGCGCTGGAAAAGCGATTGGCGCAAGCGGCCACCGCGTCCGAAGGCACCATGCTGCGCGAGGAAGTGACGGCGGAGGACATAGCCGGTGTCGTCGCCCGCTGGACCGGAATCCCGGTCGAACGGATGCTGACCGGCGAGCGCGAAAAGCTGCTGGCGATGGAGGAAACTTTGGGCAAGCGCGTCATTGGCCAGGCCGATGCCGTGCGCGCCGTGTCCACCGCCGTCCGCCGCGCCCGCGCGGGACTACAGGATCCCAACCGGCCCTTGGGCAGCTTCCTCTTCCTTGGCCCCACGGGCGTCGGCAAGACCGAATTGACCAAGGCACTGGCCGGTTTCCTGTTCGACGATGAAAACGCCATGGTCCGCATCGACATGAGCGAATTCATGGAGAAACACTCCGTCGCCCGGCTGATCGGCGCGCCGCCCGGCTATGTCGGCTATGAAGAAGGCGGCGTCCTGACCGAAGCCGTCCGCCGCCGCCCCTATCAGGTCGTTCTGTTCGACGAGGTGGAAAAGGCGCATGGCGACGTGTTCAACATCCTGCTTCAGGTGCTGGACGATGGCCGCCTGACCGACGGGCAGGGCCGCACGGTCGATTTCACCAACACGATCATCGTGCTGACATCCAATCTGGGCAGCCAATATATTGCGGGCCTGGCCGATGACGATCCGGTCGAAAAGGTCGAGGATCAGGTGATGGACATCGTGCGCGGCCATTTCCGCCCCGAATTTCTCAACCGGCTGGACGAAGTGATCCTGTTCCATCGGCTGGGTGCCGCCCATATGGCGCCGATCGTGGATATTCAGGTCGCCCGCGTGCAGAAACTGCTGAAAGATCGCAAGATCGCACTCGACCTGACCGACGGCGCGCGGGCGTGGCTGGGACGGGTCGGCTATGATCCGGTCTATGGCGCGCGGCCATTGAAGCGCGCGGTCCAGCGCTATCTGCAAGACCCGCTGGCCGACATGATCCTGCGCGGCAACGTGCCGGACGGATCGACCGTCCGGGTCGAGGATGGCGACGGCGCACTGGCGCTGGGGGTCAGCTAAACAGCTGGCTGGGGGGGGCAATGCTTCCCCCTTGTCGTCACCCCGGACTTGATCCGGGGTGACGATTCTCCACCTCACCGCATCACCCGTTCGGGTTCATTCCCGCCCGGCTGCGCGTGATCAGATCGTCGGCATCCCGGTTCTGCTGTTCGGTCAGCGTGCGCCATTCGGCGTTGGTCTTGCAGACCCGCTCCTTCTTCACCAGCGATCCCGTCACCTGGAACCGCTTGCACCGCACCGCATTGGGATCGTTCCGGTCCAGCTTCGACCCATCCTGCGCCAGCGCAGGAAGCGCTATCATGATCAGGCCGGACGCCATGACTGCCTTGAATAACTGCACTGATAATCTCCCAGAAAGGCGACGACAGCGCCCCGCATCACCGGGTTAACGCCATGCCGTCGATCAGATGCGCGGAAAAACGTCGTTCGTCTTGCTCGCATCGGCCGTGGCATAGAATTGCTTCAATAACATCTGCTCCGCAAGCGACAAATGCGGGTTCCATATGTCGAATATCAACACGACGCGCAGATGATCGGACTCGTTCCACGCCTCATGGTCTATCGTATCGTCAAAGGCGAAGGCCGCGCCTTCTTCCCATGCCCGCGTTTCGTCGCCTACACGAAAAATGCAACCGGGCGGCACTATCAGCGGCAAATGCACGATGGCGCGGGTGTTGGTGACGCCCGTATGCGCGGGAATATGGCTCCGGGGCTTGAGCAGCGAAAAGAAGGCCGACGGCGCTCGCCCCGGAATGTCCGCGCGGGGCAACGCCTCCAGCGCAGCGACCGTCTGCGGGCAAGCCGCGCACACCGCTTCGTTGCGCACGCCATATTCCCACAGGAACGCAGCGCCCCAGTCCAACGATCCATCCAGCGCCGTCCACTTGTTTTGCGGCGTTCCCGCATCCTGCCGAACATAGGGGCGTATGCTTCCGCCATCGCGGGCCACCATCGCCAGAAACTCCGCCCGGATCGCATCGGTCTGCGCCTCCAGCGCGTCCATCCACGGGAAATGCTGGCGATCGAAATATTCGTCGGCGGGAAGGAAGGGATAATGCAGCCCGGAACAGTGATTCTGGTGGATCGTGCGCCGCCCGAACTCCCGGTCCAGACAGGCCTGGAACCGGCGCTGCGACACCGGATCGGCGCTGGCCAGCGGTGCGGCCACGCCTGCCTCGACAAACGCAGCGAAATGCGCCTTATGATCGCTGACAAACTGTCGCGCGTCCGCCAGCGTTTGCGCCAGCGGCGCAGGTATATCGGTCAGCCCCGCCGCCAGCGCCAGCACCTTGCCCCAGCTATCGGCCGCTTCGCGTTCCTCACCCAATCGTTGCTGCAACTGCGCCATACGAACCTGCGCCATCAGGTTGCGCTGGTCGATTGCCAGCGCCCGGTCCAGCGCCGCCCGCTCGCCCGCCGCATCGGCCAACCCGCGCTGCGCCGACGCCACGTTCATCCACAGTGCCGC
Source organism: Sphingobium sp. KCTC 72723 (assembly GCF_014280435.1). Classification (NCBI taxonomy): domain Bacteria; kingdom Pseudomonadati; phylum Pseudomonadota; class Alphaproteobacteria; order Sphingomonadales; family Sphingobiaceae; genus Sphingobium; species Sphingobium sp. KCTC 72723. Next base: position 3,851,657 of record NZ_CP060388.1, on the reverse strand, counting down.
TTCCCCCGGATCGGCCTGCGCCGCTGCCTCAAAATGTCCCGCTGCCGTTGCAAAATCGCGCCCGTCCAGCGCAATCAACCCCAGCATGTTCAACGCCTGTGGTTCTCCCGGATGGCGCGCAATCACTTGCGCCAAAGCCGCTTGCGCGTCTGCCACCCGGCCCTGCCGCCGCGCCTCCCCTGCCTGTTGCAACAACCGCGCGTCCGTCTGATCCATAAAGCCCCCCAGCTTTCTATTCTCCATCGCTAACAGATGCGCGCCGACTGGCAAGCGAAGCTATTGGGGCAGCTTGTGCGGCGCTGGCGACCATGCGAAAGCTTGCCGTCATGCCCGTGCCTTTCCCGCCTATCGCCACCGTCATGGCCAGCGCCGACTGGCTGGCGCATCGCTACGATCCGGGGCATGACGCCTTTCACATGGTCAACGCCCCCCGCGCCCATCACGCGACCATTCCTTTCCTGATCGACGAATATCTGCCGCAATCGGCGACCCCGCTGGTCGTGCGCCGCAGCGAGGGCGTGGCGCTCGCGTCGCCGCCCGCATCGGTCCATTTCCTTTTCCATTCCGCTTATTGCTGCTCCACCTTGCTGGCCGCTATATTCGACTTGCCGGGCATTGCGATGGGGCTGAAGGAACCCGTGCTGCTCAACGACATTGTCGGCTGGCGGCATCGCGGCGCGAAGGGAGCGGATGTGGCGCGGGTTCTGGATGAAGGGCTGCGCCTGCTCGCTCGCCCCTTTGCCCCCGGCGAAGCAGTGATCGTCAAGCCTTCCAACCTCATCAACCCGCTGATTCCTGCGATCATGGGCCTGCGCCCCGATGCACGCGCGCTCCTTCTCCACGCCCCGCTCGACGCCTATCTAGCCTCGATCGCGCGCAAGGGGATGTGGGGGCGGCTGTGGGTACGCGATCTGTTTGGCAAACTGCTGCGCGAAGGGATGCTGGCACCTCTGGGCATCGTCCCTGACGACTATCTGGGGCTTACCGATATTCAGGTCGCGGCCGCCGGGTGGCTGGCGCAGCACCATCAGTTTCAAGGGCTGTGCGATCGGTTGGGCGCGAGGGTCAACACGCTGGACAGTAGATTGCTGATGGCCCGGCCACGCGAGAGTCTGGCCGCACTGACGACACTGTTCGGGCTGGCGCTGGACAGCGCAGCAATCGAGGACATTGTTACCGGCCCGGTATTCGCCCGCGACGCCAAGAATGGCGCAGACTTCACCGCCGGGCAACGCGCCCGCGACGCTCGGCAAGGGCTGGACCTTCATGCCGAGGAAATTGGCAAGGTCGCCATATGGGCGCGCCAGATCGCGCAGAATGTCGGCATAGACGAAACATTGCCCCGCCCGCTGCTGCCCTGAGAGTAACGAGCAGGTGGGCATGATCGCCGCCTTCCCATCCCGCCGTTTATATAGTCCCATGAAAAAGGGGCCGGTGTCGCCACCGGCCCCTTCCTTTTTCTTGCCTGATCGAAAGGATCAGAAGCGCAGCTTGGCAGCCACGGTGTAACGGCGGCCCAGCGCGTCGTAGGTCGACGGATAGACGTTGCCGCTGTTGTAGCTGGTGTTGCCGATGGAGTTGCCGACAACCTTTGGCTGGTTGTCCAGCAGGTTCTGCACCGTCATTGTGATGGTCACTTCGTCCGACACATGGAAACGACCGGTCAGGTCGAAATAATGTTCGGCCGGAATGGTGTTGAAGTCCACCTGCTTGCCGTTCAGCGTGCCGACGAAGGCGTCACCGTCTTCATACTTCACGCCGTCGATGTAGCGCCACAGCAGCGATACGTCGAACGACTTGAACTGCAGCGTGTTCCGCACCGACCAGCTGAACTCCGGCTGGATCGACGCACAGTTGACCGAATAGAGGCCAACGCATTCGCGGTTGATCGAAGTCGGGGTCGCCTGGAACGTCGAGCTGTTCGTCCAGTTGCCGTTCGCGGTCAGCGCCCAGGTGGCGAAGCTCACATCCTTATTGTAGTTCAACTGAACGTCGATGCCGTCCGTCGCCAGCTTGCCGAGGTTCGACAGCGTCTGGGGCAGGCCGCCAACAACCGAAGGCTCACCAAACAGTGCGCCGGTCGCCGGGTCACGGCGGATACCGGTGCAAGCCGCGCTGGAGGCGCTGGCAGCGGTGATGTTGTCGAAGCAGGCCGAAATTACGTCATCAGGCGTCGGGTTGGTGATCGCACCCGAAATCTTGATGTTGTAATAATCGACCGTCAGGCTGAAGCCGGGCAGAGCAGCAGGCTGCAGGGACACACCCAGACCCCAGCTGTTCGACTTTTCCGGGCCGAGAGCGAGGTTACCGCCGCCGGTGGAGTTCACCTGACCTGCCGGATCGTTAATGATCGAACCGAGCAGCGCAGCAGGCGCACCCTGAGCGATACAGACCGCACCCAGGTTTGCGTTCTGGGTCGGCGCTGCGCCGGCGCAGGGATCGCTGTCCAGGTTGGTCAGCGTGGTGTTCACCGGTGCAAACAGTTCCGCGATGTTCGGCGCACGAACGGCGCGCGAATAGTTGCCACGGAACTTGATGCCATCAACCGGGGTCCAGTTGCCTGCAACCTTCCAGGTGGTGGTGTTGTAACCGGCCGCACCCTGCACCCCATAGTCGGAATAGCGAATGCCCGCTTCGACCGTCAGATCCTGGAAGAAGGGCTTGTCCTGCACCAGCGGCAGGATGATTTCGCCATAGGCTTCATAGACGTCGTAACCGCCGTCGATGTTCGGAGCCGCACCACCGGCACCGCCCAGATCGCCCGACTGCGACAGCAGATCGGATTCTTGGCTGGCACCATATTTGCGATATTCGCCACCGACCGCGAAAGCGACGCTGTCCGTACCGAAGGGCGACGCAACGCCGAAGTCACCGCTGACGGTGCCTTTGACCTGCGCCAGCGACGTCTTGGTCGCGACCTGGCTGTTGGCGGTCAGGAATGCGTTTTGCGCGGCAGTGATCGAGCCGTCAGGACCGAACACGTTGAGCGGGACGCAGCCATTGGTGTCGTTCAGGCAGGTGGCGGTGTTGGTCGCCAGCAGCGCCTGACGGACGCGCGAGTTCAGCCAGTAGCCCTGCTGGGTCTGGATGTTTTCGGATTCGCCATAGCTACCCGACAGATCCCAGTCGATCGAGTCGGTGATACCGCCACGCGCGCCGATGCGATAATCGAAGAAGGTGGTGGTGAAGTCCGAGATGCGCGGACCCAGTTCGGTCGCACGACGCGACAGCGCGGTCGTGACGGTGCGGTAGTTGGCGTTCACGGTGCCGTCAGCATTCAGCGGCTGTGCGGTGGCGGCAGCAGCACACTGTTCAGGCGTGAAGCGCGCGGTGTAGCCGACGCCCGGATTGGTGTCGAACGCGCAGAAGGCGTTACGCTGTGCAGCCGACAGATAAGGATTGCTGAGCGGAACCACGACCGAGATACCGAAGGTGCCCGACGGTGCGATGATGGTGCTGACGGTGTTCTTCGAGAAGATCCCGCGCGTATAGACTTCTACCGCGTCGCTGACTTCATAACGGCCAGCGCCATACATGTTGAAACGCTCAAACGGCGTCTGGAAGATGTTGAACGGGTTGAAGTTATAAGCGTCGAAAGCCGAGGTGCCACGGAAGCCACCGCCAGCAGCCGTCACCTGACGGTTGCCCTGCACGGTGTTGCAGGCGATCTGACCGGCCAGGCCGCAACCCGTGGTGATCGAGTCCGCACCCGTGGTGTTGACGTTGGTGAAGCGCGACGGGGTCGATGTGCCGGAACCGCCATTTGCGCCGGTGAAGGAATCGATCGAGAAGGCCGCGAAGGGGCGATCGCCCTGATAAACCGGGTCGGACTGCTGATAGCCCACCGAGAATACCACGTTGCCGCGACCGTCATCGAAGTTCGCACCGATGGTAAGGTCGGCACGGACATAATGACCGTCACCTTCTTCGGTAAGCTGGTTAGCGATGTTCGCTTCCAGACCGGCAAAGTCGGACTTGGTAACGAAGTTGACGACACCCGAAATGGCGTCGGCGCCATAGGTGGTGGACGCACCGCCGGTCAGCACGTCGACACGGTCGATCAGCGCGAGCGGGATGTTGTTAAGATCGAAGCGGCCGTTCAGTTCGGCGGGAACCACGCGGTTGCCGTCGATCAGCACGATGTTGCGGTTGGAACCCAAGCCGCGCAGGTTGACGAACGAAGCGCCGCCATTGCCGTTGTTGACGGCCGAACCCACGCTGGGAACGATACCGGGAATTTCGCGCAGAATTTCTTCGGCGGTGTTGTTCTGCTTCAGTTCGATCTGGTCGGCGGTGGTCGCCGTAACCGGGGTCGAACGCGCCAGATTGGGGTTCTTGATCAGCGAGCCGGTGACGATGATGGTGTCACCAACTTCGGCGTCGGCGGCCTGCGGCGCGTCCTGTGCGAATGCGGCGGTCGCGATCAGCGACGCGCCCAGAATCGCCGGTGCGACGCTGGCACGCAAAAGTGCCCTCTTGGAAAATGTCTTCACGGTCCAGTCCCTTGCTCTGGAGGCTGGCAGATGGCCTGCCACTATAATGTACCTACGGGGGGACATGGTGCCCGACAGCGATCCCCCCATATGGATGGGGCGAAACTGCGCGGGGCGCGGGCTGCTGTAAAGCGTGCGAAAGGGCGGCTCACCGCTTTTTGACGCGGCCTGTATCATAAATGCAACAAGGTTTGCCGAGGGCTGTTTTACGCCTGTTTAGCAAGATAATTTCACTGAATTGCAATATGATGCACTTATGATGCTGCCCTATCTGCAACAGTCGACCGATTGTGGCGTAGCGGGTGCGCCCAAAGCCGCTGCGGCCCCTTATTGACGTTGCTTCCGTGGGGTGCTGCTATCTGCGACAAACGCGCCACACAGCCGGAGAGACGCCCCATGACGATCAAGCGCGCACCTTTTATGACAGTTTCCGCGACCATTACGCTCTGTCTTTTCCTCCAGCCAGTTCATGCCGCGCCCAAACGGCAGCAGCCCCGGCCGGAGATTTTCACCGACCTGCTGCAATGCCGCGCGATTGCCGACAATGCCCAGCGCCTCGCCTGCTTCGATCGACAGGTTGGCGCGATGGAGGCGGCCGCGCAGCGCGATGAAGTGGTGGTGCTGGACAAGGGCGAGTTGAGCAAGACACGCAAGACCCTGTTTGGCTTCTCCTTCCCCAAACTCCCCTTTCTGGGCGGAGCGGACGGTGACGATCAAAAGGATCGGCAGGAGGATGGCTTCAGCCAGATCACGGCAAAGATCGCGTCCGTCCGCAGCCTCGGCTACGGCAAGTGGCAGATCGGGCTGGACGATGGCGCGCAATGGATCACGACCGAAGCGATCGTCGCGGGCAATCCGAAAGTGGGCCAGGACATCGAACTGAAACGCGCCGCGATGGGCAGTTTCATGGGCAAGGTCGATGGCGGGCGAGCCGTGCGGATGAAACGGGTAGGCTGAATCAAGCGCCCTGCGGCATCGGCCCGACGAGCAGGATCGGGTCGATTCGCGCGTCGTTCCACTTCATCCCCCAATGCAGATGCGGGCCAGTCGCCCGGCCCGTCGCACCCACCGCACCGATGCGTTGCCCTTGCGCAACAGCCTGCCCGACCTTCACGTCGATCCGCGAGAGATGCAGGAATGCGCTGGACAGGCCATGGCCATGGTCGATCATCAGCAAATGCCCCTCCAGCGTGAAGGGTTTGTCCGTCGCCGCCAGTATGACGACGCCCTGCGCCGGGGCCACCACCGGCACACCGGTCGCGCCCGCCACATCCACCCCGCCATGATAGGCACCCGGTTGCCCCTGATAGACGCGCTGCGACCCGAACAGGCCGGAAATCCGCCCGACGCGCGGCCATATGAATGCCTGCCGCCACCCCTGCGCATCGGTCCGCACTGCGCGCGCCGCCGCGATCGCCTCCAGTTCGGGCTTGCGCAACGCCAGAAACGCCTCGCTACTTTTGGTCGGGCGCATCGGCGCGTTGATCCGTTCAATCCGCCAGGCGCGCGGGGTGATCGTCAATGCGCGCTCGACCCTGCGCCCGTCGGCCAATCGCGCCACCAAAATGGTGGTCGGCCCCGCATCGCGATCGAACGCGATCAGGAAATGGCGGTCGGCATCGACCGGCACCGGTTGACCGCCCAGCTGCAACGCCACGGTGCCGAAAGGCACCACGCCCGTCGCTACGCCGCCCTGCGTCATCGCACCCGACAGCGTGAGATCGTTCGGGTTAGTCGGTGGCGCGGCGGACACCAGCCCTGCCGACAGAACCAGCAGCCCCGCCGCCGCCCAACCCCTCATTTGCCCTTCAATTCCGCCTGCACCGATGCCTGCGCGCTGGCATAGGGTTCCTGTCGCGCAATGCTCCAATAGCGCAGATCCTCCAGCGCGATCCGCTGCCCCGTTACCGCGCACAGGACATGGTCGCCCGCCTGCAACACGCGAAAACTATAGGGCAGATAGTGGAGCCGCGCGACGCGATCGCTGTTGGACATGAGCATGGGCCGGACCTTTCATCAGCTCAGGAAAACAAATCCTGCTGCGGCGTTTCGTCCGCCCCGCGCGGTTTGCGCGCCGGGCGGGGCGCCATTGATATAGCGGCAGGATCGGGCTTCTCAAGCGGCGCGCCACCATGGCCGACGGCCGCATCCACAGTCCCGTCCTTGAAATGCAGCGTCACCGCGCCTGCCGCCTGCGCCGCCGCGACCGACTGGACCAGCCGTCCCTGCGCCATCACCCGCGCATAGCCCCGCGCCAGCGGCAGGTCGGGGTCAAGCGACGCGAAATGGCGCGATACCCGGTCGAACGCCGTCGCCCGATCAAACAGCGCCCGCGCCAGATAATCGGGCCGTGGCCGCAACCTGTCCAGCCGCTCGGTTGCCCGCGCCAGTTGCTGCCGCAGCAATGAAGGGCGCAGCGCCCCGCCCACCTGCCCCAGATGCGCGCGCGCGTCGGCAATCCGGTGGCGCAGCCCGCTTGCCAGCGCGTCGGACAATTGGTCCACCCGCTGCCGCTGCGGGGCCAGCAGCATGTCGGGCGTCGGCATCAACCGCGCCTGCATGTCAAGCCGCTCCCGCGCCTGCCCTGCCCCGCGTCGCACCGCCCGTCCGGCACGCAGGCCCATTTCCGCGATCGTCGCCAGCAGTTCGGCCCGCACCGGCACCGCCATTTCCGCCGCAGCCGTAGGTGTCGGCGCGCGCCGGTCGGCGGCATGATCGCACAGGGTCGTATCCGTTTCATGCCCGACCGCCGATATGATCGGAATGGTGCAATCGGCCACCGCCCGCACCACGATTTCCTCGTTGAAACTCCACAGATCCTCGATCGACCCGCCGCCCCGCGCCACGATCACCAAATCGGGGCGTGGCACCGGCCCGCTATCGTCCATCTCGCTGAAGCCGCGCACCGCCCGCGCAATCTGCTCCGCCGCGCCCTGTCCCTGCACCAGCACCGGCCACACCAGCACATTGGTGGGGCAGCGGTCGGCCAGACGGTGGAGAATGTCACGGATCACTGCCCCGGTCGGCGACGTCACCACGCCGATCGTGCGCGGCAGGAAGGGCAACGGCTTCTTCCGCTCCGCCGCGAACAGTCCCTCGCCCGCCAGTTTCGCCTTCAATTTCTCCAGCAGCGCCATCAGCGCGCCTTCGCCCGCCAACTCCATCCGTTCGATCACGATCTGATATTTGGACCGGCCGGGGTAAGTGGTCAGCTTGCCGGTGGCGATCACTTCCACCCCGTCCTGCGGCGCAAAGGCCAGCCGTTGCGCTCCGCCCTTCCACATCACCCCGTCGATAACCGCACTATCGTCCTTCAGCGCCAGATAGAGATGCCCCGACGCGGCGCGCTTGAACCCGGAAATTTCGCCGCGCAGCCGGACATGGCCGAAGCGATCCTCGACCGTGCGCTTCAACAGGCCCGACAATTCGCTGACCGACAGCGGCGGTGCGTTGTCGCCCGCGCGTTCCTCCGCTAACAGGCGGCCCGAACTGTCATAGGCATCGAAATCCGGGGACATGGGCGACATGAACATCCTTTTGCTTGGCGGCGGTGGCCGCGAACATGCGCTGGCGTGGAAGCTGGCCCAATCGCCCCGGCTCGATACGCTCTACGCGGCATCTGGCAACCCCGGCATAGCCCAGCACGCGACATTGGTCGACCTCGACGCGACCGATCATCGCATGGTGCTGGATTTCTGCACCCGCCACTCGATCGGCCTGGTCGTCATCGGCCCGGAAGCGCCGCTGGTCGATGGGCTGGCCGACAATCTGCGCACCATGGGCGTGCCGGTGTTCGGCCCGAACAAGAAAGCCGCGCAACTCGAAGGGTCCAAGGGTTTCACCAAGGATTTGTGCCAGCGCGCCAACATCCCGACCGCCGCCTATGTCCGCGTGACGTCGAAGGACGGGGCGATCGCCGCGCTGGACGACTTCACGCTGCCGGTCGTCATCAAGGCCGACGGGCTGGCCGCGGGCAAGGGCGTGATCATTGCCGAAACCCGCGACGAAGCGCTCGATGCGCTTGATGTCATGTTTTCCGGCGCGTTCGGTGCGGCGGGCGAGGAAGTGGTGCTGGAAGAATTTATGACCGGGGAAGAAGCCAGTTTCTTCGCGCTGACCGACGGTACGGCGATCCTGTCCTTCGGATCGGCGCAGGACCACAAGCGCGTCGGCGATGGCGATACCGGACCCAATACCGGCGGCATGGGCGCTTACAGCCCCGCCCTGGTACTGACTCCGGCGCTTGAAGCCCAGGTGATCGAAACGATCATCAAGCCCACGGTCGCGACAATGGCGGCCGAAGGGATGCCCTATTCGGGCGTCCTCTATGCCGGATTGATGCTGACCGATCAGGGACCGAAACTGATCGAATATAATGCCCGCTTCGGCGACCCGGAATGTCAGGTGCTGATGATGCGTTTCGACGGCGATCTGGTGGAACTGCTGCTCAGCGTGGCGCAGGGGACATTGGCGGATCAGGGTCCGGTCGAACTGGCCGATCGCACGGCGCTCACCATCGTCATGGCCGCCAACGGCTATCCCGGCACGCCCGAAAAAGGCGGCACGATCGGCGGGATCGACGCAGCGCAGGCGCGTGGCGCAATCATATTTCATGCAGGCACAGCGGAACAGGACGGCGCGCTGGTCGCCAATGGCGGGCGCGTCCTTAACGTGACGGCAACCGGCGACAGCGTTGGTGCGGCGCAGGCAGCGGCCTATGCCGCGGTCGATGCGATCGACTTTCCCACCGGCTTTTGCCGCCGCGACATTGGCTGGCGCGAAGTCGCGCGCGAAAGCGCCTGAACGACGGAAAAGCACTGGCATCTTGCGACAAAGGCCAGTGCGCCCCTAAATAGCAGCGACATATTCACGGAGGCGACGCGCGATGCAGGAATTCTTCATGGACTATGGCCTGTGGCTGCTCATAGGCTTGCTGGTCGTCATCGGCCTTATCTTCCTGCTTTCGGGCCGGGGCGGGAAAGCGGCGGAGAGCGACACCCGCGAAATGCCGGTCGGGGCCGCACAGCCGGTTGCGCCCGTCGCTGCAATGCCTGTGGTCGTCGAACCTGTTGCCGTAGAGCCAGTCGTGATCGTGGAACCAGTGGTCGTAGAAGCGCTGGTCGTCGAGCCGATCGCGCCTGTGGCCATTGCATCTGCGCCCGAACCGACGGCCACTCCCATTTCCCCTGCCGCTACAGCCGCACCGGACGCAGGCGATGACCTGCTTCGCCTCAAGGGCGTCGGGCCGAAATTGCGCACGCTGCTGATCGAACTGGGCATCACCCGCTACGCCCAGATCGCCGCCTGGACCGACACGGATCTCGCCACGATCGACACCAAACTCGGCACCTTCAAGGGGCGGCCCGTCCGCGACCAGTGGATCGATCAGGCCAAATATCTGGCCGCCGGGGATATTGCGGGCTTCGAAGCGAAATATGGCAAGCTTTGAACGCGGCGGTCGAACAGCATAGGGCATATTCGACCGGACACAAAAATGGCGACGCCGGAGCATCTCCCTTATCTGACATGGCTGGTTCAAGGACCGTTTGATGTCCTCAATGCAGGCCTGAACCGGACTGGACCCAGATGACTAGAATCTGGCGATAGGGCGCAGATTTCAGCGCTTATTCGCTGTGCTGGGTTACGGTCGAATTGTGTAGATGTCGCGAAAGCAGCGCGCTGAACGGCATTTTGGCTGCCGGTGTCCCGCATCTTCAGCGATGGTTATAATCCCTACGCCTTGCGCGCCCGTGCCTGGACGAGGCGCTACCCCATTGCGAAAGCCCAGTAGAAGCATCCGATACGGAGGATGTGCGGTTCGGTCGCCATTGCGAAGGATTGGGCAGCGAGGCGTCTGAACGGGCAATCCCGCAATGTTTCGATCTGGTATCGCGGCCCTATCCCCATATCCGCCATGTCCGCTTGCTCGAACCACTGACCTTCATTCCGATACGCGACCGAAATGGACCTGTCTTCAGGGGCTGTTGGGGCGATTCCAACTATCGTTACGATATGTGGGAATTGCCGGACGAGAAGTGGGTAAGCGAAATTGTGTCAATATATGATGCCCATCATCCCCAATGGCAGTCGGCCGTTCGCATCGCCGGCCCGACCGCGCGAAAGATACTGAGTGCCTGTCTTGCAATGCGCCTTTGGCGCATCCGCACCGGCCCACACCCTCACCCGACCGCCAACATGCTCAAGGCCTGGAGGGCGCGGCAGGTGCGCATCGACGAACGCGGCCGCGTCCTCGCCCCCGGCTTCCCCGCCCACACCGCCCGCACCGCCCGCACCGCCCGGTGCAAGCCACTCAAGCGGACCTGAGCCAAGCGAAGCGCGCGGAAAAATGGACCGGATCGTCGATATCGCTACCGATGGCCGTCATCTTTCCGCCCTGCGCGGCTTCCTCATCGTCTCGCAAGATCGCGAAGAAGTGGGCCGCGTCCCGCTGGACGATGTCAGCGCCGTGATCGTCCACGCCCATGGCGTTACCTGGTCCACCAACCTCATCGTCGCGCTGGCGCGGCGGGGCGCGGTGATGCTGTTGTGCGGCAGCAACCACGCCCCGGTCGCCATCTGCCTGCCGCTGGACGGCCATCATGCCCAGAACGCCCGGATGCGCGCGCAGTGGGAGGCCGGCAAGCCGCTGTCCAAGCAATTGTGGCGCCGCATCGTCATCGCCAAGATCCGCTGGCAGGCCGCCGTGCTGGAAGCCAATGGCGTGTCCGCCAGCGCGTTTGACCTTCTAGCGCGGCGCGTGGGGTCGGGTGATCCCGACAATGTCGAGGCACAGGCGGCCCGGCGCTACTGGCCGTTGCTGATGGGCCAGGATTTCCGCCGCGATCGCGATGCCGACGGCGTCAACGCCCTGCTCAACTATGGCTATACCGTGTTGCGATCGCTTTGCGCGCGCGCAGTCGTGGCGTCCGGCCTGCACCCGTCGATCGGCGTGCATCATGCCAACCGGACCAATGCCATGGCGCTGGCCGACGACCTGATCGAACCCTTTCGCCCGCTGGTCGATGCGTTGACGCTGCGCCTGGTCGCGCGTGGCGCGCAAACCGTCACGCCCGAAGCCAAGCGCGCCTTTGCCGGGCTGATCGCGCTCGACCTGCCCGGTGCCGATGGCACGACGACGGTCGCAGGCGCTGCCAACCGCGCAGCCCAGTCGCTGGCCCGTGCTTTTCAGAGCGGTCAGTCGGCCGATCTGGTGATGCCCACGCCGCCCTCTGCTCTCGAACTGGCCGGGCTGGACGCGCTGCTGGCATGAGCGCCACCCAATTGAGCGGATATCAACTGATGTGGATTTTCGTGATGTTCGACCTGCCCGTCACCAGCAAGGAACAGGCCCGTGCCGCCACCAAATTCCGCGAATTCCTGCTCGACGAGGGATTTGAAAAAAGCCAGTTTTCCGTCTATGCTCGTTTCTGCAACGGCAAGGAACAGTTCGAAACCTATATGCGCCGGGTCGAAGCCAATCTGCCCGACCGGGGCGACGTCCACATCCTCAGCTTCACGGACCGGCAATATGAAAATATCGTGCGATATTCAGGCCAGCGCCGAAAACGGCAACGCAAAAACCCCGATCAACTCGCCCTGTTCTAACGATTCGCGTCATTTTGGTGATGATGGATGGGCCGATATGTCGTTGTGGTTCAACGAGATAACAACCCATCCATCATAGCCGTTCAGAGATCACGGTCCAGCGGCAACAAGGGCTTGTTCGACCCGTCGCCTGACAGAATCATAGCCGTTCAGAGATCACGGTCCAGCGGCAACATATAATCAACCATGATCGTCGCGCGCTGAATCATAGCCGTTCAGAGATCACGGTCCAGCGGCAACAGCAGGCGGCAGTCGTTATCTGACGCGCGTATCATAGCCGTTCAGAGATCACGGTCCAGCGGCAACTCCACGCCGGTCGCGCAGATGTTTGCGATGATCATAGCCGTTCAGAGATCACGGTCCAGCGGCAACTCGCTGGTGGAGGGCGCGTACACCAAGCTATCATAGCCGTTCAGAGATCACGGTCCAGCGGCAACGCGGGCAAGCGCACAGTTGGGCGGGGCCTCATCATAGCCGTTCAGAGATCACGGTCCAGCGGCAACTGCTGCGTCCCCCGCACGGTGATCGTGCTGATCATAGCCGTTCAGAGATCACGGTCCAGCGATTGCTCATGTTTGACATTGATCGCGCCATGCTCATCTGGCGCTCATTTCAATCCACTCATCCTGTCGTCTGCTCAACTCAACTCCGCCCACCCCATGTCCGAGTAAAGCCGGGGAAGCAGCGTCTCCAGCCTGCGCGCGGGGAAACGCAGGCCGGCCGCTTCGCCCTGCCCAACGCCAGCAGCCCCTCACCCGTCAGGCTATGCAACATCCGCCTTCCGCTGGTTTATAGTGCGCGAAGCCTCGCCCCAGGCCATGCGCCGTCCTCGGCCCGATGCGCGATCGCATGGCTCGTCAACCGGCTGACCCGGTCATTCCCGCCGGCAAAAGAGTGGATAGAGTTGAACCGATGGTGCGCGTTTAGGCGATGCGCCCATCATCGAGTGCGTTTATGACAGGATCCGGCAAGGCAATCGAAGGATATTCTGCCGATCATTGCCATATGTCGTTCAAGATGGCGGAGGGGTGGCCTGGGCCTGTTTCACATAATTTCGAACATGAAACGGGCGCGGATGGCATGACGGGCCGACAAATCCTCGTCAAAATAAACGACTGTCCAGTCGGGCAGGCAAGCCTTGATCGCGCGGGCAAGGCTCAAGCCTTCGTCGCTATAGGCGCGCAGATAGCGGTCGTCTTCTTGCAAGGCTGCAAAATTATCCGCGTCGCCATCGCGCCAACTATCGTGGGCGCCGTGATAACGGGCTGCCCAACTGGCCAGGCGGGCCTTGATGTCGGCAGGGACGGGCAGATCGTCCGGGTCCATTTCATAGCCCTGCCAGTGCCAGATGCCGGTGCTGCTATAATCGCCCATCACGCGCACCCATTTTGCCGGATCGCGGCTATCATCATAATAAGCCGGGCGCGGCGGCCCGCCCTGATCGGGTGGCAGGCGGGCATTCGACAGATGGCTCGATTGTTCGGCCAGGTAGGAGTGGTGATAGGCTCCCCGGCGCTTGACGGGCCGAAAGCAGAGTTGTCGGCTACCGGAAATAGTCGCGACGATCGCGTGCGCTATGGCCAGCCCTTCGCGATTATGCCGTTGGATGTCGAAGCCACGGCAATGCTGGGGCGTCCAGTCGGCATATAGCCCTTCCTCAAATTGGCGATAATGGGCTGACCATGTCGCGATGCGCTGTGCCAGCAGGGGCGCGATGCCGTAATCCGCCGGATCATCCGCCACTATGAAGCCATGATATTGCCATCCCTCGATATGGCACAGGCCGACACCCTGAGACAGGTGCAGCGCCATGGGATCATAGCCCCGGCGGCGCGGCCCTGATGCCGCCATGAGAAAAAGTTCGCTCGCCATCAGACGCCTGTTTCGTGCCTTATGCCCCGCGCGATGGCCATCAGTGGGGCTGGCGCGGCAGAGCCAACAGGCACAAAAAAGGCGACGCCGGAGCGTCGCCCTTATCTGGTGCAAAATAGCTGCTTGTTAGCCGCCAGACCGCGATCTCTGAGTGGCGAGTATAGCAATGGAAAAATAGTCGTCAAGCGGGTCGGCTGACTGGTTCATTTCGATACTGGATTGCGCTTGACCTTATGCTCTCTCTCTGCCCCATTTGGCTCGTCAAAGGGGTGGGGTAGGCAGCATGGCCAACGATCGTAAAATCTGGCGCCTGGGCGCTGACCTGGGTGCCAATTCGCTGGGGTGGGCGGCCATCGCGTTGCATAAGGATGGCGACCGTTACGAACCCGTCGCCATCCTTGCCGCCGGTTCCCGCATCTTCAGTGACGGTCGCGATCCCAAATCCGGCGCGTCCCTCGCCGTGGATCGACGCGATGCGCGGGCGATGCGGCGGCGGCGGGACCGGTTTCAGCAGCGCCAGCGCGCCCTCCTGAAATATCTGACCGCTGATGGACTGTCCCCGGCCGATGCGGCCGAACGCAAGGCGCTGGAGCAACTCGATCCCTACGCATTGCGCGCTCGTGCGCTGGATGAGGCGCTGCCACTGCATCATCTGGGTCGCGCGCTGTTCCACATCAATCAGCGGCGCGGGTTCAAGAGCAATCGCAAGGCGGACCGCAAGGCCGACGACGATGCGGGCAAGATTGCCGTCGGGGTCGGTCGGCTCGAAGAGAAGATGAAAGAGAAGGGCGCGCGGACCTTCGGCGAGTTCCTCCACATGCGCCGCCTGGAAGCCACCGATCCCAACGCCATCCCCAGCGTCCGCACCCGCCTGCGCCCCGAAAGCGGCGAAGGGGCCAAGGGCGACGGCTATGATTTCTATCCCGGCCGGGCGCAGTTGGAGGCGGAGTTCGAGGCGATCTGGGAAGCGCAGGCACCGCATCATTTCGATATGCTGACGCCCGACGTCTACCAACGCCTGTTCGAGATCGTCTTTCACCAGCGCCCGTTGCGCGCGCCACAGATCGGCAAATGCACCCTCATTTCCACCGACGCCCGCCTGCCCAAGGCGCACCCCCTGTTCCAGCGCCGCCGCCTGCTGGAGGAAATCAATGCGCTGATGCTGGTGCGCGCGGGCGAGAAGGCGCAGCGGCTGACGCATGAGCAGCGCGACCTGCTGCTGCTGAAACTCAAGGACAAGGCAAAGGTCCGTTTCGAGAGCCTGCGCAAGACGCTGAAGCTGGACCCGGACGCGCGGTTCAACAAGGAGAGCGAGAATCGGACCGAATTGAAAGGCGATGAAGTCGCCGCGCTGATGGGCGGCAAAACCCGGTTCGGCAACCGCTGGGTCCACCTCTCACCCGACGAACAATGGGCTGTCATCGAACGGCTCGAAGCGGTCGAGAGCGAGACTGAGGATGCGGATTTCCGCGCCTGGGTCGGCGCGACCTATGATCTGACGCCGGAACAGGCAAAGGCAGTGGCGAACGCCCATTTGCCCGCAGGCTATGGCCGCTTTGGCGACAGCGCGACGCGCAGGCTGATCGACGCGCTGCGCGATGGCGAGAAGGACGGGCGAGTCATCGTCTATAGCGAGGCGGTGGAGTTGGCCGGGCTTGGCCATCATAGCGATTTTCGCGATGGCGTGGTCCATGACGCGCTGCCCTATTATGGCGTCGCGCTGGAACGGCACATCATGCCGGGGACGGGAGAACCATCCGATGCGGAGGAAATGCGGGTCGGTCGCCTGACCAACCCCACCGTGCATATCGGCCTCAACCAGTTGCGCCGCGTCGTCAATGCGCTGATCCGCGCCTATGGCCCGCCGGCTGAAATCGCGATCGAACTGGCGCGCGAACTGAAGCTGACCGATGATGACAAGAAGCGGCGCAACAAGGAGAATAATGACATTCGCATCGCCGCCGAAAAGCGATCCGAAAAGCTGCTGGCGATCGGCCAGCGCGATTCAGGGGCCAACCGCGCGCTGCTGAAATTGTGGGAAGAACTGAACCCGGCCAATGTTCTCGACCGGCGCTGCATCTATAGCGGGCAACAGATTTCCATCGACATGCTGTTTTCCGCTGCGGTCGAGATCGACCATATCCTGCCCTTCACCGCGACGCTGGACGACAGCAACGGCAACAAGATTGTCTGCACCCGCGAAGCCAATCGGGTGAAGCGAAAACAGTCCCCTTATGAAGCCTGGGGTCACACCGGCCAATGGGACGCCATCGCCGCCCGCGCCGCGCAATTGCCGCGCAACAAGCGCTGGCGGTTCGAGCCGGACGCGATGGAGACGTTCAAGAGTGAAGAGGGTTTCCTCGCCCGCCATCTGGTCGATACCCAATATCTTTCCCGTCTGGCCCGCGAATATCTGTCCATCCTTTATCCCGACAAGGGCGAAGGCAGCGGTCATGTGTGGGTGTCGCCGGGGCGGCTGACCGAAATGGTGCGGCGCAAATGGGGTCTCAACGACCTGTTGCCCGACCATAATTTCGGTGGCGGGGCGGACCAGCCCAAGAACCGCCTCGACCATCGCCATCATGCGATCGACGCCGCCGTGGTCGCGCTGGTTGATCGCAAGCTGTTGATGCAGATCGCCAAAGCATCGGGCGAAGAAGGCGCAGAGGGACGCGAGCGGATCATCATTCCGCCGCCTTGGGAGAGTTTCCGCGACGATCTGCGCCGCGTGGTCAACGCCATCATCGTCAGCCACCGTACCGACCATGGCACCGCGTCCAAGGCGGGGCTGCCCAAGGGCAAGGACGCAACTGCCGGGCGGTTGCACAATGACACCGCCTATGGCCTGACCGGGGAAAGCGACGCCAAGGGCAACAGCATCGTCGTGCGCCGGGTGCCGATCACCAACATCAAAAAGCTGGCCGACATCGACAAGGTGCGCGACGCGGACCTGAAAGCTGCGCTCTACCGGCATCTCGACGGACTGGAGGGCAAGGCGTTGGAAAAGGCGGTGGCCGAGTTTGGCGACCGGGAATGGCACGCCTATCCCGGCATCCGCCGCCTGCGCATGGTCGAGCCGCTGACCGTCATCCCGATCCGCGACAAGGAAGGCCGCGTCTACAAGGGTTATAAGGGCGATTCCAACTATCGTTATGATGTGTGGGAAATGAAGGACGGCAGTTGGCAGGCGGAGGTTGTTTCCACTTTCGACGCGCATCAGCCCGGCTGGGCATCGGCCGTCCGCGCCGCCAATCCTGTTGCACGCAAGGTACTGAGTCTGCACCAGAATGACCTGCTGGCGATCGAGCGCGACGGGGAAGCGCGTAAATTGATGCGCGTCGTGAAATTTGGCCAGAACGGGCAAATCACGCTGGTTGAGCCGCAGGAGTCCGGCGACCTTAAACGGCGCGATGCCACGCCCAGAGATGAAGATCCGTTCAAATATTTTGCACCGACCTGTGGCGGGCTGAAAAAAGCCAAGGCGCGTCAGGTGCGGATCGACGAAATCGGCCGCGTCCTTGACCCCGGCTTCCCCGCGCGCACCGCGCGCCGCAAGACCCGCAAACGGACCTGAACCGAACCAGGGCGGGAAACGCAGGTGGGCCGGATCGTGGATATCGCAATCCACGACGGTCGCCGTCTTTCGGCCTTGCGCGGTTTCCTGATCGTCCTGCGGCGCGGTCCAGCGGCAATGGGTTTTGCCGATCATTGGCCGAATGGCCCGAAACCCGCTTCGACGCCACAGGGCAAAATCAAGGACAGAATGGCGGATTTCCGTCATTTTGTCGATGATTTTGGGATACCCCACCGAAGGGGTAAATGGTGCCAGAAGAGCTTTCGGCCGGGCGACCTAAGCGATTGATTTCGCAATCAAATCATAGACTTGCGAATTCGCCGATGGCATCATTAGCACGATCTGTATTCGTGGAAAAGGCTGGATGTGCATGGACGCTCGGCTCAGGCCCGGCTCGAGCGCCAGCCAATTCTGGACCATGCGCGCGCGACGAGCTTCCATGCGTCGAGCAATAGCCTCAATTTTATGACCCAAATAGGCTCATGGTATATTCATGGCATAAAATCCAAGATCATTCGGACGCTGGACATAAAGCGACGAACGGATCGTATCTGTCTGGGCATTGGATTGTCCGAAATATGGCTACATATTTCGGACAACTGAGGGGGATCATCGCACCCGCCAAACCTGAAAACCTAAAAATCGTGCAGCAGAAAAACCTAATGGCTGCGCATGACAAGGTGAACGTGGCGACCATTCCCAAAGGAGCTTCGTCGACGCGCTCTTTACGCTTCGCGCGTTCCGGAGAGCAAGGCGCGGTGTGGGTGATATCGACAGAGCAATGCTGGCGTGATGATCATGCGGCCGGCTGGTTCAACGAGCGCTGGAGCGCTTCGACGGTTGCGAGGACGGCATCGCGGTCTGACAGATTGCAAAGCTTATTTGTCAGATTCATAATGTATTTTTCTGACAAATTTTGGGCCGGACAAGATGGAGATGGCAGGATTCTGGAGAGGGGAAACCTCAAGGATTCTCTTGAAACCCTGGTGATGCCCTTTGAAACCGAACGCATGGATTGCTCGGCTTGTGTATCGCCCAACGACGCGAAACGGGATGCATGACCCACTTGCCCGAGCGAACTGCAGCGCGACTGACGCGCTCAAAACTGAGCGATAAAAAGAACTTTTATAAATCAAATTTTGCGATATTTTGATCGATAGAAAGGTGACCTATCGATCATGCGTTGGAACTGGCAGCAACCCGACTGGCCCAACTTCACTTACGACGCGCAGCGTGTGGATCGGCGTGCAAAAAGGACCCGGTTAGCGGGGTGATCGGCGTCCAAAAGGGAACCACCATTCCGATGGTTTAGACAGCAGCCTGGTTTTTCAGGTGGCGAGATCGGGATGTTGGTGGTGGAGACAGTTGTACGGATCAGGCGCGAGCACGCAGGTGGCAAGGCGATCAGGGAGATCGCGCGGGATCTGCGGCTGTCACGCAAGGTGGTGCGCAAGGCGATCAATGCTCTGGAAGGTGCGTTTGACTATCATCGCACGGTTCAGCCGCTGCCTCGGATCGGACCCTTTCAGGAGCAGCTCGATACGCTGCTGAGCGAGAACGAAGCGCGGCATCGGCGTGACCGGCTGCGGATGACGCGGATCTACGATCTGCTGCTGCGAGAAGGGTTCGAGGGTTCGTATGATGCAGTGCGGCGCTACGCCCGGCGCTGGGCGGATGGCCGACGCAAGGATCCCGGCGGCGACGTGCCCGCGTTCATTCCGCTGCTGTTCAAGCCGGGCGAGGCATACCAGTTCGACTGGAGCCACGAGGATGTAGAGATCGCAGGCAAGCCGATGCGCGTGAAGGTAGCGCACATGCGGCTATGCGCGTCGCGGGCCGTGTATGTGCGAGCCTATCCGCGTGAGACGCAAGAGATGGTGTTCGACGCCCATGCCCGCGGCTTTGCGTTCTTCGGCGGGGTGCCGTTGCGCGGCATCTACGACAACATGAAGACCGCGGTGACGACGGTCTTTGTTGGCAAGGAGCGCGTGTTCAACCGCCGGTTTTTGGTCATGGCCGATCATTATATGGTCGAGCCGACCGCCTGTTCGCCAGCGGCAGGCTGGGAGAAGGGGCAAGTCGAGAACCAGGTCCAGACGATCCGCGGCCGCTTTTTCCAGCCTCGGCTGAAGTTCGCCAGCATCGAGGAACTGAACGGGTGGCTTGAGGCAGAATGTCTGCGCTGGGCCGCGATGCACGCGCATCCCGAGCAAAAGGACATGACTGTCGCGCAGGCGCTGGAGGCCGAACGGCCCGTACTGCAACCGATGCTGTCGCCGTTCGACGGCTTTCACGAGACGAGCCACGCGGTCACCGGCACATGCCTGATCAGCTTTGACCGCAACCGCTATTCTGTGGCGGCGCGGACGGTGCGCCGTGCGGTTCAGGTGCGCGCCTATGCCGACCGGATCATAGTCCGCTTGGGGGACGAGATCGTCGCCGAACACCCGCGCTGCTTTGGGCGCGACCGCACGATTTACGATCCATGGCACTATCTGCCGGTGCTGGTGCACAAACCCGGCGCCCTGCGCAACGGCGCACCATTCCTTGACTGGGCGCTGCCACCAGCGCTGGCCCGGTTGCGGCGCAAGCTGGGCAGTGGGGACGAAGCCGATCGCCGTTTTGTCCGCGTGCTTGCTGCCATATCCACCGATGGGCTGGAGGCTGTCGAGGCCGCCATCGGCGAAGCGTTCGATACCGGCGCTGCCAGCGACGAGGTGATCCTCAATATTCTGGCGCGCCGCCGCGAACCGCCAGCAGATCAGCCAATGAGCGTGGTGGTCGACCTCAAGCTCAAGCATCCGCCCCGCGCCGATTGCGCGATCTATGATACGGTGCGAGGCCACAATGCAGCGGCATGAGATGATCGACGCCATGCGCGCGCTGGGCCTCAAGGGAATGGCCAGCGCGTTCGATGAGGCGGTAACCACTGGCGTGCAACGCCAGCGCACCACGCCCGAGATCCTGACCGATCTGCTGCGCGCCGAAGCCGCCCACCGTCACGCCGCCTCGATCCGCTACCGCATGAGTGCGGCCAAACTGCCGGTGATCAAGGATCTTGATGCGTTCGTGTTCGACGGTACGCCTATCAACGAGGAACTGGTCCGCGCGCTGCACGCCGGATCATTCCTGCCCGGCAGGCGCAATATCGTACTGGTTGGCGGCACCGGAACCGGCAAGACTCACTTGGCAATCGCCATTGCCGCCAGCGTCGTGCGCGCAGGCGCCCGTGGCCGCTACTTTAACACCGTTGATCTGGTCACCCGGCTCGAGGATGAGGCGCGCATCGGCAAGGCCGGCGCACTCGCTGCCCAACTCAGCCGCATCGAACTCGTCGTGCTTGATGAACTGGGTTATCTGCCGTTTGCTCGCTCCGGCGGCCAGTTGCTGTTCCACCTGATGAGCAAACTCTACGAAAAGACCTCAGTGATCATCACCACCAACCTGGCATTCGGCGAATGGCCCACGGTGTTCGGCGATCCCAAAATGACCACCGCGTTGCTCGATCGCACCACCCACCATTGCGATATCATCGAGACCGGCAACGACAGCTGGCGCTTCAAACACCGCAACTGACCCAGCCTCAAAAGCCCCCATAAAAATTGCTTCGCGCTGGCGCTGCCTCCGGTCGGGCTACGCCCTCCCTACGCCAGCGCCAGCGCGAAATCCGCGCCCGGCATCAACCCCAGCGCAACGCCGCAAGGTGGTTCCCTTTTGCACGCCGATAGTGGGTCCCGTTTGGACGCCGATTGACACCCCAGTTCCGTCAATTGGGGAGAATGACCGTTATAAAGAGGGGATTTCCATGCCCGCCATGTCGATCATTTCCATCACTTTGAAGCTTTGATCGACCGGGTGCAAAATCGCTCATCTATGATGGCATGCCTAATTGCGCGGCGACAACTACGATGGCCGGTTGAGCGGCGACTATGATGGCCGGTAGGATCGGTTGTCTGGTCTGATCGTAGGGAGGGGCGCAGCCCCGACCGGAGAGCGGACCAGACAACCGGTGGCGATCTTTTTCCCCTTCTTTCGGGGGGCAGATCGGGGCTGTGGCGGGCGGTGGTATCGGAACACTCATCGAACAACGAGCGATGGGTTTGCGATGCCGGGCCACCACATTTCCGATCAGCAGGTATTTCTCTTCATGACCCATCGTCGCCAACACACCCAGGCCGTCGCGGCTGCCAAGGCCGGTATCAGCGAACGCAGCGCACGCCGGATCGAGAACGATCCGCAGCTTCCGTCCCAGAAGAAGAAGGAGCGCCACTGGCGCACCCGCGCCGATCCGCTCGAGCCATTCTGGCCACGTATAGAGGAGTTGCTCCAGATCGACGGTATCATTGCCGTCACGGTCTTCGAGACGCTCCAGGACGAGTTCGGCGAGGATGCTGTTCCCGATGCGATACGACGAACACTGGAACGCCGGATCGCCCGCTGGCGGGCACTGCACGGCGGCGAGAAGGAGATCTTCTTCCCGCAGCATCATGAGCCCGGTCGGCAGGGCCTGTCGGATTTCACGGTATGCGACAGTCTCAAGGTCACTGTTGCCGGCGAGACCCTGGCCTATCGCCTCTACCACTTCCGCTTGGCGGCGAGTGGCTGGGAGCATGCGGCTGTCGTGCTGGGCGGGGAGAGCTTTGCCGCCCTTTCGGAGCACCTGCAGGATGCGTTGTGGAAGCTGGGCGGTGCGCCGGCCGAACACCGCAGCGATTCCCTGTCAGCCGCCTACAAAAACCTCGACGCCGATGCGCAGCGGGATTTCACCCGAAGCTATGACGAGCTGTGTCGTCATTACCGCATGCTTGCTACCCGCAACAACCGCGGCGAGGCGCACGAGAACGGATCGATCGAAGGTCCCCATGCCCATCTCAAGCGACGGCTCGATCAGGCCTTACGCCGGCGGGGCAGCCGCGATTTCGTCAGCATCGAGGCCTGGCGCGAGTTCGTTGAGGCGCAGGTCGCCAGACAGAACCGGCGGCATGCTGCGCGCATCGATGCAGAACGCAGGGTACTCAAGGCGCTGCCCGCAAGGCGAACCACCGATTTCGCCATGGTCACCGTCGATGTCACCCGCAACGGCACCGTCGCCATCGATCGGGTTACCTATTCGGTGCCTTCCCGCCTCGTCGGACGGCGCCTCAACGCGCATCTCTTTGACGATCGCATCGAGCTCTTCCTCGGCCCGGACAGGGTAATGTCCACGCCGCGTGTGCGGATCAGTCATCCCCACCGGGGGCATAGCATCGATTTCCGGCACATGATCGGTAACCTGCGCCGCAAGCCCGGTGCACTGCGCAACCTCGTCTACCGCGAAGCCCTCTTCCCCGATCACGCCTACCGGCGGGCCTGGCAAGCCTTCGATGCCCAACTCGATGGACGGCAGGCCTGCCGCGATGCCGTCGCGCTGCTCGATATCGCCGCCAGGGGCGACTGTGTCGACGTGCTGGCCCGGCGGATCGATGAGGCTCTCGACAGCGGGCGCTTGCCCGATGTCGAGAGCCTCAGGGACGAGTTCCTGCCAACCGCAAGATCGCAGCGCGATGTCGCTATCCCGCCACCCGATCTGCACAGCTACAACAGCCTGATCGCCAGCGGGGAGGTGCACTGATGACCCGCACCAAGGATCAGGCCGCCGCCGTACTGCCTACCCTGCTGAAGGCCTTGCGCCTGCCGAGCATCAACCGCAACTGGAAGCGCCTCACCGACACCGCCGATCGCGATGGCTGGCCGGCCGCCAACCTGCTGGCCTCGCTTCTCGAGATCGAGATGGCTGATCGCTCCTCCCGGCGCATCCAGCGCCATCGCGACCAGTCCGGCTTGCCCGCAGGCAAGACCTTCGCCACCTTCGATTTCGACGCCGCCCCCGGCATCCGCAAACCGCACCTCTTGTCCCTCGCCGCCGGTGACGACTGGATCGAGAACGGCGGCAACCTGCTGCTGTTCGGCCAGAGTGGGACCGGCAAGACGCACGCAGTTGCCGCCATTGGCCATGCCCTCATCGACACGGGGCGGCGCGTCCTGTTCTGCTCCACCACCGACATGGTCCAGAAGCTCCAGTCCGCGCGCCGCGACCTCAGCCTGCCCGCCATGCTCGACAAGCTCGACAAGTTCGATCTCATCGTGCTCGACGATCTGTCCTACGTCCGCAAGGACCAGGTCGAGACCAGCGCCTTGTTCGAGCTCATCGCCCACCGCTACGAACGCCACTCGCTCGCCATTACCGCCAACCAGCCATTTTCGGCATGGGACAACGTCTTCCCTGATCCCGCCATGACTGTCGCCGCGATCGACCGCCTCGTGCACCACTCGACCATCATCGAGATGAACGGCGAAAGCTACCGCAAGCGTTCCGCCGTCGCCCGCATCAACGCCGGCGATTACGACCCGCCCAATGGCGCCCCGGACCGGCCATCATAATTGTCGCTGGCTTCGCGCTCGGGAGCACCCTTGCTGAGGCAACGGGTAATTGTCGCCAGCGGCAATTACATGCCAACCATCCCATGCGCTTCAAACCCTCGCTTCCGGCCAGCGCCAGCGACAATTACCCAGCGTCGTAATTGTCGCTCGACGGTTGCTCCTCGCAACAGCAAATGGTAGCCAGAATTCACCAACCGGCGCGGCCACCTATCGGCCATCAAAATTGACGCCGACCGGACACCGTAATCGTCGCGCTACACCTAATGCTACGCTGCGAACCTGTCATGCAGGGCAGCAGCATTTTTGGACATACGCGCTTTGGTCCGCTCTGGACCGACCTATGGCCTATTCCCGAAAATGCCTTCTTGAGCGGAACTGGCCGACGCGACCGGCGACGGGACCAGGGGGACCGGCCGCGTGACGCATCAGCGCAGTTGACTATCCTTGCTGCCCCGGCGGTTGATCGCGCCGAAGGCTACATACGCGCGGTCGCGTTCGCTCTGACAAGCAACGCAGGTGCGCGCACCCGGCAGCGCCTCGCGACGCTTCTTGGGGATTTCTTCACCGCACACTTCGCAGTCCTCGAAGCTTTCGCCACTCGGCAGGCGACTGCGCGCCGCATCAAGAGCATCCTTGATGCTGTCGTCGATCTGCTCCTGAACGGCGCCATCGGGCGCCCAGCCATTGGCCATGCGTGATCTCGTTTGTCGCTGTGGAATTGCTTCCCCGATATGGGGACCGGCGCGCGAACTTCCAAGTGCGGGAGAGCGGTGCCGGGACAGTGGAATGCCAGCAAAGGTGAAGGAATAGGGCCGGACTATCAACTCGCCTGGACCATCTCGCCGACGCTGACCGACGCCAGCCCCAGCCAGATGGCCATCCGGTCGAGTTCGATCGTCAGCCGTTCCACCGTTTCGGGCGGAGCGTTGGGTTCGAGCGCGATGCGGTGTGCGCGCAGCACGCCAGCCTGGCGGTCGGCCTTGAGATCGACGCGCCCGACCAGTGCCTCGTCGAGCAGGAACGGCAGTACATAATAGCCATGGGTGCGCTTGTCCTGCGGCACATAGATCTCGATCCGATAATGGAAGCCGAACAGCCGCTCGGCGCGGCTGCGTTCCCAGATCAGCGGATCGAATGGTGCGAGCAGCGCAGCGCCCTGGCGAGGGCGTGGGAGCTTTGCGTCGCGGTGCATCCAGGCTTTCTGGTTCCAGCCCTGGACCTTGACAGGCACGAAGCTGCCCTGTTCGGCGAGCGCGGCAATGGCGTGGTCGCCCTCGTTGGGCTTGAGCAGAAATTAGTCGCGCAGGTCAGAGGCAGTCGCCACGCCCATTGCGCGGGCGCTGCGGTCGATCAGATGACGCTGCGCCGTGGCGGCGTCGGGCGTCGGAAGGTCTCGGATAGCCTGCGGGATGACCCGCTCAGGCAGGTCATAGACCCGCGCAAAGCTGCCGCGCCGCGTTGCGGTGGTGATGAAGTCGGCCCAGAACAGCCATTCGAGGGCATGTTTGGTATGGCTCCAGTCCCACCAGCCGCTCCTGCTCTTGCCGTCCTCGAAGGCGGCGGCGGTGAGCGGGCCATCGATCCTGATTCGATCCAGGATCGCGTCGGCTTCGGCGCGGCGCTCGGTCGCGAAGCGTCGAAGGCCGACATAGCCCGCTTCGCCGCGTTCAGCCTTGGCCATCCGCCAGCGCGGATTCGGGTGGAGATCGAGCGGCAGCAGCGATGCTTCGTGCGCCCAATATTCGAACATGCGACGCTGACGCTTGGGGCCCCAGGCATCGCGTTCGAGCAAGGCGGGATCGTAATTCCCAATCCGCGAAAAGGCGGGAAGATAATGCGCCCGGGTGAGGACATTGAAGCTGTCGATCTGGAACAGCCCGAGCCGGTCATGGGTGCGTCGAAGCTGCAAAGCGCTGGCTTGCGGCAGCTCGCGCTGGCCGAACCCTGCGATGCGAGCACGATACGTCGGACCTGCTTTTGCGAGAGGCTGAGGGTCACTGGGGTCGGTGGCCGGGTCGTGTTCAGAAGCCGGAGCAGCGCGACGCGAGCGCGGCGGCGCTCAGAATCTCGATGCCGCTGCCCTGGTCCTGCAACTCTTGCGCTTTGCGGAATTGCGCGTCGTAGCGGACATAGCCGAAAGGCTCTTCAGCGCAGACCGCGAGAACCGTGGTCGTCTTGATCAGCGTCTCATATTCAAACGCAATCTCGCCCCCGCGGAAGCCGACGATTCCGATCTGGCAGATGCTGCTAACGCGTCCGCATGCGGTCTCAACGTCGACCGCCACGAAATCGAGGGCGTCTGGATCGACTGCGGGCGCGCAAAGGGCTGTCGGATCGCTAAGGACAGGACGGGACGACGAAAGGAACATAACGCGATCATAGCTGCCTGCGATCGCAGTTCCAAGCAGGAATGACGGCCACTCGGCCTGCTGATGGGGCGGCGGCACGACGTGGCGAAGCGAGGCTCCGCCACGTCTTAGTGTCGACAATGCGATGGGCTGACGATCAACCTATTGCGCGTGCGGCTTTGAAGTCTGGGCGCAGCACCGTTCCACCATCCCGCAGCCGATCCAGATAGTCCGACCAGTGCTGCATCATTTCCACGCGCTCATCCCAATATTCGCCACGCGCATAAGCGCGCCGGACCTGATTGGTATCGACGTGCGCCAGTTGGCGCTCGATCGCATCAGGATTCCACTGCCCCATTTCGTTGAGCAACGTGGCGGCCATTGCCCGGAAGCCGTGCGCGGTCATCTGGTCGGTCGTATAGCCGAGCTTGCGAAGGCCCTGGTTGACGGCATTCTCTGACATGGCCTTGCGCGGCTTGCCGAGGCACGGGAACAGATATTTCCACCAGTGCGTGTGCTCGTGGAGTTCTTTCAGCATCGCGATCACCTGCCGCGACAACGGCACGCGGTGCGGCCGCCGCATTTTCATCCGCTCCGCCGGAATGAACCAGATCGCCTCGTCGAAATCGATGTCGGTCCACTCTGCCTGTCTCAGTTCTCCCGGGCGGAGCAGCACGTGCGGGGACAGGCGCATCGCCATGATCGTGACCTTGTGCCCGCGATATCCGTCGATGGCACGCAACAGCTGGCCGACTTCCGACGGCTTGGTGATTGCAGCGAAATGCTTCACCTTAGGCGCGGCGATCGCACCGCGCAGGTCTGCTGCGACGTCCTTGTCACACCGCACGGTCGCAACGCCGTAACGGAACACCCGGCTGAGCACACTACGCATGCGCCGCGCGCTCTCATAGGCCCCGGTCGCCTCGACCTTGCGAAGGACGGCGAGCGCCTCATGCGGCGTGATCTGCGCGATCGGGATGGTGCCGATCAATGGATAGGCCTTGGCAAGCAACCAGCGAATCTTGTCGATAGTCACGGGCGCGAGGCCGTCGCGCTCGCATTTGACGAGCCATTCCTCCGCCACCGCCTCGAAAGTATTGGCCGCGGCATATTTGGCGGCGATCCTCGCGCGCTTTTTCTCCAGCGCCGGATCGATCCCCTCGGCAATCTTCTTCTTGGCTTCGTCGCGCCGGACACGCGCCTCCGCGAGGCTTATGGTTGGCCACCCCCCGAGATGAAGCTTCTTCTGCTTGTCCAGAAAACGGTAGTTGAAGCGCCATAGCTTCGAACCGTTCGGCTGGATGACAAGATAGAGGCTCTGAGAATCGCTCAGGGTCCAAGCCTTCTCTCTCGGCTTGGCGGCATTGATCTGGATGTAGGTCAGCATGGTCGTTTTCCCAGCAAGGCCGGGTCGATCCGAGGGCAACAAAAAGAGCAACATCTTGTGGTCGCTGCTGTTGCCCTTAGCCGGATTTCGCCGGACGGTGTCTGGCGATCTTCGGTCAAGAAATGCTGTGAAACCAGCCGCTTACTGGACTTATCTGGACGCTGCCAGAGCCAGTATTGGTGCCCAGAAGAGGACTCGAACCTCCACGACCTTGCGATCGCCAGCACCTGAAGCTGGTGCGTCTACCAATTCCGCCATCTGGGCACGGGGTAGGAGCGCGCAACTAGCCGCTGGTCTGGGGGCTGTCAACGCATGGGTGCATATTTTTTCCGGTTTCGGGCAAAAGCGGTCTAAGGGCGCTGCTGCGCTGTTTGCCATGAGGATGTTCCGGTCATGACCCTTTCCAATCCCCAGCCGCTGCAATGGCTTGTCCGGCCTGATGGATTGCGGCTGGCCGTTCGCCAGCGCAGCGGGACCGGGCCGACGCTGATCTTCCTGCCTGGCTATATGTCGGACATGGAGGGGAGCAAGGCGATCGCGCTCGACGCATGGGCGGCGGCGCAGGGGCGGGCCGTGGTGCGGATGGACTATGCGGGCAACGGGGCGAGCGAGGGGCGGTTTGCGGACGGCACGCTGGCCAGTTGGCGCGACGATGTGCTGCTGGCGATCGACCGGCTGGTCGAGGGGCCGGTGTTGCTGGTGGGATCGTCCATGGGGGGATGGCTGGCGCTGCTGGTAGCGCTGGCGCGGCCGGAGCGGGTCGCGGGGATCGTGGGCATTGCGGCGGCACCCGACTTTACCGCGTGGGGCTTTACCGATGCAGACAAGGCGCTGCTGGCGACCGAGGGGCGGATCGAGGAGCCGACACCCTATGGCGACCAGCCCTATGTGACGACGCTGGGTTTCTGGCAGTCGGGGCAGGCGTTGCGGTTGCTGGACGGGGAGATTGCGATCGATTGCCCCGTGCGGCTGTTGCACGGGCAGGCCGATGATGATGTGCCGTGGGAGATTGCGGTGCGGACGGCGGCGCGGCTGCGTTCATCCGATGTGCAGATGGTGCTGATTAAGGACGGCGACCACCGCCTTTCCCGCGACGGCGACATCGCCCTGCTGATCCGCACCGTCGCCCTATTGCTGGACAGTATCTGATGCCCTTTTTCCTGCCCATGCTGCTGCTGGCCCAGGCCTATGACCCGGAAATAGAGGCGGTGATGAACCGCAGCGCCAAGCAGAAGCAGGAGGAGCGCGCTGCTGCGGCGGCGGCGGTTCCGGCGAAGGCAGCGGCACCCGCGCGGGAGGATGGGCGGATCCCCGTCCCTGCCAAATATGCCGCGCCGTTTCAGGCGTGCCTGGATCAGGCAATCGAATCGCCGGACGCCGGGGTCGCCTTTGCGCAGAAATGGCGGATCGAGGGGGGGAGTTTTTACGCGCGCCATTGCATGGGCTTTGCCTATGCGCGGGCGGAGCGGTGGACGCCCGCCATCGTCGCGTTCCAGCAGGCGGCCGAAGAGGCCGAGCGCAGCGGCGAGATGGCGCAGAGCGCAAGGCTGTGGGCGCAGGCGGGCAATGCTGCGCTGGCCAGCGGGGATGCGGCCAAGGCGCGGGACGAGTTCGACGCGGCGCTGGCGCGCGGCTTGCCCGACGGACTGGAGAAGGGCGAAGTGCATCTGGACCGGGCGCGGGCGCTGGTGGCGCTGGGCGATGGGGCGGGTGCGCGGGATTCGATCGACGTGGCGCTGGAGCAGGCGCCCAGGGATCCGCTGGGCTGGCTGTTGTCGGCGACGCTGGCGCGGCGGTCGGGCGAGTTGCCGCTGGCGCAGGCGCATATCGCGCGGTCGGTGCAATTGTCGCCCGACGATGCTTCGGTAGCGCTGGAGGAAGGCAATATCGCGGTGCTGACGGGGCATGAGGATATTGCCCGGTCCGCCTGGACGCGGGCGGTGCGGCTGGCCCCGGACGCGCCCGCTGGCAAGGCGGCGGCGGACAATCTGTCGCGCCTGCCCGCCAGCAAGACAGCGGGTTAGCGCCGCCAGCAAGACTTTGTAACGGAACTCGCCACGCCATCTGCCCGTTCGCCTGACTGTAGCGGGATAGAGAAAAAGGACGCAGTGGCATGAATATGCAGTGGAAAAAATATGCGGCGGTCGGCCTGCTGGTCGTGGCAGCGACGGCGACGACGGCCTGTTCACGCGGCGCGACGCGCGGCGGGCTGATCGGTGGCGCGGGCGGCGCGGTGGTGGGCAGCGTGACGGGACTTGGCACAGCCGAAGGCGCGGTCATCGGTGGCGCGGCCGGCGCAGTCATTGGCGACAATGACGATCGTTGTTCCAGGCGTGAACGCCGGCGTGGTCGCTGCTGACGGTTTCGCCAGGGACCAGCCTGTCCATCATCGCTGCGCTAAAGTAGACAGCAAGATGGACATATGCGGCGATAAGTGGTGAAAATACTTAGCAGGCTAAATATTTAAGCCATTGTTAATTAAGGTAGAAATCCACCGTAGTGACGACGCGCACTTTTTTGTAAGGCGTGTCGCCTGCGCCTTCGCCGCCTTCGCCATCACGCGGCTCGATCAAAAATAGCCCTGGGTCGCGCTTTTGATGCCGCCCACGGCTGAACCGCTGTCCTTGGCAAATTGTTCGGCGGCAGAGCGGGCGTCGCGGGTGGCGGCGGCGACCATCGGCGGTTTGAAGGCGTTGAGGCCAGTGAAGCTGTACCGCATCCCCGACCCTTCCTGTAACGTCACGCCGCGCCGGACGAGGTCGAATTGCTGCGCCACGGCGCGCTGGGCGCGCGCGATGTCAGTGGTGCGCAGCAGCATCCGCTGGGTGATGGTGATGGTATTGACGCCATTGTTGATCCACTGGTTCACGCCCGCGCCCACCGGGGTCAGTGCTTCGGGTTTGAAACCCAAACTGGCGAAATAGGCTTTCAATTCGCGGGTGTTGCCGTCGATGTCAGCGCGCACGGTCGGCAGGTCGTTGCCGGTGGCGGCATAGCTGATCGACCAGGTGGCAAGGTCTGCGGTCACATCCTTTTCGGCGAGGCCGCGCACGGTGACAGAGCGGTCGGCGGCTTTGGCGCGCTTGAGGCCGTCGCCCAGCAGATAGACGCCGCTGACCATGCCCAGCGCCAGCAGCGCCGCGCTGCCCAGCATGATCCTGTCCCGCATTTCCATCGCCATTGGCTTTGCCCTCTTCCTTCGGTTGATGCGCGTGCTTATCTATAGGACTGCCCTGCCACTCCTGAGATGAACCGTTGCTTTATGGCGACGAACGGAGAGAGACTTGCCCAAATTCCTGCACTCCATGATCCGTGTCACTGATGTCGATGCGACGATCGCCTTTTTCGACCTGCTGGGGCTGAAAGAGGTCAAGCGGTTTTCCAGCGAGCAGGGGCGCTTCACGCTCGTTTATCTTGCTGCACCGGGTGACGAGGATGCGCAGGTCGAGCTGACCTATAACTGGCCGCAGAGCGATGGCAGCGCGGCGGAAAGCTATGATGGCGGGCGTAATTTCGGCCATATCGCCTACCAGGTCGAAAATATCTATGCCACTTGCCAGCGGTTGGTGGACGCAGGGGTTACGATCAACCGGCCGCCGCGCGACGGGCATATGGCGTTCGTGCGGACGCCCGACGGCATTTCGATCGAACTGTTGCAGGACGGGCGGCTGGACCCGGCCGAACCCTGGGCGTCGATGCCCAACACAGGCGTCTGGTAAGCGCCATGATCGAAGTGGTCCGCATTCCCGTGCTGTCCGACAATTATGTCTGGTTGATGCATGATGACGTCAGTGGCGAGACGGTGGTGATCGACCCCGCGGTGGCCGATCCGGTGCTGGCAGTGGCGCAGGCGCGGGGATGGACGATCGGCCAGATCTGGAACACGCACTGGCATGGCGACCATGTCGGGGGCAATGCGGCGATCAAGGCGGCGGCAGAGGCATGGGGCGGGTGCGTCATCACTGGCCCGGCGGCGGAGGCGGCGAAGATCGGCACGCTCGACCGGATGGTGGGCGAAGGCGATGCGGTGCGGATCGGCTCCCATGTTGCGACGGTGATGGAGGTGCCTGCGCATACCGCCGGGCATATCGCCTATCATCTGGCGGACGATGCTATCCTGTTCGTCGGCGACACGCTGTTTGCGATGGGATGCGGGCGTTTGTTCGAGGGGACGGCGGCGCAGATGTTCGACAATATGGCGCGGCTGGGCGCTTTGCCGGGCGAAACGAGCGTCTATTGCGCGCATGAATATACGCTTTCCAACGGCCGGTTCGCGGTGACGGTGGAGCCGGACAATGATGCGCTGGCCGCGCGAGTGGTGGCGGTGGAAGCGGCGCGGGCGCGGGGCGAGGCGACGGTGCCGACGACGATCGCGCTGGAGCGGGACACCAATATCTTCATGCGGGCGCGCGACGTGGCGCAATTGGCGCAGCGGCGTGCGGCCAAGGATGCGGCTTGACGGAAAATAGCCTATGCTGCCGTTTTAGGGGCAGAGTGATTGGAGAGCCGTGATGCGTGCCTGGATCTGTCTGACGCCGTTGCTGCTGGCGGGTTGCACCGGCAGCTATGAACCCAAACCCCTGACCGACAAGCAGGTCGCCACGCTGGACAAGGCGCTGGCGGGCAAGGTGGCGGGCAAGAAAGTAAGCTGCATCAACCGGGAATCGCAGACCAGCCTGACGGTGGTGAGCAATGGCGTGCTGCTCTACCGGGTCAGCCGCAAGCTGGTCTATCGCAACGACCTGATCGGCAGTTGCAACGGGCTGACCTATGGCGACACGATGATCGTGCGCAGTTACGGGTCGCAGCTGTGCCGGGGCGATTTTACCACCAGCGCCAATTTGATGACGGGGGTAACGACAGGCGCCTGCGCGCTGGGGGACTTCGTGCCTTATCGTGCGCCGGGGAAGTGAGGGGCGATAGCGTCTTGACGCTGCAAGCCAGACGGAGGGGTGTCCCCCTGTCGAGAGGGTAACACCCCTCCGTCATCGCTACGCGATGCCACCTCCCCTGCAAGGCAGGGCTATCGCATATGACTTTTCTTCATCCCTACAACGTCATCCTGAATTTATTTCAGAATCCATCGTGCCCGAAAAGCCGCTGTTCGTGACGAGAAATGGATGCTGAAACGAGTTCAGCATGACGATTAAACATAAGATTTTTTCATATGCGATAACCCTGTAAGCGCAAAGTAGAAATGTCCCATCCCGCAAAATAGAGATGTCCCATTGCAATGGGTGGTCGCGGTCCGTGGTGGCATGGTCATCCTCTGCTGTGGAGGATGCGCTTATGACGGTGGTGGCCATGAACCGTGGCGAGCTTTCGCGGTATGATACGCTGCTTCGGGTGACGCGCCGCGAACTGCGGGTCGAAGATGCGGCGACGCTTCTGGGATTGACGCGTCGTCAGGTCGGCCGATTGCTCCTTCGTTTGCGGGCCGAGGGCCCCGAAGGTCTTGTTTCCCGGCGGCGTGGTCGCCCCAGCAACCGGCGTCACAGCGACGCCTTTCGTCAGCGGGTCATTGCCTTGGTGCGTGAGCACTACGCCGATTTCGGACCGACCCTGGCGACCGAGTATCTGGCCGAGCGGCACCAGATCACCATTTCGCACGAGACGCTGCGCAAACTGATGATTGAAGCTGGTCTGTGGAAGGATCGCGATGCTCGTCGCCCGCGACCCTATCAGCCCCGCTACCGCCGCGATTGTCGCGGCGAGCTGATCCAGGTCGATGGCTCGAAGCACTGGTGGTTCGAGAATCGCGGACCGCAGTGCACGCTGCTGGTTTTCATCGACGATGCGACCAGCGAGCTGATGCACCTCAGGATGGTCGAGAGCGAGAACACGTTCGCCTACATGGATGCAATGACCGCTTATATCGAGGCACACGGCAAGCCGGTGGCGATCTACTCGGACAAGCACGGCGTGTTTCGGAACAACACAGCCTCGGCCAAGGGCGATGGCATGACGCACTTCGGCCGGGCGCTGGAAGCGCTCAACATTGAGATCATTTGCGCCAACTCGCCGCAGGCCAAGGGCCGGGTCGAGCGCGCCAACGGGACGTTGCAAGACCGCCTGGTCAAGGCGATGCGGCTCGATGGCATATCGACGATTGCCGAGGCCAACGCCTTCCTGCCGGGCTATATGGCGCGCCACAACCAGCGGTTCGCCAAGGCGCCGTTCGATCCGCGCGATGTGCATCGCCCCCTTGCCCCGCATGACGATCTCAAGGCCGAGATGGTCTGGCGCGAGCAGCGTACGGTGACGCAGGCGCTGACGCTGCATTACAACAAGGCGCTGATCATCCTCGAACCTACGCAGGTCAGCCGACCGCTGGCGGGCAAGCGGGTCGATGTCTGCGAGTATCCTGACGGCCGGCTCGAGATACGTCACGAGGAACACGTCCTGCCCTACCGGGTGTTCGACAAGATCCGGCAGGTAAATCAGGCGGCGATAGTTGAGAACAAGCATCTCGATGCGGCGCTGGCGATGGCCAAGGCGATGCAAGAGATGTTGCCGCCGAGGAAGCGCAACAACAACGAGCCGTGCCGAAGATCCCAGGGCGCACACATGTTCCCGCCCCCGCAGCCGCAGGAAGGCGCACCGGTCAAGCGCAAGCGGGGCCGTCCCCCCCTTCCCCGGCTCAGCCCGATCGAAGCTGCGCAGCGTTTGCTCGAGCCCGTGTGACGGAGCCCACTGCAGAGCAGCGGGTCCGGGGCTCTGCCATCGCCAGATCAGCGCACCAGCAGGGGCTACGCTGCACAAGCTGGAAGGGTTCCGCGCAGCCCCTGCTGCATCAGGCAGTGACATTTCTATCTGGCGGAAATAGGGACTTTTCTAATTAGCAGGAACAAACCCTGCCCTGCAAGGGGAGGATCGGCGAGATTCCAGAGCGGGATGACTTCATACTGAATCGTCATTGCGAGCGCAGCGAAGCAATCCATAGTAGCGCCACATGGATTGCTTCGCTGCGCTCGCAATGACGGAGCGGGTCAGGCTGATGTCATCAAGCTCTAACCGGCAGGTTTTTGGGGCGTAGCGGCTTCGCTGGCCAGCCGGTCGTCCAGCCGTTTGCGCGCGGCGGCGGCGTAGGTGGCGCAGCCTTTGGCGTCGACCAGCGGGGCTTTGCCCGCAAGGCGTTCGTAGAGGTTGCTGGCGGACGGGTGCGGGCTGATGACCAGATCGCAGCGTAGGCCTGCGACCTTGGCGATGCTGGCGCGCAGGCGGGCGACATAGGCGGGATGATCGGTAAAGCGGTAGCCGTCCGCCGATACGGCGCTGAGGCTGTCGGCATAGACGATGGCGTGGCAGGAGCGGCCCGCGCAGGATGTCCATGACCAGCTGGTGCCGCCGGGCGAATGGCCGGGCGTCAGATGGGCGGTCAGGCGCAGCGAACCCAGCGTGACGATTTCGCCATCCTTGACGACGCGGCCGACGCGCGCGCCGGTGAAACCGGGGATGCCGCCGCGCTGTGGATCGTCGCTGGCCGGGACGCCGCTTTCCAGCAGGGGGCGGGCGGCGGCCGATGCGATCAGGGTCGCGCCAGCGCGCTGCTGAAGGGCGTGCAGGCCACCGGCATGGTCGATATGCTCATGCGTGGAGAGCAGATATTTGACGTCGGACAGCGCCAGGCCCAGTCGTTCGATATTGCGCAGGATCGACGGCACGGCCTGCGCCGTCGCCCCGTCGATCAGGACATGCCCTTTGGGACCGGCGACCAGCAAAACGGCGATGCCGCAACTGCCCACGTCATAGACATTGGCGAAGATGCGGACCGGCGGGGCGGGATCGCTCCAGCCATCCTTGCCCGCGCACTGGCGCTGATGATCCGCGATGCTGGCCGGGCCGCTTGTCCGCGCGGCAGCGGGCGACGTGGTGGCAGCGGCGAGCGCCGTCAGGGCCAGTATGATATGTCGCAGAATCAATCCCCTCATCCCTTGTAGAGCGCGTCCATCCGGTCGGCATAGCGTTTGCGGATGACATGGCGTCGGATCTTCATCGACGGGGTCATTTCCTCATTGTCGATGGCGAAGGGTTCGTCGGCCAGGATGAAGCGGCGGACCCGTTCGATCACTGACAGGTCGGCATTGACCCGGTCGACCGCCGCACGCAGCGCCCCCATATAGGCGGGATCAGCGGGCGCGTCGGCCACCGCGATGCCCTTGTCCTGCGCCCATTCGCGGGTCCATTCGGCATCGGGGACGATCAGGCCGACCAGATAGGGGCGGCGGTCGCCATGGACCATGGCCTGGCCGATCTCATTCTGGAGCGTCAGCATCCCTTCGACCTTTTGCGGCGAGACATTGTCGCCCTTGTCATTGACGATCAGGTCTTTCTTGCGGTCGGTGATGCGGATGCGGCCCTTTGCATCGAATTCGCCGATGTCGCCGGTGTGGAGCCAGCCGCCTTTCAGCACCTTTTCGGTTTCGGCCGGATTGCGCCAATAGCCGTGCATGACCAGTTCGCCGCGCACGAGGATTTCGCCATCTTCGGCGATTTTGACCTCCACCCCGTCGAGCGGCGGGCCGACCGTGTCCATGGCGATGCCCGCGCGGGGGCGGTTGCAACTGACCACGGGTCCGGCCTCCGTCTGGCCATAGCCTTGCAACAGGGTCAGGCCCATCGCGTCGAAGAACAGGCCGACATCGGGGTTGAGCGGCGCGCCGCCTGACACCAGCGCCTTCAACCGGCCACCGAAGCGGGCGCGGATTTTGGGGATGAGGGTGCGGGCGAGGAGCACCTTCAAGGGGCGATCGAGGACCGATCCCCTGCCCTGCTGTTCCTTCGCGGCGATGCGCAGCGCCTGCCCCATCAGCCAGGTCGGGAATTTGCCCTGCTTTTCGATCGACTTCATGATGCGGGCGCGCAGCACTTCGAACAGGCGGGGGACGACCACCATGATGGTGGGGCGCGTCTCCTCGATATTGCTGGCGAGTTTTTCCAGCCCTTCCGAATAATAGATCTGCCCGCCGA
Organism: Sphingobium sp. KCTC 72723; assembly: GCF_014280435.1. Taxonomy (NCBI): domain Bacteria; kingdom Pseudomonadati; phylum Pseudomonadota; class Alphaproteobacteria; order Sphingomonadales; family Sphingobiaceae; genus Sphingobium; species Sphingobium sp. KCTC 72723. The sequence continues at coordinate 3,814,988 of NZ_CP060388.1, read as the reverse complement.
GCAGCATCGGCAGGAATTGCCCGCCGCTATGTTCATAGGCGTGGGAGAGGGGGAGGAAGGAGAGGAACACTTCGTCATCCCAGCCGAAATCCTCCGCCACGATGGTGCCTGCGCCCTGCGCGTTGATCAGGATCGCGCCATGATGCTGCATCACGCCGCGCGGGGCGCCGCCGGTGCCGCTGGTGTAGATGATGCAGGCCTGATCGTTGCGGGTCGCGGTCTGCGCGGCGGCGCAGGCGGCGGGATCGGCGGGATGGGCGGCGATGATGTTGTCCCACAGATGGCAGGCGATCTGCCCCTGCGTGCCGCGCAACGGCTCCATGCCGATGACGAAGGCGGCCTGCGAGCGGACGACCGCAGGCATCAGCGCAGTCGCCAGTTTCGCGGTCGAGACGATGACGGCGCGCGCGCCGCTGTCGGTCAGGATATGCTGATGATCGCGCGTGGTGTTGGTCGTGTAGGTCGGCACGGTGATGCAGCCCGCCGCCATGATGGCAAGGTCGGCGATGCAGAATTCCGGGCGGTTTTCGCTGACCAGCATGACCGGATCGCCCGGTTTCAGCCCCTGCGCCTTTAGCGCCTTGGAGAGGGAGGCGACCTGTTGCGCGACCTGCGCCCAGCTAAGCGAATGCCATGCGCCGTCGCTCTTGCGCCAGAGGAAGGGCGCGTCGCCCTTTTCACCCGCGCGGGTGAAGAACATGGTGACGAGGTTGGGAAATGTCTCGATGGCCCTCAAGGCTCGACTCCTGCGTGTTCTGGCGCATCTGTCGTGCGCCTGGCTCATGGGCCAGCTATAGCCGCGCCATGCCGTAGCGGCCATGCTTTTCTGGAACTTCAGTCGAACAGGCCGTCCTGCCCGTCCTGCGGCGGATTGAGGCCCAGATGCTTCCAGCCGGGACCATTGAGGCAGCGGCCGCGCGCGGTGCGGGCGATGAGGCCGAGCTGGATGAGGTAAGGTTCGATCACTTCCTCGATCGTGTCGCGCGCTTCGGAAAGGCCCGCAGCGAGCGTTTCGACGCCGACCGGGCCGCCGCGATAAATATCGGCGATCATCATCAGATAGCGGCGATCCATCAGGTCGAGGCCCAGTTCGTCGACCTCCAGCCGCCGGAGCGAAGCATCGGCGACCTTGGCATCGACCGCCGCGACGCCCGCGACATTGGCGAAATCGCGCACCCGGCGCAGCAGCCGCCCGGCGATGCGCGGGGTGCCGCGCGACCGGCGGGCAATTTCCATCGCGCCGTCGGGGGTGATGGCCAGGTCGAGCAGGCGCGCGGCGCGGCGCACGACCAGTTCCAGTTCGTCCACGGTGTAGAATTGCAGCCGCACCGGGATGCCGAAACGGTCGCGTAGCGGGGTCGTGAGCAAGCCCTGCCGCGTGGTCGCGCCAACCAGCGTGAAGGGCGGCAGGTCGATGCGGACCGAGCGGGCCGACGGGCCTTCGCCGATCATCAGGTCGAGCGCGCGGTCCTCCATCGCGGGATAGAGGACTTCTTCGACAGCCGGGTTGAGGCGATGGATTTCGTCCACGAACAGGACGTCGCCTTCATCCAGATTGGTGAGCAAGGCAGCAAGATCGCCCGATTTGGCGATGACCGGGCCGGATGTGGCGCGGAAGCCGACGCCCATTTCCTTGGCCACGATCTGCGCCAGCGTGGTCTTGCCAAGGCCCGGCGGACCGAAGAAGAGGACATGGTCAAGCGCTTCGCCGCGTTGCTTGGCGGCCTCGATAAAGACGCGCAGATTGCCGCGCGCGGCTTCCTGCCCGATGAATTCGTCGAGCGATTTGGGGCGCAGCGCGGCGTCCACATCCTCGATGCGGCGGGCGGGGGTGACGAGGCGGTCGTCAGTCATGGACGCACACCTTCACCATTTCAGGCGAATGGGCGATCCAGTAGCCATTTCCTGCTACAAGCATACCAAATGCGAATGCAAGAACTGATAACCAACCCGAAAATTGCGTAGGACGCGCAGCTTTCATTGTCCCGTGCATCTTTCGCTCGATCGCGTTGATGTGTTCTTGATCGAGTTCTCCGGTGTGTGCAACCGACAGCCAGAAGCCTAAAGTTTCACTAGTCGACCGCATCATTGCTCTGTTTGCTCGTTGACTCAGCCAAGCACAAAGCAACGCAGATAGTATGCCCATGCAGAATAGCAAACCAGAGGTAACGGCATACCCACGGGGAATATTCTGTTGGCCTGCCAAAGCAAGCACGCCACCGCCATTTATGGCGAGAAAGGAAGCCACAAGCCAACGGAAAGAAGCAGAATGCTCTTCAAGCAATGCCTTCTTGCTCTCCAACACATTGGCGATTTCCGTTTCGGCCAATCGCTGAACGAAGGCAGGGTCTAAATCCAAATTCTCGCTCACTTCGCTGCCTTTCGCAGGGCGAGGCGCACCAGCGCGTCCAGGGTGGCGTCGTCGCCGAGATCCGCTTGCGCGGCGCTTACCGCGACGCTGGCTTCGTGGGGTTTGAAGCCGAGATTTTGCAGGGCGGAGAGGGCGTCGGCGGCGAAGCTGCCGGTGGGGAGGATGGCGATGCCGCCGGTGTCGAGCGGGCTGCCCGCAGGCGCAGTGCCGATCTTGTCCTTGAGTTCATTGACGATGCGCTGGGCGAGTTTGGGGCCGACACCATTGGCGCGGGCGATCATCGCCTTGTCCCCCATGGCGACGGCACGGTGGAGTTCGAGCGGTTCGAGGGCGGAGAGGATGGCCAGTGCGACGCGCGATCCCACGCCCTGCACATGAGTGAGCAGGCGATACCAGTCGCGTTCTTCGGCGCGGGCAAAGCCGACGAGGCGGATGGAGTCTGCCGCGACCAGCATTTCGGTGTGGATCGTCACGGCTTCGCCCACCGTCCCCAGCGCGGCGAGCGTGCGGGACGATGCGCCGACCAGATAGCCCACGCCGCCCACGTCGATGATGGCATGGTCCAGCCCCGTGCTGTCCAATCGCCCTTTAAGTTTCGCGATCATCCGTCCTGCCCCCTGGGGCCACGCCCTTTGGTCATGATCTGTTCTTTACAGCCTGTCGCGGCGCGCGCCAGTCAAAAGAATGACCCTGCCCGGCACCCTTTTGCCGCGCCATGCGTAGTGCAGGCCGATTGTTTCCCATTTCAAGGACGTTTCGATGTTGATGACTGCGCCGATGCTTGGCCCCAAGGATTTCGAATATCCCACGATCATGCTGTCGGGCGTGGTCGACCATGGCATGTATCTGCATTTCAAGAATTGTCTGGCCAATGCGCCGCAGCAGGGACTGGTGGTCGTGGAAATTTCCACGCTGGGCGGCGACCCGGAAATTGCGCGGCTGATGGGGGAGGATATTCGGTTCCATTCGGACCTCTATCCGCAGCGGCGCATGGTGTTTCTGGGCCGCACGGCGGTCTATTCGGCAGGGGCGACCTTCATGAGCTTCTTTGCGGCGGAAAACCGCTATCTGACGCGCGGCACGCGGCTGATGATCCATGAGCGGCTGATCACCAAGAATATCCAGCTGGCCGGGCCATTGTCGACCTGCATCGCGACGTTGAAGGCGACGTTGAACGAGATCCAGTCGTCGATCGCGATCCAGAATGAAGGGTTCCAGAATTTGATCCTGGGTTCGGACGTGACGATGGAGGAACTGCTCCAGAAAGCGCCGGAAAACTGGTATCTGGAGGCCAATGAAGCGCAGGCGCGCGGGCTGGTCGCGGCGGTGCTGTAATCCCGGCTTGCGCGGACGGGTGGCGGCGCGCTTTATGGCGAGCATGACGAAAACCCGCATCTTTCCGTGGCGCTATGGCATGTTTCTGGCGCTGCTGGCGGGCATGGTGCCGCTGGCGCTGTGGCTGCCATGGCATGAGGCAGTGATGGCGGGGTTCGATTTTGCCGCCATCGCTTTCCTGCTGTCGACTGCGCCGTTGCTGGATTCGCGGCCGCAGGACATGCGCGCCAAGGCAGCGGCGAACGATGCCAATCGCGAACTGATGCTGCTGATTACCGCGATCGTCAGCCTGGTAGTGCTGGTCGCGGTCGGCGTGGCGGTGGGCCAGCACAACGCGCACAAGGGCGCGACGGTGGCGCTGCTGCTGGTGACATTGCTAATGGCCTGGCTGTTTTCCAACCTGGTCTATGCGATGCATTATGCGCATATCTTCTATCGCGCGAAGCAGGGTGGAGGCGATAGCGGCGGGCTGGATTTCCCCGACACGCGCGAGCCGGGCTATTGGGATTTCCTCTATTTCGCCTTCACGCTGGGGATGACGTTCCAGACGTCCGACGTGTCGGTGACGGACAGCGGGATGCGACGCACCGTGTTGTTTCAGAGTCTGGCGGCGTTCCTGTTCAACCTTGGCATATTGGCGTTCACCATCAACGTGCTGGGCGGATGAGCGTCTCTGTCGACATGCGCGGGAGAGCGCATTTCGGTTACCCCACCGGCACACCCCCACCCGACCGCCCATTCAGGATATACTTGATGGGCGGTCGGGTGGGGGTGTGGGCCGGTGCGGCTCTCCAAAACAGACGCTCAGGCTGCGCTGCCGAAGCGCTGGCTTTGTTGCTGAGTGGGTCCGTCACCGGGCGTTTCATCGTCCATTTGCGGGACGGAGCGCCACCATTCCGGCTTTGCCGGACGCAGCGCGGTCAGGCTGCCGCTGCGGGGCCGGGCGAACCAGCGGTCGCCCCGGCGGTGGAAGGTCCAGCGGGAATCGCAATTGAGCGGCACCCGCTCGAACGTCGGCAGCGCGTGCGGGTGGAGGGGATCGCCGATTTCGCGCAACTGGGCAGGGACGTTGCGGACGCTGCCATCGGGAAACTGCACCGCGATCGTCATCTCCTGCCTCCATTATTCTTTCGATCTATCGGGGCATAACGCCCTGAGATGAAACGGGTTCACCGCCTTGCGGCAGGTTAAGAGGATTTGCGACGGGCGGTTGGTCGCGTGACGCTTTCACGCCTTGCTTACCCTTTTGCGCTAAAGCCGCGATCATGCGCGATTCTGCTGACCCCTGCCCCAAATCCGCCGTCAGCCATGGCGTGGGCATCGCTGGCCTTGTCGGCCTGTGCCTGTGGACGCTGGTGGCGCGCCATTATGGCATGAACGGGCCGAATGCGGGGCTGGCCGCCGTGGTCGCGTGCGGGGTGCCGATGGTGCTTTGGTCGCTGATGGTGGACAAGGTGCATCGCAACGCATCGACCGGGATCGATTGGCGTGGCCCGGCGCGGCCGTTACGCGACGTGCTGGACATCAGCATCGTCAAGATTGCCGGGCTGTGGGCGACATGGCTGGGCATCGCGATCTTCTATTGCGTGGCGCGCTGGTACTGGAGCGGGAATTATCGATTTTCGATGGACCTGTTCACTTATGCCGCGCCCTGGCTGCTGGTGCTGTCAGTCCCTTATATCGTCTGGATCGACCGGCGGCTGGTGGCGCCGAAGGACGCCAGCTATCATTTTGGCCAATGGGTGATCGGCGGCGCGGCGGGTGCGCCCGATATGCGACAGGTGGCCCATCATGCCCGCGCCTGGGCGGTGAAGGGCTTTTTCCTCGCGTTCATGGTCTCCATCGTGCCGGGCAATTTCGCCAGCGTGGTGGAGTGGCGGATCGAGGATGCTTTTGCCAATCCGGTGGCACTGGCGGGGTTCCTGATCGCGGTCATGTTCATGATCGACGTGTGCCTGGCGACGGTGGGTTATATGCTGACCTTCAAGCCGCTGGATTCGCATATCCGCGCCGCCAACCCCTATCTGGCGGGCTGGGTCGCGGCATTGATGTGCTATCCGCCCTTCGTGCTGATGGGGGGTGGCGGGCCGCTCGATTATCATGCGGGCGGGGCGGAATGGGATTACTGGACGCAGGGTTCGGGCGCGCTGCAATGGGCGCTGGGCGGGTGGCTGGTGCTGCTGACCGGCATCTATGCCTGGGCGACGGTGGCGTTCGGGTTGCGCTTTTCCAACCTGACGCATCGGGGGATATTGACGCATGGGCCGTATCGGTGGACCCGGCACCCGGCCTATCTGGCCAAGAATCTGTTCTGGTGGTTTTCGGCGCTGCCGTTCCTGAGCGTGAGCGGGTCGATGACCGATATCGTGCGCAATTGCGCGATGCTGGGGATCACCAACGCCGTCTATTACTGGCGCGCGCGGACCGAGGAGCAGCATCTGTCCGCCGACCCGGACTATCGCGCCTATAGCGACTGGATGGAGCGCAATGGCCCGGTGCCGCGCCTGTTTGCGTGGGTGACGGGGAAGAAGCGCGAGACGGCGGCGGTGATGCAGGCGGCCGAGTAGGCCGCCCGCATCCGCCGATCAGAAGCTTTCTTCCGCATAGGCTTTGCTGACGTCGCCGCCCCATTCCCCATGATAGCGTTCGAGCAGGCGTTCGGCGTGGGTCTTGCCGGAGGAGACGACTTCTTCCAGTTCCGAAAGATAGCCGGTTTCATTGTCGCCCGCCGCGTTGAGGCGACCGCGCGCGGCCAGCCCTGACCGCGCGATGTCGAGGACCGGGCGCGCAATGTCGCGCAGGGTGCGGCCCTTGCCGATCGGTGCGTCGAGGCCGAGTTTCGGCACGGAATCGCGCAGGATCTGGCGATCCTCCATGCTCCAGTCCTTGACCAGATCCCATGCGGCATCCAGCGCATTCTGGTCATAGAGCAGGCCAACCCAGAGCGCAGGCAGCGCGCAGATGCGGCCCCATGGCCCGCCGTCCGACCCGCGCATTTCAAGGAAGCTTTTGAGCCGCACTTCGGGGAAGGCGGTGGAGAGATGATCCTCCCAATCCTTCTCCGTCGGCTTTTCGCCCGGCAGGACCGAAAGTTTGCCTTCGAGGAAATCGCGGAAACTGAGCCCCGAAGCGTCGATATAGCCGCCGTTGCGATAGACGAAATACATCGGCACATCGAGCGCATAGTCGGCATAGCGTTCATAGCCAAAGCCGTCTTCGAACACGAAGGGCAACATGCCGGTGCGGCCCGGATCGGTGTCCGACCAGATATGGCTGCGGTAGGAGAGGAAGCCGTTGGGCTTGCCTTCGGTGAAGGGGGAATTGGCGAACAATGCCGTGCCGAGCGGTTGCAGGGCCAGCGAGGTGCGGAATTTCTGCACCATGTCGGCTTCGCTGCCATAGTCCAGATTGGTCTGGATGGTGCAGGTGCGCAGCATCATGTCCAGCCCCATCGACCCCACGCGCGGCATGTGCCGCAGCATGATGTCATAGCGGCCCTTGGGCATGATCGGCAGTTCAGCGCGCGTCTTGTCAGGCCACATGCCAAGGCCCAGAAAGCCAAGGCCCAGCATGTCGCCGACATATTTCACCTGTTCCAGATGGCGGCCGGTTTCGGCGCAGGTCTGATGAATATTGTCGAGCGGCGCGCCCGACAGTTCAAGCTGCCCCGCCGGTTCCAGGCTGATCGTACCATCGGCGCCGGACAGGGCGATGATATTTTCCCCCTCGAACACCGGGTTCCAGCCATAGCGGGTCAGGCCGATCAACAGCGTGTGGATGCCACCCTTTTCCTCATAGGAGGGGGCGTGGTGATCCTTGCGGTTGTAGACGAATTTCTCATGCTCGGTGCCGATGCGCCAGCGGTCCTTGGGCTTTTCGCCCTTGGCAAAGGCCGCGATCAACTGGTCGCGGCTTTCGATGACGGGATCATGATCCCCTGAGTCGGTTCTGGTGCTCATGCCCCGCCCTTAATGCTTCCCCTCTGCCCGTCAAACAGTAGCGGGCGATCCGCAGATAGGGCTTGTCTATAAACGGTTCAATCCAATGGCGAAATGAAACTTAGTGCCAGTCACCGTTGCCAGTCGCCATTCAGCGTCATCCATGCCGCCGTAGCGGCGATGGCGGCAGTTTCCGCGCGCAGGATGCGCGGGCCGAGCGATACCGGCACGGCGCGCGGATGGGCGCGGATCGTTTCGCGTTCGGTTGGATCAAAGCCGCCCTCCGGCCCGATCAGGAAGGCGGCGGGACCGGGATGGTCGGCAAAGGCCTGAACCAGCGGTGCGCCGCCGGTTTCGTCGGCGAAGAACAAATGGCGGTCCTGCGGCCAGTCGCGCAGCAGCGCGTCGAGTTTCACCATCGCCGCCAGGTCCGGCAGGGCAGTGCGGCCGCATTGTTCGGCGGCCTCGACCAGATGGGCGTGGAGCCGGTCGAGATTGAGTTTGTCCACCACCGCGCGGCGGGTGAGGACGGGCTGGAGCTTTGCCACGCCCAGTTCGCACGCTTTTTCAGCGATCAGGTCGATGCGGCCCTTTTTGATCGGGGCGCAGCAGAGCCAGAAATCGGGGACCGATTCGGGCGGTTTCGTCTGGCCGACACATTCCAGCACCAGATCCCGTTTGCGGATGTCGCGGGCGCGGGCGGCCCATTCGCCAGACCGGCCGTCGAACAGCAGGACGATGTCGTCGGGCTTCACGCGCATGACGCTGATCAGATAATGGGCCGGGTTGCCGTCGATCGGCACCGATACGCCATCCCCCAACTGGGTTTCGACATGCAGGCGCGGGGCGCTTTGCGGCGGCCAGGCGGGGGTTGCGGTCATCATCGTCACTCCATGCGGGCTGCTTGTCCAAGCCCTAATTGTCTCTAAAGAACAACTATGGTCCTTCGACAAGCGCGGGGCGAACGGAGTTTAGTGTGAGCCAGACGATCGTCCCTGACAGCGAGGCGCATGGAATTCTGGCGCGGCTGCCGGAAACGCCGCGCGCGCTGGTGCAGATGGCGCGGTTCGACCGGCCGATCGGCTGGTGGTTGCTGTTTTGGCCGGGGGCATGGGCCGTCGCGCTGGCGGGCGGGGGCTTTGCCCGCTGGCCGCTGATCGGCTGGCTGTTGCTGGGCAGCATCGTCATGCGCGGCGCGGGATGCGTGTTCAACGACATTGTCGACCGCGATCTGGACGCGAAAGTCGCGCGCACGGCGGCGCGCCCGCTGGCCAGCGGGACGATGTCGGTGAAGGTGGCGTGGCTGTGGCTGCTGGCGCTGTGCCTGATCGGGCTGGTCGTGCTGCTGCAACTGGGGCGCTATGCGCAGGTCGTGGCGCTGGGGTCGCTGGCGCTGGTGGCGGCCTATCCCTTCATGAAGCGGATTACCGGATGGCCGCAGGTCTGGCTGGGCCTCGTCTTTTCCTGGGCGGCGCTGGTGGGGTGGAGCGAGGTTGCCGGCGCGCTGACTGTGCCGGGGATTTTGCTCTATGCCGGAACCATTTTCTGGGTTGTGGGCTATGACACCATCTATGCGTTGCAGGACCGGGAGGACGACGCGCTGATCGGCATTGGTTCCAGCGCGCTTTCGATGGGGCGTCACGTTCGTTTGGGCGTGAGCGTCTGCTATCTGCTGGCGTTGTGCCTGTGGGCGGGCGCGATATGGCAGATAAGGCCGCAATTGCTGGCGCTCGCCGCGCTGTTGCCGATTGCCGCGCATCTGTCGTGGCAGGTGGCTACGCTGCGCGAGGATGGGCTTGATCCGCTCGCCAAATTTCGATCCAACCGTTTTTCCGGGCTGCTGATGTTCCTTGGCTGTCTCGTCATTGGGAGCGCATGAACGTGGCATATGATGAGAGCGGGCCGACGCCGGGCGAGGATTGCTGGCGGATTGCGCGCGCGACGCGGGCCAGCACGATCATCGACGCCGACGCCTATTTCCGCCACGCTCGCGCCGCGATGTTGAAGGCCAAGCGGCGGATCATGCTGATCGGGTGGGATTTCGACGCAGCGATCAGCCTGATCCGTGAGGATGAGGCCAATGACGGCGCGCCGGTGGTGATTGGCGATTTCATCAGCTGGCTGGTCGACAACCGGCCGGAGCTGGAGATTTTCCTGCTGCGCTGGGACGTGGGCGCCATGAAGTCGATGGTGCGGCCGACCAACCTTTACACCACCCTGAAATGGATGGCGCATCCGCGCGTCACGGTGAAGCTGGACAGCCATCATCCCCCCGCCGCTTCGCATCACCAGAAGATCGTGGTGATCGACGATTGCTTCGCCTTTTGCGGGGGCATCGACATGACTGGCGACCGATGGGACACGCGCCATCACCGCGACGAAGATCCGGGGCGCAGGCACCCGGACGGCACGCCCTATGGCCCGTGGCATGACGCGACCACGGCGCTGATGGGACCGATCGCGGCGGCGCTGGGCGAACATGCGCGCAATCGCTGGACCGGCGCGGGGGGCGATCCTTTGGAGCCGGTGGTGGGCGAATTTGATTGCTGGCCTGATAAGTTGCCGGTTTTTTTCGAGGATGTGGACGTTGCCATCGCCCGGTCCGCGCCCAAGATGGACGATCAGGACGAAACGATCGAGATCGAGCGGCTATATTGCCACCAGATCGCGGCGGCCAGGCGCTGCATCTATGCCGAGAGCCAATATTTCGCGTCGCGCCGGATTGCCGAGGCGATCGCAAAACGGCTGGCCGAACCGGACGGGCCGGACATCGTCATCGTCAATCCCGAACAGGCGGACGGATGGCTGGAGCAGCAGGCGATGGATACGGCGCGCGCGCGCCTGTATGAGGCGCTGAAGGCCATCGACACGCATGGCCGGTTCCATATTTACCACCCCTTCACTCAGCGCGGGGCGCCGATTTACGTCCATGCCAAGATATTGATCGTGGACGACCGGCTGATCCGGGTGGGTTCGTCGAACATGAACAACCGATCGATGCGGCTGGACACTGAGTGCGACGTGACGATCGACACGGTGCTGCCCGCCAATGCCGGACGACAGGCGACGATTTTGGCGATCCGCGACGAATTGATCGCTGAGCATCTGGACATGCCGGTCGAGCGAGTCGCCAGCGTGATCGCCCAGCGCGGGCTGGTCGCGGGGATCGAGGAAATGCGCCAGAAGCCGGGGCGCACGCTGCGCGCTTATGTGACGCCGGACCTGAACGATGTGCAGGCGTGGCTGGCCGACAATGAGGTGCTGGACCCCGAAGGCCCGGAGGAAATGTTCGAGGCCGTGAGCGAGCGCGGGCTGTTCCGCCGGATGAAGGGCTGGTTCGGGCGGAGTTAGGGCTGAAGGCCCAATGCCTTGCGCAATTCGGCGTTGATCCGGCTTTGCCAGCCGGGACCGCCCGCACGGAACGCATCCAGTACGGCAGCGTCCAGGCGGAGCGTCACCTGCTGCTTGGGATCAGTGGATTTGGGGCGGCCGGGACGGGTGAGCGTGCCGGTGGCAGGACGAATGACCTGATCGCCGATGCGAAATTCGGCATGGCGGAAAAAATGTTCGTCCAGTTCCGGCGCGTCATCCGGGTCAATCCAGGGCTGCTTCGTAAGAATGTCTTTCACGGTCATTGGCACATCTCATCGAAATGATGCGACGTCCCTCATCGCGAGGGGTCCACACCAATATCACCGCCCGCTCGTTCAGATAGCCGTAGGTGATGTAGCGGTCCTCACCATAACCCATCCGATCATCGAGCGCGGTGAGGGTGCGCCCGGCAAAAACCTGGCCGGCATCGGCGAAATCCAAACCCCGCTCCTGCAAGGTTTTCAGGCGCTTTGCCGGATCGAAACTTAATTCCATTTCCAATCCCTCATGAGTTCCATTTTTTACCGGCGGGATTGGAAACGCCATCGCCTATTTTTCATAACTACAGAAATTCGTCAAGCATTTTCGTAACTACGATAATCACTCTGCGGCCAGCAGGGCTTCGGCGCTTTGCAGGTTGACCGAGACGAGGCGGCTGACGCCGCGTTCGACCATGGTGACGCCGAACAGGCGGTGCATCCGCGCCATGCTGACGGCATTGTGGGTGACGATGAGGTAGCGGGTGTCGGTTTGTGCGACCATGGCGTCGAGCAGGTCGCAGAAGCGTTCGACATTGGCGTCGTCCAGCGGGGCGTCGACTTCGTCCAGCACGCATATGGGCGCGGGGTTGGTGAGGAACAGGCCGAAGATCAGCGCCACCGCGGTCAGCGCCTGTTCCCCGCCCGACAACAGAGTGAGCGCGGCGAGTTTCTTGCCGGGTGGCTGGGCCATGATTTCAAGGCCAGCCTCCAGCGGATCGTCACTGTCGATCAGTTCCAGATGCGCCTGTCCGCCATTGAACAGGGTCGTGAACAGGCGGCGGAAATGGCCGTCGACGGCTTCGAACGCGGCGAGCAGGCGCTGGCGGCCTTCGCGGTTCAGGCTGCCGATCGAGCCGCGCAGGCGGTGGATGGCTTGGGTCAGTTCCTCGCTTTCGGCACGCATGGTCGCCTGCGTGGCTTCCAGTTCCGCCAGTTCCTGCGCCGCGACGAGGTTGACCGGGCCGATCCGCTCGCGATCCGTGACGAAACGGTCATGGTCGGCCTGTTCGGTCTGGGCGAGCCGGATGTCGACGCTGGCAAAACCCAGTCTTTCGGGCAGGAGCGGGGGCGGACATGCGAAGCGTTCGCCCGACAGGCGGTTGGTTTCGATGCGCCGTTCGTCGGCGGATTCGGCGCGGGCTGCGGCTGTGGCGCGGGATTCGCGGGCGGCGGCAAGCGTTTCGCCGACCTGTGCGGCGCGGGATTCGGCAGTGCGCAGGGCAGTGTCGGCGGCCTGTTCGGCGGCGCGCGCGGCATCGGCCGCCTGCGCCAGTGCCGCGCCCTGATCGTTCAGGCTGGCGATGGCGTGGGCCAACGTGTCCGGCTGGGTGGCGATGGCGCTGCGTTCGGTGGCGATGGCGTCGGCGCGGGCGACCATGGCGGCGATGCGCTTGGCCGCTTCCCCGGCGCGGGCGCGCCAGCCCTTGATTTCGGCTTCGGCGGCGGCCTGCCGGTCGCGATCGCTGGACAAAGCGCGGTCGGCCAATGCCTGATCGGCCTGCAACTGGCTGACGGCGAAGCGCGCCTTCTCGCTGGTCTGGGACAGGGAGGCGACGAGCGCGCGCGTGTCCGCGCCATCGGGCATGGTGGCGCGGGTGGACCGGGCGCGGTCATGATCGGCCTGGGCCACGTCCCGGTCCCGGCGCAGGTCGGTCAGTCGTTCTTCCAGCCCCTCGCGCCGACCGGCCAGCCGTTCGAGCGCGGTGGTGGCTTCGTCGGCGGCGCGTTGGGCGGCGCGGAGGCGCTGGTCGGCCTGGGTCAGGGCGGTGCGGCCCGATGCCAGCGCGGTGGTGGCATCGGTTTCACGGGCGCTGGCCTGATTCTGCGCGCTGCTGGCGGTGTCCACTTGTTCGGCGATGGCGGGGCGGGCGGCGGCGATGGCGTCCAGCCGGTTGAGGCGGATCAGCCGTTGTGCCGCTGCTGCGCCGCCTTCGGTCGCGATATAGCCGTCCCAGCGGCGCAACTGGCCATCACGGGTGACGAGACGCTGGCCCACGGCGAGGGGCTGGCCCGTGTCGCGTTCGACCATAGCGACCTGCGCCAGTCGCCGGGCGAGTTCGGGCGGGGCCGTGACATGGGCGGAAAGTGGCGTGCAATCATCGGGGAGCGGCGGGTCGTTAGCGAGCGGTGCCGCCCCGGCCCAGTGGCGCTTGCCTGTCGTGGCGATGGGCGCTTCGAGATCGTCGCCCAGCGCGGCGGCGAGGGCATGTTCATAGCCGGGCGCGGCCTTGATCCGGTCCAGCGCGCGCGTGCCGCCGCCGCTTTCTACGGCGCGTTTGAGGGCGCTGGCTTCGCTGTCGAGTGCGGCGAGCGCGGCACGGGCGGCGGCGAGTGCGGTTTGTGCGGCAGCGCGGGCTTCGCTGGCGCTCTGGCGGTCGGCATCGGCGGCGTGGATGGCGGCGTCGGCGGCGTCGCGATCGGCGCTGGCCTGATGCTGGCTGGCGCGGGCGGCATCGCGCTGGGCTTCCAGTGGGGCGGCGGCGGGGAGTGCGGCGGCTTCCGCATCCAGCCTTTGCACGTCGCGTTGCGTGCGTTCCAGACGGTTGCGGGCGGCGACCAGCGCGGCTTCGGCGACGCGCAGTTCGGCCTGTTCGCCGGCCTGTTTCGCCATCGCTTTGGCAAGGTCCAGTTCGGCGTCGCGGGCGGCATCCTCTGCACTGGCGATGCGGGCGGCGAAATCGGGGCGGCGCTTGTCGGTGTCGGCGACGCGGCCTTTCAGCGTGGCGATTTCAGCGGTCAGGCGAGCGATCGCATCGGCCGCGTCATTGGCGAGCGTGCCTTCGCGGGCGCGATCCTCGACCAGGCGCTCGTCCTGCTGGGCAAGGTCGGCGAGGCGGCGGACGATGGCGTCGCGTTCGGCGCGCAGGCTGGTGAGGCGATGGCCCGCTTCGCTGGCATTGTCGCGCGCGGTCTGGGCGGCTGTACGTTTTTCGGCAAGATCCGCGACGGCACGCTGGACAGTTGTGGCGGCAGCGGTCTGTGCGTCCTGCGCGGCAGCGACGGCGGTATCGGCTTCCTTCGCTTGTGCGCGGGCGGCCTGTGCGCTGGCGTCGGCTTCGCGCCAGCGGGCGAACAGGGTGCGGGCCTGCGCCACGCGAATCTGGTCGGACAGGCGGATATAGCGTTCGGCCGCCTTGGCCTGACGGCGCAACGCAGCGGCGCGGGCGTCCATGTCCGCCAGGATTTCGTCCAGCCGGGCGAGATTGGTTTCGGCGGCGCGCAATTTTTGTTCCGCGTCCTTGCGCCGGACATGCAGCCCGGCAATTCCCGCCGCTTCCTCCAGCATGGCGCGTCGCTCCTGCGGCCGGGCGGCGATGACGGCGGCAATGCGCCCCTGACTGACCAGCGCCGGACTATGCGGGCCAGTGGCGGCGTCGGCGAAGATCAGCGACACGTCCTTGGCGCGGACATCGCGGCCATTGGCGCGATAGGCGCTGCCTGCGCCGCGCTCGATCCGGCGCGTGACTTCCAGCTCGCCGTCCGCGCCGACATCGACCGCGCTGAACAATTCGCCCTGTTCCTGCACGGTGAGCAGCGAGACTTCGGCAAAGTCGCGTTGCGGGCGGGTGGCGGTGCCGGCGAAGATCACGTCTTCCATGCCCGCGCCGCGCATGGAACGGGCGCTGGATTCGCCCATCACCCAACGGATCGCTTCGAGCAGGTTGGACTTGCCGCAGCCATTGGGACCGACGATGCCCGTCAGGCCCGGTTCGATCCGCAATTCGGTGGCGTCGACGAAGCTTTTGAAGCCGGAAAGTTTGAGGCGCTTTATCTGCATGATGATGGTTTCACGCTGATAAGGCGCCCCGGCCGACCTGTCAGAGTCCGGCGGCTTTCAGTTTTGGCTGGAGCGCGGCCCAGTTGGCGGCATTGTCCACCAGCACGCCGTTCAGCAGGAAGCTGGGGGTGCCGCTGATCTGATATTGGCTGTTGGCGGTTTCGACGCCCTTGGCCAGTTTTTCCGCCGATGCGGTGTCGGCCAGGCACATTTTCGCCTGATCGGCGGCGATGCCGCGTTGCTGCGCGAATTCCACAAGGCCAAGCGCGTCGGCAAGCTGGCCGAAACGCTGCGCCGGGGGAGCGCTCATCAACGCCTGATAGCGCTGGTCGCCCAGCGCCTGCGCCTTTTCAAACATGGCGTTCTGGTTGGTGAAAAATTGTTCGGACAGCGGATAGTAAATGTCCTTGCCGCCGCAGCGCGCCAGCAGCGCCGTCGAAATATCGATCGGGTCGCGGACATAGGTGCGGAATTCGAAGCTCATCTTGCCGCTGTCGACCAGCTTCCTGATCTCCTCCGACGCTTCGGTCGAAAAGTCGCGGCAATGGCTGCATGTGTAGGAGCCATATTCGACCAGCTTCACCGCCGCCGACGGATTGCCCATGCGGTAATAGCCTTCGGGCGTTTCAGCGACCGTTTCCGACCAGCTTGCGCCAGCGGGCGGGGCGACGGCGGCGACGGATTCGCCACTGGGCTTGGCCCCTCCCTCGCTCTTGCCGCAGGCGGCGAGCGTCAGGCTGAGGGCGAGAAGGGCGATACCGGAAAAGGCTTTCACGACGGGCAAGGCTCCGATGATGGAAGGATGTAGAGGTTTTTAGATCAGCGCGCGGCGGGGGGCAATGCGGCCTGAACGATGGTCCAGGTCGATCCTTCGACCCGCGTGCCGTTGACGGTGAAGCCGGGGGTGCCGCCGATCTTCACCTTGTTCCACGCTTCGTCGGTCATCGCCAATATCTGCTTCATTGCCATCGGGCTGGCGACGCAGGCGTCGAGCTGCGCGGGTTTGAAGCCGCGCTTGCCCATCAGCGTGTAGAGGCCGGTTTTCTGGCCGATGTCGCGCAGCGAGGCGATCTGTTCGGTCGGCTTGGTCGCTGTGCTGTCATAAGCCTGAATCTGTTCCATCCAGGCGTCCTGATTGGCGAACAGCGCCTCATGATTGCCCATGAAGCGCGCCGGGCCGCCGCAGCGGGCGAGCAAGGCGGCGGTCAGGTCATATTTGTCGCGCACGGCGTTGCGCACTTCGACGCTGACCTTGCCGCCCTTCACATAGCTGGTCTTGAGCGGGGCGCTGGCTTCGCCGACGAACTGGGCGCAGTGCGAACAGGTGTAGCTGACATATTCGACCAGCTTCGTGGGCGCCTGCGGATTGCCCATCGCATGGCCGCCCATCGCCGAGATGGTGACGCGGCTGACCCAGTTGACGGCGGGCGCGGCGACCAGTGCGGCGGGGAGGACGAGCAGGGAGAGAGCGAGGATTTTCTTCATGGCGCGGTCCAATATTCAACTGATCCGGGGGATGCCGCTGCTGTTGGCGATACCCTGCGCCAGTGATTCCAGCACGGTGCGCAGTTCAGGGTCGCCAATGTCGCGCAGCGAATCGCCCAGCTCCATGGGAATGGGTTTGAGGTTGCGGGGCGGCGGGCGGCGTTCGGCGGGGGTGGGCATGATGTCCCCCTGCCGGATCGCGACTTTCGCCACGGCGGCATAGCCGAAAAAGCGATTCACCCGTTCGACGATGTCGGGCAGCATATGCTGGATCATCGGGCCATGGCCGCTGGTCACGGTCAGTTGCAGCGTGCCGCCCGCCTTTTGCCCGACCGGAAAACGGATCGATTCGGGGGCGGAAATGCTGGCATAATGGGTGCCGACGATTTCGGCCCAGCGCGTGACGACGCTGGATTGCACGAAACCGAATTTGCGGAAGGCGGCGCGGCCGATGTCGGGCATCAGGTCGGCGATGCGGCGCGGCGCGCCGACGCGCGGGCGGTCGGCGGCGGGAATCGCGCGCGGTTTGATTTTCGGTGTCGGGGGGCGTTCCGTCATGGCGCACTTAATGGCATAGGGTCGCCATGCGCGTCGAGGGTAGAGAGTCAAAAATCGCGCAGCGCCTGCTGGCCCATTATGACGTTCATGCCCGTCGCCTGCCCTGGCGCGCGCCACCGGGCAGCAATGCGACCGACCCCTACCGGGTCTGGCTGTCCGAAGTGATGTTGCAGCAGACGACCGTGGCGGCGGTCGGTCCCTATTTCGCGGCCTTTACTGCGCGCTGGCCCACGGTCGAGGCGCTGGCGGCGACGCAGGACGCGGACCTGATGGCGGCATGGGCGGGGCTGGGCTATTATGCCCGTGCGCGCAATTTGCTGGCCTGTGCGCGGGCGGTGGCGAACGGCCATGGCGGGCGGTTTCCTGACACTGAGGAGGGGTTGCGCGCGCTGCCCGGCGTGGGTGCCTATACGGCGGCGGCGGTGGCGGCGATTGCGTTCGGGCGGCGCGCGGTGGTGGTCGATGCCAATGTCGAGCGGGTGGTGGCGCGGCTGTTTGCGATTGCGACGCCCCTGCCCGCAGCGCGCCCGGCAATCCGCGCGGCGGCGGACAGTATCACGCCGGACGCACGGGCAGGCGATTTTGCGCAGGCGATGATGGATCTGGGCGCGACGATCTGCACGTCGCGCAATCCCGCGTGCGGCATATGCCCGTTACGACAGGATTGCGATGCGGTGTGGACCGCCGATCCGGCCGCTTATCCGGTCAAGGCCGCGAAGAAGGTCAGGCCGCACCGGATGGGCGACGCCTGGTGGATCGAACGGAGCGATGGTCATGTCTGGCTGGTGCGCCGTCCCGACAAGGGATTGCTGGGCGGTATGCGCGCTTTGCCGAGCGGCGCGTGGAGCGACGATCCCGACCCGACGCCGCCTTTTGCCGCGCGCTGGACGACGCTGGCGGAGCCGGTGGCGCATGTGTTTACCCATTTCTCCCTGGCGCTGCGGGTTCATGCTACCCATGTGGGTATTGGCCATGTGGGGTTGGACGATAGCCCGCCGGGCGATGGCGAATGGTGGCCGATTGCCGCGCTGGACGATGCGGGATTGCCCACCTTGTTCGCCAAGGCGGCGCAGATGGCGATGAAGGAAGGAATTGGCGATGCACGGCACTGAACCCATGCGACAGGCACCGCCCGGCTTTGTCGGCAGCACGATCGACCGAGTCGATCATATCCGCAACAGCCCGACATTGGTGGCAGGCTGTTTTGCCGATCCGGCTGCGCGGCGGCTGGTGCTGGACGGGCTGGAGCCGGTGGAGGTGGACGGCGCACTGGTGCTGGAACCGATCGCGCCGGATGCGCGGGTGGAGGACCATGTGCTGCTGGGTGTCGATC
Source organism: Sphingobium sp. KCTC 72723 (assembly GCF_014280435.1). NCBI lineage: Bacteria > Pseudomonadati > Pseudomonadota > Alphaproteobacteria > Sphingomonadales > Sphingobiaceae > Sphingobium > Sphingobium sp. KCTC 72723. Next base: position 3,796,558 of record NZ_CP060388.1, on the reverse strand, counting down.
CGGCGGGGCGGGCGATCTTTGCGCGGTTGCTGACGGAACTGACCGGCGGGGCGGGCGCGACGCCGCGCAGCCGGGCGCTGGCGGGGCAGGTTTCGGCCAGCGACCTGGCGCTTTATGGCACGGCGCGCAGCCTGCTCCACTGGCACGCGCGGCATGGCTTTTGTGCGGTGTGCGGCGGGACGACCCATCCGGTCAAGGCCGGCTGGGCGCGTCAGTGCGATGCCTGCAAAGCGGAGCATTTCCCACGCACCGACCCGGTCGTCATCATGCTGGCCGAGCATCAGGGGCGGATATTGCTGGGGCGACAGCATGTCTGGCCGCAGGGGCGCTATTCGGCGCTGGCGGGCTTTGTCGAACCGGGCGAGACGATCGAGGAAGCGGTGGCGCGCGAATTGTTCGAGGAAGCGGGCGTGCGCGTGCATTCGGTCCGTTATGTGATGAGCCAGCCCTGGCCCTTTCCATCGTCGCTGATGATCGCGTGCATCGCGCAGGCGGACGACGACGCGCTGACGCTGGACGCGACCGAGATCGAGGACGCATTCTGGTGCGATGCCGACGGCGTGCGCGCGGCGATGGCCGGGGACGCGGATGCGCGGTTTTTGGCCCCGCCGCACATGGCCGTCGCCTGGCATCTGCTGGACCATTGGCTGGCGGGCGTTGCCCCGCGCCAGCCAAGCGCGTAAGGCCGACCCATCCATTTTACATATACGGAATAGCTTGCCTCCATGCTCAGCCTAGAAGAAGCCCAGTCGCGCGCGCAGGATCTGGTCAGCGCCGCGCGCAAGGCAGGGGCGGATGCTTCCGATGCCATCTATGCCTGCAACGCATCGACCAATGTGTCGGTGCGGCTGGGTGCGCTGGAGGATGTCGAGCGGTCCGAGGGCGAGGAAATCGGCCTGCGCGTGTTCATCGGCAGCCGGTCGGCGAGCATTTCGGCGTCCGACATGAACCCCGCGACGCTGGCCACGCTGGTCGACCGGGCGGTCGCGATGGCGCGCGAGGCACCGGAGGATCCCTATGCGGGGCTGGCACCTGAAGACCGGCTGATGAAAAAGCGCGCGCCCGCGCTCGACCTGACCGACAGCGAGGAGCCGGAACCGGCCGCATTGCGCGAACGGGCTTTGATGGCGGAGGAAGCGGCGCGCAGCGTGCCGGGCGTCACCAATAGCGAGGGCGGCGGCGCATCCAACGGCCGCAGCCAGATGGCGCTGGCCACCAGCCATGGCTTTGCCGGTGCCTATGCCGGGACCAGCCATTCGACCTGGGCCAGCGTATTGGCAGGCGCGGGTTCGGACATGCAGCGCGACCATGCCAGCCATAGCGTGCGCCATCTGGAGGATCTGGACGATGCCGAGGCGATCGGCGTGCGCGCAGGCCAGCGGGCCGTCGCGCGGCTGAACCCGGTCAAGGTGGACAGCGGCGTCATGCCCGTGATCTTCGATCCGCGTATCGGATCCAGCCTGCTGGGCCATCTGATCGGCGGGATGGTCGGCCCGGCAATTGCCCGGCGATCGAGCTTTTTGCTGGAATCGCTGGGTGAGGCTTTGTTCGACGCAGGAGTCACCATCGTCGACGATCCGTTGCTGGTGCGCGGGTTACGGTCACGCCCGTTCGATGGCGAAGGGCTGCCGGTGGCGCGGCGCGCGCTGATCGACCGGGGGGTGCTGACCGGCTGGTTGATGGACAGCGCTTCGGCCCGGCAACTGGGCCTGGAACCCACCGGCCATGCCAGCCGGGGCGGCAGCGGCGCGCCGGGTGCCAGCATCACCAACGTCCATATGGAAGCGGGCAGCATATCGCCGGGCGACCTGATGAAGGATGTGCAGCGCGGCCTGTATGTCACCGAACTGATCGGCATGGGCGTGAATGGCGTGACCGGCGATTATAGCCGGGGCGCGGCGGGTTTTCTGATCGAAAATGGTGCGGTTGCCCATGCCGTTTCGGAAATCACGATCGCCAGCAATTTGAAGGCGATGTTCCGATCGCTGGTCCCCGCCAACGACCTGCATTTCCGCTATGCGATGAACGTGCCGACGATGCGCGTCGACGGGATGACCGTTGCCGGGGGATGACGCCTCTCTCCCCGCGCCTCTGCTCCGCGCGATCGTGTCTGCCGTGTCGGACGCGGCCGACCATGCGCTGACGCTGTGGGCGGGCGGCGAAACGCGCGTGCGCCAGTGGGAAAAGGTGCCGGGGCATCCGGTGTGCGAAGCCGATCTGGAAGTGGACGCAATGCTGCGCGCGCGGCTTTCCGCCATCGACCCGGGGGCGGGATGGCTGTCGGAGGAAACGGCGGACACCGTCCATCGGCTGGGCGTGCCGCGCGTGTGGGTGGTGGACCCGATCGACGGCACGCGCGACTATCTGCGCGGGCGGCCGGGCTGGGCCGTGTCGGTGGCATTAGTCGAGGATGGCGCAGTGCGGCTGGGCATATTGGCGGCCCCCGCGCGCAATGAATTATGGATTGCGCAGGCAGGCAAGGGCGCGACCCGCAACGGGTTGGTGCTGCGCGCGGGCGAGCGCACGACGCTGGCCGGGGCGCGAGTGCCGGCCGAGCAGTTGCCGCGTATCGACCGCGATCTGGTGACGGTGGAAAAGCCCAACAGCATCGCGCTGCGCATGGCGATGGTGGCGGCGGACGAAGCCGATCTGGTCGCCACGGTGCGGTGGGGCAATGAATGGGATGTCGCTGCCGCCGCGATCATCTGCCAGGAGGCGGGCGCGACCGTGACCGATGCGCTGGGCGACGCGCTGCTGTTCAACCGGCCACAGCCCACGGCGTTCGGATTGCTGTGCGCCGCGCCGGGCATCCATGCCGCCGCGACGCAGCGGCTGGCCCCGCGCGCGCGGGAGATATTGGGCGGGGCCGCCTAGCCTTACAGGATTTCCATGCGATCGCCCGGTGCCAGCAGCGGGAGCAGGCGCAGCATGTCGGCGCGATCGACCGCGATACAGCCTGCGGTAGGGCGACCTTCGGACAGGTGGAAGAAAATGGCGCTGCCCCGGCCCGGCACCGGCGGCGCGTCATTATGGCCCAATATGACGATGATGTCATAGGCATCGTCGGCGCGGAGCAGCTTTTCGGCGGAATAGGCGCGCGGCAGGCGAACCGGGCGGTTATAGGCGGGATCGGCAGGGTCATCCGACCAGCCATCGCCTGGTCGCACCCACCGCCAGGGCAGGCGCAGTCCCGTCACCACGACCTTGCCCGGTCGCAGCAGCACCCCCCGGATCGGCCAGATACCCAGCGGCGTGCAGCCATCGCCTTCGCGCTTGGCTTCGGCCAGGCACGCGCCGCTGCGGCCGATGGTGCAGGCCATGGTCGTCAGCGCGCCGAGGGTGAGGCGACCCGCGCCGGTATCGACGCGGATCAGGCTCATAGCTGGTGGCCGGTCCGGTCGCGCTTGGTCGCCAGATAGCGTTCATTATGCGGATTGGTCGGCAGGATGATCGGCAGGCGCTCCACGACCCTGATGCCCGCCGCTTCCAGCCCGGCGACTTTGTTCAGATTGTTGGTCAGCAGCCGCACCGCCCCCACGCCCAGCAGGTCGAGCATCCGCGCCGCGACCGAAAAATCGCGCGCGTCGATCGCAAAGCCCAGACGGACATTGGCATCGACCGTGTCGAAACCCTGATCCTGCAACGCATAGGCGCGCAATTTGTTGACGAGGCCGATGCCGCGTCCTTCCTGCCGCAGATAGAGCAATATGCCCCATGGCGCGTCGGCGATCTGGTGCAACGCTTCGTGCAGTTGCGGGCCGCAATCGCATTTCAGGCTGCCCAGCACGTCGCCGGTCAGACATTCGCTGTGCAGGCGAATGACCGGCGGCGATGCGTCGCGTTGGCCGACGACCAGAGCGACATGCTCGCGCGGTTCGTCGCGGCTGCGAAAGGCAATGATTTCCGCGCTTTCGCTGGCCGATACGGGCAGGCGCGCGCGGGTGGCAACGGCAAGGTGGACGGCATCGTCATAAGCGTCGATCGCGCCTGCCGCTATGTCCACGTCACAATCGCCTGCGCCATCCATCGCGAAATAGGCGGGCAGGATGCCGGCGAGGCGGGCGAGGCGCAGCGCAGCCTTTGCAGCCTTTGGCGCGGGCAGCGTGCGGGCGCGGAACGGTCCCTTGAGCGGGGAGGCTAGGTCCAGCACCGGATCGGCGATGCTGGTCGCAACGTCCGCGTCGATCCATGGCGCGCGTTCGATCAGCACTGGCATGTCCGGGTCGGCCGCCGCGATCTGATTGGCGAGTTTGAGCGTTTCGCCCCGCGCCGCCGAAATCAGGATGTCGGCCTGGCCATCGGGGTCGAACCCGGCCAGCGTCACGGCGTCCGCCCCCTCGATCGCCATCAGGCGGATCGCGCCATCATCGGCGGACAGGCGCACCACCCAGCCACGCCGCAAGGCGTCGATCGCGCGCGCCGCATCCTTGCCATTGGCCATCAGAAGGCAAATTCCGTGATGATCGGGATATGGTCGGACGGCTTGCCCCAGTTGCGCGCCGGTTCCACGACGCGGTGGCTGACCGCCTTTTCCGCGACATCGCGGCTCATCCACATATGGTCGAGCCGACGGCCACGATCCGATTCCGCCCAGTCCTTCGCGCGATAGCTCCACCAGGTGTAGAGCCGTTGCGGCGCGGGATAGAAATGGCGGCCAATGTCGACCCAGTCGTGCGACGCCTGCAACCGGGCGAGAATCTCACATTCGATCGCGGTATGGCTGACCACGTTGAGCAACTGCTTGTGGCTCCACACGTCACATTCCAGCGGCGCGATGTTGAAATCGCCGGTCAGGATCGTGGGTTTTTTGTCCAGCGCAGCGGACCATGCGATCATGCGTTCGAGGAAATCGAGTTTCTGGCCGAATTTGGGGTTCACGTCCCGGTCGGGAACATCGCCACCAGCCGGCACATAGACATTTTCGATCCGCACGCCATTGTCGAGCCGGATGCCGACATGGCGTGCTTCGCCATTGGCCTGCCAGTCGAAACGGTCATCCTCGTAAATCGGCACCTTGCTCATGATCGCCACGCCATGGTGCATCCGCTGACCATTCAGCACCTGATGGACATAGCCCAGCCGCCGGAACATGTCGGCGGGGAAGATGTCGTTCATCACCTTGGTTTCTTGCAGGCACAATATGTCGGGCGCTTCCTGGCGCAGGAATTGTTCGACGATGTCGATGCGCGCGCGCACGCTGTTGATGTTCCAGGATGCGATGGAAAGAGTCTGAACCATTGCACGGCACTAGGAGGGTCCGTCGCCCTGCGCAATATGCCGCGCACAAAGTAAGACCCCCGCTCCGGGGGCGTGGAACGGGGGTCTCGATCGCGCCCTTGAAGCGCTTCGCGGCGGGAGAGTGGACCGGATAACAGGGGGGAAATCCCGGTTTGTCTCTCGCCTTGAGTCTGAATTAGCGTCCGCCATATGAGCGGCAGATGAACGGAAACGGACATTTTTCATTCCGTCGCATATCCCGTTCGGATCAACCGCCCGCAGAGCGCCCTTTTGGCCGGGGGTCGGTCCAGCGGAAGGCCGAATCGGCAACTGGCACCCCGTAACGCTGGTTGGTGAGGCGCACGGCGGTACGGTTATTCTGCGAATCGAGCGCGACCCAGCCATATAGCTGCAAGCCCGCAGGACTGGCGGCATCGCGTTTGAAGATCATGGTGATGGTGCCGAATTCGGGCCGTTTCACATCGCGCGCCTGAATGCTCAGGATCGAAGGATCGCCGGTCGGCACCACCTTACCGAATTTCGACAAATCCTTCGACGGGTCGAGCAACGCGCCCAGCGGCGAGCTGCCGATCGGCCAGCGCTGCACCTGGCGCACTTCATAATCGATCATGGTCAGCGCCTTGCCATCGCCCACGATCAGCAGCGGCACGCCCTTTTGATATTGAAAGCGGATTTTGCCCGGCTGCTTCAATGTCAGCTGGCCCGTGAGCGATTGGCCATTGCGGTCGGTCTGGGTGAAATCGGCGGTCAGCGTGGTGACCGCGCGGACATAGGCGTTGACCCGGCTGAGGTCGGACTGGTCCTGCTGCGCAATGGCGGCAGTGGTCGGCAGGGCGACGGGGACGAGGGCAATTGCCAGGGCAAGAACCAGCATCGGGGGCGCAATCATGCGCTTCATGGCGTTCAACTCCGGTTGTTCAGTCGGTCGTGATTAGGCAGCGTGGCTTGAACCCGCTGTGAACCTGCGCGTTTTGAAAATGAAAGGATATGGGGGAGAGCGTCCGGGCGCGGGACAGCTCAATCCCCCATGCTCCCGCCTCGCCATGCCGGTCTTGCCGGCGGCACCGCTCCAATTATGTTATCGGCGCGGCAGCAGCAGCGATTCCCTAGACCCATTCGGTGACAAAAAAAAGGCCGATCTTACGACCGGCCCTTGAAAGTTTAGGAGAGGATGCCTGAAAGGCCCGATCCTTATGCTGGCGTCGCGCCGATGCTGCAAATGCGAAGGACGCAAAGACGGTTGCACAAACTGCAATCGGTTGCGCAACGATGCGCCAAAAGAGTCAGGTCAGAGCGGATTGCCGTTTTCGTCGCGCAGCACTTCGCGGCGGCCGACATGGTTGGGGGCGCCGACCAGTCCTTCTTCCTCCATCTTTTCGATTAGGCGGGCAGCGCTGTTATAGCCGACGCGCAGTTGGCGTTGCAGCCAGCTGGTCGATGCCTTCTGGTTTTCGAACACCAGCTGGCACGCCTTGCGGAACAGTTGGGCGTCGGGGCTGTCATCGCCAAGGTCCACGCCGTCGAGGGCGAAGCTGCCTTCTTCGGGTTCTTCGGTGACGGCCTGGATATAGTCGGGCTGGCCCTGCGCGCGCCAGTGATCGGCAACGACGCGGACTTCATCGTCGGACACGAAGGGTCCGTGGACGCGCATCAGCCCCTTGCCGCCGTGCATGTAGAGCATGTCGCCCTTGCCCAGCAATTGTTCCGCGCCCTGTTCGCCAAGGATGGTGCGGCTGTCGATCTTTGACGTGACGAAGAAGCTGATGCGGGTCGGCAGGTTCGCCTTGATGACGCCGGTGATGACGTCGACGGAAGGGCGCTGGGTCGCGAGGATGAGGTGGATGCCCGCCGCGCGCGCCTTTTGCGCCAACCGCTGGATCAGGAATTCCACTTCCTTGCCCGCCGTCATCATCAGGTCGGCCAGTTCGTCCACCACGATGACGATCTGGGGCAGCGGCTGGAAATCGAGCTGCTCCTCCTCATAGATGGGCTTGCCGTTTTCAGGGTCGTAGCCGGTCTGGACACGACGACCCAGCGGCTTGCCCTTGACCTTTGCGGCGCGCACTTTTTCGTTGTAATTGGCAAGGTTACGGACGGATATGGACGCCATCATACGATAACGGTCCTCCATCTGTTCGACGGCCCATTTGAGCGCGCGGATCGCCTTTTGCGGTTCGGTGACGACCGGGGAGAGGAGATGGGGAATGTCGTCATAGGTCGACAGTTCCAGCATCTTGGGATCGATCATGATGAGGCGCAGCTGGTCAGGCGTCATGCGGTAGAGCAGCGACAGGATCATCGCGTTCAGGCCGACGGACTTGCCCGACCCGGTGGTCCCCGCGATCAGCAGATGCGGCATGGGGGCCAGATCGGCGATGATCGGTTCGCCGGAGATATTCTTGCCCAATATGATCGGCAGCGTCGCTTCCGCGCCAAATTGTTCGGACGTGATGAGTTCGCGGAACGACACGCCTTCGCGATTGGCGTTGGGCAGTTCGATGCCAATGACGGTGCGGCCCGGAATCGTAGCGACACGGGCCGAGAGCGCCGACATGTTGCGCGCGATGTCGTCGGCCAGCGCGATCACGCGGCTTGCCTTGATCCCCGGCGCGGGTTCCAGTTCATACATGGTGACGACCGGGCCGGGCCGGACCTCGACGATATTGCCCTTCACATGGAAGTCGTCCAGCACCGATTCGAGCAGGCGGGCGTTGCGTTCCAGCGCCGCCTTGTCGATCTTGCCACCCTGACTGGCGGGGATGGGGTTGAGCAGGTCGGCGGACGGCAGCGAGCTATGGCCGAACAGGTCGTCCTGCGAAATCGGGGCCATCTGCCGCTGTGCCGGGGCAGGCTTGGGTGACTGGATGGTGATCGGCGGCTTGGGTTCGTTCGACACCGTCTTGCGCGGGGCGATGACGCGCCCGGCGGGCAGTTCATCCTCGTCATCATCCTCGTCCACCGGCGCGCTGCCCGCAAAGCCAAGCGTGGGGCGCGGCAGGCTGAGCCGGGGCAGGGTCGGGCGGCGCAAGGACAGGATCGGCTTTTCCAGCGCCAGACTGCGATAGCAGGCCAGCACCCCCCCGATCAGCGTTATGACGACCAGCGCGCCCTTGATCCAGGGCGCAGCGACCGGCACCTGCGCCGTCAGGCTGGCAATGCCCCTGGCGCTCACCAGACCGATGACTCCGCCCCATCCGGCGGGCAGGCCGACCAGCGGCTCGCTCTGAAACAGGGCAAGGGCAATGCCGACCAGCACGATGCCCAGCAGGCATTGGCCAAACTGCCCCTTCCACCCGGCCATGTCATGATCGCCCCACAACCGCCGCGCGGTAACCGCCATCAGCGGCAGGATCAGCGCGACCGGCACGCCCAGCAGCCAGAGCAGGAAATCGGCGACCCATGCGCCGGGCGACTGCATGATGTTGGCAACCTGATCGCCCGCCACCGTGTTCATCGACGGATCGCTGGGCGCATAGCTGAGCAGCGCCAGCGCCAGAAACAGGGTCGCCAGCATCAGCATGATCGCGCCGATCAGCGCGCCGCTGCGCAACAAGCTGCGCTTGAGCATTTCGCGCCATTCCGGCGTGCGTTTGACCGTGCGGCTGACAGCCATTGACTTCCATGTCCCCCAAATGTTCCGTTATGGCACAATGCCCTTTGCAGCGAGTCCGCGTCAAGGACCGGCTGAAGGACTAGAGTGGTTGATCCGATTGCATCGGATCAACCACTCTAGGATTTTGTTTTGACGCGGTTTCCGAGTCATCAGATGATTCCATCTGATTAGAAACCGCTCTAGCTGGCGGCCAGCGCCCGCAGCGCGTCGCCGTCGAGCCGCTGAACCGTCCATTCGTCCATCGGCACCGCGCCGATCGCGCGATAGACGGCAATGGCCGGTTCGTTCCAGTCCAGCACCGACCATTCCAGCCGGGCGCAGTCCCGTTCGATTGCCAGTTGCGCCAGCCGCGCGAGCAGCGCCCTGCCCGCGCCCGCGCCGCGCGCTTCCGGCCGGACGAACAAATCCTCTAGATAGAGGCCCGGTCGTCCTTCGAAGGTAGAGAAATTATGGAAGAAAAGCGCAAAGCCGACCGGCGTGCCGTGCCGGTCCGCGATCAACACCTCGGCCATCGGGCGCGGGCCGAACAGGTAGTGGGCCAGCGTTTCGCGGTCGGCCTTTACGGCATGAGCGAGCTTTTCATATTCGGCGAGAGCGTGGATAAATTCCTCGATCACGGCGATGTCGGCGGGTTCCGCCGCGCGGATACTGATCATGCCGTTCCTGCCTCCACATGCGCCAGTTCGGGCCGTTTCGTGCGCGCGGCGATAAGGCAGGCGACCACGATCAGCAAGGCGCCTGCTACCGTGGTCAGCGTCACACGCTCCCCGAACGCCAGCCAGCCGACGATCGCGGCCCAGACGAAGGCGCTATATTCCACCGGGATGAGCCGCTGCGCCTCCGCCCGCGCATAGGCCCATGACAGGGCGGCGAGCGAGGTGAAGGCAAGGGTTGCGGCCAGCACCACCAGCGGCAGGGCGTGCAGCGGTGGTGCAGCCAGCAGGAAGGGCGCGCCAGTCGCGAACACGCCCAGCATGACGAGGTGCTGGAAGAAAGCGACCTCTATCGGGGAAGCGACCTGCGCCTGTTGCCGCTGGATGATGAGGTTCCAGGCGAACAGCACCGCAGAGCCAAGCACCGCCAGCGCGCCCAGCAGCGCGTCGGCATCATAATGCCCCTGCAAGCGCCCCGACAGGATGATGCCGACACCCACCAGCCCCAGCAGCGACGCGCCGATCGCCTGCCGCCCGACCCGTTCATGCAGCAGCAGCGCGGCGAGGTAGAGCGCGATCAGCGGCGCGATGAAGGACAAGGCAATCGCTTCGGCGAGCGGCATCCGCATGAGCGCCCAGAAGAACAGCAACGCCATGATCGCCACGACGGTCCCGCGCAGCAGATGGATGCGCAGCACCGCGCGACCGGGCCAGCGCTGGCGCGTGACCAGCATCAGGCACAGGCCCAGCACCGTCCCCGTCACCGCGCGCCAGAACAGGGCGTTGTAGAGGCCGATGGCGAGGCTCAACCCCTTCATCGCGGCGTCCATCACCGAAAACAGCGCCACACCGGCGCAGCAGACGGCAAAGGGGATGGCAAAGGCTATAGCAGAAGGCGCATCCTTGCTGCGCCTCACTCCGCCGCTTCCGCCTTGCCCGCGTCGGTCATGTCGGCTTCGGCGCTGGCGGCCTCTATTTCGGCGGCCTTGGCTTCGACCAGGCGGACGATATGGTCGACCACGCCTTCGTCCTGCACGGTGTGGTCGGTGATGCCAGACAGATAGACCATATGCTTGCCATTGCCGCCGCCGGTCAGGCCGATGTCGGTTTCGCGCGCTTCGCCGGGACCGTTGACGACGCAGCCCAGGACGGACAGCGAGAGCGGCGTGTGGATATGCTGGAGCCGTTCTTCCAGCGCCTGCACGGTGCGGATGACGTCGAAGCCCTGCCGCGCGCAGGACGGGCAGCTAATCACTTTTACGCCGCGCGTGCGGATGCCCAGGGATTTCAGGATTTCATAGCCGACCCGCACTTCTTCCTCCGGTTCGGCGGAGAGGGACACGCGGATCGTGTCGCCGATCCCGGCCCAGAGCAGGTTGCCGATGCCGATCGCGCTTTTCACCGTGCCGCCGATCAGGCCGCCTGCTTCGGTAATACCCAGATGGAGCGGGCAATCGACCGCTTCGGCCAGTTGCATATAGGCCGCGACGGCGAGGAACACGTCGCTGGCCTTTACCGCGACCTTATATGCATGGAAATCCTGATCCTGCAGCAGCTTGATATGGTCGAGCGCGCTTTCGACCAGCGCTTCGGGGCAGGGTTCGCCATATTTTTCGAGCAGGTCTTTTTCGAGGCTGCCGCCATTCACGCCGATGCGGATGGCGCAATTGTTCGCCTTGGCCGCGTCGACCACTTCCTTCACCCGTGCCGCCGACCCGATATTGCCCGGATTGATGCGCAGGCAGGCCGCGCCGGCATCGGCCGCTTCGAGCGCGCGTTTATAGTGGAAATGAATGTCCGCGACGATCGGCACGCGGGCGGCGCGGACGATCTGTTTCAGCGCGGCGGTCGATTCCTCGTCCGGGCAGGACACGCGGATGATGTCCACGCCCGCATCCTCGCACCGGCGGATCTGGTCGATCGTGCCTTTGATGTCATGGGTCAGCGTGTTGGTCATCGTCTGGACCGTGACCGGCGCGCCGCCACCCACCGGCACATTGCCGACCATGATCTGGCGGCTCTGACGGCGGGCAATGTCGCGCCAGGGACGCAGGCCGGGATTATGGTCGGACATGAAAAAGAGGCTCCGTGGTTACGAAGCCCCTATAGGGATGTTTGGTGACGGTTAGAAGCGTTGGCGTTTGTCGTTTCAGCCCGCACCGGCCCACACCCCCACCCGGCCGCCCACAGAATATCCTGAATGGGCGGCCGGGTGGGGGTGTGGGCCGGTGCGGCGACAGTCAGAAACGCATCGTAAGGGAAGCGGCGATCTGGTCCGCATTGCCGCTGGTCTGCGACAAAGTGGTTGCGGTCACGGTGGCGGGTGCGGGGAAATAGCTGTCCGGGCGGATGATGTTCGCCTTTGCCACGAAAGTATGGGCGTAGCTCATGTTGAGGGCGAAGGCGTCCGACAGGTTCCAGGTCGCGCCGCCGGTCAGCCAGACGCGGTCGCCATCGGGGACGCGGGTGGTCAGATGCTGCGGGTTGGTGGGGGTGCGGTCGAACATCGTGCCGGCGCGCAGGGTCAGACGATCATTGACGTCATATTCGCCGCCAGCGCTGACGCTGAAACTGTCGCGATAGTCCAGTTCCTTGACCGAGCTGCTGGTGGCGGTGTTGATCGTGATGCTTTTGAACACCGACCAGTTGTACCAGCGCGCGGTCAGCATCGCGCGCAATTGCGGCGTCAGCTTGTGCGTCATGCTGACGGTCACGATGTCGGGCAGAGTCAGTGGCGCGGTGGCGGCGAAGGTCCCGTTCGCACCGGCCAGCGGTCCCAGCAGGCCGGAAATCACCTGTTCGCCCTGAAGCCCGTGCTTCATGCGCGAGCGATAATGGACGCCGAAATTGGTGTCGCCCAGCGTATAGAACAGCCCGGCGTTCCAGCCGACCGACCAGTCGTCTCCCTCGACCGAGGCATGGCCATCGGCCAGCAGCGGCGAGAGTTGCGGCAGGGCGTTGGTCAGTGTGACCTTGACATATTGCACGTCCACTCCGCCACCGACCGACAGGCTGTCGCTCAGCTTATAGGCGGCAGACGGCTGGATATTATAGGTTTTAAGGTCGGTGTAGAGCGAGTCATAGCGACCGAAAAAGCCGTCATCATATTCCAGTTTCAGGCCAAAGGGCGCGTTGACGCCCAGGCCCAGCCAGAGCCGGTCATTGACCTGCGCGCTGGCGTAGAAGCTGGGGATGGGAATGACTTTTTCGAACGCATTGCCGCCGTCATTGCCAGTGACCGGCACGCGGGTTGCGACACCCGGAATGGTGCGGCTGCTGCCCCGATTGGTCTGCCGCGCTTCCGCCAGCAGGGCAATGCCGCCGATCGAGGTCTGGATGCCCGACAATTGCGTCATGGCGGCGGGATTGAAATAGATGGTCGAGGGATCGTCGCCTGCCGCCGCGCCGCCCGACAGCGCACGCCCGGTTTCCTTGGGCGATTGTTCCTGAAGATAGAAGCCCCCGGCCAGCGCCGGGACAGGCGCCGCCAGCGCAGCGGTCGCAAGCAGGAAGGTGAGAAGGCGACGGTCAGGCAACATGGCAAATCCTCTACGGTAAATTTTGGCGACCCTTGTCGGCAGCGATTACTGGCGCGGCTCTATTGTTCGGGCAGGGCGCATATCAGCCTTGTGGTTAATTTCCAGTGTCATAGCGGCCCGATTCATCGCATTTTCGGTGCGGCAGATGGTTATCGGGCGCGGGAACGCTACGGCAGGAAGGGAACAGGCCGGGTAAGTCGCAGGCCAAAAAAAAGCCGCCCCAGATGGGACGGCCTTGAAAGTTTTAGGAGAGGATGCCTGAAAGGCCCGCTCCTTTTGCGGTGCAATGCGCGACCTGCCAAATGCGAAAGATGGACCGGCGATTGCGTTTTCTGCAATCGTTCGCCCATATCTCGCTTTCCGTAAGGGAATGATGCGGCGATCAGGATGACAACGATATCATTTTTTCTGCGCGACGCGGGTTCAGCTCCGTTTTATGCCGGATTCGCGCAGTTGCGAATCGATCTGCGCCAAAAGCCGGGTCAGGCCGGGCGGATCGTCCGCCTCCGCTCGCGCGACCAGTGCAGCCTCGGTATTGGAGGCGCGTAGCAGCCACCATCCGTCCGCCGTGCGCACGCGGACGCCGTCGATCGCGTTGACGTCGGCATTTTGCGCGCGCAGCCGGGCCTGTATCTCGCCGATCACCGCGAATTTGCGGTCTTCCGCGACCGGGAAGCGGAATTCGGGGGTGTTGGTCCGTTGCGGCATGGCGTCACGCATGGCGATCACGCTGCGGCCCAGCGTTCCGACCGCGCGGATCAGGCGTATCGCGGCGTAGAGGCCATCGTCGAACCCGTAATAATCGTCGGCGAAGAACAGATGCCCGGTCATTTCGCCGCCCAGCGCGGCATCAATCTGCTTCATTCTGGACTTGATATGGCTGTGGCCGGTTTTTGCCATGTCGGCTTTGCCGCCCAGTTCGATGATGCGGTCGAACACGGCCTGGCTGGTCTTGACGTCGGCGACGATCGTGGCACCTGGCCGGTTTAGCAGTACATCCTGCGCGAACAGGCCGATCAGTTCGTCGCCCGCAATGGTCCGGCCCAACCCGTCGATCACGCCGATCCGGTCGCCATCGCCATCGAAAGCCACGCCGAAATCGAGCGACTTGGCAAGGACGAGCGCGCGCAGGTCGGCCAGATTGGCGTCCTGCGAAGGATCGGGATGATGGTTGGGAAAATTGCCGTCTATATCGGTGAACAACAAATGATGCTCGCCGGGCAGGCGCTGCACCAGTTGATCGACCACGGGACCGGCCGCGCCATTGCCCGCGTCCCAGCCGATGTGGCAGGCGGGGCCATCGAATCCGGCGAGCAGCCGGGCGACATAGGCGTCCATGGCAGGCGCTTGCCTGACCCTGCCCTGCCCCGATTCCCAATCGCCCGCCGCCGCCATGACGCCCAGCCGGGCAAGGTCGGCGCCGAAAAAAGGCGCATGGCCCTTCACCAGCTTGAAGCCATTATCGTCGCGGGGATTATGGCTGCCAGTTACCTGAATGGCGCCATCGACTTCGCCAGTCGCTTCGGCATGGTAGAGCATGGGCGTGGGACCAAGGCCGATGCGCGACACGGTGATGCCAGTGGCGACAAGGCCCGCGACCAGCGGGGTTTCCAGCATCGGCGAACTGAGCCGCCCGTCATAGCCGACCGCGACTTTTGAGCCGCCGTCGCGCAGAATGACGGTGCCGAAACTGCGTCCCAGCGCGAAAGCATCCCCCTCCCCCAGCGTCCGCCCCACCGTGCCGCGCACATCATAGTCGCGCAGCAGGCTGGGGTGGAAGCTATGGGTCATGGCGGGGCGGTCAGGCCTGCCGGTCGGCCTGATCGGCGATCAGCAGGTCGCGCGCGGCATTGATCTGCGCCGCCAATGCCTCCGTCCCGCCCTTGTCGGGGTGGACCGAGGCGATCAGGCGGCGATGGGCGGCACGGATCGCGCCTGCGTCGGCATCGGGTGCGACGCCCAGCGTTGCCCGCGCGCGCGCCACGTCATCGGCGCGCGGCGCGGCAGGTTTCGCGGTCCGGCGGCTGGCCCGCGCCTTGGCCTTGGCATTGCCCTGGCGCAGGAAGAATAGCGCCGTGCCGACCAGCAGCGGCGCGCCGATAACCGGCTTGCCCTTGGCCGCCAGCACCGCGCCGACCAGCGCGATACCGAGCGCCATGCCATCCTTTGCCGTCATGCGTTGCAGCCTTCCTGTCCAGATAAGCCAGCCGGCAAGGCCAGCGAGCAGCAGCGCAAGCCAGCCCATCAGGCCGCGCCGATCAGGTCCATCGAGCCTGCACCCGCCCGTTCGGGCAAGGCGAGGCCGGCCACCATTTCGCGCAATTCCTGCCGCGCGGCGATGTGGCTGACGCCCAGGTCGCCCAGATGGCCCTTGTCGAGCAAGGTCAGGCCGGACGGGAACAATTCGCGGAAGATGACGCGCTCCGACAAGCCTGGAATGACGCGGAAGCCGACCCGGCGCGAGAGTTCCATCAGCGCGTCGCCGACCCGCTTCTTGTTGCGGGCGTCATGATGCTGGACGCGGTTGCGCAGCACGACCCAGTCGATCGACACGCCGTCGGCCTTTGCGCGGGTCTTGCGCGCTTCAAAGATGAGTTCGGAATAGAAGGACAGGCGGCGCACCTTGAAGGTTTCGGCGTCGACCTGACCGATCAGGTCGAAATCGACGAAACTGTCGTTCATCGGCGTGACCAGCGTGTTGGCGCGGGCGGCCATGTGGCGGGCGAAGGCATCGTCGCGGCCGGGGGTGTCGACGACGAGGAAATCCTTGCCCTCCGACACGGCCGCCACTTCGCTTTCCAGCGCGTCGATGCTGTCGCCCTTCAGCACGGCAAAGTCCGGGGCGACCAGTTCGATGTCCCGCCGACGCGCGGTTTCGGCGCGGTTTTCCAGATAGCGGGTGACGGTGCGCTGGCGCGGGTCGAGGTCGATCATGCCGACGCGATGGCCCAGCGCCGTCAACGCAATGGCAGTGTGGACCGCCGTGGTGGATTTGCCGGTGCCGCCCTTTTCATTGGCGAAAACGATGAGATGCGGCTGCGTATTGGCCATTGGACCTTGATAACCCCGTTGATTGTCGCAATGATTCTTGACGGTCGCAAAGGCCGCAGCCTAGCAGGTCGTCCCCTTGTCCCCCTGCCCTTATCGGAGCCGTTCCTAACGTGCAAACCCTGTCTGATCTGCCCGCCCTTCGCGCCGCTGTCCAGGCGCTCAAAAGCGACGGAAAGCCGTTGGTGTTGGTGCCGACCATGGGCGCTTTGCATGACGGGCATATGGCGCTGGTGGAAGAAGCGCGGCGGCATGGGCGGCATGTGGTGGTGTCGATCTTCGTCAATCCCAAACAGTTCGGGCCGAACGAGGATCTGGACGCCTATCCCCGGCGGGAGGCCAAGGATGCGCAGATGCTGGGCGCGGCGGGGGTGGATATTTTGTGGATGCCCACGGTCGCGGTCATGTATCCGGCAGGCTTTGCCACCAATGTCAGCGTGACGGGAGTGAGCGACGGGCTGGACGGGGCAGCGCGGCCCGGCCATTTCAACGGGGTCGCCACGGTGGTCCTGAAACTGTTCAACCAGGTGCAGCCCGATGTCGCGATTTTCGGCGAGAAGGACTATCAGCAACTGGCCGTGATCCGCCGGATGAACAGCGACATGGACAATGATATCGAAATCGTCGGAATGCCGACCCAAAGGGCCGAGGACGGCCTCGCCCTTTCCTCCCGCAATGCCTATCTGAGCGAAGCCGAGCGCAAGGCGGCGCTGGCGTTGCCGCGTGCCTTGGGGGAAGCCAAGCGGCAGATGGAGAAGGGTGCCAGCATCGCGTCGGCGACGGAGAAGGCCAGAATATTACTGGAAAATCATGGCTTTGGTCCGATCGACTATGTGACGTTGTGCGACGCTGAGACGCTGGAGGAAATGACGGTGCTGGACCGTCCGGCCCGGTTGCTGGGGGCGGCGAAGCTGGGCAAGACCCGGTTGATCGACAATATCGCAGTGGCGCCGGTTCGGTGATTTGGATAGTTAGCTAACTATCTAGTTTCGGGTTTTGCACTGCTGATCGAGGGGGTGACACCCCTCCGTCTGGCCTGCGGCCAGCCACCTCCCCCACAGCGGGAGGATTTCAGCGTCAGAACGGCTTTACGATCACGGCGATGACGATGACAGCGGCGGCGATGCCGGGGACTTCGTTGAACAGGCGAAGCTGGCGGTCGGTCATCGTCCGCTGACCACGCGAGAGTTTTTTGGCGTAGCTGGCGATCCAGCCATGATAGCCCGACAGCGCCAGCACGAACAAAAGTTTCAGGTGGAACCAGCCAAAGCTCCATGCGCCGATTTCGACCATCAGCATCAGCCCGAACAGCCAGGTCAGGACGATCGAAGGGTTGAGGATGATCTTGAGCAGCCGCTGTTCCCGGTCGATCCATTTGCGGTCCTCGTCAGAACCCACGGCCGCTTCCTGATGATAGACGAAGAAGCGCGGCATCATGAACAGTCCCGCCATCAGGAAGATGACGAAGATGACATGGGCCGCCTTCACCCACAGATAGGCTGCACCCAGATAGGCCATCAGATAGTCTCCCCCTCTCGCACATAGGCCAGCAAGGCTTCGACATGCGCGATCGGCGTGTCGGGCAGGATGCCATGGCCAAGGTTCATGATATGGGGCCGGTCGGCAAAGGCGGCGCGGATATTGTCCACCGCGTCGCGCACGGCCTGCCCCCCGGCGATCAGCGCCAGCGGATCGAGATTGCCCTGCACCGGAAGGCCAGCGGGCAGCACGCGGTTGGCCCAGTGGGGATCGACCGTTTCATCGACGCCGATCGCATCGACCCCGGTGCCAGCGGCATAATCGGCCAGTTTCGCGCCTGCGCCCTTGGGAAAGCCAATGACGGGGATGGCGGGATGGAGCGCCTTCAGCTTGCGCACGATCGCAGCGTTGGGGGCAATCACCCACCGTTCGAACTGGAGCGGGGAGAGGCTGCCGGCCCAGCTGTCGAACAGTTGCACCGCTTCCACGCCCGCCTGAATCTGGCCCGACAGATAAGTGACGGTGGCGTCGATGATGGCGTCGATCAGTGCGGCAAAGCGGGTCGGATCGCCATAGGCCAGCCGTCGCGCTGCGCCCTGATCCTTGCTGCCCTGTCCCGCCACCATATAGGTCGCGATGGTCCAGGGGCTGCCCGCAAAGCCCAGAAAGGTGACGGCGGGGTCGAGCATCGCCTTTACCTGCCGCACTGTTTCATAGACGGCCTCGAACCGTTGAAAATCGGGTTTCAGCGCCGACAGGTCGGTTTCGGACAGGATCGGGGCGAGGCGCGGGCCTTCGCCGGTTTCGAACCACAGATGCTGCCCCATGGCGTAGGGGACGATCAAAATGTCGGAAAAGAGGATCGCGCCGTCGAAGCCGAAGCGGCGCAGCGGCTGGACGGTGACTTCGGCTGCTGCCGCGCTGTCATAGACCAGTTCGAGAAAGCCGCCCTTGTCCGCCCGCAGCGCGCGATATTCGGGCAGATAGCGCCCGGCCTGCCGCATCAGCCACATCGGCGGCACGGGTGCGACGGCCCCGTGGAGGACGGCCAGAAGCGGCTTGATAGGCATATCCGTCGGCGCGTCGAAGCTCATCTATTCTCTCTTAATATATATTTAGAAAAGGAGTGGGAGATAGTAGGGGCGTGAGTGCCGGGGTTTATGCGCTATGCCCCGATTTGCCAACAGCTTGACTCCCATCGGGCTATGCCGGGCGGTGCGAGTCCGTTCCCTTATCCCCGTTATCCACAGGATGTGGATGAAAATACGGGCCTGTTGGGGGACTGTGGACAAGTTTTGAGGGAGCGGGGACACGGGAAAGCGGGCTTTTTATCCCCAATTTCATCCCTTGCTTTATCCACAGCCTGCCCACACAGATATGCCCATGGCGCGCATCCATCTCCACCTCCTTTCGGACTCTACCGGCGAAACGCTGGAAAATATCGCCAAGGCCGCGATCGGCCTGTTCGAAAATGTCGAGGCGATCCGGCATTTCTGGCCGATGGTGCGGTCCGAAGTGCATCTCGACCGGATCATGGAGGATATTGCCGCCAATCCGGGGCTGGTGCTGTTCACGCTGACCAACCATCCGTTGCGCAAGCGGCTGGAAACGCGGTGCCGGGCGCTGGGCCTGCCCCATGTCGCGGCGCTCGACAGCGTGGCGGACGCGCTGTCCAACATATTGGGGCAGGAAACCCGAACCCGGCCGGGGCGCAAACATATTCTCGACGAAGCCTATTTCGCGCGGATCGAAGCGATCCAGTTCACCATTGCCCATGATGACGGGGTGGGCCATGAAAATTGGGAGGAAGCCGACATCGTGCTGGCAGGCGTGTCGCGTGCGTCCAAGACGCCGACGTCGATCTATCTTGCCAATCGCGGATACAAGACCGCCAATATCCCGCTGGTGCCGGAATCGCCGCCGCCCCGGAACCTCTACAGCCTGAAACATCCCATGGTCGTGGGGCTGACCGTCAGTCCCGAACGGTTGATCCAGATTCGCCGCAACCGGCTGCTCTCGCTCAATCAGGCGCCGGAGACGGCCTATGTCGACAATGACAAGGTACAGGAGGAATTGTCCTTTGCCCGGCGTCTGTTCGCCGACAATGGCTGGCCGGTGATCGACATGACGCGCCGGTCGATCGAGGAAGCGGCCGCCGCGATCATCAATCTGTTCAACGATCATGCGTTGAAAAGTGGAGCATCGCTATGATCGTGCTGGCGTCGCAAAGCGCCAGTCGGCGCGCCATGCTGACCGCCGCGCAGGTGCCGTTCGAGGCGATGTCGCCCGGCGTGGACGAGGACGCGGCGAAGGATGCGTTGCGCGCCGACGGGCTGGACGCGCGGGCATTGGCCGATGCGCTGGCGGAATTGAAGGCGCTCAAAGTATCGCGCCGGGTGCCGGGCGCGCTGGTGCTGGGGTGCGACCAGACATTGTCGCTCGATGACGGGAGCATGATCGACAAGGCCGTGGACCGGGAGGATGCGGCGCGCATTTTGCGCCTGCTGTCGGGGCGCGTGCATCATCTGCACAGTGCGGCGGTCATCAGCCTGAATGGCGAAGCGATCTGGCGGCATGTCGAGCGGGTGCGGATGCATGTGCGGCCTTTGAGCGAGGCGTTTATTGCCGCCTATCTGGACAGCGACTGGGACGCATTGCGCTGGTGCGTGGGCTGTTACCGGATCGAGGGACCGGGCGCGCAATTGTTCAGCAAGGTCGAGGGCAGCCAGTTTGCGATTCAGGGCTTGCCGCTATTGCCGCTGCTTGACTTTTTGCGTGTGCGTGGCGTTTTGGCGGCATGAGTGACGCCCTCCCCTACGCCGAAGTGATCGGCGACCCGATCGGCCATAGCAAATCGCCGCTGATTCATAATTTCTGGCTGCAAGCGCTGAATATCGAGGCGGAATATCGCAAGACCCATGTGACGCCAGACGGTTTGGCGGCCTATTTTCTGCAACGGCGCGCCGATCCCGACTGGCTGGGGTGCAATGTCACGATTCCGCACAAGATAGCGGTGATGGATTTTACCGATGATCCGGGCGGGGTGCGGACACGCATCGGCGCGATGAACACGATCGCCAGCGAAACCGGGGGGCCGCTGATCGGCACCAATACCGATGCGGGCGGATTCCTCCAGCCGTTGCTGCGTGACAAGTGGAAGGGGCGCAGCGCCACGATCATTGGCGCGGGCGGCGCGGCGCGGGCGATATTGTTCGCGCTGACCAGCCTGGGCGTGCCGAACATCACCATCATGGCGCGCGACGTGGCGCGGGGCCAAGCGATGCTGGACCATGCGGGCGTCAAGGGACAGGTGATCGGCATGGACGCGGCGCTGCCTGCCTGCGACCTGCTGGTGAACGGCACGTCGCTGGGCATGGTGGGGCAGCCGGTGCTGGACCTGGACCTGACCCCCCTGCCCGCCAGCGCGACCGTCTATGACATCGTCTATACGCCGCTGGAGACAGGGTTGTTGAAAGCGGCGCGGGATCGCGGTCTGAAAACGCTCGATGGGCTGGAAATGCTGATCGGGCAGGCGGCGCTGGCGTTCGATATATTCTTCGATGCGCAGGCGCCGCGTGAATTGGACGCGGATCTACGCGCGCTGCTGCTGTCGGCGGACTGAATGAAGGTCTATGGCCTGACCGGGTCGATCGGCATGGGCAAATCCGCCGTGGCCGCGATGTTCCGGCGCGAAGGCGTGCCGCTGTTCGACGCGGACGCGGAAGTGCATCGGTTGCAGGGACCGGGCGGTGCGTTGCTCGCGCGAATCGAGGCGCGTTTTCCCGGCACCACCGGGCCGCAGGGGGTCGACCGGGCGAAGCTGGGCGCGGCGGTGTTTGGTCATCCGCACGAACGGCGCGCGCTCGAAGCGATCGTCCACCCGGCGGTGCGGGACGCACGCAGCGCGTTCCTGCGGCGGCACCGGGCGCGCAAGTTCATTATTCTGGACATTCCATTATTGTTCGAGACGGGCGGGCAGAAACGGCTGACCGGCGTGATCGTGGTGAGCGCGCCGGCGTGGAAACAGCGCAAGCGGGTGCTGGCGCGACCGGGGATGAGCGTCGCGAAATTCCGCCAGATCAGAGGCTTGCAAACTCCCGACGCGGAAAAGCGGCGGCGCGCGGACCATATCATCCACACCGGCACCACCTTTACCGACACGCGCGCGCAGGTCAGGCGTCTGGTCGCTTGCCTTAGCGCAAAGACAGGTCGATAAGGGTTGGCCCAAGAGTCGATATGAAGAGGGCGATGCGCGAGATTATTTTCGATACCGAAACGACAGGGTTCGACCCGGCATCCGGTGACAGGATGGTCGAGATCGGCTGTATCGAACTCATCAACCGCGTGGCCAGCGGGCGCACGTTCCACGCTTATTATAATCCCCAGCGCGACATGCCGCCCGCCGCCGAGGCCGTGCATGGCCTGTCCACCAATTTCCTGAAAGACAAGCCGCTGTTCGCCGCCGGGGTAGAGCCATTGCTGGCCTTTCTGGAGGACAGCCCGCTGGTGGCGCATAATGCGCGGTTCGATTTCGGCTTCCTCAACCATGAATTGAAGCTGTGCGGGCGGCCGCCGGTGTCGATGGACCGGATGATCGACACTGTGGCGATCGCCCGCACGCTGCACCCCGGCGCCAAGCATAGCCTGGACGCGCTTTGCACCCGATACGGCATCGACCGCAGCCATCGCGTCAAGCATGGCGCGTTGCTCGACGCCGAATTGCTGGCGCAGCTTTACATCGAACTGACCGGGGGCCGTCAGATCGGCCTTGGTCTTGCACGGGAGGAAGCAAAAGAGAGTGGCGGGGCGGAACATGCGGCAATGACGCAGGTTCGCCCTGTTCGTCCCGCGCGCGTCTTTGCGGCGAGCGCGGCGGAGCTGGAACGGCATGGAGCGTTCGTCGCGACGCTCGACAAGCCGCTTTGGCTGGAGGAGGCGCAGACGGGCTGAACAGGCCGCTTGTCGCCTCCATGGCAACCCGGCCGTTTTCCTGGCGGTCGGGCAAAAATAAGGAGAAGGCATATGGATATTCGTGTTTCCGGGCATCAGGTCGACACGGGCGAAGCGCTCAAAAGTCATGTCGCCGACCGGCTCGAAGCGATCGCCGAGAAATATTTCTCGCGCGCGATCTCCGCTCAGGTGACCTTCCGCACCGCCCCCCATGGTGCCTTTCACTGCGACATTGTGTGCCATGTCATGGCCGGTCTGATCCTGAAAGGATCGGGCGAGGCGCAGGAGGCGCATCCCGCATTCGACCAGGCGGCCGACCGCATCGAAAAGCAATTGCGCCGTTATATGCGTCGCCTGAAAGACCGTCATACCCAGTCCGCCGCCGCCGAAGCGCAGCGGGTGAGCAGTTACAGCGTCGATGACATCGACGGCGCGGGCTACACCATCTTCGCTGCTGCTGCTGCGGAAGAAGAGGAAATGGCCGATGCGCCGCTGATCGTCGCGGAAACGCGCGTCGATATTCCCGAAGCGAGCGTGTCGGACGCGGTGATGATGCTGGACCTGCGCAACACCAATGCGCTGTTGTTCGTCAATGCCGGAACGGCGGCCTATAATATGGTCTATCGTCGCCATGACGGCACGATTGGTTGGGTAGAACCCCGTGTCTGACGAGATGGGTGGGGACGTTCGGAACCGCTGAACGGACCCCGCCCGCCACGGGCCGCCTGTTGACCTGATGGTGCAGGCGGCTTATGGGGCCGGACTTGTTATTCCCAGAGCATCGCGCATAAGACTTCCAAGGCTGGGCGCGGCTCGGCCGGTTCGGATTGCCCATGGTTGATTTCCACGACATCGTTTCCGCTGACGCGCTGGCCACGAGCCTGTCGGTCAACGGCAAGAAGCAGTTGTTCCAGAAGATCGCGGCGCTGGCCGCCTGCGCCTATGATCTGGAAGCGGACATGGTGGGTGACGCCCTGTTCGAACGCGAACGTCTGGGGTCGACCGGCTTTGGCGGCGGCGTTGCCATTCCCCATGCCAAGATTGCCGGGCTGGACCGGATGTGCGGCGTCGTCGTGCTGCTGGAACCGGCCGTGGCGTTCGACGCGGTGGACGATGCGCCGGTCGATGTCGTGTTTGCGCTGCTTTCGCCAGTCGATAGCGGGGCTGAACATCTCAAGACGCTGGCGCGGGTGTCCCGCTATCTGCGCGACGAGGCGCAGGTGGCGCGTTTGCGCGGTGCCAAATCGACCGCAGCGCTGCACGCCCTGCTGGCCGGTGGCGGGGCGCGTGACGCAGCCTGAGACCATGGTCCCGGCGAGCGGCGAAACGGCGCATTTCCGCGCGCTGGAAAATCTCTATCGGTCCGCGCCGATCAATCGCCTGTTCCCCTCTGCCCTGACCATCACCGAACCGGGGCGTTCGGTCATCGATTTCGACGTGGACGAAAATCAGTTTCACGCGGCAGGCGCGGTGCATGGCACCATCTATTTCAAGATGCTGGACGATGCGGCTTTCTATGCCGCCAATAGCCTGGTCAGCGACCGATTCCTGCTGACCACCGCCTTCAACCTGTTGTTTACCCGGCCGATCGGTCCGGGGCGCATCCGGGCCGAGGGACGCTGGATCAGCGGCAAGCGCCGCGTCTATGTTGCCGAAGCCAGCCTGATCGATCAGGATGGCGAGGAAGTCGGGCGCGGCACCGGCACGTTCATGCGGTCCCAATTTCCGCTGGCGTCTTTGCCGGGATATGGGCCGCGACGTGCGCCGGAACAGGCGCCGGAGCAGGGCGACTAGCCTGACCGAGCCGGCCCGCCTTACCACCGCCATGCTGGTCGGTGCGCTGCGGCGGCGCGTGAATGCGGCTGGCGGCTTTGCCACGATTTTGGCGAAGGGCGACGAAATCAGCGGCGTGATTCTGGTCCAGGCGGTCGACAAGGGGCAGGATGTCGGCCTTTTCGAGCGGGTATCGAACTTTGCCGGCGGTTATGCGTTGATGCGCTGTGGTCCTTCCCCGGAGGAGGGGCCGGAGGCGATGGCACATTATGTTGCGCGCCGCCGCAAGTCGGACCCCGACCTGTGGATAATCGAACTCGACATCCCGGAAGCGGAACGGTTCGCCGCTGAAACGATCTGCTGATCGTTGACTCATCGCAACGTGTTGTGCAAAGCGCCGCCCACGCTGAACGCGCAGGTTGCCGCAGTCGTCCAAGGGGGGCGGACGCGGTAAACACGCAGACGGGGGGCGGCCAGACGTTGGCGAATATGGGTTACAAAACAACGTTTCCGGCCAAGAACCGCATGTTTTTGAGTTATAATGAGTTTCCGTCTGAAAGCCGCCATCTTCGCGGCATTTACCTTATCGGCCGCTGCGGCGGTTTCTGCTTCCGACATGTCGATCGCTGGTGAAACGATCCCGTCGGCAGCTTCCCTTCCCAGGGATACTGCGCTGACCATGACAGCGCCTGCGGCCGAGGCAAAGCCCGCCGTCACTTTCTCCGCGCCGCGCGAAATCGTGCAGCCGCTGGTTTCCGCGCCCAATGCCGGTTCCGATTTCCCCACCTCTTCCAATTTTGCAGCAAGCAGCCTCGCGGCTCTGGTCGATGCCCATGGCGCGCCCGAATCGCTCGACGGCGACATGCAGTGCCTGGCCGGGGCCGTCTATTTCGAATCCAAGGGCGAAAGCCTGGAAGGCCAGCTGGCCGTCGCGCGGGTGATCATCAACCGGGCGAAGTCGGGCCGTTTCGCCGACAGCCTGTGCGGTGTCGTCTATCAGCCCAGCCAGTTCAGTTTCGTGCGGGGGCGGGCCATGCCGCCGGTGCGCGCGCAGAGCGAAAGCTGGCGCGAAGCCGTTGCCATCGCCCAGATCGCGATGAACGACGGCTGGGACAGCCGGGCCGAAGGCGCATTGTTCTTCCACGCCCGCCGCGTTTCGCCGGGTTGGGGCAAGGCCAAGCTGGCCATGATCGACAATCATATCTTTTATCGCTGAATATTAGCGCGCGTGATGCGCGCCACGGCGAAAGACAAAATACAAAGGCCGGTTCGGGATTGTCCGAATCGGCCTTTTCTTTTGTTCCTGACATGTTCTAATGTCGGGGCATGAGTGATGCTGCCCAAACCTGTTCGCCGCTGACCGATGGCACTGCATTGGCGGTGGCGCGGGGGACGTTGCGGCTATTCTATCGCCACGACATGAGCGGGATATTGGAAGTGCCGCTGCCCAATGGCCGCCGCGCCGACATCATGGCGATCGACGCGGCTGGGCGGCTGACCATCGTGGAAATCAAGTGCAGCCGGGCGGACTTGCTGGGGGACCAGAAATGGCCCGACTATTTCGATTATTGCGACCGTTTCTTCTGGGCGGTGCCAGCCGGGTTCGACATTGGCCTGTTCGACAGCGAATCATTATGGCCGACGCGCACCGGATTGATCGTGGCGGACCAATATGATGCCGAACTGGTCCGCCCTGCCCCGGTCGAACCGCTGGCCGCCGCCCGGCGCAAGGCAGAGACGCTGCGTTTCGCGCGCCGGGCCGCGCGGCGGCTGACCGCGCTGTCCGACCCGGATCATGCTGCCGAGCTGGGGTGGTAGGGGTCAGCGGATCAGAATGTCGGACCCTGCACAGGCCCCTTGGGCGCGCTGCTGCTCTTGGCCGCAGCCAGCGCTTCGACCAGGCCGGGGGTGCGGCCGTCGCGGGTGGCATAGTCGCGGGCGGACATGCCCGCGATCGTGTCACGCCTGTCGGGATTGGCCCCCTTGGCCACCAGCAGGCGGACAAGGGTAAGATCGCGCAGTTGCACCGCGCGGATCAGCGGGGTTTCGCCGCTGCCATTGACCTTGTCCACCTGCGCCCCGCCCAAAAGCAGAGTCTGCACGCCTTCCTCGAACCGATTTTGCACCGCGTTCATCAATGGCGTGTTGCCCGCATTGTCGGCCAGATTGGGATTGGCCCCCTTCCCCAGCAAGAAGGACAGCCATGTCGCATCGCGCCGGGCAATGACGATATGCAGCGCATTTTGCCCGGTGGACACGTCGCGGCTGTTGATCACGGTGGATCCGGGTTTCTGGATCAGGTCAGTGACTTTCTGCCCGTCCTTGTCCTTGATCGCTTTGAGAAAATTATAATTGTCGGAAAACTGCGCCTGCGCAGGGCCGGGAACCAGCAGCGCCAGTGCCATCGACCCAAGAAAAGCGGAAACAAGCCTCTTCATCATTCTGCGCCCCGTTGCATTTGCAAATCCGCCCATAGCAAGGCATGGCTGGTGGCACCATGAACAAAGCATCTCTCGCGCTCGTCCTGCCGCTGCTGGCCCTGCTGGCTGCCTGCAATATGGGGGCGGACGGCAACGCATCAAGCGGCGACAGCGCGCTGGGCGAACTGGCCGGTGCGCGCATCGGCGCGCCTTTCACCCTGACGGGGCAGGATGGCCAGCCCGTGCGCTGGGACGATTATAAGGGCAAATACCGCCTCGTCTATTTCGGCTATACCTATTGCCCCGATGTTTGCCCGGTAGACCTGCAACGCATCATGCAGGCCTTTGCCCGGTTCGAGAAAGCCGCGCCCGACCGCGCGGCAAAGGTGCAGCCGATGCTGATCAGCGTCGATCCCAAGCGCGATACCCCCGCTGTCCTTAAAACCTATGTCGCGGCCTTCCATCCGCGCCTCATCGGCCTGACCGGCACGCCCGAACAGATCGCCAGGGTCGCCAAGGATTTCGTCGTCCTCTACAATATCGAGGGCAAGCCGGGCGCCAGCGACTATCTGGTCAGCCACAGCCGCACCCCCTATCTGTTCGATGGCGATGGCAAGCCGGTGGCGCTGGTGCCTGTGGACGACCCCGGCACGCCGGACGTGGACGAAGGTGCGCCGGACAAGATTCTCGCCTTCCTCGAAAAATGGGTCAGGTGAGTGGCTTGAACTTCTGGGAAAAGCCGCTCCACACGCTGGACGCCGCACAATGGGAAGCCTTGTGCGACGGGTGCGGCAAATGCTGCCTGCACAAGGCGGAGGATGAGGATACGGGGCGAATATACCCCACCAACGTCGCCTGCCGCCTGCTCGACCGGCACAGCGGGCAATGCACCAGTTACAAGAACCGGCGCAAATTCGTCCCCGATTGCGTGCGGCTGACCCCGGCGAAGGTCAAGCAGATCGGCTGGCTGCCGCGCACCTGCGCCTATCGCCTGCGCGAAGAAGGCAAGCCCCTGCCCGATTGGCATTATCTGGTCAGCGGCGACCGGGAAGCGGTGCATCGCGCGCAGGAATCGGTGCGCGGCTGGACCGTCGCCGAAGCCGAAGCGGGCGATCTGGAAAATCATCTTGTCGACCGCGATATCTGATCCTGACGCTGCGATCCTGATCGATGGCGTCGCGATGCCGGTGCGGGTGCGCCGGTCGGCGCGGGCGCGGGCCTACCGCCTGACGATCGACGGGGCGCGCGGGGAGTTGCGCCTGTCGATGCCGGTGCGTGCCAGCCTAAAACGCGCGCTGGGTTGGGCGCAGGATCATGAAGCCTGGGTGCGCGACCAGATGGCCAGGCAGCCTGCTGTCACGATGCTGAACGATGGCGCGGTCTTTCCGCTGGAGGGACGCGACGTGCGCATCTGCTGGCAGGCGGGGGCGACCCGGACGATCAGGCTGGAGGGCGACAGGCTGCTGCTGGGTGGGGCGGCGGAATCTGTGCCTGCGCGGGTCTTGCGCTGGCTGAAGGGTCGGGCGAAAGCGGTGCTGGACACGGACACGCATGAAATGGCGCGGGACAACGGCCTGATCGTCGCGTCGGTGGGCGTTGGCGATCCGCGCAGCCGCTGGGGCAGTTGCACGTCGTCGGGGGTGATCCGCTATAGCTGGCGGCTGATCCTGTCCCCGCCGTCCGTGCGCCGGGCGACGGTGGCGCATGAACTGGCCCATTTGCTGCACATGGACCATAGCCCCGCCTTTCACGCGGCCCATGCCCGCATCTATGGCGCGGATCCCAAGTCCGCGCGCGCCTGGCTGCGCGCGCATGGGGCGGGGCTGCATCGCTATGTTGGTTGAAATGTGGAGTAGTAATGGCATCCTCCCCTTGTAGGGGAGGATGGTTTTGATGCTAACTACGGTGCGGCCACGCGCCTGACGCATCGGCGGGGCAGTCATGGGGGGCGTCGTTGCGATAGGGCAGGCCGCAGGAGCGGCAGGTGCTGTAATCGCCCGGCGTCAGGCCATGGCCCACCGCCACCCGTTCATCGAATACATAGCAATCGCCCTGCCAGCGGCTGTCGCTTTCCGGCATTTCTTCCAGATAGCGCAATATGCCGCCCTTGAGATGATAGACATCGTCAAAGCCGCGCGCTTTCACCAGCGCGGTCGATTTTTCGCAGCGGATGCCGCCGGTGCAGAACATCGCGATCTTGGGTGTGCGGCCCTGTGCCTTCAGGTCGGCGGCGAAGCCATCGAACCAGTCGGGAAAATCCCTGAAGGCGCGGGTGCCGGGGTCGATTGCCCGGTCGAAGGTGCCGATCGCGACTTCATAGGCATTGCGCGTGTCGATGACGACCGTGTCGGGATCGGCAATCAGCGCGTTCCATTCGGCCGGGTCGAGATGCGCCCCTGCATTGCTGACGGGGTCGAGATCGCCCACGCCCAGCGTGACGATTTCCGCCTTCACCTTCACTTTCATCCGGGCAAAGGGCGCGCTGTGCGCAAACGCATATTTGACGTCCAGTTCGGCGCAGTCGGGCAGGGTGCGGATATGGGCGATCAGCGTGGCGATGGCATCCGCCCCGCCCGCGACCGTGCCGTTGATCCCTTCCCCCGCCAGCAACAGCGTGCCGCAGATATGCAGGTCGGCACAGAGCGGGCGCAGGTCGGCGGCCAGCGCGTGCGGATCGGCGAAACGGGCAAAGCGATAGAGGGCGGCGACGGTGTAGCTGGACATGGTGCGCCTATAATCGCTTATGCCCCTGCTTGAAAGCCGGGACACATGGGCGCATAGCCGTGCGATGGTTCCCCTTTCGTTCGCAGGTCACGAGTTTCTGGCAATGCCTGAAGCGGCATTATTCTGGCCCGCGCAGCGCGCGTTGCTGGTTGCCGACCTGCATTTCGAAAAAGCGAGCTGGTATGCGCGTTTCGGCCAGTTCCTGCCCCCCCATGACAGCGCAGCGACGCTGGACGTGATCGAGGCGCTGGTGGCGCGGACGGGGGCGCAGGCGGTCTGGTCACTGGGCGACAGTTTCCACGATGCCGACGGCGCGGCGCGGCTGGACCGCGATGCGCGCGCTAGGCTGGACGCACTGACCGACCGGCTGCAATGGACCTGGATCACTGGCAATCATGATGTTGGTATGGCCGCCATGCCCGGTGGCCGCCACGTCTATGAAGCGCAGGTTGCAGGCATATGGTTGCGGCATGAGGCGGAGGCGGACGACCCCAGCCCCGAAATTTCCGGTCACTTCCACCCCAAGCTGCGCCTGTCGCTGCGCGGTCGTGCCGTGTCGCGCCGCTGCTTCGTGGGATCGGCCACTAAATTGATTCTTCCCGCGCTGGGCGCGCTGACCGGGGGGCTGGATGCCGGTCATGGGGCCATTCGCCGGGTGATGGGACCGGGGGCGGCGGCCATGGTGCCGGTCGCGGACCGGATGCTGCGCTTTCCGTTATCGTAAGGCGACGTAACGGAAACCGGAATTTAAGGTGTCGCCTTTAGGCAACATGGTGTGAAGATCATGCTGCCCACATCACAAAAAAGCGCAGAAAAACTAGGCTCTCTTGCCTTCGCCCTGCTGTGGCAGCATAATCAACAACAGTTCCCGACGCAGCAAAAGCCGTGCGGGCCAGGAGAGGATAAGACGATCATGACAGACAAGAGCCTTTGGCTGACGACCGCAGGTGTGATTGCCCTCAGCATGGGCGCGCCGGTTGCCTTTGCGCAGGACAGCGCAGCACCCCAGGCCGCGACCGACACGGACGGCAGCGAAATCATCGTCACCGCCACGCGCCGCGCCAGCCCCCTGTCCGACGTGCCGATCGCGGTATCGGCGGTGGGCGCAGTCGCGATGCAGAATAGCGGCGCCAGCGACATCCGCACCCTCAACCAGCTTGCGCCATCGCTGCTGGTGTCATCGACCGGGTCGGAAGCCAATGCGTCGGCGCGTATTCGCGGCATCGGCACCGTGGGCGACAATCCGGGTCTGGAAAGCTCCGTCGCGGTATTCATCGATGGGGTGTATCGTTCGCGCACCGGCGCGGGCCTCAATGAACTGGGCGAGATCGAGCGCGTCGAAGTGCTGCGCGGGCCGCAAGGGACATTGTTTGGCCGCAATGCGTCGGCGGGCCTGATCAACATCATCAGCAAGGCCCCCGAACAGACGTTCAGTGCCAAGGGTGAGATGACTTACGGCAATTATGATTATTGGCGGCTGTCGGGCCGAGTCACCGGGCCAGTAGCGCAAGGAGTGGCGCTGAGCCTGGATGGTGTATGGTCCAAGCGGGACGGTTTCTACACGTTGGTCGATACGGCGGGTAACAAGATTGGCGACACCAACGACCGCGACCGTTATTTCGTGCGTGGTCAGGCGCTGATCGAACCGAATGACGACCTGTCCATCCGGCTGATCGGCGATTATACCAATCGCGACGAAAGCTGCTGCGGCGCGGCCTATACCGAGGCGCGGGAACGGACTCCGGCTGCGGGCGGCGGATATAATAGCGCCAATTTCAACCGCATCGCCGCGATCCTGGCAGGGCAGGGCAGCGTCATCGCCGCCGACCCCTATGACCGCAACCTGACAACCACGCCGGGCCGCGACTATGTCAGCAAGCTCAAGGACTGGGGCGTGTCGGGCGAGGTCAATTATGATCTGGGCGGTGTGAAGCTGACCAGCATCACTGCCTATCGCGATTACAAGTCCAGCGACTATGGCGATTATGACTATAATCGCGCCGACCTGCTCTACCGCGATCCCAACACCTATCGCCAGTTCAAGACCTTTACGCAGGAATTGCGCGCACAGGGTTCGGCCTTTGGCGACGCCCTCGACTGGCTCGTCGGTGGCTATTATGCCAATGAACGGCTGACGTTGCAGGATAATATCCGTTTCGGCGCGGATTATGGCCGCTTTGCTGCCTGCCGCCTGATGGCCGGGGCGGGTGCGAACAGCAACTTCTCTGCCGCGCAGCTTTCCGCCTGTGGCAGCGGGCTTGCGACCTCTGCACTGATTAGCGGGACGCAGGCGAACCTGAATGCGGGCCTTGCCCCGGCGATCCGCGCCAGCCTGATCGCGCAGGGCGTTCCCGCCGCGCAGGCGACTGCCATCGCCAACGGGCAGGCCGGGGCGATCTCCACCGGGCTTGGCAATGGCCTGCGCGCTTTGTCCGCCATTCCGTCCGGCACCGGCGACATTGCGTCCATTTATCGGCAAAAGAGCGAGAATTGGGCGCTGTTCACGCACAATATCATCCATGTGACCAAGACGCTCGATCTGACGCTGGGGCTGCGTTATACCCATGAAAGCAAGCGTTTTTCCGCCGATTTCAACAATAATAACGCGACCTGCGCGGCGTTGCAGCCTGCTTTGGCACCCATCGCCACCAATGCCGCATTGGGCAGCGCAGCGGCGCTGGCGGGCGGGATATTGACGCTGGGGTGCCTGGGCAATGCGTCCACGGGTCTCAACGCGCTCGACCTCAACGACAAGATCAGCGACGGGGAATTTTCCGGCACGGCTGTCCTGTCGTGGAAGCCGACCGATCCGTTGATGGTCTATGGCAGCTATTCCAAGGGCTATAAGGCGGGTGGCTTCAACCTCGACCGGTTCCAGTTGGGATCGACCGGGTTGAACGCGGTTCCTGCCGTGTTCGCGCCGCGCACCAATGCCGACGTCACCAGCCTGCGCTTTGCCGCCGAAAAGGTGGATTCCTTCGAAGTCGGCCTGAAATATAGCCAGCCCAAATGGAGTGCGAACGTCGCTGCCTTCCGCCAGGAGTTCAAGAATTTCCAGCTGAACACCTTTAACGGCACCAGCTTCGTCGTGCAGAATATCAACGGTTGCGACGGCGCGCTGACGGCCACGCGCACCTGCGCGGCGGACGATGTCGGGCCGGGGCTGACCAGCCAGGGTGTCGAGCTGGAACTGACGGCCACCCCGGCGCGCAATTTCCGCGTCACTGGCGGCTTCACCTATGCGGAGGCGAAATTCGCCAACCGTCTGGTGGGTAGCGGCAATGGCGCGGTGCCTCTGGACCCGGCCTTGTTCCTGCTGCCCGGATCCATCAACAGCAACGCGCCCAAGATGGTGACGACCGCCAGCATGGCATGGACGCCCGACATCGGAACGGGCGGACTGTCGGCGCTATTCTATGTCGATGGTCGCATGACCAGCGACTATAATACCGGGTCGGACCTGTTCCCCGAAAAGCGGCAGGACGGCTATGCCATCTTCAATGCGCGCGTGGGCTTGCGCGGACCCGACCAGCGTTGGGCGATCGAATTCTGGGGCCAGAATATCTTCAACCAGGATTATACCCAGGTGTCCTTCTCCAGCCCGCTTCAGTCGAGCAGCCCGGCGACATCGACCACCGGCCAGTTCGCACAGGGCGCGCCGATGGCCAACCAGCTGATCTCCTCCTACCTCGCCGAACCGCGCACCTATGGCATCACGTTGCGGGGGAGTTTCTGATCATCCCCCGGCCGCTGCCCGGCACGGGCCGGGCAGCGGCCGGGCGTTCCCCGAACAAAGCGGTGCCGACGCGAATGTCGGTCGCGCCCAGCATGATCGCGGTCTGATAATCGCTGGACATGCCCATCGACAGGCGCGGGAGACCCTCCTCCCGCGCCATTTTTGCGAGCAGCGCGAAATAGGGGGCAGGTTCTTGCGTCGACGGTGGCACGGCCATCAGGCCGAGCAGCGAAATGTCCGCATCCCGCGCGGCGGCGATCAGCGCGGGGACATCGGCAATGGCGCAGCCGCCCTTCTGCGCTTCCGCCCCGATATTGACCTGAATATGGCAGGGGATGCGCTTGCCCGCTGCGTCCATCGCTTTGGCGAGCGCGTTGAGCAACGACGGGCGGTCCAGACTGTGGATCACATCGAACAGCGCGATGGCGTCCGCCGCCTTGTTCGATTGCAACTGGCCGACGAGGTGCAGGGCGACGTCGGGATATTCTTCGCGCAGGGCGGGCCATTTGTCCTGGCTTTCCTGCACGCGATTTTCACCGAATATCCGCTGCCCCGCGTCGATCAACGGGCGGATCGCGTCGGCCCCTTTCGTCTTGGACACAGCGATCAGGCTGATGTCGTCGGCGCTGCGCCCGGTCAGGCTGGCGGCGCGGTCTATGCTGGTGCGCAGGGCGGACAGGCGCGCTGCGGCTTCGATGCTGTCTGTCGTCATGCGGGCTGCTATAGGGCAGGGTCATGACCCGCCGCCACCGCAAAAATATGCCGACCATCTGGCTGATGACCGACGAGCGGATCGGCGATGCGGCGCTGCTGGCGGCGGTGGCGCGCTTGCCCAAGGGACAGGGGGGCGTCGTATTTCGCCATTATCGCACGCCGCCGGGCGCGCGGCGGGCGTTGTTCGACGCGGTGCGGGCGATCGCGCGGCGGCGGCGGCTGGTGCTGATGATCGCGGGGGACGCGCGCATGGCGGCGGCGTGGCGGGCGGATGGATGGCATGGGCGCGATGGGCGGGGCAGAGTCGCGCGGCCAATGCTTCACAGCGCGCCGGTTCATGACTTACGCGAAAGAATCGCCGCGCAGCGGGTGCGCGCGGACCTTGTCTTTCTCTCGCCTTTGTTCCCCACCCGATCCCACCCCGGTGCGCGCACGCTTGGCCGTGTGCGCTTTGCCGCGCTGGCGCGGGGCGCGGCGATGCCCGCGATGGCGCTGGGCGGGGTGCGGGCGTGCCATCGGCGGATGTTGCGCGGGATTGGTGCGGGTGGCTGGGCTGCGATCGACGGGTTGGCCGGGTGAACGGGGGGAATGTGGATTTCGCAGCCGATCTGCGCAGCATCATCCTTCAGCATCCGTTGCGACGCCGTGCCTTGCAGCATGTCGAGTCGCTGGACCTGCCTGATTGCTGGATCGGTGCCGGATTTGTGCGCGATACCATCTGGGATCATTTGCATGGGCGGTCCGTCGCGATGCCGACCGGCGACGTGGATATCATATGGTTCGATCGGGCGCGCAGCCATGCGCGCCATGACCGGGCGATAGAGGCTGTGTTGCAGGCGCGTGAGCCGGGCATGGCATGGTCGGTCAAGAATCAGGCGCGGATGCACCTGCGCAATGGCGATGCACCCTATGATTTTGTGGCGGACGCGATGCGATTCTGGCCAGAGACGGCGACGGCCGTTGCCGTGCGCCTGTCGGGCGATGCGCTGGAGATTAATGCGCCGCTGGGGCTGGACGATCTGTTTGGGTTGCTTTTGCGACCGACGCCACGTTTCTCATCGGCCAGACGGGCAATCTTCGACCAGCGGATCGCAGACAAGAAATGGCTTACCCGCTACCCGCGTGTGCGGATTGCCGACAGTTCAGCCGATCAGAATTTAAAGACGGTGCCGAGATAGACGGCCTGGCTGTCCTGCCGGTCGTCGGTCATCGGGGTCAGGCGACCCGCGACGCTGTTGTTGTAACGCACGCCAGCGGTGACGTTCAGGTTGCGCGTCA
This sequence comes from Sphingobium sp. KCTC 72723, assembly GCF_014280435.1. NCBI lineage: Bacteria > Pseudomonadati > Pseudomonadota > Alphaproteobacteria > Sphingomonadales > Sphingobiaceae > Sphingobium > Sphingobium sp. KCTC 72723. The sequence goes on along the minus strand of NZ_CP060388.1, from coordinate 3,761,393 downwards.
GCGAATAGGAGCTGGCGAGATCCAGCGAATAATCCTTGTCCGCGCTGGGGTTGCGGACAGTCGCACCGGCGTCGCGGCGGCTTTCGATCAGCACCTTGGTGCTGAAACGATCCTTGGCGCCGTCTTCCAGCGAGAAATTCTTCGCATCGACCATGGTTTCGACCGCAACCGGATCGAGCGCCTTGCGGCCCAGCGATTCGGGCAGGGCGAACTTGCGCCAGCCATGCGCATTGTTCAGGCTGAACGCGACGGGTTTGATGTCGACCGGATCGAGCGTGCGCACGGCGGCGACGCGGTCGCTGCCTTCGGCGCGGACCATGACCGTCACGGCGCGCTGCCCGCTCAGCGAACCGCTGGTGGGTGTGAAGCGCAGACCCTGACGACCGGCCGATGCCGCGATGCGGGCATAGGCCGCGGCAAGGCGCGGGTCTTTGGTGGTGGGCGTGAAGGAGGAGATACTACCCAGAGCGCCGAGCGAAACCGGGGTTTCCGCGCGCACGGTGACCAGATCGGTCGCAGCGCCGATCGCAGGAGACAGCATGAAGCCAGCGACGGCTACTGCCGCGCCTGCTACTGCAAAATGTCCCCTGTAAGCACGCATGACCTGATTCTTTCCCCCTGAATTCTAATATTGGTAACGTATTACACCGCGCAAGCCGCTACTGGCTAGTGCCTCAACGCCTTTTTATCCCGTCTGTTGCATGGAACACACAACGGGCCACATGGTGGGACAGGTGCGCGATGCACGGTCATATGCAGCACCGCGCGCCGCCCCTTGCTCCTTGGCGCGGGTCCACTATAGAAGCGCAAGCGTTTTTCGTCTTTTTCCAGCTAGGACATGCCTGATGGCCAGCCGCCTTTCCCGTTCCGTTTCCGCCGGTCTGCTGCTGGCCGCGCTTGTGCCGCTTGCTGCCTGTGGCGGCGGTGCCAAGGACCGCCCGAAGGCGGATATGGCCGCGTCGAAGGTTACGACCATCGGCGTCAACGCCTATCTGTGGCGCGCCAGCCTGGACACGATTTCATTCATGCCGCTGGTGCAGACCGATTCCAATGGCGGCGTCATCGTCACCGACTGGTATGCCAGCCCCAACAGCCCGAACGAACGGATGAAGCTGACCGTGTCGATTCTGGACCAGGATCTGCGCGCAGACGCGCTGCGCGTTGCGGCCAGCCGTCAGGTCAGCCAGGGTGGCCAGTGGGTCGACGCGCCGGTCGCCGCCGCCACGGTCCAGAAGCTGGAGGAAATCATCCTCACCAAGGCCCGCGACCTGCGCCGCACGGCGATTGCGGGCTAAAGCCATTCCGTTCGGGCTGCGCATCGGCGCGGCTTGATGATTTTCTGCAATATCGGGGCTGGGCTTGAACAAGGTCCAGCCCGCTCGCATTTTGGGTAGGACAGGACATGCAAAGGCGCTTCAATCCGCTGGAGGCTGACGCTCGCTGGCAGGCGATCTGGGACGATAAGCAGAGCTTTCGCGCGGACGACGCCAGCGAAAAGCCGCGCAGCTATGTGCTGGAGATGTTCCCCTATCCGTCCGGGCGCATCCATATCGGCCATGTCCGCAACTATTCGATGGGCGACGTGCTGGCGCGGTTCCGCCGGATGACGGGCCATGAAGTCTTGCACCCGATGGGGTGGGATGCGTTCGGGATGCCGGCCGAAAATGCGGCGATGGAAAAGAAGGTGCATCCAGGCAACTGGACCCGCGACAACATAGCCAACATGCGCGCGCAGTTGAAGAAGCTGGGTTTTGCGATCGACTGGAGCCGGGAACTCGCCACCTGCGAGCCGGACTATTATGGCCATGAACAGGCATTGTTTTTGGACATGCTGGAAGCGGGCCTGGTCTATCGCAAGGAAAGCGCGGTCAATTGGGATCCGGTCGACATGACCGTGCTGGCCAATGAACAGGTGATCGACGGCAAGGGATGGCGATCCGGCGCGCCGGTCGAGAAGCGCAAGCTGAGCCAGTGGTTCCTGAAAATCACGCAATTTGGCGACGATCTGCTTGATGGCCTGAAATCGCTGGACCAGTGGCCCGACAAGGTGCGCACGATGCAGGAAAACTGGATCGGGCGGTCCAAGGGGCTGCAATTCCACTTCAAGCCGGTCGCGCCGTTCGACACGCAGATAGAGGTCTATTCGACGCGCCCCGACACGATTTTCGGGGCCAGCTTCGTGGCGATCGCGGCGGATCATCCGGTGGCGCAGGCTGTGGCGGCGGGCAATGGGGAAGCGGCTGATTTCATCGCGCTGTGCAAGGCGGGCGGCACCACGGCGGCGGAACTGGAAACGGCGGAGAAACTGGGCTTCGACACCGGGCTGACCGTCACTCATCCGTTCGACCCGGAATGGCAGTTGCCCGTGTTCATCGCCAATTTCGTGCTAATGGACTATGGCACCGGGGCGGTCATGGGCGTGCCTGCACATGACCAGCGCGACCTGGACTTTGCGCGCAAATATATGCTGCCGGTCGAGCGGGTGGTTGCGGCGGAGGGCGATGAAAGCGCGCCGATCCACAACGAAGCCTATAGCGCGCCGGGTCGGCTGGTAAATTCGCGCTTCCTTGATGGCATGACCGTTGAAGAAGCCAAGGCGGAAGTGATCGCCCGCGCCGAGGCGGAAGGATGGGGGACCGGGACGACCGTATTCCGCCTGCGCGACTGGGGCGTGTCGCGTCAGCGTTATTGGGGAACGCCGATCCCGGTGATCCATTGCGCGGATTGCGGCCCGGTGCCGGTGCCAAAAGCGCAATTGCCGGTCGTTCTGCCCGAAGACGTGACGTTCGACATTCCGGGCAACCCGCTGGATCGCCATCCGACATGGAAGCATGTGGACTGCCCGTCCTGCGGCAAGGCGGCGGTGCGGGAAACCGATACGCTCGATACGTTTGCGGACTCAAGCTGGTATTTCATCCGCTTCGCCAGCCAGCCCAAGGACAAGCCATTCGACCGGGAGACGGTGGAGAAATGGCTGCCGGTCGGGCAATATATTGGCGGGGTCGAACATGCGATCCTGCACCTGCTCTATGCCCGTTTCTGGACGCGCGCGTTGCAGCATATGGGGCAATTGGGCTTTGCCGAACCCTTCACCGGCCTGTTCACGCAGGGGATGGTGACGCATGAGACGTATACAGTACGACGGCCGCCAACCGAACAAGAGCGAGAGCATTTTGGTTGGTATCCACCCGGCGATGACGGTATCATCGAGTGGCGCTCACCAGATCAAGTTGTTAGAACTGACGGAGGTTTGTTCGACCGCGAAACTGGCCTTAAAGTCAAAGTCGGCCGGGTCGAGAAAATGTCCAAGTCCAAGAAGAATGTCGTCGATCCCGATGACATCATCGCCCAATATGGCGCGGACGCGGTGCGATGGTTCATGCTGTCGGACAGCCCGCCCGAACGCGACCTGCCCTGGACCGAAAGCGGGATCGAAGGGTCGTGGCGCTTCGTCAACCGGCTCTGGCGCCTGTTCGGCCAGATCGAGGCAGGCGCGGAGGGGCAGGACAAGCCGCTCGACCGCAAGCTGCACCAGACGATCGACGGGATTGCGAAGGACATCGAGGCGCTGTCCTTCAATAAGGCGGTCGCCAAGATTTACGAACTGGCCAATGCCGTGGAAAAGGCCGCGCCGTCCGCATCGCGCAACGCCGCCATCCGCGCGCTGGCGCTGCTGGTCGCGCCGATGACCCCGCATCTCGCAGAAGAGGCATGGGCCGATATGGGCGAAACCGGCCTGATCGCCGACGCGGCATGGCCGGTGGTCGATCCGGCGTTGCTGGTCGATGATGAAGTCACCATTGCCTGTCAGGTGATGGGCAAGCTGCGCGATACCATCACGGTCGCCAAGGGAACTGCGAAAGACGAGCTGGAACGGCTGGCGCTGGCCGCGCCCAATGTGGTTCGGATATTGGACGGGGCGGCACCCAAGAAGATCATCGTCGTGCCGGATCGTCTGGTGAATATCGTTATCTGACACCATCGTCGTTCCTGCTTTCGCGGGAACGACGGAGGGTTTAAGGGTCTGGGCATGAAGCGCATAATTTCTATCATCGCCCTTTCGCTGATCCTGACCGGCTGCGGCCTGCGCCCGGTCTATGGCGGGGGCAGCCATGGCGCAGTCGCCCAGGCGCTGGGCAATGTCGAAGTGCAGCCGATCGAGGGCAAGGCCGGCTGGCTGATGCACAATGCGCTGAGCGACCGGCTGGCCGCGATGAAGGGCGGGTCGGGTCCGCGTTACAAGCTGGTGGTGAAACTGGACGACCAGATTGCCGGTTTCGGCCTTCGCGCCGATGCCGCCATCACCCGCGAACGCCGCACGTTGCGCGCCCGCTATCAACTGGTCGACGAAGCGACTGGCGCGCAGGTGCTGGACGACAGCGCCGGGTCCGACGCGGGCATCGACGTCACGTCCAGCGAATTTGCGACGATCGCGGCGGAGGATACCGCGCTCGAACGGCTGTCGCAGACGGTCGCGGATCAGATCGTCGCGCGGCTGGCCCTGTTCGCCAGCGCGGACCGCAATCCTTGAAGGCTAATCGGGGCCAGATCGAAAAGGCGCTGGATGCGCCGGGGCAGGGGGCATCGGCTGACCTGCGTTTCTTCCTGCTCTACGGTCCCGACGAAGCGGGCAGCAGCGCGCTGGCCAGGCGGCTGGAACGGGCGATGGGACCGGATGCGGAGCGCATCGACCTGGACGCGCCGACGCTGCGCGACGACCCGGCCCGGCTGTCGGACGAAGCGGCGTCCTTTTCCATGTTCGGCGACAAACGCTGGATTCGCATTCATGGCATGGGCGATGAATCGCTGCCCGCACTGAGCGCGCTGCTGGATGGGGAAGCGGCGGGCAATCCGGTGATTGCGGTGGCGGGTGCGCTCAAGGCGACGTCGAAACTGGTGAAGCTGGCGCTGGACCATAAGCGGGCCATGGCGTTTATTTCCTACCAGCCCGATGCGCGCGAATCGGAACAGATTGCCGTCGGCATCGCGCGGGAAGGGGGCTTGCGCCTGCCATCGGACCTCGCCCGGCGGATCGTGGACCTGGCCAATGGCGACCGTGCGCTGATGGCGGGAGAGATCGAAAAGCTGATCCTCTATCTGGACGCTGCGCTCGACCGGCCGCGCGACGCGACGGCAGAGGCTTTGGATGCGCTGTCCGCCGACAATCCCGATACGGAGGTCGGCCCGCTGGTCAATGCGGTGCTGGGTGGCGACCTGAAATCCATGCATCATGAACTGGGATCGCTGGCGCAAAGCGGTACGGCGATGGCGGCGGTCATTCGCCCGTTGTTGACCCGTGCGATGCTGATCGCCAATATCCGCGCCGAATTCGACGCCAGCGGGCGGCTGGACGGGGCAGTCGAGGCAGCGGGCAAGGCCGTGTTCTGGAAGGACAAGGGCGTCGTCACCCGGCAGGTGCGGTTGTGGGACGCGCCCGGCGTGGCCCGCGTGATCCAGCGGCTGTCGCAGGCGGAACGCGCCACCCGGTCGGGGCGGGGGACCGGCGAGCTGCTGGTCCGCCATGAATTGCTGACCATCGCCCGGCAGGCGGCACGGGAACGATAATCCCGCCCCGCGCGCTTTCATCGCCAAACAGGTCGCAATAAAGGCAGCGCATCATTTCCACCGCTTTCATCCACGCCATCGGCACTGCCGTTCCCGACACGGATATTCATCCGGCCTTTGTCGATTGGGCCAGCGCCCGCATCGCCGATCCGCGCGACCGGGCGCTGTTCACCCGGATGGCGCAGCGCAGCGGCATCGACCACCGCTGGTCGGTGCTGGATGCGCCGACCGCGCCAACGGGATTTTATGGCGCGGCATGGCCCACCACGGCGCAGCGCATGGGCGTCTATGCAGAGCAAGCGCCGATCCTGGCTGCGCGCGCCGTTGCGGGGCTGGGGGAGCAGGCCGCCATCGACGGCATCACGCATCTGGTAGTGGCCAGTTGCACTGGCTTCACCGCGCCGGGCATCGACCAGCGGCTTGTCACGATGCTGGGACTGTCACCCTCGGTCGAGCGGCTGATGGTCGGTTATATGGGCTGCTATGCCGCGATCGTCGCGTTGCGATCCGCCCGCCATATCGTGCGGTCGGAACCCGATGCGCGGGTGCTGGTGATCTGCGTGGAACTCAGCAGCCTGCATTTGCAGGAGGATGCGCGCGTCGAGCCGCTGCTGGCGATGCTGCAATTTGGTGATGGCGCGGCGGCGGCATTGGTCAGCGGAGCGCCGGGCGGGATAGCATTGGGCCAGCCCTTTGCCATGACGGTGCCGGACACGGCGGACCTCATTCGCTGGGATCTGGGCGATCATGGCTTTGCGATGCATTTGTCGGGCGAAGTGCCGGGCGCGATCGCGCAGGCACTGGCGGGGACGATCAGCCTGCCGGTGCCGGCCGACAGCGTCGACTTGTGGGCGGTTCATGCCGGGGGGCGCTCCATTTTGGACGCGGTGGCACGCGCGCTTGATCTGTCCCCGGATGCGTTGGACCATAGCCGGGCGGTGCTGCGCGCGTTCGGCAATATGTCCTCTGCCACGCTGATGTTCGTGCTGGCGCGGATATTGGCGGGGGAACAGAGCGGGCAGGGCATTGCGATGGCGTTCGGGCCGGGGCTGGCGGCGGAGGGGCTGGCCTTTCACCGCGCCGCGCCATGAAACGTGCGCTGGCGCAAGAACAGATGGATGCCGCCGACCTGCCGGACGCCGTCTATGCGCGGGTTCTGAACGATCTCGACCGGGTCAACCGGGTGACGCTGGCGGCGCGGCCCACGCTGGCCTTTCTCGACCGGGCAGTAACGGGACCGTTCCGGCTGCTGGATGTGGGCTATGGCGATGGCGGAATGTTGCGGCGGATCGCGCATTGGGCGCAGCGTCGGGGCATTGCCTGCGAACTCGTGGGTATCGACCTGAACGCCCGTAGCGCAGCGGTGGCGCAGGCGCGGACTGACCCGACGCTGGGCATCGACTATCGCACCGGCGACTATGCGGCGCTGGTGCATGAACCATGGGACATCATCGTTTCCAGCCTGGTCACCCACCATATGGATGATGCGGAACGGCTGGCGTTCCTGCGCTTCATGGAGGATCGGGCGCGCATGGGCTGGTTCGTCAATGATTTGCACCGGCATGGTTTTGCCTATCGGGGCTATCCGCTACTCGCGCGGTTACTGGGTGTGCATCGCATCGTCCGGCAGGACGGGCAATTGTCGATCGCGCGCAGTTTCGTGGCCGAAGAATGGCGTGACATGCTGGCAGCGGCGGGGATCGGCGATGCGCGGATCGCACGCGCTTTTCCGTTTCGCCTGTGTGTTTCAAGGTGCCGATAATCATCGGCGCAGGGCCGGCGGGTGCTGCCGCCGCGCTACGGCTGGCACAGGGCGGGGCGCAGCCGTTGCTGATCGACCGGCAGGTCGAGCCGGGCGATGCGCTGTGCGGTGGTTTCCTCAGCTGGGCGACACTGGCGCAGATTGGCGCGCTGGGCATCGAGGTGCAGGCGCTGGGTGGCCATGCGATTCACACCCTAGCGCTGTTTGCGGGCGGGCGGGAGATTGTCCTGCCGCTGCCCGCGCCGGGCATGGGCCTGTCGCGACACCGGCTCGACACGGTATTGCGCGCTGCCGCCGAACAGGCGGGCGTGGCGTTCCGGCTGGGCCATAGCGTGCGCAGCCTTTCCCCCACCGCCGTCACGATGGACGATGGCGACGCGATCGACTGGGACGCGCTGTTTCTGGCGACGGGCAAGCATGACCTGCGCGGTGTGGCGCGTCCCCATGGCGGCGGCGACCCGGAACTGGGCCTGCGCCTGCGCCTGCCCGCCAGCGCTGCGCGTCATCGCCTGATCGGCGGGCGGATCGAGCTGCACTGGGTCGATGGTGGCTATGTCGGCCTGTTGTTGCAGGAGGATGGCAGCGCGAACCTGTGTATGGCGGTGCGCAAAAGTGCGTTGAGCGCAGCGGGGGGCCGTCCGCTGGCACTGATCGCCGCGCTGGCGGATCGTTCGCCTGCGCTGGCCGACCGGCTGGGCGATCTGCCTGCCGACGCGCATGTCGATGCGATTGGCGATATACCCTATGGCTGGCGCGCGACGACGACATGGCCGGGGCTTTACCGGCTGGGCGATCAGGCCGCCGTCATCCCGTCGCTGGCGGGGGAGGGGATCGGCATCGCGCTGGCCAGCGCGGCGGCGGCAGTGGATCGCTGGCAGGCGCACGGACGCGACGGCGCGGCGCGTTATCAGCACGATTTCGCCCGCCGGGCGGCATCGCCGCTGCGTGCGGCGGCGGGGTTCCGGGCGCTGGGACGCTATCCGGGGTTGCTTAGGGCGCTGGCGGCGACACCGGGGGCGGCGCGGCTGGCGATGCGGCTGACGCGCATTGCGGACGCTTGATCGGCGGGCCATGCGCGCCCATATTGCGGCCATGGACAAGATCAACCTGACCGACGCGGAATGGCGCGACCGCCTTTCCCCCGAACAATATCATATGCTGCGTGAAGCCGGCACCGAACGCGCTTTCACCGGCAAATATAACGCCAATAAGGCCGACGGCGTCTATTTTTGCGCCGGGTGCGGCACGGAATTGTTCGACGCCGACGAAAAATATGACAGCGGTTCGGGCTGGCCTAGCTTCACCGCGCCGGTGGACATCGACGCGGTGGAGGAAATCCGCGACGCCAGCCATGGCATGGTCCGTACCGAAGTGCGCTGTGCCACCTGCGAAGGGCATCTGGGCCATGTCTTCCCCGATGGTCCGGGCGTCGGCGGCCTGCGTTATTGCATGAACAGTGCCTCGCTCGATTTCAAGCCGCGCGACGAAGCGGAATGAAAGCCCGCGTTCATCGCCGGTAAACCGCTGATCATCATGGAGGCTATCCCGGCTTTTTGACGGGGCCGCGCAGTATTTGCGCTGGCCCGCGCCGGGATTAGCGGGTATCCGGGGCGGCACAGATGGCACGATCAGGCAAGAGCAAGGACAAGCCCGTCGGGGTGAAGAAGTGGCTGATGCGCGGTCTGAAGATCGGCGTGGCGGCAAGCGTCGCGGGGCTGATCGCGGTCGTCATCGCCGTGGTGGTGGCGATGCAGTCTTTGCCTGACTATGCCTCCCTCAAATCCTCCCCGAACGGCCAGATGATCCGCGTTCATGCCGCTGACGGCAGCGTCATCGTATCGCTGGGGCCAAGTTTCGGGCGCTGGCTGGACTATGGCCAGATTCCGACCGTCATGGTCGATGCGATGGTTTCGACCGAGGACAAGCGTTTCTACCTGCATCCCGGCGTCGATCCGGTCGGCATGGCGCGAGCGGCCTGGGTCGCGCTGGAAAACCGGGGCAAGGGGCGTCGCTGGCAGGGCGCATCGACCATCACCCAGCAGGTGACGCGCAACATCTTCCTCAACAACAGCTATAGCTGGGGCCGCAAGGTCCGTGAAATGGTGCTGGCAATGGCGCTGGAGCGTAAATTCTCCAAGCGGCAGATCCTCGAACTCTACCTCAACAAGGTGTATTTCGGCGGCGGTGCCTATGGCATCGACGCGGCCAGCCGCAAATTTTTCGGCCATAGCGCGACCACGCTGGACCTGCCCGAAGCTGCGATTATCGCGGGACTGGTCAAGGCACCATCCAGCTACTCGCCCACCGCCGACGCCGAAGCAGCGTTGGGTCGGGCGGGCGTGGTGCTGGACCTGATGCGCGACAATGGCGTCATCAGCGCGGCGGATCGCGCCGCTGCCGATGTGCAAGGCGTCAAGCTGGCCCCCGAACCGCCGCAGAACAGCGTGCGTTATTTCACGGACTGGGCATTGCCGCAGATCGATGTGCTGGTCGATGAACCCAACGAACCGCTGGAAGTCTATACCACCATCGACCTCAACATGCAGAAGGCGGCGACGGCGGCGATTCAGGCCAATGTGCCATCCAATACGCAGGGTGCGCTGGTGTCGCTCGACCGTGATGGGGCAGTGCGCGCGATGGTCGGCGGGCTGGACTATGTCAGTTCCAACTATAACCGCGCCACCACCGCCACGCGCCAGCCGGGATCGGCGTGGAAAATCTTCGTCTACATGGCCGCGCTGGAGGGGGGCTATACGCCCGATACCGGCGTTACCGACGAGCCGGTCGACATCAACGGTTGGAAACCGCGCAACAGTTCGGGGCGTTTTTCGGGCGATATCGATATCCGCACGGCCTTTGCCTATTCGATCAACACGGTCGCAGCGAAGCTGGGTGTGGAAGTGGGCTTCCCCACCGTTGCCGACATGGCCCGCCGTTTCGGCGTGACCACGCCTATCAACACGCATCCGTCGATGGTGCTGGGGACGTCGGACGTCCGCCTGATCGACATGACGCGCGCTTTCGCCTCGATCGCGCGCAAGGGGATCGCCGTTGTGCCTTATGGCATTACCAAGGTAACGACGGCGGACGGTCGCCTGCTTTATGAGCATCAGGACGATACCAGCCGCGTCCTCGTCGCCCCATGGGTCGCGGCGGGGATGACTGACCTGATGCAGACCGCTGTGTCCACTGGCACTGGCAAGGCGGCGCAGATCGGCCGCCCCGTGGCGGGCAAGACCGGCACGACCAGCAGCAACAAGGATGGCTGGTTCCTGGGCTTTTCCAGCGGCATCACCACAGGCGTCTGGATGGGCCGCGACGATGCGCGCGCCGTCGGCGTGCTACAGGGTGGTCGCGCGCCCGCCCGCGCCTTTGCCGATTATATGAAGGTCGCGGTCGCCAAACGCCCGGTGGAACAGTTTGAAACGCAAGTGACTCTGCCCGAATGGCAGTTGGAACCGGACGAGGAAGCCTATTATGGCACCCCCGACGGCACGAGCGAGGGCGGCATGATGGTCGATGAAAACGGCCTGCCGATCGAACGGCCCCGCGCTGAGGAGCCGCAGGGCCAGGACGACCCGGAACTGGAAGTCGATCCTGAGGAACGTGCGCCGCCGCAGCGGATCGACCAGCAGTGGATCGACAATGTGCTGGGCCGCGACCGCCAGCGCCAGCCCCCGGCGACACGCCCCACGCCGTGAAGGGCAAGCCCTTAGGGGAGCGCTGCCAGCTGCGTCATTGCCCCCGCGCTGGCATCGGGCAGCAGGAAGTCCACCTTGCCCCGCCCGAAGTCGATCGCCACCCGGTCGAAAATGCGCAGCGCGCTGATTCCCAGCAGCAGCGCCGGTTTGTCCTGCATCCCCAGTTCGGCAAAGGGGCTGGCGTCGGCGAACAATACCGGCACCTGCGTCAGGTTGACCCGGCCCATCCGCACCGACCCGATCCGCCCGACCTGTCCCGTCAACTGCCCGCCGGTCACGCTGGTCAGCGTCGCTTCCACCATCGCGGGCGCGCGCTTTTTCGCGGTCAGCCGGTCGCGCAGCGCCAGATTGCCGATGCTGATATTGCTGCCGGTATCCAGCATGATGGCGACTCGCATCCCGTTCACTTCGGAATCGAGCAGGATCAACTGCCCTTTACGCCGACGCGCTTCCACCACGATCGCATCGGGATCGGTCGCGGCGCGGCGGTTGGGGCGGCTGTCGCTGATCGCCATCTGGCCTTTGCGGAAATCCAGCGTCACCCGTTTGGCGTGCAGGCTGTCCAGCCCCAGCAACCCCGGCGCGCCCAGATGTTCGCCGTCCAGCACCGGCGCTTCGATATCGTCGATCGCGCTGCCGGCGAAATCCAGCCGGGGGACGGCCACGGTCCCTGCCTCGCTGCGCCCGGTCATCGACACTATCGTCACGCTGCGCCCCGGCACCAGCGCCAGCTCACGCGCCAGATCGCTGGCGATGACGGTGCGTTGTGATCCGGTGTCGATGATGAAATGCCATGGTCCCTTGCCGCCGATGCGGATGGGGATCGTCACGCGATCATCGGGGTCGGGGCCGGTGCGCACCACCACCGGCGGGGTCGCAGGGTCCAGCGCATCCTGCGCCACGCCGGGGGGATGGGCCATGACGGCAGGCAGCATCAGGGCCATGCCCAGCAGCGCGCGCGCCCGTCCCATATCCGCATCCTTCCTATATTATGGCGATCCTTATATCATGAAGCTTGTCCTGCCGCATCAATGCCGCGCATCGTCCCATATCGCCCGGAAACCGGCCTTTTACTGCCCGATATTGCCTGTCACGCCTTGACTTGGCGGGTTGCGGATCGCTAAACGCCAAATAATCAACCCTAGCCCGTCCTGGGCCAAGGCTTTCCCGGTATCCTGACCGGGCAATATATTCCTTTTCCGGCTATTCTCCTCCTCTCGCCATCGGACCGACTCGCAATGCACCTGAAAGATCTTAAAAAGACAGCGCCCGCAGACCTCGTGCAGCTTGCCGAAGAACTGGGCGTGGAGGGTGCATCGACCCTGCGCAAACAGGATCTGATGTTCGCGATTTTGAAGGCGGAGGCCGAAAATGGCGAACAGATCATGGGCGAAGGCACGATCGAGGTGCTGCCCGACGGCTTCGGCTTCCTGCGCAGCCCGGAGGCCAACTTCCTGGCCGGTCCCGACGATATTTATGTTTCGCCCAATCAGGTGCGCCGCTTTGGCCTGCGCACCGGCGACACGGTGGACGGTGAAATCCGCGCGCCCAAGGATGGCGAGCGCTATTTCGCGCTGGTAAAGCTCAACACGGTCAATTTCGACGATCCCGATGTGGTCCGCCATCGCGTGAATTTCGACAATCTGACGCCGCTCTATCCTGAGCAGAAGCTGACGCTGGACCCCTATGATCCGACCCAGAAGGACAAGTCGGCGCGCGTCATCGATATCGTGTCGCCGCAGGGCAAGGGCCAGCGCACGCTGATCGTCGCGCCGCCGCGCGTCGGCAAGACGGTGATGCTGCAAAACATCGCCAAGGCCATCACCGACAATCATCCTGAAGTGTTCCTGATCGTCCTGTTGATCGACGAGCGGCCCGAAGAAGTTACCGACATGCAGCGCAGCGTGAAGGGCGAAGTCGTCTCCTCCACCTTCGACGAACCGGCCACCCGCCACGTCCAGGTCGCCGAAATGGTGATCGAAAAGGCCAAGCGTTTGGTCGAGCATAAGAAGGATGTCGTCATCCTGCTCGATTCGATCACGCGCCTTGGCCGCGCCTACAACACTGTCGTCCCTTCGTCGGGCAAGGTGCTGACCGGCGGTGTGGACGCCAACGCGCTCCAGCGGCCCAAGCGCTTCTTCGGCGCGGCGCGCAATATCGAGGAAGGCGGTTCGCTCTCGATCATCGCCACAGCCCTGATCGACACGGGCAGCCGCATGGACGAAGTCATCTTCGAAGAGTTCAAAGGCACCGGCAATTCGGAAATCGTGCTGGACCGCAAGGTCGCGGACAAGCGCATCTTCCCGGCGCTGGACGTTGGCAAATCCGGCACCCGCAAGGAAGAATTGCTGGTCGACAAGGCCAAGCTGTCCAAGATGTGGGTGCTGCGCCGTATCCTGATGCAGATGGGTACGATCGACGCGATGGAATTCCTGCTCGACAAGATGAAGGATTCCAAGACCAACGAAGATTTCTTCGATTCGATGAACCAGTAAGCGGGACTGCGCCTCTATGTTCGACCTTCTCACAACCGCCGCCGCTGCCGCTCAGGGGCTGGGTTCGCCCGCCGATATCTGGGGCCACATCGTCAATGATTTCAGCAATATAACCTCGCCCAGCGCGCTTGCCGCCTTTGGGCAGGTGCTGATGATCGACATATTGCTGGCCGGTGACAACGCCATCGTCGTCGGCGCGCTGGCGGCGGGCCTGCCCGCTGCGCAGCGTCAGAAGGTGATCCTGATCGGCATCATCGCTGCGCTGGTCCTGCGCATCGCCTTTGCGCTGGTGGTCAGCCAGTTGATGCAGATTGTCGGCCTGATTCTGGCCGGTGGCCTGCTGCTGCTGTGGGTCAGCTTCAAGATGTGGCGCGAGCTGCACCCCAAGCGGGGCGGGGAAACGCCGGGCGACACCAGCGATGATGATGTGTCGGGCCTGCGCCCGGCCAAGAGCTTTGCCGCCGCCGCATGGGCCGTCGCCGTCGCCGACGTCAGCATGAGCCTGGACAACGTCCTGGCGGTCGCTGGTGCGGCGAAAGACCATCCGGGCATCCTCATCATCGGGCTGATCCTGTCGGTCGCTCTGATGGGCATCGCGGCCAACATCATCGCCAAATATATCGAACGGTTCCGCTGGATCGCCTATATCGGCTTGGCCGTCATCGTCTATGTCGCGGTCAAGATGATCTATGAGGGCTTTGTGGATCATAATGTCGGGATATTGACGCTGTTCGGCTGATCCGGGCCGCATCGCACGACAAAAAAGGGGGCGGAACCACACAGGTTCCGCCCCCTTTTTTTGCTGTCAGGCGGCTTTGCCCTTCGGGACTATACCACCAGCACCGTCGCCCCGGTCGTGGCCCGCGCTTCCAGCGCGCGATGCGCCTGGGCCGCGTCGCTCAGCGCGAACCGCTGCCCGATCACGGCCTTCACCACGCCGCGCTGCATCCGGTCGAACAGGCGGTCGGCCGTGTGCGCCAGTTCGTCGGCCGTTGCGATATAATCGAACAGGGTAGGGCGCGTCACGAACAGCGACCCGCCCTTGCTCAGGTCGAGCAGGCTGACTGGCGGCACCGCGCCCGATGCATTGCCGAAACTGACCATCAGCCCGCGCCGTTTCAGGCTGGCCAACGACGCGGACCAGCTATCCTTGCCGACTCCGTCATAGACGATATCCACGCCCCTGCCGCCGGTCAGTCCGCGCACGGTTTCGGCCAGTCCGTCAAAGCTGCCATGCAGGCTATGGTCGGCATCGACGCGCGACGCCTTTTCCGCCGACCCGCAATGGGCGATGACGATCACGCCCTTGTCGCGCAGCCATGGCACCAGAACGGACCCGACCCCGCCCGCCGCCGCATGAACCAGCGCCACCTGACCGGGGCGCAGCGTGGCTGTGTCCTCCGCCAGATAGCAGGCGGTCATGCCTTTCAGCATCATCGCGGCGGCTTCCTGCGTCGATACGCCATCGGCTATGCGGACCAGCCGGTCGGCCGCGACGATCCGGTGCGTAGCATAGGCGCCAAGCCCGCTGACGCAGCCAACCTTGTCGCCCACGGCAAAGCCGGTCACGGCCGGCCCCACCGCAACGACATGCCCTGCACCCTCCGACCCCAGCGGCGTGGGCAGGGGCGCGGGATAGAGGCCGGTGCGATAATAGGTGTCGATGAAGTTCAGGCCGATCGCGTCCTGCGCCACCAGCACTTCGCCCTCACCCGGCACGCCGGGGTCGAAATTCTCGCGCGCGATCACATCCGGCCCGCCATGGCTGCGCGCGACCATCCGCCACGCGCCGTTGACCCCCGCCATCAGGCGAGATGCGCGGCAAAGAAGGCGGCGGTGCGACCGTCCGCGAGTTGCGCGCCATCCTCGTCACGCCGTGCGCCCAGTTCGGCAGCAAAGCCATGGTCCAGCCCGTCATAATCGTGCAACGTAACATGGCGGTTGTCGGCCATCCCGTCATGCATCGCCTTTTGCGCATCCGGCCCGACGAAATGGTCGGCGGTCGGGACATGGAGCAGCACCGGCTTGCCGATTGCATGTTGTTCACCCAGCAATCCGTCGATGCCCACGCCATAATAGGCCACGAACGCATCGCCATCGGTCCGGCACGCCGCCATGAACGCCAATCGCCCGCCCAGGCAATAGCCGACCAGCCCGACCTTGCCACCATTCACGGCCACGCGCGCGGCCTTGATCGTTGCTTCGATGTCGCGGATCGCCTGATCCTGATTGAGCTTTTGCATATGCCCCAACGCTTGCTGGAAATCTTCCGGCACGTCGGCGTCCAGTTCGATATGCGGCTGTTCGCGCCAGAACAGGTCGGGCGCATAGGCGATATAGCCTGCCTTTGCCCAATTGTCGCATTTGGTGCGGATGCCCGCATTGACGCCGAAAATTTCCTGAATCACGATGATGGCGGCCTTAGCCTCATCTCCTTCGGGTCGGGCGACATAGGCGTCGAACCGGGCGTCGCCCTCCAATGTCGCGATGGGGGTGAAGTCAGCCATGATAGAAGATCCTTTCCGCCTGATGATGTCGCGCATATTGGCCGTGGCGGGCAGGGACGCAACGGCCTGTATCCCAAAAAATTTGCCATGGGTGGCCTGTTTGCGGCATGACGGAGGCCACGGACTTTTCCGCGCGGCAAGGGCTTGTTGATATGAAGGTAACCGTCGATGTGGATTGCACCCCGGCAGAGGCGCGCGCCTTTCTGGGCCTGCCCGACGTCACGCCCATCCACGACAAATATATCAAGACGATGCTCGACAGCTTCGATGGCGTCGGCAGCGCCGAACAGATGGAAACGCTGTTCAAAAGCATGTCGCCCATGGGGGATGCGGGCGTGCGCCTGTTCCGCCAGATGATGGACATTGGCCTGTCGGGCATGGCGGGTGACAAGAAATAGTTTTCGTGCAGACGACCGACGCCGATACTATCTTTGCCCTGTCGAGCGGCGCACCCCCCGCAGGCATTGCCATCATCCGGGTGAGCGGCGCGCAGGCCCGCGCCGCGATGATGGCGCTGGCCGGGCGGTTGCCGCCGCCGCGCACCGCCAGCCTCGCCTTGCTCAAAGACCCGCGCGATGATGCGCCGCTCGATCGCGCGCTGCTGCTCTGGTTCCCCGGTCCCGCCACGGTGACGGGCGAGGATTTGGCCGAATTGCATTGCCATGGTGGCCGCGCTGTCGTGGCGGCGGTGGAGGATGCGCTGTCCGCCTTGCCCGGCCTGCGCCGCGCCGAAGCGGGGGAGTTTACTCGCCGCGCCTTCGCCAATGGCCGCATGGACCTCAACGCCGTCGAAGGCCTGTCGGACCTGCTCGCTGCGCAGACCCAGGCGCAACGTCGCGCCGCGCTGATGATGGCGGAGGGGCATTTTTCCCGCCGCATCGACATATGGCGCACGCGCCTGCTCGACCTGTCGGCCATGGCCGAAGCGGCGCTGGATTTCTCTGACGAGGATGATGTGCCGGACGCCAGCATAGAGGCGCAGATCGGCGCGGGCATCGCCACGCTGGCGCAGGACGTCGCTGCCATCCTCGCCGCGCCTGTCGCCGAGCGATTGCATGATGGCATCCGTGTTGTGCTGGCCGGGCCGCCCAATGCGGGCAAGTCCACGCTGCTCAACGCACTGGTCGGTCGGGACGCGGCGATCGTGTCGGCCATCGCGGGGACGACCCGCGACCGGATCGAAGTGCCTGCCGCGATCGATGGCATCGCCTATCTGTTCACCGATACCGCTGGCCTGCGTGAGGCGACTGACGACGCGATCGAAGCGATTGGCATCGACCGTGCGCGCGCGGCGCTGGATGCTGCCGACATCATCCTGTGGCTGGGCGATGCAGGCGATCTGCCCCGTGCCGACGCCATTCTCATCGCCGCGCAATCCGACCGGGTGGAGGAGGCCCGCCCCGGCCTTTCGCTGTCCGCGCAAACGGGGCAGGGGATGGACGCATTGCTTGCAGCCCTGCGAACGCACGCTGCCACGCTGTTACCGGGCGAAGGCGATTTTGCCCTCCATGCGCGGCAGCGGCGACATAGCGCCGCACTGCTCGATCATCTTCACGCCGCTGCCCATGCCCATGACCTGCTCGTCACGGCGGAGGAATTGCGCCTTGCCCGCCGCGCCATTGACGCGCTCACCGGGCGGGCCGGGACGGAAGATATGCTCGACCGCCTGTTTGCGGGCTTCTGCATCGGCAAATGATCCGATGTTCCACGTGGAACGCTTTTGACGCTCACGGCCCCGTCTGGTAAGGGCGGGCCATGCGAACAAGCTATGATGTGATTGTGGTCGGCGGCGGCCATGCCGGTTGTGAGGCCGCTGCTGCGGCAGCGCGCAAGGGTGCGTCGGTTGCGCTGCTCACTTTCGAGCGGGCGACTGTCGGTGCCATGTCCTGCAACCCGGCGATCGGCGGATTGGGCAAGGGCCATCTCGTGCGCGAAGTCGATGCGCTCGACGGCCTGATCGGTCGCGCTGCCGATGCTGCCGCGATTCACTATCGGATGCTCAACAGCAGCAAGGGCGCAGCGGTGCAGGGACCGCGCGTGCAGGCGGACCGCAAGCGCTATCGCGCGGCCATCCACACCATGCTCGACGCGCAGGCGGGGCTGGAAATTGTCGAAGGCGAAGCCCATGCGCTGCTGATCGACGGGGATGTCGTCGTCGGCCTGGCGCTGGCCGATGGTCGCCGGCTGACGGCAAGCGCGGTCGTCCTCGCCACTGGCACGTTCCTGGGCGGCCGCCTGTTCCGGGGTGAGGAGCGCGAAGCCGGGGGCAGGGTGGGGGAGCGCGCCGCCACTGCATTGGGCGTTCAACTGCGCGACCTTGACCTGCCGATCGGGCGGCTCAAGACCGGCACGCCGCCGCGCATCGACGGGCGGACGATCGACTGGGCGCGGCTGGAAACCCAGCCCTCCGACGCCAGCGGCTGGACCATGTCGCCGCTGTCGGACGGCCGCCCTTTGCCGCAACTGGATTGCGCGATCACGCGCACCAATGCCGAAACCCACCGCATCATCCGCGAAGGGCTGGATCGCTCGCCTTTATTCAGCGGCGCGATCGAGGGGCGCGGTCCGCGCTATTGCCCGTCGATAGAGGACAAGATCCTGCGCTTCGGCGACCGTGACGGGCATCAGATTTTTCTGGAGCCGGAGGGGCTGGACGATCCGCTCGTGTACCCCAACGGCATCAGCACGTCGCTCCCCACCGATGTGCAGGCGGCAATGGTGCGCAGCATGGCGGGGCTGGAGCAGGCGGTCATTGCCGTGCCGGGCTATGCCGTCGAATATGATCATATCGACCCGCGCGCACTGGATTCGACGCTGGCGGTGCGCGCGCTGACCGGCCTGTTCTGCGCGGGTCAGATCAATGGCACCACTGGTTATGAGGAGGCCGCCGCACAGGGACTGGTAGCAGGCGTCAATGCCGCTGCCCATGCGCGGCGTGATGCGCCGCTGATCCTTGATCGCGCCAGTTCCTACATCGGCGTCATGATCGACGACCTCGTACTGCAAGGCGTCACGGAACCCTATCGGATGCTCACGGCGCGCGCGGAATATCGCCTGCGCCTGCGGGCCGACAATGCCGAAAGCCGCCTTGGTCCCATTGGCATCACCCATGGCATCATCGGGCCGGAACGCGCCGCGCGCCTTATGGCCCGGCAGCAGCAACACGTAGCTATCGAGGCGGCTCTTGCGCGTGAACTGACGGCGACCGAAATGGCCCGTGCGGGTGCAACCGTGCGGCAGGACGGCGTGCGCCGCAGCCTGTTCGACTGGGCGCGCTTCCCGGAAGTCGATCGTGCCCTGCTTCTGACCCTTGCCCCCGAACTGGCCAATGCGCCCGCTGACCTGCGCGCCGAAATATTGGAGGATACGCATTATGCTCCCTATCTCGACCGGCAGGACGCCGAAATTGCCGACCTGCGCCGCAATGAACGCATCTATATCCCCGCCGATTTCGCGTTCCGCAGCATCGGTGGATTGTCCGCCGAAATGATCGAGCGGCTTGAGGCGGCCCGACCCGACACGCTGGCGGCGGCCAGCAGAATTCGCGGCATTACTCCGGCGGCGCTGGCCGCTATCCTCGTCCATGTTCGTCGGGTGGCGGCATGACGGAAAAGGAAGCGCGTGGCTGGATCGACGCGCATTTTGCTGTTCCACGTGAAACATGGGACCGGCTGGAACGCTATGTCGCCATTCTTTTAAGCGCAATGGATGAGCAAAACTTGATCGCGGAATCGACAAGGCCGCATGTCTGGGCGCGCCATATCGTGGATTCAGCGCAGCTTTTGATGCACGCAACTTCGGCGGGGGAAGGCGAGTGGATCGACCTGGGTTCCGGCGCGGGTCTGCCCGGCATAGTTGTCGCCTGCCTGTCCGATCGCCCGGTGCTGATGGTGGAATCCCGCCGCAAGCGGATCGACTTTCTGAACGATGCCATTGTCCATGTCGGTGTCGCCAACGCGCGCGTCTTTGGCGGTCGCGTGGAGTCCGTCCCCGCAACAGCCGCCGCCATCATCAGCGCGCGTGCCTATGCACCCTTGCCCAAACTCTTTTCGTCCGCGCTGCATCTGTCGGATAAAAATACCCTCTGGGTGCTGCCAAAGGGGCGAAATGCGCAGAATGAACTGGAGGCGGCGCGTCCGACATGGCAAGCTAAGGCCAAGGTCGAACCCAGCGTAACGGATGGCGAAAGCGCCATCATCGTCGCGCGGGCTGTCCAACCCGTCGCCAGAAGGAAAGGTCGCGCATGATCTGCATTGCCATCGCCAATCAAAAAGGTGGCGTGGGCAAGACCACGACCGCGATCAACCTCGCCACGGGGCTGGCCGCGACGGGCCTGCGCGTGCTGCTGGTCGATCTCGATCCGCAGGGAAACGCATCGACCGGGCTTGGGGTGGGACAAGCGGATCGCGCCCAGTCCAGCTATGATCTGCTGGTCGGCAATTGCGCGCTGGACGACGCCATCGTCGCGACCCGCGTGCCGAAACTGGACCTGGTTCCCGCGACGCAGGATCTGTCGGGGTGCGAAATCGAACTGATCGAATATGAAGAACGCACCCACCGACTGGAACGGGTGCTGGCCGAAGCGACGCCGGGCCGCTGGGACATCTGCCTGATCGACTGTCCGCCTTCGCTTGGCCTGTTGACGATCAACGCCATGGTTGCGGCGCAATCGCTGCTCGTGCCGTTGCAATGCGAATTTTTTGCGCTCGAAGGGCTGTCGCAATTGCTCCAGACGGTCGAGCGGATTCGTGGCCGCTTCAATCCGGTGCTATCGATCATGGGCGTAGCGCTGACCATGTATGATCGCCGCAACCGCCTGACCGATCAGGTGGCGGACGATGTGCGCGCCTGCCTTGGCGATCTGGTTTTCACCACGGTCATTCCGCGCAATGTTCGCCTCTCCGAAGCGCCCAGCCATGGCGTGCCGGCCCTTATCTATGATTTCCGCTGTTCAGGATCTGAAGCCTATATGCGCCTTGCCCGTGAACTGATCGCCCGCCTGCCCCGGCAGGAGGTCGCGGCATGAGCGATGACACGGCGGACAAGCCCAAGGTGATCAAGCGCCCCCATGGGCTGGGCCGTGGCCTGTCCGCATTGCTGGGCGATGTGGCGCGCGAAGAGCCCGTTGCGCCTGCGGTCATGCCCGCCAATGGCAAGGCGGTGCAAAGCATAGAAGTCGCGCTGATCCAGCCCCATCCCGAACAGCCGCGCCGCCATTTCGATGAAGGCGCGCTGTCCGAACTGGCGGAAAGCATCGCCAAGCGCGGCGTGATCCAGCCGATCATCGTCCGCCCCCATGGCGGCGGGTTTCAGATCGTCGCGGGTGAACGGCGCTGGCGCGCGGCGCAGCGGGCGCATCTCCACCGCATCCCCGCCATCGTGCGCGATTTTGACGAGCAGGAAACGCTCGAAATCGCGCTCATCGAAAATATCCAGCGCGAAGATCTGAACCCGATCGAGGAAGCGGAAGCCTATCGCAAGCTGATCGCCGAATTTCACCACAGTCAGGATGCGCTGGGCCGCATCGTGGGTAAATCGCGCAGCCATGTCGCCAACCTGATGCGCCTGCTCGAACTGCCCGCCCCGGTGCAGCAGCAGGTTGTCGAAAAGAAGCTGAGCATGGGTCATGCCCGCGCACTGATCGGTGCGCCCGATTGCGAGCGGCTGGCGCGGCAGGTTGAGGATAAATCGCTGTCGGTGCGCGACACGGAACAGCTTGTGCGCCGCGTCAAGACCGGCGCGGATGCGCCTGCGTCGCGCCGCGCGAACGGCGGCGGTTCCGAAAAAGACCCTGACATTGCTGCGCTCGAACAGCATCTGGCCGACATATTGGGTCTGAAGGTCGACATCGATCATCAAAGCGGCGCGGGCGGCACGCTGACCCTGCGCTATTCGACGCTCGACCAGCTCGATATGCTGTGCCAGCGCCTGTCGGGCGAACGGATCTAGCCATAGCGGGCGGAACGTGACTCATCATACCCGTTATGGACGACTTTAGCGAAGTTTGCCGCTGCCCCAGAAGGCTGCTGGCCTTTTCCTGACCCGCTCCCTAGATTGCGGGCATGGCCGACATGCTCTCCACAAATGCCGCTTCCCCCGCCGTCATCCGCCGCACCGACTATCGACCGCCCGACTGGCTGGTGCCGGACGTGGCGCTGAATTTCGATCTTGACCCCGCGCTCACGACCGTCCGCGCCACGTTGACCGTAACGCGCAACGGCGCGCACACCCGTCCGCTGCATCTGGATGGCGACGGCATCGTCCCGCTTGAAGTGCGTGTAGATGGCCACCTGCTCGACGCGGACGCATGGCATCTGGAAGCGGGCGCACTGATCATAAGCCTGCCTGGCGATGCGCATGACGTCGAAACGCTGGTCGAACTTGCGCCCCAAAGCAATAGCAAGCTAATGGGCCTCTACGCCAGCGGCGGTCTGCTCTGCACCCAATGCGAAGCGGAAGGATTCCGCCGCATCACTTTCTTCCCCGATCGACCCGATGTCCTGTCCCGCTACAGCGTGCGGATGGTCGCGGACAAGGTGCGCTTCCCCGTGCTGCTGGCCAATGGCGATCCGGGCGACACTGGCGATTTGCCCGATGGCCGCCACTGGGCGCAATGGACCGATCCCTTCCCCAAACCCTGCTATCTGTTCGCGCTGGTTGCAGGCGACCTGGCCTGCAATGCCGATCGTTTCGTGACGATGAGCGGGCGGGCCGTGCGCCTGGGCATCTGGGTACGCGAAGCCGATTTGCCCCGCACCGGCCATGCAATGGAGGCGCTGCGCAACAGCATGGCCTGGGACGAGCGCGTCTATGGCCGCGAATATGATCTGGACGTGTTCAACATCGTTGCCGTTGCCGATTTCAACTTTGGCGCGATGGAGAATAAAGGGCTTAACATCTTCAATTCGCGCTACATATTGGCCGACCCGGAAACCGCGACCGATATAGACTATGACGGCGTCGAAGCGGTCGTCGCGCATGAATATTTCCACAACTGGTCAGGCAATCGCGTCACCTGCCGCGACTGGTTCCAACTGAGCCTCAAGGAAGGCTTCACTGTCTTTCGCGACCAGAGCTTCTCCGCCGACATGGGCAGCGCAGCGGTCAAGCGGATCGAGGATGTCCGCATCCTGCGCGCGGCCCAGTTTCAGGAAGATCAGGGACCGCTCGCCCATCCGGTGCGTCCCGAATCCTACATGGAAATCAGCAACTTCTACACCGCGACCATCTATAACAAGGGCGCGGAGCTGATCCGCATGATTGCGCTGATGCTGGGACCGGATCGGTTCCGCGCGGCGACCAATCTCTATTTCGACCGCCACGATGGGCAGGCAGCCACGTGCGAGGATTTCGTCCGGGCCATGGAGGAGGGCGGGGGCATCGACCTGTCCCAGTTCCGTCTCTGGTACGAACAGGCAGGCACCCCCCATGTCCGCGCGTTGCTGCATCATGACCCGGCGACCCAGAGCGTAGAACTGCATCTGGAACAGGCCGTGCCGCCCACGCCGGGGCAGGGGGGCAAGCAGCCCATGGCTATCCCCCTGCGCGTCGCCCTGTTCGATCCCGCAACGCGCGCCCATCATGGCGACGAATTGCTGATGCTGACCCAAGCGCGCCAGACGTTCCGCTTTACCGGCTTTGCCACCGCTCCGATCCTGTCGATCAATCGCGGTTTTTCCGCACCCGTGATCGTGGAAACCAATCGCAGCCAGCAGGATCTGGCCTTCCTGTCCGCGCATGATGATGATCCGTTCGCCCGCTATGAAGCGGTGCAGCAACTCATGGTCAATGTGCTGATCGGCCGTATCGCCGGGCAGGCGGTGGATGAGGACGCGGTCATCGCCGCCATCGCCACGATGATTGCCGATTCGACGCTCGATCCCGCTTTCATTGCCGAAGCCGCGCGTCTGCCCAGCGAAGCCTATCTCGGCGATCAGATGGCGCAGGTCGATCCTGATGCCATCCATGCCGTGCGCGATGCCCTGCAACAGCGGATCGGCGCGGACCTCGAACCGCAATGGCGCGCCATCCATGCCGCGACAAAGGCCGACGGCTTTGCCTTGTCCCCGGCGGCGAAGGGCGCGCGCAAGTTGCGCAACGTCGCGCTCCATTATCTCGTCGCATCAGGCGCATCCGACGGCCCGGCCATCGCATTCGCCCAGTTCCACGATGCGGACAATATGACCGAGCGTCAGGCGGCGCTGGCCACGCTGGCGAACGGGACCAGCCCCGAACGTGAGGCCGCGCTCGACATCTTCCATCACCGCTATGGCGGCGACGCCCTGACGCTCGACAAATGGTTTCAGACGCAGGCCTTTGCCGTGCATCCCGACACGGTGGAACTGGTCGAGGAACTGGGGCGGCACAAGGACTTCACCCTGGCCAACCCCAATCGTGTCCGATCGCTCTATGGGGCGTTTGCGGGCAATCAGTGGGCGTTTCACCACGGGTCGGGCAAGGGATACCGACTGGTGGCGGACTGCATCATCGCGCTCGACCGGCTGAACCCGCAGACCGCAGCGCGGCTGGTGCCGCCGCTTGGCCGCTGGAAACGGTTCGACCCGGCACGCGCGGCATCGATGCGCGGTGAACTGGAACGCATCCTGGCCCAGCCGGGCCTGTCGAAGGATGTGACGGAACAGGCTGGCAAGAGCCTGGATTGACCGGAGAGGGCAGGGCAGGCGCGTCGCCTGCCCCTATCGCCCTTTAGCTGCCGTTGGGGCCGCCACCCGGACCGCTGCCGCCGCCCTGACCGCCCATGCCGCCGGCACCCACAGCGCCGATATTGCCAAAGATTTCGTCGAACAGGCTGCGGTTGCGGCCCAGCGTCGGGGTCTTGTCCCCCACCGGCGAAATGCGCGCCACCTGATCCAGCCCCATGCGATCGACCGCAACGACATTGCCAGCGGGATCGAAGCGGACATGCAGCACGGTCTGTTCGGCAGGCTTGGGCGTGGAAAAGGCCAGCGCGCGCATTTCGCGCGACACATAATACCAGTCCTGCTCGCCAAATTGCGACGCGAAGCTGGGGCGTCCCAGCGTCCCTTCCACCGACGCGCGGTTGTCGATGCCCGGCTGGACCGAATCGACCAGCAGCTTGTCGACCTGATAGCCCTGATGCGTGCGGATGCGGGTGCAGCCCGACGCCCCCAGCACCAGCGCGCTGAGGCCCAGGGCGAGCAGGATACGCCCGCCTGGCGATTGATGGCTGAACTGAAGCATGGACTTCTCCTGGCGGAACGCACCCGCGAACCCAATAAACATAAAGCCGCCATTGCATTGGGCGGCCGGTCGATCAATATGGAAATGCTCGGCTCCCGGCAAGGGGCGACGCTTGCCAGGACGGCGCTCCGTCCAACGATCCGTCACGAAAAGTCATCCTGTCATGTCTACCGCATCCCCTTCCTTCCTTCAGCGCCTGTTCGGGGGCCGCGCCGACCCCAAAGTCGGCCTGCTGCCGCTCTACAATGCCGTGGTCGCGGAAGGGCGTCAGCCGCACTGGTATATCGACGGCGCAGTGCCGGATACGCTGGATGGCCGGTTCGACATGATCGTCGCTGTTCTGGCGCAAGTGCTGATCCGGCTGGAAGCGCAGGGCGGTACGCAGGACAGTGTCTGGCTGACCGAAACCTTCATCGACGATATGGATGGGCAATTGCGGCAGGAGGGTATCGGCGATGTCGTCGTGGGCAAGCATATCGGCCGGATGATGAGCGCGCTGGGCGGACGCATCAGCGCCTATCGCGATGCCTTGACCGGACAAGGGGATCTGACCGAAGCCCTGCGGCGCAACCTCTATCGCGGCGCGCCGGTGACCGACGCGGCGATCGCCCATGTCGAAGGGGGGCTGCGCCAGCGCTGGACCCGGCTGGGCTGCCTGACGCGCGATGCTTTGCTGTCGGGGGATCTGGGATGAGTGCTACGCCGGAATTTTCCCGCCCCATCCGCGTCGACCAGATCGGCAAGATGGGGATCAGCAACCCGATCGCCGCCAATGCCGTGGAACGCGCAGCATTGATGCAGCGATTTGGCCTGCTCGCGCTCGACAGGCTGGAGGCGGATTATAGCATCGACACGGAAAATGGCTTCATCGTCGCGCGGGGCCACGTCCGCGCTGCACTGGCGCA
Source organism: Sphingobium sp. KCTC 72723 (assembly GCF_014280435.1). Classification (NCBI taxonomy): domain Bacteria; kingdom Pseudomonadati; phylum Pseudomonadota; class Alphaproteobacteria; order Sphingomonadales; family Sphingobiaceae; genus Sphingobium; species Sphingobium sp. KCTC 72723. The sequence continues at coordinate 3,735,236 of NZ_CP060388.1, read as the reverse complement.
GCCCTGCGTCGCAACCGGCACGCCTGTCCCCGAACGGATCGACAGCGACTTCATCCTCCGCTTCGTGGTGGACGGGAGCGATGTGTCCGACACCGAAGAACTGGAACTGGACGCGGAAGATTGCGATACGATCGGCTATGACGGCCAGATCATCGACATGGGCGAAGCGATGGCGGAAACGGTCGCGCTGGCAATGACCCCCTATCCCCGTGCGCCCGATGCCGACGTCGTGCTGCGTGAAGCGGGGGTGTTGAGCGAGGAACATGCCGGTCCCTTCGCCGCGCTGCTGGCGCTCAAGGACAAGCAATAGGGCAAGAGAAACAGGGGGGCTTGTGCGTCCCATGTTTCCCTTTCGTTCCTGCTATGGCATAAGCCTGTGCCATGGACGCCGCGTCGCCACCCCTGCGCAAAATTATCCATATCGACATGGACGCCTTTTATGCGTCGGTGGAGCAGCGCGACGATCCTTCATTGCGCGGTCAGCCGATCGCGGTCGGTGGCGGGGGGCCGCGCGGCGTGGTGGCGACCGCCAGCTACGAAGCCCGCACATTCGGCGTGAAGTCCGCCATGCCGGGCGCACGCGCACGACGGCTCTGCCCCGGCCTTATCTTTGTGCCGCCGCGATTCGACGTCTATCGCGCCGTGTCGGGCCAGATACGGGCGATCTTCGCGCATTTTACCGATGTCATCCAGCCCTTGTCGCTGGACGAAGCCTATCTGGACGTGACCGTGAACAAGCCCGGCATCGCATCGGCCACGCAGGTCGCGGCGGAGATTCGGCGGATGATTGAGGCCGAAACCGGGCTGACCGCGTCGGCGGGCGTATCCTACAACAAACTGATCGCGAAACTCGCGTCGGACCAGAACAAACCCGACGGCATGTGCATTGTCCGCCCCAGCGAAGGCGCGGCGTTTATCGCCGCCATGCCGGTCCGCCGCATTCACGGGGTGGGTCCGGTGACGGCGCGGCGGATGCACGAACTGGGGATCGAAACCGGCGCAGACCTGCGCGCCCGCGACCTGCCCTTTCTCCACGCGCATTTCGGCAGCGCGGCGGATTATTATTATCGCGCGGCGAGGGGGCAAGACGACCGGCCGGTCCACGACCGGCAGGGGCGCAAGTCGGTCAGCGTCGAGGATACTTTTTTCGACGACCTGAGCGACCGGGACGCACTGCTCGCCGAAATAGAGCGGATCGCCGCCAGCCTGTGGACCCGGATCGAAAAGGCGCAGGCCTGGGGCCGAACGGTCGTGTTGAAGGTGAAGTTTGCTGACTTCCGCATCATCACCCGCTCGAAAAGCTTTACCGCGCCGGTGCGATCGCCCGATCAACTGGCGCAGGCAGCGCGGGAATTGCTGTGCGCCCAACTGCCGCTACGCATGGGCGCGCGACTGCTGGGGCTGGGCGTCCACAATCTGGAATCGGACGAGGAGGGGGAACAGGGCGAACAATTCGCCCTGTCGTTATAGGAACTCAGAACGGCAACCAGGTCCGCTTCTCGCTGAACTTCATGTAACCGGCATTGACGCCCAACCTATAACCGACACCCAGCCGGATGGGGATCAGCACGACATTGCCCCAGCGCATATAGCTGGCCGTGAAACCGCCCACCAGATAGGCGGTGCCTTCGGCCGCCGGGAAACGATGATAGAGATCCTGCGTGTCATAGAGATTATAGACAAGGACGAAGCTGTTGGCGGCATTGCCACCGACGTCGAAGCCGACAGACGGGCCGGTCCAATAGACTTCGCGTTTGCCCTCCACCTTGTGGTTCAGCGTGCCGGACCCATAGCGCAGGCCAACGACGAACGCGCCCGATGCCTCCCGCCCGGCGATATAGGCGTTGGGGCGACCCTGATCCTTCAGCACTTTTTCGATCAATCCGGCCAGCCCTTCCGCGCCTTTGCCGAACACGCCTTCGGCTGCGCCGATCAGGTCGTCCTGCTGATAGGAATCGCCCGGCGCGATCGCCGCCGGTGGCGAACCGGCCGTGACCGGCGCGCCGGTCGCGGTGGTGCCGGACGTAACGGCGCTGTCAGCCTGATTGCTGTAGACGCTGCTATCTGCCTTGACGCTGGCATCCACTCCCGGTTCGGTCGGTGCGCTGCGCTGTGCGGGAGGCGGTGCCAGATCGGCATCGATCGCGCTGTTGGGGTCGATCGTGCGCACCTGCGCCGATACGCCCGGTGTCAGCGCCAATCCCGTAATCGCCAACAGCAGCGCGCCTGCCCGCACGAATCGGATACCCGTCCGCCCTTTAGTGCCGATCATGCCCGCTGCTCCCCGTAAATTCGTACCATGTCCATTCGCCTGATTATCGGCTTTCAAGCTGAAAGGCCAATGAACGAAAGCCAGCCTGAGTCGATTCCGCGCCGGAATGAATCCAGGGTGGGAACCTTGTAGCAAATTCGCCAAATTCGACCGTTGCCATGCAGCAAAGCCGCCGCTATAGGACACGTCGCCTAGCCGCAGCCCCGCCCCAAGCGGGCGTTCAGGCCATGTTGGGAGACGTGGGTGAGTGGCTGAAACCAACGGTTTGCTAAACCGTCGTAGGGATAACTCCTTACCGAGGGTTCGAATCCCTCCGTCTCCGCCACCCTTTTCGGGATTGAACCGATGATCCGCGCCCGTTTCGGCACTTTGCGCGGATTGGTCCGTCTGATGCTGTCCTATCCGCAACTTGCGTTCGGCCTGTCAGCCCGTCGCCAACCCGATCCGGCGCAGGTTCGGCGGCTGGTGTTCGTGTGTCAGGGCAATATTTGCCGTAGCGCCTTTGCCGATGTCGCTGCGCGACGGTTGGGGATGCGCGCCGCGTCCTTTGGCCTTTCGACCACTACCGGGCGAGCGGCGCATGGCCCTGCGATCGTTGCGGCGCACGGGCTGGGCCATGACCTGTCGGACCATCGCGCCCTGGACCTGGCCGACTATACGCCGCAGCAGGGGGATCTGCTGCTGGCGATGGAGGTGCGGCAATTGCATCGACTGGCCGCCGATCCGCGTCTTGGCGATACGCCCCGGCTGTTGCTGGGGCAGTGGACGCGGCCGATGATGCCGCATCTGCACGACCCATATGAACTGGACGACGCCTATATGGCGACCTGCCTGCGCCGCGTCGAACAGGCGGTGGGGGGGCTGGTCAGCGCTTTTCCCGGCGCACGGCTTTCCTGAACATCTGTCCCATGTCGCGGATCCATGGCCGTGGATCGGACAGGGTCAGCACATAATAGCGCGTGCGTGGGTCGAAAAAGCCCAGCACATAGGCGATCAGGTCGGTCAACGGCCGTGCCACGAAGAAAGGATCGCCAATCCGTCCCCGCGCCAGCAGCACCCGCGCCAGCCGCTTGGTTTCCGGCACCATATAGCGCGCACGCAGATCGTCGCGGGGCGCTGGAGCGCTGTCGCTTTGGCCCAGCACCGTGCGGCGATAGGCTTCCCATGCGAAATGCGCGCCGCAATGGCGCGCCAGCGGCAGGCTGCCCCAGAAGCGGCCATTGACTTCCATCAGCCAATATCGCCCGCTATCCGCCTCATAGCGATATTCAACCATGGCCTGCCCTTCCCAATCCAGCGCGCGCAGCAGTGCTTGGGAAAGTGCCATCTGATCGCTATGCAGGGTGGCCGGTTCGGCGCGGCACAGGCTCGACACGCCCCCTTCGGGCGGCCATTCGTGCAGGCGGCGATGCTGGAAGCGCAGAGTCGCCTGCCCGGCCTCCATATAAAGCATCTGGCCCAGTCCCACGCCCCGGCAATATTGCTGGATCAGCGGCCAGCGCCCGATCCCGGCATAGCGATCCAGCAGCGCCATCAATTCGTCGCGCGTGCGGATATAGTCGGTCTTGATCCATTCCAGCCCGGCCTGTTCCAGCACCGGCATGATTTCGGGCGGATTGGCCCATTTCGCCACCAGCGGATAATCCAGCGTCGCTGCGCGGGCGGCGAAATCCTCGCCTGCCTGGGGTTGCCATGTCTGCGGCACGCGCAATCCGGCCTGCGCCGCAATTTCCAGCGTGTGCTTTTTGTCGATGGCGCGGGCCAAGCGGTCCGGGCGCGGGACCAATATGTGGCAATCGCCGATCTGCGCTGGCAGTTGCGCCAATTCGAGCAGGTCGTTTTCCGAAATGGCCAGTACGGCCTTCGCGCCCGTTTGCGCGATCATCGCCGGCAACCATTGCGCAGCGGGACCATCGGGTCGCGCGATCATGTCATGGCAATAGCGCGACGCGGCGGCGATGGCGGTGATGTCGCGCGCCACGCCATGCACCCGGACGCCCCGTTCGCCCAGTTCGCGCACGACCGTCAGGCCGATCGCGCTTTCCAGACCCAGAACCAGCGCACCGGGAAGCCCGGTCACGCAGGCACCAGTCGATGTTCATAGCGCCAGGTCGCCCAAGCCTGCTGCGCCTGACGGATGCCGGTGCGCAGTGCGTTGGGCGGTACACGGGTCAGCATGGCGGCCGGGCGGTCGGCGATGGCGGGGTCAAGGTCGCGGAAGCCCGCGCCACGCACCTGCGGCAGGCGGGCGGCCTGCGCGCATAATGCCTCGAACCGGGCTTTCACCGCGCCATTGGGCCGCTGCCGGTCGCGTGAGAGCATTTCGAAACTATGGGTAACGACCATGTAGGCACCATGCCCCTCATGCGCGGCATGGCATAGCCCGGCGCGCATTTCGGCCGATGACATGGCGCACACCTGCGCGGGGCGAAAGCCGCCGGGACGGTCGATGATGCCCGACACCGGCACTTCCACGACGCCCAGCATGTGGCTGGCCGCGATCATGTGCGGATCGGCGGAAATATGGCATTCTCCATTGAGATAGGCAGGATTAACGCTGCTGTCCCATGTCACGCCGATGGCCGCGAGCGCGCGCAGCGTGTCGTCATTCGCGCCGAAATTGCCCGCGCGAAAGGCAGTGATGGGCGGCGCTCCGGCCTGTTCCAGCAGCGCCTTTGCCCGGCCCAGCAGCAGCATCTGGTCGTTCAGGGTGAAATCGCCGATATTGCGCCCCTGCCGCCCGCCGACCGGCGAATCCTTCGCCCAGGCCAGCCATTCTGTATGGATGTGCATCTGCACTTCATGGCCGCGCGTAACGATGGCCTGCACGATCGGCACCAGAAAATCGGGGCCATGGACCAGCGCAGGCATGGGGTCGACAAAGAATATGCCGGTCAGCCCGTGTCGGTCCAGCACTTCCATCTGCCAGCCGATGCCATGCGCTTGCCCGCCCGCTTCCGCCCATATCGACCGACGCACATTGTCGTCCAGCGACACGCCCCGCTGCTGGAGCGAGGAGGATAATTCCGTGTCGACGGTGATGAGCAGCGCAGTCATGGGCGATCCGGTAGGCGACGAGCGGCAAGAATAGGGCAGCAGATATTAAGGAGGCGTAATGTTTCCAACAAATGTCTGATCAGCCACATATTGGAAAGGCATTTCCGACCCCTCAAATTCCCATACACCCCTTCACCAGACGACGCAGCCCCACGCTCGCCGTCACGCCATCAGGGCAAATTCGCCATAATTGCCCTGGAAGAACAGCAGCGGGCGTTCGGGCCGGTCGACTTCCAGCGCCACGACCTGGCCCAGCACGATATAATGGTCGCCCGCTTCGTGAACCGCATCGAGCGTGCAGTCGATCCAGGCGACCACATCGTCCAGTATCGGCGATCCGTTGGCGGATACGCGATGCGCGACCCCTGCAAATTTGTCGGTGCCGGGCGCAGCCAGTTGACGGCACAGTGGCTGCTGGTCGCTGGCCAGCACATTGACGCAGAATTTGCCGACCGCCGCAATGCGGGGCCAGCTGCTCGACGTCTTGGCCGGGAAGAAAGCGACCAGCGGCGGGTCGAGCGAGACTGACGTGAAGGAGCCGACGACCATGCCGATCGGCGCGCCATCCGCTTCTACTGCGGTGACCACACATACGCCGGTGGGATAATGGCCCAGCACGCGCCGAAAGGTTGCGCTGTCGAAACTGATCGTCGCACTCATGCCCTGGCTCCCGCATTATATCGTCCGCGAAAATAGTCAGCGAACGGGACAGTCCATCCCTGTCGGGCAGGGACGGGGAATGACAAGTGAAAAACGCTGGATGACCGATGCGCGATACGCATAGGCCATGCAGCGATTGTCAGGCCGCCATCGTCAAAGCGCGATGCCGCCCGCCGCCAGCACCGCCAGCGTTAGCAGTTCCGACGCATTGGACGCCATCGTGGCGATCTGCACCGATTTTTCCATGCCCACCAGCACCGGCCCGATCATCGACGTGCCGCCCAGTTCGCGCAGCAGCTTGGCCGATATATTGGCCGATTGCAGGCCGGGCATCACCAGCACATTGGCGGGACCGGACAGGCGGCTGAACGGATAGCTTTTCATGACGGCGGGATTGAGCGCCACGTCGGCCGACATTTCGCCTTCATATTCGAAATCGACATTGCGTTCGTCGAGCAGCTTCACCGCGCCGCGCACATTTTCCAGAAACGCGCCGGGCGGGTTGCCGAAATTGGAGTAAGACAGGAAAGCGACGCGCGGGTCGTGGCCCATGCGACGGGCGACCGCGACCGTGCCTTCCGCAATATCGGCCAGTTCGCTGGCGGTGGGGCGTTCGTTGACCGTGGTGTCGGCCAGGAACACGGTCTTGTCCTTGGCCACCATGACATGGATGCCAAAGGGCGTGCGCCCGGCCGCCGGGTCCATCACCCGTTTCACTTCGCGCAACGTCTGCGCATAGGGGCGGGTCATGCCAGTGATCATCGCGTCGGCCACGCCCATCTTGACGAGCAGCGTGCCGAATATGTTGCGATCCCGGTTCACCATCCGCTCGCAATCCCGGCGCAGATAGCCGCGCCGCTGGAGGCGGCCGTAGAGCAGGTCGACCATGTCGGGGACCAGCGGCGAATTGACGCTGTTGTGCAGCTCGAAACTTTCCGGGTCGCGCACGCCCAGCGCCTTGAGCTTGTCGACCACATCGCCGCGTCCGACCAGCACCGGCACGCCATAGCCGAGGTCGCGGAACTGGATCGCGGCGCGCAGCACCACTTCCTCCTCCGCTTCGGCAAAGACGACACGCTTGGGATTGGCCTTTGCCATTTCATAGGCGGAATTGAGGACCGAGGTGGTCGGGTTCAGCCGGGCCTTGAGCGACTGGCGATAGGCAGCCATGTCGGCGATCGGCTTTTGCGCGACGCCGGTGTCCATAGCGGCCTGCGCCACGGCGGAAGGCACCACTTCCATCAGGCGCGGGTCGAACGGGGCGGGGATGATATAGTCCGGCCCGAAACTGTGCGACCGGCCATAGGCTTTGGCCACTTCCTCCGGCACCTGTTCGCGCGCCAGTTCGGCAATGGCATGAGCGGCGGCGACCTTCATCGCTTCGTTGATCGTCGTCGCCCGCACGTCGAGTGCGCCGCGGAAGATGAAGGGGAAGCCGATGACATTATTGACCTGATTGGGATAATCCGACCGGCCGGTTGCCACGATCGCTTCGGGACGCACGGACTTGGCATCGGGCGGGGTGATTTCCGGGTCGGGATTGGCCATGGCGAAGATGATCGGCTTTTCGCCCATATCCTTGACCATGTCCGGCGTCACCGCGCCCTTGACCGACAGGCCAAGGAACACGTCCGCGCCCTTCATCGCTTCTTTCAGCGTGCGGGCGTCGGTCTTGACCGCATGGGCCGACTTCCACTGGTTCATGCCCTCGGTGCGACCCTGATAGATCACGCCCTTGCTGTCGCACATGATGACATTGTCACCTGCCACGCCCAGCGCCTTGATGAGTTCGGTGCAGGCGATCGACGCCGCGCCCGCGCCATTGACCACGACTTTGAGGTCTTTCAGTTCGCGCCCGGTCAGCATCGCGGCGTTGATGACGCCCGCCGCTGCGATGATCGCAGTGCCATGCTGGTCGTCATGGAAAACCGGGATGTTCATCCGTTCTTTGAGCATCTGTTCGATGATGAAGCACTCAGGCGCCTTGATATCCTCAAGGTTGATGCCGCCAAAGGTCGGCTCCATCAATTCGACCGCGTCGATGAAACGATCGACATCTTCGGTCTTCAATTCGATGTCGATACTGTCCACGTCGGCGAAGCGCTTGAACAGCACCGCCTTGCCTTCCATCACCGGCTTGGACGCCAGCGCACCCAGATTGCCCAGGCCTAGAATCGCCGTGCCATTGGTGATGACCGCGACCAGATTGCCCTTGGCCGTATAGTCATAAGCCAGCGCCGGATCTTTCGCGATCGCCAGCACCGGCACCGCGACGCCCGGCGAATAGGCCAGGGACAGGTCGCGCTGCGTCGCCATTGGTTTGGACGCGATGATCTCGATCTTGCCGGGGCGACCGGTCGAATGGAAGAACAGCGCCTCGCGCTCGGAAAATTCCACACTCGACTTGTCGGTCATCACTTACCCGCCTTTGCTGCCTGTTGCGCTGGCCCTAGCGGTAACCGCGCCTTGTGGGCAAGTGCGAGAAGGCTTCTTTCCTGCGCTGCGGCTTGGCGCTATCGCACCATCATGCCCAGCGCCCCGAACGACACCACAACCCAAACCGCCCTCACGCCCATGATGGCGCAATATCTGGCGCTCAAGGCCCAGGCGAGCGACTGCCTGCTATTCTACCGCATGGGCGATTTCTTCGAACTGTTTTTCGACGATGCCAAGGCCGCAGCGGCAACGCTCGACATCGCGCTGACCAGCCGGGGCGAACATGGCGGCGCGCCGATCCCGATGTGCGGCGTGCCGGTGCATAGCGCGGAAGGCTATCTGGCGCGGTTGATCCGCGCGGGGCATCGCGTGGCAATCGCCGAACAGACCGAAACCCCGGCGCAGGCCAAGGCGCGGGGTGGCAAGACGCTCGTGGCGCGCGACATCGTGCGCTATGTGACGGCTGGCACGCTGACCGAGGAAACGCTGCTCGATTCCCGGCGCGACAATATGCTGGTCGCATTGGCGATGGTGGGCGGTGAAGGCGAGATCGGTTTGGCTGCTGCCGATATTTCCACCGGCCGGTTCGAAACGATGACATTGCGCGCCGCTGACCTGCCCGCCGAACTCGCGCGGTTGCGCCCCAGCGAGACGGTCGTGGCGGAGGGGGCGTCGCTTGATCTGCCCGACGCGCATAGTTTCGATCGCGCCGCTTTTTCCAGCACCCGTGCGCAGGATCAGCTCAAACATCTGTTCGGCGTCGCGACGCTCGATGGCTTTGGCCAGTTCGGTCGGGCGGAGCTGGCCGCGATGGGCGGGCTGATCGCTTATCTCGACCATGCGGGTAAGGGGAAGCTGCCCTTCCTCGCCCCACCGCTGCGCAAGACCAGCGGCGGTCATGTCGCAATTGACGCCGCCACGCGCGAAAGTCTGGAAATCGTCGCAACGATGAGCGGCGCGCGTGCGGGCAGCCTGCTGGGCGCGGTCGATCGCACCGTCACAGGCGCAGGCGCGCGGCTGCTGGCGCAGGATTTGTCCGCGCCACTGATGGACGCAGCGTTGATCGAGGCGCGGCTTGGCCTTGTGGAAATGTTCCATGACGATGCCGGACTGCGCGACCAGTTGCGTGCCGCGTTACGCGCGCTCCCAGACATTGGCCGGGCGCTGGGCCGGGTGGCGCTGGGCCGGGGTAGCCCGCGTGACTTGGGCCAGTTGCGCGATGGCCTTGGCGAAGCGCGATTGCTGCGCGAACGGCTGGGACGATTGCCTGCGCAACCGCTGCTGCTGGCGCAATTGCTGCCTGCGCTGGATGGCCATGGCGCGCTGGTCGACAGCCTTGCCCGCGCGCTGGTACCTGCCCCGCCGACCGAGACGGCAAGCGGCGGCTATATCGCCGATGGCTATGACCCGGCGCTGGACGAGCTGCGCCGCATGGCGGGTGACGGGCGGCGGGCGATTGCCGCGCTGGAGGCGAAATATCGGGCGCAGACTGGCATATCCACCCTCAAAATCCGCCATAATGGCGTGCTGGGCTATCATGTCGAAGTGCCTGCCCGCGCCGCCGATGCACTGATGCAGCCTGACAGCGGCTTCACCCATCGCCAGACGCTGGCCGGCGTGGTGCGCTTCAATTCGGTCGATTTGCATGAAGAAGCGGGGCGCGTGGCACAGGCAGGCGGTCATGCGCTGGTCGCCGAAGCGGCCCATCTTGAAGAACTGATCGCTGCCGTGCTGGATCGCAAGGCCGACATCGCTCGTGCCGCCGATGCGCTCGCCCGGCTGGACGTGGCAGCAGCGCTGGCCGAGCGCGCGGCGGAGGGTGGCTGGCAGCGGCCCCGCTTCGTCGCTGACGATAGCGCCGGTCCCTGCCTGGCCATCACAGGCGGGCGGCATCCGGTGGTGGAAGATGCGCTGCGCCGCAATGGCCAGCCCTTCGTCGCCAATGATTGCCGTCTGGTGCAGGATGACCGGCTGTGGCTGGTCACCGGCCCGAACATGGGCGGCAAGTCCACCTTCCTGCGACAAAATGCGCTCATCGTCATCCTGGCGCAGGCGGGCGCTTATGTTCCTGCCCAATCCGCGACGCTTAGCCTCGTGGATCGACTGTTCAGCCGGGTCGGCGCGTCGGACAATCTGGCCAAGGGGCGCTCGACCTTCATGGTCGAAATGGTGGAGACGGCGGCGATCCTGAGCCAGGCGACGGAACGCAGCTTCGTCATCCTCGATGAAGTCGGGCGCGGCACGTCCACCTATGACGGGCTGGCGCTGGCATGGGCGGTGGTGGAAGCGGTGCATGAGGTAAACCGGTGCCGCTGCCTGTTCGCCACCCATTATCACGAACTGACCCGCCTTGCCGAAAGCTTGAACGCGCTCTCGCTCCACCATGTCCGGGCGCGTGAATGGAAGGGCGATCTGGTGCTGCTGCATGAACTGAGCGACGGTCCGGCGGACCGCAGCTATGGTCTGGCCGTCGCTCGGCTGGCAGGCTTGCCGTCCGCTGTATTGAAGCGCGCGAAAGATGTGCTGGCGCGGCTGGAAGCGGGCAAGGCAAAGACCGGCGGCATCGCGGCGGGGCTGGACGACCTGCCGCTATTTGCCGCCCTCGCGGCTCAGCCGGAGGAGGCCGTCGATCCGCTGCGCGCGGCGCTCGACGGGATCGACGCCGACGCGCTGTCCCCGCGTGACGCACTCGATCACATATATCGGCTTAAACAACTGGTAGCGGGGCTAAAGGCGGACTAGGACACGCCCATGGTCATGCAGTTCCCCGCGCTGGGATCGCGCCGTGCGATCATCGACCGGCGCGCGATATCCGACAGCATAAACGCCCTGGCGCACGAGCATCGGGGCGATCCCGTTCGGTTGCGCGGCCTGATCGTCAAGGAATTGAAAGCAGCGCTGGACGAAGGGCGGCTGGAAGTCGCGCGCCGCCTGGAGGCAAAGCCCACGCGCGGGCGGGAGTCCGTAACCGCCTTCGCCTTCCTGATCGATCAGATCATACGCCTGCTTTATGACGCGACGACGCACCATCTCTACCCATCGGGCAACCGTAGCACGGGGGAACGAATCGCGCTGATGGCCGTGGGTGGTTATGGCCGTGGGGAAATGGCACCGCACAGCGACGTGGACATAGGGTTCATCACGCCATGGAAACCGACCGGCTGGACCGAGCAGGTCATCGAATCCATGCTCTATTCGCTCTGGGATCTGGGGCTGAAGGTCGGTCATAGCAGTCGTTCGATCGACGAAACGATGCGCATGGCCAAGGCAGACCTTACCGTGCGCACGGCTTTGCTGGAGGCGCGCTATGTCTGGGGCGATCGCGCGCTCTATGAGGAAACATCGACCCGTTTCGACGCAGAAGTGATGCAAGGGACGGCCCGCGCCTTCGTCACCGACAAGCTGGCCGAGCGGGAAGACCGGCACAAGCGGATGGGTGACAGCCGCTATGTCGTCGAACCCAATGTGAAGGAAGGCAAAGGCGGTCTGCGCGACCTGCACACGCTGTTCTGGATCGGCAAATATGTAAATCGGGTGCGGTCGGTCGCCGAACTGGTCGATGTCGGATTGTTGACTCAGGCGGAATTGCGCCAGTTTCAAAAGGCGGAGGATTTCCTGTGGGCAGTGCGATGCCACCTCCACACCATCACGGGCAGGGCGGAGGACCGCCTGACCTTCGACCTTCAGCTGGAAACCGCGACCCGGATGCACTTTACCGGCCGCCTTGGCCAGTCGGGGGTGGAGCGCTTCATGCGCTATTATTTCCTCAACGCAAAGATTGTCGGCGACCTGACTGCCATGTTCCTGGCCCATCTGGACGATCAGATGGCGGCCAAGGGGCGGCGTTATATTCCCGCCATGTTCCGGCGGCCCAAGAAGCTGGACGGCTTCGTGCTGGAACGGGGCCGCCTGTCATTGCCCAGCGATGATTTCTTTCAGGCCGACCCCGTTCGCCTGATCGAGATTTTCGCCGTGGCCGACCGCCATGGCCTGTCCATCCACCCCAGCGCAATCCGTGCCGCCAGCCGCGACGCCGGGCTGATCAACGCGAAAGTGCGTAAGGATCCGCGCGCCAACGCGGCCTTCATGGACGTGCTGACGTCCCCGCGCGACCCCGAAACGGTGTTGCGCTGGATGAACGAATCGACGGTGTTTGGCCGCTTCGTCCCCGATTTCCGTCGCGTCGTCGCGCAGATGCAATTCGACATGTATCATCATTACACGGTGGACGAACATACGATCCGCGCCGTCGGCCTGCTGTCGCGGATCGAAAAGGGAGAGCTTGGCGAGGATCATCCGCTCGCCAGCGAACTGATGGGCAAGCTGCTGTCGCGGCGCGCGCTCTATGTCTCGGTCCTGCTGCATGACATTGCCAAGGGGCGCGGCGGCGACCACAGCATATTGGGCGCGGAAGTCGCGGAACATCTTTGCCCCCGTCTGGGCCTGACGCCTGCTGAAACCGAAACCGTCGCCTGGCTGGTGCGCTATCATCTGTTGATGTCCGCCACCGCGTTCAAGCGCGATCTGGCCGATTACAAGACCATCATCGATTTCGTCGAAGTGGTCCAAAGCCCGGAACGTCTGCGACTGCTGCTGTGCCTGACGGTGGTGGATATTCGCGCCGTTGGCCCCGGTGTCTGGAACAGCTGGAAACGGCAGTTGCTGGGCGACCTCTATGATTCGGCTGAAGAACTGCTGCGTCTTGGCCATAAGCAAAAGGGTCGGGGCGAGCGTGTCACGGCCAAGCAGGCGGGGTTGCGGGCGGCACTGGGCCTGCCCGATGCGGATTTCGATGCTCTGTGCAAACGGATGCCCGAATCCTACTGGATCGCCGAACCCGAAGACATATTGTTCCACAACGCGCAGCATATATTGGCATCGGGCGAATCGCAGCTGGCGATTGCTGCGCAATATTATCCACAACGCGGTGCGACGTTAGTGACCGTCTATGCCGCCGATCATCCGGGGCTGTTCTACCGCATTGCGGGTGCCATCCATCTGGCCGGCGGCAACATCATCGACGCGCGTATCCACACAACGCGCGATGGCATGGCGATCGACAATTTCCTGGTGCAAGATCCGATGGGCGGCGCATTCCACAGCCCCGAACAGCTGGCCCGCATCCGGGGCGCGATCGAGGATTCGCTGTCGAACCGCCACCGGATGATCACCAAGCTGTCGGCGCGCCCGCTGACCCGCACCCGCGCCGAAGCGTTCCGCATCGAACCTAATGTGCTGATCGACAACAAGGCGTCGAACCGCTTCACCGTGGTCGAAGTCAATGCGCGCGACCGCCCGGCGCTGCTGTTCAGCCTCGCCAATGCGCTGTTCCAGTCCAAAGTCACGGTCCACAGCGCCCATGTCGCCACCTATGGCGAACGCGCGGTCGATACTTTTTACGTCACCGACCTGTTCGGCGGCAAGATAGAGAGCAAGGCCCGGCTCCAGACGCTGGAGCGTCGCTTGCTGGAAGCGGCTGGCGGCGAAGTCAGTGACGCGCTGGAGCGGGCGTAGAGCTTTCTACGCCCGCCAGTGCGCGCCTACCGCGCCTGCGCCACCCATGCCGCGACCTCGGCCGCAACCTTGTTCGCCGCCGCGTTCAACGGCGCACCGACGGTTGCCGCGTCGATTTTGGCACCCACTGGCTGGCTGGCAGTAAAGCGCTGCCGCGCGATCGCTACGCCTTCGGGCGTTGCCAGCACCGCGTCGAACGTCACTACCGCCTGATTGCCGGGCGCATCCAGACCGAAAGCGACGATTTCGCCGTCCAGCCGTTGGCCGCCATCGCCCGAAAACTGCCCGCTATCCAGCACGACCCGGTCAGTGGTCGCGGAAATGGTTTCGGCTAGTAACCGCCGGAACAGGTGCCGGGGCGTGTCGGCCCATTGCACCTTGGTCACATAAGCGACCGATGTCGGCCCGACCTGCACCGGGACGCGGACATTGTCGATCATCTTGGGCGCTTCGGGGTCGGCGACGATCAGCGTGCGCCCGGACCCGGCGACCCGCGCCGCGCCCGCAGGCACCTTTTGCGCAGCGTCCAGCGTCAGCAACTGCTGCGGCGGCTTGCCCCCGAAGGACACGCATCCGGGCAGCAGGACGGCAGCGCTCAGTGCCAGCGCAATGCCCGTCATCTTGGGGTGGAACATGCTCCGCTTCCCTCTCATCAAAATCATCATGGTTTATAGTCCGGCAGCGGCGGCGATCCTACGATCGACCCGGCGCCCTGCTGGTCCAGTTTCTCCGCTACCCCCCGGAAAGACCGGGACATTTCGCGCAGGTCGCGGACCAACTGGTTCACTTCCGGCATGGTCTGGGTGCTGAATGCCTTCACGCCCGGCTGTGCTTCGCCGATCGTCTTGTCCAACGTCTCGATGCTGCGCGTTGCGGCCTGCACGCTCTTGCGCAGGTCGGCCATCAGCGGCCTGCCTTCCTCGTTCAGCATCATATCGGTCGTGGCGGCCAGCTTGCCGATCTGTTCGACGGCGACCCCGGTGCGCTGCACGGCGATGCGCGCTTCGGCCAGCGTGGCCGCGATTTCCGGGCTGCGGTCGGCCAATGCACCCGACACCCGCTCGACATTGGCAAGGATGCCCGCGATCGATTGTTGATTCTTGTCGCTCAACACTTCGGTCAATCGTTCGGTCAGGGTCGACAGCCGTTCCAGCAATTGCGGGGCATTGTTAAGCAACTCGCCCAGCGCGCCGGGCTTGGTAGGGATCACCGCCACGCCATCGGGGCAGGCGGTCAGCGGATTTTCCGCCGGGCAAACGATCGGCGGCGCGCCCTTGACCGCGCCGTCCAGCACCACTTCGCTAACCCCGGTAAAGCCCACCCCCGCGATCGTCGCGGTCGTGCCTTGCAGGACGGGTGTGCCGTCCTTCACGGAAATGCGAACCTTTACGAAACTGGGGTCGCGCTTCCACAATTCGATCGCCTCGACCTGTCCCGAAGGGACGCCGGCGTAATTGACGCTCGATCCCTTCGCCAGGCCGCTGACCGACTGTTTGAAGAAGATGTCGAACTGCTTGTTGTCGCCCTCCGACAGGCGGGAGAACCAGAAGGCCGCAGCGATGATCGCCGCCAGCAACAGCAGCGTGACCGTGCCGACCAGCACATGGTTGGAGCGGGTTTCCATATCCTATTGCCTTCCGTCCGGCGGGCTGAGCGCCGCCTTATCTTGTTCGCGATCCTTGGCGCGGGCAACCGCTGCCGTTGCGGCGCGGCCGCGCGGACCGTTGAAATATTCCTGAATCCAGGGATGGTCGAGCGCCAGCAATTCGTCGATCGTGCCGACCGCAATTACATGCTTGTCCGCCAGCACCGCCACCCGGTCGCAAATAGAATAGAGCGTGTCGAGATCATGGGTGATGAGAAACACCGTCAGTCCCAGCGTCTCCTGCAACTTGCGGGTCTGGTCGTCGAACGCCGCTGCGCCGATGGGGTCCAACCCCGCCGTCGGTTCATCCAGAAACAGCAGGTCCGGGTCCAGCGCCAGCGCACGGGCCAGGCCCGCCCGCTTCTTCATGCCGCCCGACAGTTCGGACGGATATTTGGGACCAGCCTCGCTCGGCAATCCGGTCAGGCGGATCTTGTAGGCGGCAATTTCGTCACGCAACTGCGCATTGATATTGGGATAATATTCGCGGATCGGCACTTCGACATTTTCGGCGACGGTCAGCGTTGAAAACAACGCCCCGCCCTGAAACAGCACGCCCCATCGCTTGCGAATGGCCAATGCCTCATCATCCAGTCGCCCGACCATGGATTCGCCAAAGACGTGGATTTCGCCCGCGTCGGGCGTCTGCAATCCGATGATGGACCGCATCAGCACCGATTTGCCGGTGCCGGATCCGCCGACCACGCCCAAAATCTCGCCCTTGCGCACGTCCAGGTCCAGATTGTCGTGGATCACCTGATCGCCAAAACTGTTGCGAATGCCGCGCACCGAAATCGCAAATTCGCTGCTTTGCATCGCGCTTTCGATGCGGGCTTCTTCGTCGGTGATGGTGTCGTCCGCCATCAATTCCATCCGATCCAGGTAAAGAACACCGCAAAGAAAGCGTCGATCACGATGACGAGGAAAATCGCCTGCACCACGGCGGCCGTCGTGCGCAGGCCCACTTCCTCGGCATTTCCCTTGACCTGCATCCCCTGAAAACAGCCTGAAATGGCAATGATCAGGCCGAATACCGGCGCCTTGATCAGGCCCACCCACAGGTCGGTGATCGGCACGACTTCGCGCAATCGTTGCAGGAAGGTGATGGGGGGAATGTCTAGCGCGATCCAGCACAGAAACCCGCCGCCGATGACCGACAGGATCGACGCATAAAAGCCCAGCAACGGCATCATGATGACCACGGCCAGCGTGCGCGGCAGCACCAGCGCTTCCATCGGCGACACGCCGATGGTGCGCATCGCATCGATTTCCTCGGTCAGCTTCATCGTGCCGAGCTGCGCCGCGAAGGCGGAACCGGAACGACCGGCGACCATGATCGCGGTCATCAGCACGCCCAGTTCGCGGAATGTCAGGCGGCCGACCAGATTGATGGTCAGCATTTCCATGCCGAACTGGCGCAACTGCACCGAACCCTGTTGGGCGATGACGATGCCGATCAGGAAACTCATCAGGCCGATAATGCCCAGCGCCGCGACGCCCACGACCTCGAACCGTTGCACCACCGCGTTCCAGCGGAAACGGCTGGGATGGCGCATGACGCTCCAACTCGCCACCAATGTGCTGCCGAAAAAGCCGAGCAGCCCCATCATCGTATTGGCCGATGCCACCACCGCTTCGCCGATCTGGCCGACGACGCGGCTGAGCGCCGGGACATGGTCAGGGCGGATCGGCACAGGTTCATCCAGCGCACCGACTGCTTCCACCAGGCGAGTCGCGTCGCCGCTGCCCCCGCTGATGGTGCAGCCCAGCCGTTTTGCGGTGCGATGCACGGTCCATGCGCCGATGGTATCGATATGATCCACATCGGTCAGGTCGATAGACTGCACCGGACCCTGCACGGCATCCAGACGGTCGGGAAGGTCATGCAAACAGGCAATCGCCAGCGACCCGGAAAGCCGGATCACCGTGCCGTCATCGCGCATTTCTTCAGCAAGATTGGCGGCTTTATTCATGCGATGGAATTACTGATCCAATATCGGTTGCACGGCAAGCCGAAACGGCCCATCGCCCGGACAGAACGAAGCGCGAGCGGAAAAGTTTCGGATACGGCATGACGACGCACAGGCTGGCGATATACGACATGGACCGCACGGTCACGTTCAGCGGCACCTATACCGGATTCCTGATCCATGTCGCGCGCGCAATGGCGCCGTGGCGACTGGCGCTGCTGCCCGTCGTGGGGCTGGCGATGCTGGCCTATGTGCTGAAGCTGTTTTCGCGACAGCGGCTCAAGGAAATCAACCAGACGCTGATGATCGGCTATCATGTCGAACGCGCCAGGTTGATGCCGCATATCGAAAGCTATGCCGACAAGGTGGTGGCGACCAATCTGCGCAGCGGTGCCGTGGCGCAGATCGCGCAGGACCGGGCCGATGGCTATCGCCTCGTCCTCGCCACTGCCTCCTATCGCCTTTATGTCGAGCCGATCGCCCGGCGGCTGGGCTTTGACGCAGTGATCGCAACCGATCATCTCAGCCAGGATCTGCGCTATGTCCGTGCCAGAATCGCGGGCGAAAATTGCTATGACACCGGCAAGTTGCGGATGATCAAGGCATGGATGGCGGCCGAAGCGATCGACCGGACCCAGGCGCATATCCGCGCCTATTCCGACCATGTGTCGGACGCGCCGATGCTGGAATTTGCCGACATTCCTTTCGCATCCAACCCGCACAAGCCGCTGGCTCGGCTGGCGGCGGCGCGCGGCTGGACGCGGGTGGACTGGACCTAAGTCACAGGGGAGGGCAGCGCTGCCCCGGCAAAATGGGCGGTCAGGTTCGCCAACAGCATCTGCGCCATCTGTGCCACCGCCTCATGCGTCGCCCCGCCGGTATGCGGGGTCAGCACGACATTGGGTATATCGACCCAGCGCGCCGGATCGGTCGGTTCAGGATCGAACACGTCGATCGCAGCGCCACCCAACTTGCCGGCGCGAAGCGCGGCGATCAGCGCATCTTCATCCACCAACTGCCCGCGCGCGACATTGACCAGCAGGCCATCGGGACCAAGCGCATCCAGAATCGCGGCGGAAATCATCCCCCGGTTGCGCGCGTCCGCACGCGCCGCAACCAGCAGGATGTCGCTGTCCTGCGCCAGCGTCATCAGGCTTTCCGCCCTTTGCCAGGGCAAAGCAGGCTTCTCGCGCGGCCCCCACCAACGGACCGCCATCCGCATCGCCATTGCCCGTTCCGCCACGGCCACGCCGATCGCGCCCATGCCCACGATGCCCAACCGCGCGCTGCCCATCGACGCGGTGCGCGTCTTGGCCTCGATCGTCCAAAGCCCCGCGCGTAAATGCCTGTCCCCACCCACTTTCCAGCGCCGATGCGCGATCATCAGGCCGATCGCATGGTCGGCGACATCCTGTGCATTGGCGTCGCCCGCATGGGTTACGGCAATGCCCCGCGCCTTTGCCAGCGACAGGTCCACCCCGTCATAGCCCACGGTGAAACAAGCGATCAGCGACAGGCGCGGCATCGCGTCGACCAATGCGCGCTCCAGCACGAATTCGCCTGCCCATATGACCGCATCGACCCGCGCCAGCGCATTGGCATCGGGCCGTTCCCACAGCGCGATGACATCGTAACGGGCCGCCAGCAAAGGAATGATGGGGGCCAGCAAAGGCTGACCCACCAACAGCATCGGACGCGCCATCTTACCCGATTGCCCGCAACGCCTGGGTGAAATCGGCGATCAGGTCATCGGCATCCTCACACCCAATCGAGATGCGCACCATGTTGTCGCCGATACCCAGTGCCGCCTTGCGCGCGGCTGGCACCGACAAATGGGTCATCGCGGCGGGATGACTCGCCAGCGTCTCGGTCCCGCCCAGGCTGACCGCCAGCTTGGCGATCTTGAGCGCGTCGAGAAAGGCGAACGCCTCCGCTTCGCCGCCGTTCAGATAGAGCGAGAAGGTCGATCCCGCCCCGGTGCAATGGCGATTATAAATGTCCGCCTGGCGCTCGGTTTCGGGAAAGCCCAGATAGACGATCTTCTCCACCTGCGGCTGGTCCTTCAACCACGCGCACACCTTCGCCGCATTGTCGCCCGCCCGGCTCATCCGCAATTCCAGCGTCTCCAGGCTGCGCAACAGCATCCATGCGCTGTGCGGGTCCAGGATGGTGCCGATCGTATTGCGCATCAGGCGGATCGTGGTGATCAAAGCCTGCGACCCCAGCACGCCGCCTGCGACCAGATCGCTATGCCCACCGGCATATTTGGTCAGGCTGTAGATCACCAGATCTGCGCCATGGCTCAGCGGCTTCAACCATAATGGTCCCAGAAACGTATTGTCGATGGCGATCGGCGGCACATGGTCTGCGCCCGCAAAGGCGGCGTTTCGCCGGGCGACCACCGCTTCGATATCGACCAGCACATTGGTCGGATTGGCCGGGCTTTCCAAATAGATCATCGCCACGCGGCCCAGCCCCTTGGCCTTGTCGATCACAGCGCCAATTTCGTCCGCGCTCGCGCCAGCGGGGAAATCGAGCCATTGGACCCCGAACTTGCCCAATATCCGCCCGATCAGCGATTCGGTCGCAGCATAGAGCGGGGCGGAGTGGACGATCACGTCGCCCGGCTGGACCATCGCCAGCAACGTGGTGGCAATGGCCGACATGCCGCTGGAAAACAGCAGTGCATCCTCCGCCTCCTCCCATACGGCCAGCCGATCCTCGGCAATTTCCTGATTGGGACCGTTGAAGCGCGAATAGACCAGCCCTTCCGATCCGCCCGGACGGATGCCCGTCACCCCCTCGAAATGGCGCTTGCCCGCCGCCGCGCTTTCAAACGCAAAAGTCGATGTCAGGAAGATTGGGGGTTTGAGCGATCCTTCGGACAGGGTCGGGTCATAGCCATGGCCCATCATGAGCGTGGCGGGGCGCAGCTTGCGGCCGTCAATTTCCATGATCGGTGGCTTGGGACGGCGGCGGTTGCCGCTCGCTGGTACGCCGGTCAGGTCGGCTTCGGTTTCGCCGGTCATATCTCTCATCTCCTGCACAATGCGGCATCTTTGCGCCGCTGTTGATGATGCGATGGTAACGCAGGGACGGGGGGCAGGGCCAGAGGGGTGCGACATAATATTTCGCACGATCATATGAATGTTACGCGCCCCTACTTGCGCTTTCGCATCGACGGGATCGTCCCTACATCCGTCCCATGGATGTCCTCCCCCCTGTGCTGGAAGACTGGTTCGCTGCGCGCGAGTGGTCGCCGCGCGCCCATCAGCGCGCGATGCTCGCCGCCGCGCGCCGGGGCGACCATGCGCTGCTCGTCGCCCCCACCGGCGCGGGCAAGACGCTGGCGGGGTTCCTGCCGACACTGAGCGACCTTATCGAACGCCCGACCGACCGCCTCCACACGCTCTATGTCTCGCCCTTGAAGGCGCTCGCCGTCGATGTCCGCCGCAACCTCCTGACTCCGGTCGAGGAGATGGACCTCCCCATCCGCGTCGAAACCCGCACCGGCGACACCCCGTCGGACCGCAAGGCGCGCCAGCGGGTCAAGCCGCCCCACATTCTCCTCACCACGCCCGAATCGCTCTCGCTGCTGCTCAGCTATCCCGATGCGGCCTTGATGTTCGCGGACCTGCAAACCGTCATCATCGACGAAGTCCACGCCTTCGCCACCCAGAAACGCGGCGATCTGTTCAGCCTGTCGATGGCGCGGCTTCAGGCGATCAATCCCGGCCTGCGCCGCGTCGCCCTTTCCGCCACGGTCGCGGACGTCGATGCCTATCGCGCCTGGCTCGCGCCCGATGGCGATATCGACACGGTCGCCGCAGTACTAGGGGAGGCGGGGGCCGAACCCAATGTCACCATCCTGATCCCCGAAGGCCGTGTCCCGTGGTCGGGCCATTCGGGCAAATATGCCGCGCATCAGGTGATGGCGGAAATCGCTGCGCATCAAACCACGCTGGTATTCTGCAACACGCGCGGTCTGGCCGAACTCATTTTCCAGTCATTATGGTCGGCCAACGACGCCAATCTGCCGATCGCCATCCACCATGGCAGCCTGTCGATCGAAGCACGGCGCAAGGTGGAAAATGCCATGGCCGCCGGCAAGCTGCGCGCGCTCGTCGCTACCGCGTCGCTCGACCTTGGCGTCGATTGGGGCAATGTCGATTGCGTGATCCAGATGGGCGCACCCAAAGGCTCCTCCCGCCTGCTTCAGCGGATCGGCCGCGCCAACCACCGGCTCGATCAGGCCAGCGAAGCCATCCTCATCCCCGGCAACCGTTTCGAATATCTCGAAGCGCGCGCCGCGCTGGACGCAGTGGAAGCGGGCGAACGCGACGCCGATGACTTTCGCGCGGGCAGCCTCGACGTATTGGCCCAGCATGTCATGGGCCTCGCCTGCGCCGGGCCATTTCGCGAAGAAACGATGCTCGCCGAAATTCAGTCCGCCACTCCTTATAGCGCGCTGACCCCCGAAGGCTTCGCCTCCGTCCTCCACTTCATCGAAGGCGGCGGTTACGCCCTGCGCGCCTATGACCGCTTCAAACGCCTGACACAGGATGCAGACGGCATGTGGCGCGTCTCCCACCCCCGTTTCATTCAGCAGCACCGCCTGAACGCGGGCATCATCGTCGATCAGCCTGCGCTGTCCGTGCGCTTCGCCAATGGCCGCAAACTCGGCACGGTGGAGGAGGGGTTTGCCGCCCAGCTTGCACCGGGCGACAGCTTCTTCTTTTCCGGCACCGCGCTGGAAGTGGTGAAGATGGACACGACCGACCTCATCGTCCGCGCCACTTCCAAACAGGCGCGCATCCCCAGTTGGGGCGGCAGTCGCATGGCCATGTCCACGCGGCTGGCCGACCGGGTCCGCGCCTTTCTCGCCAGCCCTGACGAATGGCACCGCTTCCCGCCCGACGTGCGCGAATGGCTGGATATGCAGAAACTGCGGTCCGTCCTGCCGCAACCGGGCCAGCTATTGATCGAAACCTTCCCGCATGAAGGACGCCATTATCTTGTCTGCTACAGTTTTGAAGGCTGGAACGCGCACCAGTCGCTCGGCATGTTGCTCACCCGCCGGATGGAAAGTCAGGGACTATTGCCGCTCGGCTTCGTCGCCAATGATTATGCGCTGGCGGTCTATGGCCTCAAACCCGTCACTGACCCGCAAAGCCTGTTTTCCGCCGACATATTGGACCATGAATTTGTCGACTGGGTCGAACAGTCGAGCCTGCTCAAGCGCGCGTTCCGCGATGTGGCAGTGATTTCCGGCCTGATCGAGCGTCAGCATCCCGGCAAGCGCAAGACCGGGCGGCAAGTCACTTTCTCCACCGACCTCATCTACGACGTGCTGCGCAAATATCAGCCCGACCATCTGCTGCTCAAGGCCGCCTGGGCCGATGCGCGCGCGCGCATGACCGATGTGGGCCGCTTGGGCGATCTGATCGACCGTGCGGCCACGACCATGCTGCATGTCACGCTCGACCGGGTCAGCCCGCTGGCCGTGCCGGTGCTGATCCTCATCGGTCGCGAACATGTGGCGCAAAGCGCGGCGGAGGATGCGCTGCTGATCGAAGCGGAGGCGCTGGTCACACTGGCGATGCAGCCGGACTGATCGCCGTCTCCATATGTTTCCTCAGCAATGATCGAAAACGCCACTATCTGAAAACAGAATAAGCCGTTTCTCTAAATTGTCGCACGGGTGCATCCCACGTTTCCCGGCCTGAACGGGTCGTCGGTCGCCAAGATCGACGGAACAACAGAGGAACCAGATCATGCCGAACTCTCCAATTTCGGCCGCGCCCCTGCGCGGCCTGACGCTGGCTGCCGTCAGCCTGTCCGCGCTCGTCGGCGCGCAGGCATCGGCCCAGAACGACGCGCAGGTCGCACCGCGCATGGCGACCGTGACGCTCCCGACCGATGCTGGCCAAACGATGGCGACTCCGGTCGAAGCCGCACCCGCCGTCGTACCCAACCTGACCCGCGACAATGGCGCGCCGATCGGTGCCAACCGCAACAGCAAGACCGCAGGCGACCTTGGCCCGGTGCTGCTGGAGGATACGACCCTCATTGAAAAGCTGTCGCGCTTCGACCGCGAACGCATCCCTGAGCGCGTCGTCCATGCCCGCGGCACCGGCGCGCATGGCGTGTTCCGCGCAACTGCCGACATCAGCGACCTGACCCGCGCCTCGCTGTTCGCGTCGGGCAAGGAAACCCCGGTATTCGTGCGCTTTTCCAGCGTCATCCACCCATCGGGCAGCCCAGAAGGCCTGCGCGATCCACGCGGCTTCGCCACCAAATTCTACACCGATCAGGGCAATTGGGATCTGGTCGGCAACAACCTGCCGATCTTCTTCATCCGCGACGCGATGCAGTTCCCTGACATGGTGCATAGCCTGAAACCCTCGCCGATCACCAACAAGCAGGATCCCAACCGCCTGTTCGACTTCTTCTCGAACACGCCTGAATCGACCAACATGCTGACTCAGCTGTTTTCGAATCTCGGCACGCCATCCTCCTACCGCACGATGGACGGCAATGGCGTCCATGCCTTCAAGCTGGTGAACGGCCAGGGCAAGGTGACGTTCGCCAAGTTCCGCTGGATCAGCCGTCAGGGCGTGAAGAACCTGACCGGCAAGGATGCGGGCGCGGCGCAGTTCAACTTCATGACCGACGATCTCTATCGGGAAGTGGGCAAGGGCAATTTCCCGACCTGGGATCTGATGATCCAGACCATGTCGCCGGATCAGTTTGCGGGCCTCGACTACAACCCGTTCGACGATACCAAGGAGTGGCTCAACGTCTCCTTCCGCAAGATCGGCGAAATGACGTTGAACAAGATGCCCGCCAACTATTTCGAATTCACCGAACAGTCCGCCTTTGCCCCTGCCAATATGGTGCCGGGCATCGAAGCATCGCCCGACCGCATGTTGCAGGGCCGCCTGTTCAGCTATTCGGACACCCAGCGCTATCGCATCGGCGCGAACGTGATGTCGTTGCCAGTCAACAAGCCGCTGACCCCGGTCGTAAACAATTATCAGGACGGGGTGATGGACGGGACGGGGTCGACCTCCAACGTCAATTACTTCCCCGCCACGGTGCAAAAGCAGGCCGCAGCGGAATTTGGCCAGTCGACCTATGAAGTGAATGCCACGGTCGATGCCAAGCCAATCGAAAAGACCAATAATTTCGCGCAGGCGGGCATTTTCTACCGCTCCCTCTCGGCCAAGGACAAGGCGGACCTGATCGCCAACCTCGCCGGCGATCTGGGTCAGGTAAAGTCCGACCGCACCCGCACGATCATGGTCAGCTACTTCTATCAGGCCGACAAGGATTACGGCACTCGTATCGCCAAGGCCGTGAACGTACCGATGGCGGACGTGACCAAAGCGGTGTCGGAATATGAAGCCGCCTATCCGCAACAGCGCCTGACCGTGCGCTGAGGGCGTAGCCAAACACCGTTCGTCCTGAGCTTGTCGAAGGACTTGCCTTCTTCGGCAGGCTCAGGACGAACCGATCATTGTTGCAACAAGGCCGACCCATGATGCTCGCTCTCCTCCTCGCCACCACGCTCGCCGCAGCGTCCCCCGCCGCCGAAGCGCTCCCCACGCCCGAACGACGGCAGGAACTCCTGTTCGACGCCGCGCGCCTTGGCCGCAGCGACATGATCGCTCCGCTCGTGAAGGCTGGCGTAAATCTGAACGCCACAGACGCGCGCGGCTTCACGCCGCTGATTCTGGCTGCCTATAATGGGCAGGCGGCTACATTAGATGCGCTGATCGACGCCGGTGCCGACGCCTGCAAGCCGGATGGATCACAGGGCAACACCGCGCAAATGGGCGTGGCGTTCAAGGGCAATGACGCCATCGCCGCGCGTCTGCTTGCTGCGGGATGTGATGTAAACGCGCGCAACAATGCCGGGCAAACCGCGCTGATGATGGCGGCTTTGTTCGGCCGCAGCGTGCAGGTCGCGATGCTGGTGAAGGCGGGCGCTGATCCGGCCTTGGCCGACGCATCCGGCCGCACCGCCAAAGCCGTCGCACAGGCGCAGGGCAATGACGCGATGGTCCAACAACTTGACGGGCGCAATTAGGGCGCGCGCGCGCCTTCATCCTCCCGCGCCCCGCCGCAGCCCTTCAACACGCCCTCGCCAAAGGCAATAGCGACCCGGTCGGACCATAGCGCATCGCTCATGCCGTCGCTGCACGGCCCCTGACTGATCGTCATGGCAAAGCCGTCACCACGATAGCCATCCGTGTCGCGCACCACCGTAAAGGGTATCGCCACCACGCCCGGCCGCTCCAGCGTTGCCGTCGTCCCGCGCACCGTCACGGCCCAGAAAGGCTCCGTGCCGATCGCGCGATAAGCGGGGGTGTCGGACCGTGCCGGGGCAGGGCGCGGCGCGGGGGCTGTTCCACGTGGAACGGGAAAACCGTCGCTTTTCAAAATCTTCCGCTCGTTGCGCGACGCCACCTTCGCCGGAGCGGCAGGCGCATCGCGAATCGCCACCGCCAACGGCGCTGCCCGGTTCATGGGCGCGGCGTTATCGGCTTCATTCTGCGCCGGTTCCGGCGCACAGCCGACCAGCATCCCGCCCAGCAGCGCGATGCCGATCAGCTGCATCACACGTCCAGATTGGCGACGTTCAGCGCATTGTCCTGAATGAACTCGCGGCGCGGTTCGACCACTTCACCCATCAGGCGGCTAAATATTTCGTCCGCGACATCCGCCTGTTCGACCTCGACGCGCAACATGGAGCGATTGTCCGGGTCCAGCGTGGTTTCCCACAGCTGTTCCGCGTTCATTTCGCCCAGCCCCTTATAACGCTGGATCGCCAGCCCCTTGCGCCCGGCGGACAGGACAGCGTCCAGCAATTCGCTCGGCCGCGTGACCATCGCGCCCTTGACCGGCGCAGCGGGCAAGTCGTCCGCGCTCGTGTCCTCCGCTGAAGCCTGCGCATTTTGGGCAGCCTTGACCGAAATCAGGCGGGCAGGTGTCAGGTAACTGCCCGCATCTTCCGCCGCGATGCTGTGCAGCTTGCGTGCCTCGGCCGAACCGACGAACCCGGCCTCTATGACATGATGGTCGGTCACGCCGCGCCATGCGCGCTGGAAGTGGAATCCGCCTTCTTCGGCGACGCTGCCGCTCCACCGGCCCTCGACATCCTGCGCCCCCATCCATGTGACGGTCGCGGCCAGCCGCTCGGCTTGCGCTTCGTTCGACAGTTCGGGATCGAGCGCGCCATTGAGGCTCAGCGCTTCGATAATCCCCGGATTATAACGGCGCGGCACATAGCGCATCACTGCGCGCATCCGCCGTGCATGTTCGATCAGGCTGCGCAGGTCGTCGCCCGTGCGCGGACCCTGCGCCGTTTCCAGCGCCATCGAATCGACGCCATTATCGACCAGATATTGCTCCAGCGCCGCTTCATTCTTGAGGTAAACCTCGGACCGGCCCCGCGTCGCCTTATAGAGCGGCGGCTGGGCGATATAGAGATGACCGCCATCGATGATCTGCGGCATCTGCCGATAGAAGAAGGTCAGGAGCAGCGTGCGGATATGCGCGCCGTCGACGTCCGCGTCGGTCATGATGACGATCTTGTGGTAGCGCAGCTTTTCGATGTTGAAATCGTCGCGGATGCCGGTACCCATCGCCTGGATCAGCGTGCCGACTTCCTTGGACGACAGCATCTTGTCGAACCGCGCGCGCTCGACGTTCAAAATTTTGCCCTTCAACGGCAAAATCGCCTGATTATGCCGGTTGCGCCCCTGCTTGGCCGATCCGCCGGCCGAATCGCCTTCGACCAGGAACAGTTCGGACTTGGCCGGGTCGCGCTCCTGACAATCGGCCAGCTTGCCGGGCAGGCTGGCAATATCCAGCACGCCCTTGCGCCGGGTCAGTTCGCGCGCTTTCTTGGCGGCCTCCCGCGCGGCAGCGGCGTCAATCACCTTCTGCACGATCATCTTGCCGAAGCCGGGATTTTCTTCCAGCCACTCGGCCATCTTGTCGGCCATCAGGCTTTCCAGCGGCTGGCGCACTTCGGACGACACCAGCTTGTCCTTGGTCTGCGACGAAAATTTGGGATCGGGCAGCTTGACCGATACGATCGCGGTCAGCCCTTCGCGCATATCCTCGCCGGTCAGGCTGACCTTTTCCTTCTTCAGCGCGCCCGATTTTTCCGCATAATTGTTGAGCGTCCGCGTCAACGCGGCGCGGAACGCGGCAAGGTGCGTGCCGCCGTCGCGCTGCGGAATGTTGTTCGTGAAACACAGCACATTTTCATAATAGCTGTCGTTCCACTCCAGCGCGACGTCGATGGTCACGTCGTCGCGGGTGCCGGAAATCGCGATCGGATCGGGCATCATCGCGGTCTTGTTGCGATCCAGATATTTCACGAACGCGGCGATACCGCCTTCATAGAACAGCTCGATCTCGCGCTTTTCCTCATGCCGCGCATCGACCAGGAACAGCCGCACGCCGCTATTGAGGAACGCCAGTTCGCGATAGCGATGCTCCAACTTCTCGAAATCATATTCGGTGTGATTCTTGAACGTCGCGCCGTCGCCCGGTGCCTTTTCCATCGACGCCAGGAAGGTGACGCGCGTCCCCTTCTTGCCTTCCGGCGCATCGCCGGTGACGATCAGCGGCTCGACCGCATCGCCATAGGCAAAGCGCATATAATGCTCCTTGCCCTCGCGCCAGATGTGCAGGTCCAGCCATTCGGACAGCGCATTGACCACCGAAACGCCCACGCCATGCAGGCCGCCCGATACCTTGTACGCATTGTCGTCGCTGGTATTCTCGAACTTGCCCCCCGCATGAAGCTGGGTCATGATGACCTCGGCCGCCGACACGCCTTCTTCGGTGTGGATGCCGGTCGGGATGCCGCGTCCATTATCCTCGACGCTCACCGACCCGTCGGGGTTCAACGTGATGTAAATCTTGTCGCAATGCCCGGCCAGCGCCTCGTCGATCGCATTGTCCGAAACCTCGAACACCATATGGTGCAGGCCGCTGCCATCGTCGGTGTCGCCGATATACATGCCGGGCCGCTTGCGCACGGCGTCCAGACCTTTCAGCACCTTGATGCTGTCGGCGCCATATTCGTTATTATTGGGGGTGTTTACGGGTTCATCGCTCATAGCCCAGCCTATAGGGAAAGGTGGCCTGAAACTAAAGCGAAACATGGCCCCTTCCCCGCGCCGCTGCGGGGGTCTATCCCATGGCCCATGATCCGTTCCCTCGCTCTCGTCCTGATGCTGGCCGCCTGTTCCGACAGCCGCGAGGTGCTGGACGAATTGCCCAACAGCTCGCTGGCCGACAGGCCGAACGCCCCGGCCCCGGAAACGCGCATGGACACGCCACTTGCCCGGCCCGTCATCATCGGGGAGGACGGACCAAGGATGGACGCCTGCGGCACGTTGGGGCAGGTGACGCGCGGCGGGGCGGGGGGCTTGCCGCTGCGCGCGGCTCCCTTTGGCGACGCCAGGATATTGGCGCAACTGGCGGTGGGCCAACGCGCGTTCGTCTGCACCCGCAGCATCGACCAGAAATGGCTGGGCGTCGTGCTGTTGCCGGAAGCTGCCCCTGACTCAGCCCCCGACAATGCGGCGGAAGCGCCCGATTGCGGCGTAACCGCGCCCGTGGAACGCAAACAGGCCTATGACGGCCCCTGCGTCAGCGGCTGGGTATCGAGCGCCTTTGTCCGGCTGATCGCGGGTTAGAGCGGTTTCTAATCAGATGGAATCATCTGATGACTCGGAGCCGTAGGCCAGCGCAGCTAAACCGCGTCAAAACAAAATCCTAGAGCGGTTGATCCGATGCAATCGGATCGCAAACCGCTCTAGACCCCGCCCAGATAGTCCATCTTGCCGACCGGAACCCCCGCCTGCCGCAACAGCGCATAGGCAGTCGTGATATGAAAATAGAAATTGGGCAGGGAAAAGGTCAGCACATGGCTGCGCCCGGTAAAGGGAATCTCGCCGCCTGGCACTTTGAGTACCACCGCCGCATCCTCGCGCCCGTCGATCTTTTCGCGCGGCACTGCCTCCAGCAGCGCGATTGTGCGCGCGATCCGATCCTGCAAATCGGCAAAACTCTGTTCGGTGTCGGCCATCGCCACCGGCTCCAGATCGCCCAGTCGCGTTACCGCTCCCTTGGCCGTATCGCACGCGAACTGCACCTGCGCAGTCAGCGGCTTCATGTCCGCGATCAACTGCGCGCCGGTCAGCGTCAGCGGATCGACGCCCTTCTCTCCCGCAAAGGCCGCGCCCTTGTCCAGCAAGCCGGACAAAGCGCGCAACCCGCGCACGAACACGGGCACGGTCAGGTCATATAATTCGGTCGCCATCGGCCATTTCCTCATTCGACGCCGGTAAAGACCAGCTTTTGTATGCGACGGCCGGTATTGACCTCGGTCGTATAGATATTGCCTTGGCTGTCGGTATCAATGCTGTGCAGCCAGGTAAATTGCCCCGCCTGCCGCCCGATCCGCCCGACTGCGCCCAATATTTCATGCGTCTTGCGCCGCAAGATCCATATCCGCCCGTTCATCATGTCCGCGACATAGAGGTAGGTCTGGTCCGGGTCGGGGGAAAAGGCGATGTCCGTCACCGTGTGCGTGCCGCCCGTCTCGCCCGCGATCACCAGGTCGCGCACGAAGCTGAGCGATCCGTCCTTGCGGCGTTTGAACAGCTGCGCCCGGTTGTTGTTGCGGTCGCACACATAGACATGGCCGTCCTTCGTCGGCACCACGCAATGGACGATGTCGGCAAATATATCGGACTTGGGATTGGCGACCTTGCTGGGATCGACTGCATGGCTCTGGTCGAAAGCTCCGGCGCGGGTGGGCGCGATCGGCGGCTTGGCATAGGCACCCCAGCGGCCCTTATACGCATTGGTTTTCGCGTCGAAACCGATCACGCGCCGGTTCACATAGCCGTCGGACACCAGCACCATGCCGTCGCTATGATTGACGTCGGACGGATTGCCCAGCCGGTCGGTCGCGTCATTGCCCTTCGTCTCGCCCCGCTTGCCAAAGCCGCGCAGATAGGTGCCGTCCGCGCTGTAGTTCAGCACGACATGATCGTCCTTGCCATTGCCGCCGAACCAGACGGTGCCTGCCTTGTCGACGAAGATGCCATGTAGGCTGGATGGCCATTGCGTCACGTCATCCACCTTGGGCGCGCTCGCCGCGCCGCCCCAGCCGCCCAGATAGTGGCCATCGCTGGCGAAATGCACGACCGGCGGCGCGGGCTTGCAACAGACCGCGCTTGGCGGTGTTTCGGCCAATCCCGTGTCGGTCCCGGTCAGCGAATGGGGCCGGTGGACTGCCCACACGCTATCGTCCGGTCCCACCGCCACGCCGCTGACCTGCCCCAGCAGCAGGTCGCCGGGCATCTGCGGCCAGGCCGCGTCCACCTTGAAACGCGGCATCTTCGTGCCGGCAGGGGCAATCTGCTCGAAAGCGAGCGGGGCCAAAGCCGGCGGCTCGGCAGCAGCAGTCAGCGTCGCAAACAGGGCGGCGGCAAGGAAGGGGCGCATGGGAACAGGCTCCTGAAACGGACGGATCGAACGGATCGTCCGATCATGCCCGTCTGCCCCGCCGGGTCAATCTTTACGCTGCCTTTTCAACCGTTACGATGCGAAAGAAAGGCAAAGCATGATGCACGATCCACCCGATGCTCGCAGCGTAGAGGATGGTGCCGACCCCTACGGTCCCGCCCAGCATCCACCCGATCGCCAGCACGCCAATCTCAATCCCCATGCGCACCCATTTGACCGGCCACCCCGTGCGGCGGCACAGCCCGGTCATCAACCCGTCGCGCGGCCCCGGACCCAGCCCCGCGCCGATATAGGCACCCCCGGCAATACCATTCAGGACAATCCCCGCCATCAGCCATGTGGCCTGCATCGCAAACCCCTCCGGCGTCGGCAGCAACGCCAGGCTCACGTCCACCGCCGTCCCGATCACTACGATATTGGCCAGCGTGCCGACCCCCGGCCGCTGTCGCAATGGCCACCACAGCAGCAACACGACCGCGCCGATGACATTGACCGTCATGCCGAAACTCAGCCCCAGGCGCGGGGCCAGCCCCTGATGCAGCACATCCCACGGGTCCAGCCCCAATTGTGCGCGCAACATCAGCGCCATGGAAAAGCCATAGAGGCAAAGACCCCAGAACAACTGGAACAGGCGGCGGTGCGTCATCTTCATCATGACAGGGCTTTTGCGGCGCAACTGGCCTTTTCCAAAAGGACCAATATCGGCTAACTGGCCTGTATCTTGCCCCAATGCGGATGCCATGCCCATGTCCACTTCCCTGCTTCGTCCCCCTTCGCTTCTCCGCCTGCTGGGCGCATGGCGCGCGCAGGACAGCGCGCAGCCCGCCTATCGCCAGCTGGCGCAGGCGCTACGGATGCTGGTGCTGGACGGGCGGATCGGCCTGGACGTGCGCTTGCCGGGGGAACGGGAACTGGCCGCCGCGCTCGGCCTGTCGCGCACCACCATTGCTGCTGCGTTCGACCGGCTGCGGGACGAAGGCTATCTGGAAAGCCGTCAGGGTTCGGGCAGCGTCACGCGCCTGCCGCCCGGCGGCGCTGCGTCGGCACCGGCGGACCTGGACATGACGCCCGGCGGCAACCTCCTCAACTGGACCCATGCCGCGCTGCCCGCCGCACCCGGCGTCGCCCCCGCCATCGCGGCGGCGGTGGATGCGCTGCCCTCCTATCTGGGCGACCTTGGCTATGATCCGCTGGGCCTGCCTGTCCTGCGCCGCGCCATCGCCGTCCATTATGAACGGCGCGGCTGTCCCACCAGTCCCGACCAGATCATCGTCACCAATGGCGCGCAGCAGGGCTTTTCGCTCCTGCTCAAGCTGCTGGCCGGGCCGGGCGACCGGGTCGTGATCGATCACCCGACCTATCATAACGCGATTCAGGCGTTGCAGCGCGCCCATGTCGTCCCTGTCCCCGTCGGCCTGCCGACCCATGGCTGGGACATCGACGCCATGGACGCGGCCTTCCGCCAGACGTCCCCGCGCTTTGCCTATGTCATCGCCGATTTCCACAATCCCACCGGGCGCAGCATGGACCCGGCGACACGGCGCGCGCTGGTCGCTGCCGCCACGCGCAGCCACACGCCGCTGGTGATCGACGAAACCATGGTGGCTATGGGGCTGGATTTCGCCTCGCCGCCGCCGGTCGCGCTGCACGACCCGTCGGGGCGGCAGGTCATCACGCTGGGATCGGCCAGCAAAATCTACTGGGGCGGCCTGCGCTCCGGCTGGATTCGCGCCGATCCGCAGACGGTCGCCGCGCTCGGTCGCCTGCGCACCACGATGGACATGGCCAGCCCGGTCCTCGAACAACTCGCCGTCGCCCGGCTGATCGAGGCAGGGGAGGGGCTTGGCGCGCGTGCGGACATGCTGCGGGGGCGGCGCGACCATTTGCTGGGCCTTATCGAAACCCACCTGCCCCACTGGCATGTCGAATCGCCGACCGGGGGCCTGTCGCTCTGGGCGCAACTGCCACGCGGGGAAGCGACTGCGCTGGCGGCGCTCGCCGAAAGCCTGGGCGTGCGCGTCGCTCCCGGCCCGCGTTTCGGCGTATCCGGGGCGTTCGAACGCTTCCTGCGCCTGCCTTTCACGCTGCCGGAGGAACAACTGACCATGGGGGTGGAGCGCCTCGCCCAGGCCGACGCCCAACTCCACGCCCGCAACCCGCGCGGCCGCGATTCGCTCGCCTTCGCGCTGGAAGCCGATCGGCTGATCTGAGTTTATGCACCGTGTTCCCGCGCAGGCGGGAATCCAGTCCCACGCTCCGAACTGGGTTCCCGCCTGCGCGGGAACACATCCTGTTCAACGAATGGCAATCTTAAAAGGGGTGGGGGTGCGGGCCGGTGCGGCCCAACAAAGAAGGCCGCGCAAGTCACCCTGCGCGGCCTCCTGATTCGTTCGAACGCCTGGCTTCAGGCCTTCTTGCTCGCCTGATAGCGGGCAATCGCTTCCAGCGTGATCTGCTTGGCGTCTTCCGCCCCGCCCCACGTTCCGACGCGCACCCACTTGGTCTTTTCCAGATCCTTATAGTGGGTGAAGAAATGCTCGATCTGCTCCATCACGATGCCGGGCAGGTCGTCCTTCTCGCTGATGTCGGCATAATAAGGGAAGGTCTTGTTGTCCGGCACGCAGACCAGCTTTTCATCGCCGCCCGCTTCGTCTTCCAGGTTCAGCACCGCGATCGGGCGCGCGCGCACGACGGAGCCGGGGACGAAGGGCGAACGCGCGATGACCAGCGCGTCCAGCGGATCGCCATCGGGCGACAGCGTGT
This sequence comes from Sphingobium sp. KCTC 72723, assembly GCF_014280435.1. NCBI lineage: Bacteria > Pseudomonadati > Pseudomonadota > Alphaproteobacteria > Sphingomonadales > Sphingobiaceae > Sphingobium > Sphingobium sp. KCTC 72723. The sequence goes on along the minus strand of NZ_CP060388.1, from coordinate 3,701,356 downwards.
GCGGCACAAATCCATAATTGGCCGGGTAGCGCATCGGCGTGTGCAAAATGCGGTCCACGAACAGCGCGCCGGACGCCTTGTCGAACTCATATTTCACAGGTTCGCCACCGACCGGCACTTCGATGATGACGTTCAGGCTGTTTGGCGGATCGTCGCCGACCGGGATCAGTTCGATATTCATGGAAACGCCTTTTGCTACACGTTACGCTATGGGTGATTATGTTCTTGGCTTGAGCAGCTTATCGAGGCTGCCTTCACCCTCTCCCGTCTTTTCAAGGCGCGGATAGCGCAGCCCGCCGGAATAATCGAGAGTCAAAGTGCGGTAATATTTATCCTGCTTTAGGATGATCTGCATCGGCTTCTTGGCTTCCTTGGCCTGCGTGACCGCCGCTTTAAGAACATCGCCCGAATATTCGTCGCCGTTGATCGCCAAAATCTTGGATCCAACGGCCAACCCTGCCTTGAACGCCGCACTGTCCCACACGACGCCCGAAATCTCGCCGTCATTCTTGACGATCAGGCCCAGGCCGAAACTCTGGTCGACCATCTTGTTCGCGCCCTCGGCTGCCTTGGTGATGGCATTGGGCGTGTCGCCATAGACCAGCTTGTATCCGCCCATGGTGAAGCCGCCCTTGGGCGTTTCCTTGGTCGGGCTGTCGACATAGGTGCGGAAAAATCCTGCCCAGTCATAGGGCGCAACGCCGTTCAGCGTGTCGATCACATCCTGACGATTATAGATCATCTGGCCCCAATCGCCCGGCTTCACGCCAAAGAAAGCCTTGGCGAAATCGTCCAGACCCTTCTTGCCCGCCGTCGCTTTGGCGATGATCGCGTCGGCCTCCAGCCAGATCATCAGCCCTTCATTATAATAATCCTCCGACCGCTGCTGGCTGCTCCATCCCTTGGGTCGCCGCGCCGACATGATCGGGTCATGGGTGGTGTCCTCCATCGCGCGCCACTGGCGACCGACCGCCGTGTCCAGCTTGGCGGCGATCTGCGCATAGGCGTCCAGCGTCTCCGCCTTGGAAAACAGGCCCGACCGCGCGCCCAGCACATAGCCCCAGAACTGCGTCTGCCCTTCATACACCCACAACAGATTATCCTGCATCGGCACGTTGAAATCGGGCGTCCACAGCAAATCGGGGCGGCGGAACTTGCCGTCCCAGCTATGGGTGAATTCATGCGGCAACAGGTTGCGGTGCAGCAACGCCTCGCCCGACTCCCATTTCTTGAAATAGCCCGGCTCGACCTGATTTTCCGAACTGCGGTGATGCTCCAGGCCAATGCCGCCCATCTCGTCGGTCAGCGCCAGCAGGAAATCATAATGGTCGAAATGATAGGCGCCGAACAAAGCGCCGGCTTCATCGACCAGCTTCTTGTGCTTTGCCATCTGCTCCGGCTTGTAATCCAGCTCATCGGCATCGTCCGCCACGATGTTCAGCGTGACATTATGGCCCAGATCGACCGCCTTGAAATGGCTGCCCGCAAAGACCGGCGAATCCTGCAACGCTTCATAATCGATCACGTCATAGGCGATCGCATTGCCCATCCGACGCCCACGCAGCGCGGTCGCGGCCTGCCACCCGGCGGGATAGGTCACGGTCGCCTGCACCGGAATCTGCCGCGTATAATAGCCCGCCGGATAGAGCGAGACGCTTTCCCACTGAATGTTCAGCATCTTGGGCGTCACCACGACCCGGCCCTGATTGGGCTGAGTCGCCGACAGAAACTGGAACTGTGCGACGATATTCTTCGCCCCCTGCGGCACGTCGATGACAAAGCCAAAGACGTTCAGGGGATCGCGCTTCCACGGCACGCTCTGGCCATTGGCGGTGATCGTCAATCCCGTCAGCTTCTCGATCTGCCCGCGCGGCGCATGATTGCCCGGCAGCCATTGCGGCATCAGCAGCGTCATCGGACCACTCGTTGCGACCGGGATCGTCTCCTTCACGCGGAAGATGCGCTGGGTCGTGTCGCTCGCATCGACCTCCAGCTTTATCGTGCCGCCGGGATAGGGCGCGTCCTGTGGCGCGGGGGTCGCGTCATTGACGGGCAGGGCGGTGGGCCTGGACCGGATGGCCTCCTGCGCCAGCAACGGGCTGGCAATCGCGGTGGACAGGAAAAGGGCGGCAGCAAGGCTGCGGATCATGAACGTCTCCGAAAATTTGGTCTGGGCCGGACGGCCCGCATGGGTTCAGCATGGCGCGATGCACGGCGCGCGTCCACCCCTTGATGCACGCCCGTAAAAAGCGCGTTTCCTTAGGGAACAAACATCGCTAAAGGCCCAACCCCATGGCCAAAATCGAAACGCCGCGTCCTGTTCGCGGCACGCAGGATATGCTGGGCGGCACGCCCGATGCGTTTGCGGAACGCTTCGCGCATGTAGTGGCAACCTTCGACAGGGTGCGCAAACTCTACGGCTTTCAGCGGGTCGAAGTCCCCGTGTTCGAATCCACCGCCGTGTTCGCCCGTTCGCTGGGCGAATCCACCGATGTCGTGTCCAAGGAAATGTACACGTTCGAGGATCGCGGCGGGGATTCGCTGACCCTGCGCCCCGAATTTACCGCCGGTATCAGCCGCGCCTACATTACCGAAGGCTGGCAGCAATATGCGCCGCTGAAAGTGGCGACCCACGGCCCGCTGTTCCGGTACGAGCGCCCGCAAAAGGGCCGCTTCCGCCAATTCCATCAGCTCGACGCGGAGATCATCGGCGCGGGCGAGCCGAGCGCGGATGTGGAACTCCTTGTTTTTGCTGACCAATTACTGCGCGAACTGGGCATCAATGACGGCGTGACGCTGACGCTCAACACGCTGGGCGACGCCGCCAGCCGCGACGCCTGGCGCGCCGCGCTGATCCAACATTTCACGGCCCATATGGACGAACTTAGCGAAGATAGCCGCGCCCGACTCGACCGCAACCCGCTCCGCATCCTCGACAGCAAGGATCCCCGCGACCGCCCCATCGCGGACAGCGCGCCCGGCATCGACGCATATCTGACCGACGAAGCGCACCTGTTCTTCGACAAGGTGACGAGCGGCCTCAGGGCGGCTGGCGTCGATTATCACCGCAATGACAGGCTGGTGCGCGGCCTCGATTATTACCGCCACACCGCCTTTGAATTCATCACCGACCGCCTCGGCGCGCAAGGCACCGTGCTGGGCGGTGGCCGCTACGACGGCCTGATCGAAAATCTCGGCGGCCCCGCCACGCCTGCGGTCGGCTGGGCAGCGGGGATCGAACGGCTGGCGATGCTGGTGGATGCGCCGGAGGTAGAGCGGCCAGATGTCACGATCATTCCTGAAAATATCGGGGCAGAGGCATATGCAACAGGGATTATCGCAGCTTTAAGGCGTGCCGGCTTGCGTTCTGATATGGCATTCAGGGGGAATACTAAAAGACGCTTTGAGTTGGCTACTAGGACTAGGTCTAGAAGCCGGATTGTTGTTACTGCCGAACGACAGCTAGGAGATGGCGGCTTAAATGTTGGTATATCCATCAGAGCTAATCAAGATCATGAAGCTGGTGATGGCATAGTGCTTAAGCTCCTAGAAATCCTTAAGGATAATTTCGTAATAGATAGTCATTTGCTGAAACCGCAAGGGAGCCAGTTTGACGCAGTGATAAAGTTGCCAAACGCCTAATGCACATCTCCCCCGAACGCATTGCGCAGATCGAAGCGCGCCGGGATGAGGTGCAGGCGTCGATGACGCGCGCCGATCTGGCGCCCGACATGTTCGTGCGCCTGTCGAAGGAATATGCCGAGATCGAACCGGTCGCCCGCGCCGCGCATGAAGTGCGCCGCCTGCGGCAGGAACTGTCCGCGTTAGAAACCATGACCGGGGGCGAAGAAGCAGACCCCCTCATGCGCGAAATGGCGCAGGAGGAAATGCAGCACCTCAAGAGCCAGTTGCCCGCCGCCGAACGCGCGCTGGCGCTGCAATTGCTGCCCCGCGATTCCGCCGACGCGCGCCCCGCCATGCTGGAAATCCGCGCTGGCACCGGCGGCGACGAAGCGGCTCTGTTCGCAGGCGACCTGTTCCGCATGTACCAACGCTATGCCGACACGCTCGGATGGAAGCTGGAGGCGCTGTCGGCCAATGCGTCCGAAGCGGGCGGTTTCAAGGAAATCGTCGCTTCGATCACCGGCACCGGCGTGTTCGCCAAACTCAAATTCGAAAGCGGCGTCCACCGCGTCCAGCGCGTCCCCGTCACCGAAAGCGGCGGCCGCATCCACACCAGCGCCGCGACTGTAGCCGTCCTCCCCGAACCGGAGGAAGTCGACGTCCAGATCGCCGATGGCGACCTCAAGATCGATATTTATCGCGCGTCCGGCGCTGGCGGCCAGCACGTCAACACAACCGATTCCGCCGTCCGCATCACCCATCTGCCCAGCGGCCTGGTGGTGATCCAGCAGGACGAACGCTCGCAGCACAAGAACAAGGCCAAGGCGATGCAGGTGCTGCGCGCCCGCCTCTACGAAGCCGAACGGCAACGCACCCACAGCGAACAGGCGGGCGCGCGCAAGGCGATGGTGGGTTCGGGCGACCGTTCCGAACGCATCCGCACCTATAATTTTCCACAAGGCCGCGTCACCGATCATCGCATCAACCTGACCCTGCACCGCCTGCCCGAAATCCTCGAAGGACCGGGCCTGGCCGAAGTCATAGACGCTCTGATCGCCGAAGACGAAGCCGCTCGCCTCGCCCAACTGGACGGGGTAGGGTGAGCGAAAATCCGGCGGCGATGGCCATGACCATCGCCGACGCATTACGCGCCGCGACTGTCCATCTCGCTGTCGCCAGCGACACGCCGCGCCTCGACGCCGAATTGCTCATGGCCCATGCGCTGGGCCTGACCCGCAACGACCTCCTCCTGCGCCAGCGCGACCTGACCGTGCCGCCAGCCTTCGCTGCGCTGCTCGACCGTCGCCGTGGCGGAGAACCCGTCGCCTATATCACCGGCACCCGCGATTTCTGGACGATCGCCCTGGATGTCACGCCGGACGTCCTCATCCCCCGCCCCGACAGCGAAACGCTGATCGAAGCGGCGCTTGCCCATTTCGCCGACCGCGCACCCGCGACTGTGCTGGACCTTGGCACTGGCTCCGGCGCGCTGCTGCTCGCCGCGCTCGACCAGTGGCCCGATGCGCGCGGCCTTGGCGTCGATGCGTCGCCGGGCGCGCTGGCGGTGGCACGCGGCAACGCCGTGCGGCTTGGCTTGGCCGACCGCGCGGCCTTTCAATCCGGCGATTGGGCGCAGGGGGTCGACGGCCAGTTCGACCTGCTGCTCATCAACCCACCCTATATCGCCAGCACCGCACCCCTTTCGGGCGATGTGCTGTCCGAACCGGGCAGCGCGCTGTTCGCCGGGGCCGAAGGACTGGACGATTATCGCCGCATCGCGCCGGATCTGCCGCGCCTGATCGCGCCGGGCGGCATGGCGGCGATAGAGATTGGCTACGACCAAAGGGCATCGGTATCGGCCCTGCTGCATGATGCGGGACTGGCCGTCCGGGTGCTGCGCGATCTGGCCGGGCATGATCGTTGCCTGGTCGCAACTTTGGCCTGAACCCGGCCAAAGCGGCGAAATGCTGGCCCATAAGCGAAAATGGCTTGGTTTATCCTGTGAAAGCCACTACATCGACAGCAGGAACGGCACTCTCTGACGACATGATCGGTTAGATCATTGGAGGAAAAGGCTGTTTTCTACGCTCCTGAAAGTCACGACGGCGCTGCTGCGCAGACGCCGCTGGCAGCTAGAGGCGATGGCTCTTTAAGGGCCATCCCCGGCGGAGCCGTATCCGGCCTGACGTGCGGGCCGTGCTTGGGGATGGCGACGGAACAGTGTTTTCAGCCAATTTGATGACAGCGAACGCAAGGATCACCTCTTGATCAACAACCGGCAGGCCGGTCGCCGCAATCGCGGCCGGAACAATAACAACAACGGACGTCCCAGCGGCAATAATCGGGGCGGTGGCGACAACGGCAACCGTATCGACAGCCGCGCACGCGGCAACGCGACCCAGCTTCTTGAGAAATACAGGAACATGGCGCGCGATGCCCAGATGGCGGGCGACCGGGTGAACGCCGAATATTATCTTCAGTTCGCCGATCATTATTTCCGCGTACTGGCTGACAATCGCGCCCGTCAGGAAGAACAGGGCCAGACCCAGGGTCAGCAGCCCCGCTTCCGCCGCAACGACGAATCGCTCGACTATGATGGCAGCGACGATTTCGACGGCAATGACGACAGCGGCAACGAAGCCCCCCGCGCCGAACAGCCGCAATATGATCGCCCCCAGCGCGACTATAATGACCGCGCCCCGCGCGATCAGGCCGACCGTGCGCCCCGTGAGCAAAACGACCGTGCGCCGCGTGAACAGGGCGATCGCGCACCCCGCGACTATAATGATCGCGCGCCTCGTGAACAGAATGGCCGTGAGCAAAATGGTCGGGACCAGAACGCGCGCGACCAGAATCGCCGGCAGGACGAACCGCGCGAAGGCCGGGACGATCGGGGCATCCGCCGCGACCGCCCGCGTCGCGATCGTCCCGTCCAGTCGGATCGTCCGGTCTATGCTGAAAACGAAGCGCGGCCCCAGGCCGACGTGACGCCGCCGTCGCCCGTCGCGCAAGCAGCGCCCGCGCCACAGGTCGAAGCGCCCGCTCCGCAGGTCGAGGCCGAAGCGCCCCGTCCGCGCCGTGGCCGCCCGCGCAAGGTGGATGCCGCTCCCGCTGCCGAACCGAGCGAAGGTCTTGACCTATCCCTGCTGCCGCCGTCGATTGCCCGCGCCGACAATGACAGCGAAGCGGGCGGCGAAACTGCCGGGGAAGCGCCCAAGAAGCGCACCCGTCGCGCACGTCCTGCCACCGAAGCGGCTGAATAAGCGCTCCGGCATCGGCTGCATGAAGAAGGGGACGGCGCCCGGTGCGCCGTCCCCTTCTTCATGCCCGCTTCCCAATCCCGGCGCGATCCGGCACAAGGCTGGCGAAATGACGGGAGAGACTGGTTGATGATCGCGCTTCGCCTGCTGCCGACCCTGCTCTGCGCGCTGCCCGCCCTCGCTCTGGCGCAGGGCGTGGCCGATCCGACCGGCGCATCGGCGCAGGGCGATGTGGCCGTAACCATCTACAACGACAATCTCGCTTTGGTGCAGGATGTGCGGCAGGTAGCGATTTCCGCCGGGATCAGCCGCATCGAATTTCCCGACGTATCGGCGCAGATTCGCCCTGAAACCCTGTCCTTTGCTGCCGATGCCGCCTCGATCGTCGAACAGAATTTCGACTTCGACCTGCTGTCGCCTGCCAAACTGATGGAAAAGGCGATAGGGCGCACCGTCACCATCGTCCGCACCAACCCTGCGACCGGCGCGGAACTGCGCGAACAGGCGAAGGTGTTGAGCGTCAATGGTGGCGTCGTGCTGCAAATCGGCCAGCGGATCGAAGTGCTGCGCGACGATGGCCTGCCCGTGCGCGTGATCTTCGACAAGGTGCCGGCCAATCTGCGCGCCCGCCCCACCCTGTCGGTCACGGTCGACAGCGCTCGTGCAGGCACCCGCGCCGCCGCGATCCGCTATTTGACGCCGGGCCTTGGCTGGGCAGCCGACTATGTCGCTCTGTTCGATGCAAAGGCCGGGCGAATCGACGTGCAGGGCTGGGTAACGCTGACCAACAATAGCGGCACGACCTATGGCAATGCCCGCACCCTGCTGGTGGCGGGCAGCGTCAACCAGAACAATGGTGGCGGCTATGCCCCGCCGCGCCCGGCGAATATTCGCCGCGCCGGCACCGAAACCGCGCCGCGCGAACAATTGGGCGACTTCTATCTCTATCCCTTGCCCGCCCGCACCACGATCGCGCAACGCCAGACCAAACAGGTCAGCTTCCTCGACGTGCAAGGCGTGCCTGCCATGGCGGCCTATGCCTATCGCAATGGCTGGCTGGCCAGCAGCGAAGAACCGCAAAGCGCCAAAAGCGTCGTCCGTTTTTCGACATCGCGGGCAGGGGGGCTGGGCGATGCGCTCCCCGCTGGCACCGTGCGCTTCTATATGAAGGATGCATCCGGCGCGCCGCAATTCATCGGCGAAAATGCCGTCGATCATACCCCGATGGGCAGCGATCTGGCGCTCGCTACCGGCGATGCCTTCGATGTGAAGGTCAAGCCTGTCGTCGAACAGCGCGAACGGGTGTCGAGCGCAAAGTGGCGCAGCCACATGCGCTACGACCTCACCAATGCAAAGGCGGAGCCAGTCACGGTCGAACTGACGCAGGCGGGCCTCGATTTCGCCTATGACGACACCCGCATCGTCAGCGAAAGCCTGCCCTCGCAACGGGTGGACAGCGCAGCGGCGCGCTGGTCGGTAACGGTCCCTGCCAACGGAACGGCGACCCTGACCGCCATTTTCGAAACCCGTTACTGACGGCCCTGCCATGCCCCGCTGGCTGATCCTGCTGCTCGCGCTCGCGCCCGTTCCGGCGTCGGCACAAAGCGTCGTAACATCGCCCGCGCCTGACAGCCTGTCTGTCACTGTCTATCGCGATCCCGACCGGGGGGAAGGCGCGATCAATCCCCGCTTTCCGCGCGGCTTTGCCCTCATCACCGAAACCCGGCGCATCGCCTTGCCCGCTGGCGAATCCACGATCCGGTTCGAAGGGGTCGCCGACGGCATGATCGCGGTCAGCGCCGTCGTCACGGGCCTGCCGGGCGGTGTCGTCCAGAAAAACCGCGACGCCCGCCTGCTTTCCCCTGCATCGCTGGCGCTCAGTGCGCTGGGCCAGTCGGTCCATCTGCGCCGCACCAACCCCGCGACGGGCAAGGTGATCGAACAGGATGCCATCGTCCGCTCCTCGCCCGACGGCGCACTGGTGATCGAAAGCGCGCAAGGGGTGGAGGCGCTGCGCTGTTCGGGCCTGCCCGAAACCATATTGCAGGACGCCGTGCCGCCCGACCTGTCGGTCACGCCCGTCCTATCGGTCACGACTCGCAGCGACCGGGCGGTCAGCGCTTCAGTCACGCTCACTTATCTTGCCACCGGGTTCGACTGGGGCGCCAGCTATGTCGCGCATCTTGGCGCGGACCGGCTGGACCTGTTCGGCTGGCTCACCGTCGCGAACGCCAACAGCATCTCCTTCTCCGACGCCCGGCTGGCGGCGGTGGCAGGACGGATCAACCGCACGTCCAACTATGCCGCACTGGCGCAGGCGCCCCAGGCGCCACCGCTCTATCTGCAATGCTGGCCGCTCCCGACCTATGAAGGGGAGGGTGGCGATTATGCCGGTGCGCCGCCTCCTCCACCCCCGCCCCCACCGCCGCCGCCCGCGCCGATGGCGATGATGGCGCGGCAGGACATTGTCGTAACGGCGCACCGCATCGCGCAGCAGGAAGAACTGGGCGACGTCAAACTCTACCGCGTGCCCATGGCCGTCGACATCCGCGCCAGCGGACAGAAGCAGGTCGCGCTGCTGCATCAGGCATCGATCGCCACGACGACTCATTATCGGGCGCGCGTCGCGGCCAGTGGCGTGCAGAGCGGCGCGCTCACCCGCATCATCCGTTTTGCCAACCGCCGCGAATCGGGCGCAGGCGTGCCGCTGCCTGCCGGAGCCGTCTCGCTTTTCGCCGATCATGGCGTGGAACAATTGCTGCTCGCCCAAGCTCGCCTGCGCGATCATGCGGTAGGGGAAAAGGTCGAATTGCCCGCAGGCGACAGCCCGCAGCGGCGCTACGAACTGGCGGGGGATGGGGCAGGGCGACATATCATCCTGACCAACGCTGCCGACACGCCAATGATGGCGGAAATCGCCCTTGCCGATGATCCGGCAGCGCCTATCAAGTCGCCGTCGCGTCGCCTCACCCGCCGCGATGGCCAGTGGCTATGGACCGTCACGGTCCCGGCGAACGGCACGGCCCGCCTCGACTATCGCCTGCGCGCGCCCCGCAAATAAAAGCTATCAGGGCAGCGGGCGCGGCCGGTGATGCTCGTCCAGTGCCACGAAAGTAAACAGCCCGCTGGTCAGGTCCACCTGCTCCTCGCCCCCGCCGCGCGTCGCCACCACGTCGATACGGATCGCTACCGACGTGCGCCCACGCCGTTCCGCCTGGGCATAAACGGACACGACATCGCCCAACAGGATGGGCGTGATGAATTTCATCCCCTCGATCGCGACTGTCGCAACCGCACCCTGCGCGATTCGCCCGGCGACGATGCCACCGGCAATATCCATCTGGCTCAGCACCCATCCGCCAAAAATATGGCCATTGCTGTTGATGTCGGCCGGACGCGGGGCAACCCGCAACACCACGTCACCGCGCGGATCAGTCATCTATCGTCACCTCGTCCTTCAATCGGTCCATCACCTGTTCGTCATGCCCCGTGCCGCTCGACAAAAATACCAGCGCCATCAGGCCCGTTCCCAACATGAACGTCAACCACACGCCAATGACAGTCGCTATGATCATGTGGATCGGCATCGGCCCGGCCCACCATCGCAGGAAGCCCAGCGCCAGGATGACGCACAACGCCCCCCCCACGGCCATCCATGCCATGATGCGGCGGAACCGGCCCCATGCGGTTGCGGCAATCTGCGGATCGTCTAGGGCTTGTTTGCGTGTCATCCCTTTTCTTTGGGCCGCGAAAGTGGGATCATCAAGGCCCAGGCCATAATGTCCAACACAGGAGAGCGACCATGAGCATTGCAGCGATATTGCAGGGCAAGGGGGGGCAAGTCGTTCAGGTGCGATCGACCGACAGCATATTGTCGGCGGTCAAATTGCTGGCGGACAAGCGAATCGGCTGCGTGCCGGTGGTCGACGACGGGCAGGTCGTGGGCATTTTTTCCGAACGCGACCTCGTCTACCGCGTGGCCACCGATGGCGCAGCCGCGCTCGACCATAGCGTCGGCGATGTGATGACTACCCCGCCGATCACGATCGACGATCAGACGCCGGTGATCCACGGCCTGTCACTCATGACCAAGCGGCGCATCCGTCATCTGCCCGTGGTGGTCGATGGCGCGCTGGTCGGGCTGATCTCGATCGGCGATCTGGTGAAATTCCGCATAGACGCCATCGAATCGGAAGCCAGTTCGCTCCGCGACTATATCCAGACGGCCTGACCCCGCCGTCGCGCCGGTTCAGGTGGCTGCCTGCACCGGCGCCCTACGTCGCACCACCAACCCGATCAGTTCCATCAGCGTCCCGCGCGCGCACAATGTCAGTGCTGCCAGAAACGCGATTCCCCCCACCGGCACCAGCAGGCCAAGGCGTGCCGGTGCGGGCATCGGCGGCAGGATTTTGCCCACCATGAACACCACGCCCGCCATCAATATGGCGCAACCCAGACCCGGCGCGGCAGCG